>JAGCLD010000016.1 GCA_017647145.1 Paludibacteraceae bacterium
ATACAAGTAGTATACACGTAGGATACACGTAGGATACACGTAGGATACACGTAAGATAAAAATATGTAGCAGCAACAAAAAAGGTAGCTCAAAAACAAAAAATATACAAGAAACACCATCCTCCAGCCAGTTCAACAACCACATTTTAACAACTCTCCTCATCCAAAACTAACTAAAAAAAGCACTGTCCCCGCTCCAAGGGGGACGAGTGTAGCGTAGTGTACACGGAGCGGAACGGAGGGGGTCTCTTTATGTAAAAAGTTACACTAATGCTCTCCAACCAGTGAAACGAGTTCCCTATAGTTCACATAGTAAACGACCTGTAGCAAGCGAAGCGAGCATCCTGTAGTGAGTGAAACGAACGTCCTGTAGGCTCCGCCGTCCTGTAGCTCATATCGTGAGCGTCCTAACACCTACCAGACACGTAGGATAAAGATTGGAAGAAGACAGACATTACTATCACAATTTTTGCAAAGAACTAGAGAATATATTATAAGTTTATCACTGAGGCGGTTTATAAGGATTGACAACAACTGAGCCCGACTAAAGCCCACGTATCACCGATGAGAAATAAAATGAAACAAACAAAAAAAAGAACGTCGGGAATGACGTTCTTTTTTTGTTGTCTCACCTGGATTCGAACCAAGACAAACAGAACCAAAACCTGTTGTGCTACCATTACACCATGAGACAAACTCTAGTATTCTTATGAAATCGGTGCAAAGGTACAACAATTTTCCGTTTCCACCAAATCAATTGAGAATTTTTATTCAAAAATCAGCAGAAAATAATTTTTCTTGCCTTTTTGTACAAGCAAATACTTATCATTAAGCAAGTGTTCTGAAGATATAAGCATCTCTTGGTCAGTGACTTTTTCTTTATTAAGGCTCACGCCCCCACTTTGAATCAATTTTCTCAACTCACCTTTAGAAGGGAACACTTGTGCATTATCTGTAAGGAGTTGCATAATCTTAATGCCTTCCTGCAAGTCATCACGCTTGAGTGTGAATTGCGGAACTCCTTCAAATACTGCGAGCAGGGTGTCTTCTTCTATCTTTTTCAAGGTATCGGAAGTAGCATTACCAAACAATATATTAGAAGCCTCCACAGCTGACTCATAAGCTTCTTGCGAGTGAACCATCACAGTCACTTCTTGAGCCAACCGCTTTTGCAGCGCACGCAAGTGTGGAGCTTGTTGGTGTTGCTCAATGAGAGCATTGATTTCTTCTTGTCCTAAAGAGGTGAATATCTTAATGTAGCGTTGAGCATCTTCATCACTCACATTCAACCAGAATTGATAGAACTTGTATGGCGATGTATAGCGTGGGTCCAACCAGATATTACCTGATTCGGTCTTACCAAATTTACCACCATCAGCTTTGGTGATAAGAGGACATGTCAATGCGAAAACTTCACCTCCATTAGTACGACGTATAAGTTCTGCACCTGTAGTGATATTGCCCCATTGGTCTGAACCTCCCATTTGGAGCTTGCAATTCTTATGTGTGTAGAGGTGCAAGAAGTCATACCCTTGCAGGAGTTGATAAGTAAATTCTGTGAATGACAAGCCATCTCTTGCTTCCCCATTGAGACGTTTTTGCACTGAGTCCTTAGCCATCATATAATTAACGGTGATGTGCTTACCCACTGTGCGAGCAAAGTCAAGAAAAGAAAACTCCTTCATCCAATCGTAGTTATTAACCAGTTCGGCACTATTAGGTGCATCCGATTCAAAGTCAAGAAACTTACTTAACTGTTTCTTGATACATTCCTGATTATGTCGCAGCGTTTCTTCATCCAAAAGATTGCGCTCAGCCGATTTGCCGGATGGGTCACCAATCATACCAGTTGCTCCACCAATCAGAGCCAGCGGTTTGTGTCCACAACGTTGGAAATGTCGCAACATCATAACACCACACAAGTGTCCGATGTGAAGAGAGTCAGCCGTCGGGTCTATCCCGAGATATGCTGTAACCATTTCTTTTTCTAAAAGTTCTTTGGTGCCGGGCATTGTTGTATGCACCATACCACGCCATGTAAGTTCGTCTACAAAGTTCATCATCCTATATTTTATGAGTTATTATTTATCTTTGGTTGTTTTTGTATTATTCTTTCTATTTCGCTGCTTGGCAGAGAAGTGTTTACGATTATTATGCCGCTGACCGACAAAGCTTTTGTGATGCGTTTTCTTCATCACCGGTTGATATAAGACTTGTTCCATTCCATCCGGAAGAGGAGTTTTTGTTATTTCTTTCTTCAGGAAGTCTTCAATTCTCTTGAAGTAGCGCTGATCTTCTTCCGAGACTAATGTAACAGCCTGTCCGCTGTTGGCTGCTCTTGCCGTTCGTCCTATGCGGTGTATGTAATCCTCAGCATCTCTCGGAACGTCATAATTGACTACTAATGGGATATCATCCACATCAATTCCTCTTGAAACTATATCGGTTGCCACCAAGACCTCTACCCTATTATTTCGGAACTCATGCATGACCATATTGCGCTGTTCCTGCATTAAGTCAGAGTGCATTTCTTGCGCCTTCACACCCATTCGCCTCAAAGATTTGCTTATCTCTTTCACCTTTAATTTTGAAGATGAAAAAAGAATCACTTTGTTCATTTGTTTATCCTTGATCAGAGTTTGCAAGAGTTGGAACTTCTGAGACTCCTTACATATATACGCCGACTGCGTGATAGCTTCAGGAGGCATAGATACAGCCAACTTAAGTTCTACGGGATTATGCATAATAGTGCGTGCCAACTCACGAATTTTCTCCGGCATAGTAGCAGAAAACATAATGGTTTGGCGCTTAGCAGGCAATCTTTTCACGATTTGCATAATGTCATCATAGAATCCCATATCCAGCATTCTGTCCGCCTCATCCAAGATGAAATATTTCACATGAGAAAAGTCTATCGGATAGAGATTGACGTGAGAGAGCAGTCTTCCCGGAGTAGCAATCACCACATCAGCCCCTTTTGTGAGTCCATTCTTCTGCACTTCCCATGCCTGTCCGTCATTACCTCCATAAACAGCCACAGAGGAAAAAGGCAAGAAGTAGGAAAAACCTTCCATTTGTTGGTCTATTTGCTGTGCCAATTCTCGTGTTGGAGCCATTATAATAGCATTCAGAGCATTTTCTTCATGATCATCTACGAGAAGATTATTAAGAAGCGGTAGTATAAAGGCAGCTGTTTTTCCTGTACCCGTTTGTGCACAAGCAATAATATCTTTTCCCTCGATGATCACAGGGATTGCTTGCTCTTGGATGGGGGTTGCTTCATGAAAATTCATTGCCTGTAAGCCATCCAGCACTTCATCTTCTAATGGTAACTCTTCAAACAGCATATATTTTGCGTCTTTCATGCAAAGGTACAACAAAAGCAGGACACATACAACTGTTATATTTTTGCCTTACTGCCAATAGACCCAAGTCACCACATGAGGGCTCTGCGAAGCTAATGGAGCAGCACTCTAAGGGAGAGAAGGAATAAAAAAAAGAGGAATGACAACTCAAACATGAGTGGCAATTCCTCTACATCCAAACTGCTCATTGCGTAATGAGCAGCAAGTTACTATTTAGTACATAGAGTCATCTTGAAACGATTCAAAATCTTCCATTCCTCCAAATCCTTCCTCATCCAATTCATCTACATCATAATCAGAATCTCCATAAAAATCAGCATCAAAACCAGACGTTTTATCCATTCCCGCCAAAACATCAACTTCCATCATTTGAACAGGAGCATCACCTTCAGCTTGTACACATTGAGGTTGAGCAAGCGTTTTTCCAGTGATAATTTCTGTCAATTCACCATAGAATCCACGTTCGAAGAGAGAATCAAAGACATAGAATATCTTTTGTGACTCTTCAGAAATAAATTCTTCTATCCTTGTAGAGTCCATTACAAGGTTGTCATATTCTGAAGAAGAGTCCATTTCTATCAGTGTGATTTCCTGTCCTTTTTCCCAATTATCATTACACAAGAAGAAGGATGTAATTTGTTCATCATTGAAGTTAACCGATTTTTGTATAGCCTTATGCAGGTCAAAAAACGTAGCTTCAGAATCCACATCAATAATTCTTACAAAGGCATCATCCTCATCAGAAATAAAAGTAAAACGATATACCATAGTTCTTTTTATCTACAATTAACGTTTGCGAAAGTAAATTATTTTCTTGATTCCTCCAAACAATCTTCTTTATTTCTTAAACATGAAATAGACAGCAAGGACCAGCAACAGGAAAGCCACGATGTGATTCCAACGCAGGGTTTCCGTTTTGAAGGCAGTAACAGAAAATATGGTAAAGACTGTGAGCGTGATAACCTCTTGTATTACTTTGAGTTGCATCAGGCTAAAAGGTCCACCATTTTCTCTAAACCCAATTCGATTAGCCGGCACTTGAAAGATATATTCAAAAAAAGCTATTCCCCAACTAATTGCGATAACCACAATCAGCGGGAGCGCGTCAAACCATTTTAACTCTTTAAGTTTCAAGTGTCCATACCATGCGAAGGTCATAAAGACATTCGATATAATGAGCAATAATATGCTGTAGAGTCCTTTCATTGTGTGTGTGTGAATTTAGTTGTTATACACTTCCTTATTTGTTATTTTATGTGGCAAATATTGAGTTCGCACATTCTCCATGGAGCGCCAAATCGTCTGCAGGACGTTAGGATTTTGCTGTTTAAGCGTCTCCAAGAGCTCTTTCACGTCAGTGCGTGAGGATTCCTTTTCAAAAGGGCAGGTTTTGATTTGCTGCTTATATTCTTGGTAGGTTTCCCATCGCTTAAGGTCTTGTTCAAAATTCAGGCATAGAGGTCGAATGATGGTGAGGTCAAACTTATCCATCTTCAGTTTTGGAGGCATTGTACCCATTGTGCCTTGATAAACCATATTCAGCAAGAGGGTTTCCACGATGTCATCCATGTGGTGGCCTAATGCAATCTTATTACAATTTAAGGTTTGGGCAGCCTTAAAGAGGGTTTTTCGGCGTTGCCAAGAACAGATGAAACATTTGGACTTATCAGGTTCAATTGTCTCATCAAAGTCAGTGGTAAAATGATGGAATTTAACCCCCACCTTATCGCATTGTTCCTGCAAATATTGCAGGTCCACCTGATATCCAATATTTGTGACAGAAACATGCGCTGCCATTACCTCAATTTTGGGGACATGGATCTGCGCTTGTTTTCCTAAGAGTTGTAGTAGTGCGAGAGAATCCTTTCCTCCAGATAATCCAATCAAGATTCTGTCATTATCCTCTATCAAGGCATAATCACAGAGAGCCTTGCGAAAGCGTGCATTTACTTTAGCTTCTAATTTTCTTCTTTCTATCTGTTCTTGTTGCATGTAGAAGGAGGGAGGGGGATAGTCTTTAGTTATCATTAAAATAGCCGACGAGATTAATATCTCGCCGGCTATACATTATCAAACAAATCTTATTCTGCAGTTTCTTCACCTTCAGCTTGTTCGCTAAAGTCAGGAGTAGCAGCAGCGTTTTGCATTGCTTCTTGTTGTTCTAACACTTGTTCTTTGATTTGAGATTCATTCACCAAGGTATCCCCTGATTTAACTCCCACAGCCAAGATAGACAATAAGATTACAGCAGTTGCTAAAATCCATGTTGTTTTTTCAAGGAAGTCAGTAGTTTTTCTTACTCCCATAATGTTGTTAGATGAAGAGAATCCTGAAGCCAATCCTCCTCCTTTAGAGTTTTGCACCAAAACAATCAAGATTAACAATATTGATGCAATTACGATAAGAATTGTAAAAAAAGTATACATATCACGTTAATTATTAATTTATTTCACTCTGTTTATCGGTCGTTTCCTTAGAGAATTCAACTAATTTCTCAAGAAACCGTAATTGGTCTGCAAAGTAACTGATTTTTTTTTGATTATTCAAATTTAATTGCTTCAAAATTACGATAGCCTGCTCATAGTTTCCATCTTTTACGGCCGTCTGCAAATCATGTTCGTTAAATTCCGTTTGTTTTTTACTTGGAGAAGGCAAAGATTCCTGCATACTTTCTCTTGCTTTACGCAATCTTCCAGCTAGTTCTTTCAGGGAAGTAACAGAAGACTCACCACTTTCAATTTGTTCGACCCAATCAAAATATCCGCCCGTGTGTTGGGAGGTTCTTTTGTTCTTTTTTTCCTCCGCTTTTTCCGCCATCACCACCTCAGCCAAAGCCGCAGGAGACTCAGCAAACAGCACTGTTTTTTTTCTCTCATGGGGGTAGTGCAAATTATTGGTCATGTAGAGCGAGCGCAAGTAGAGCACACGCAGAGAGGCACAATAGGGGGCGTATTGCAGGGCTTCTTTAAGTTCAGTTGTATGCTTGTCAGTAAGTTCTTGCGGATGTTGCAAAAGAAACATCAAATCATCGATACTCATATTGTTACCACTTAGCTACCGTATCATTATAAATACTCTCAGTGATGTCTTGTGTCATCAAGGTAATGAGTTCATCTTGCACATCTGTGAGCATTCGACTACTATCAAAGTTTTGCGATGCAGAATATTGTTTTTCAAAGCTATCCTCCGGATTAACATTATTCGTAAATCTCACTTTGACAGTCAGAGTAAGTTTTGTTTCCGCTGCATAACTATCGGCACTAATTGCCATTGGCGCAATGTCATATCCAACTATTTCGCCTTCGAGTTCGAGGTCACCCCCTTTGTTAAGTATCTGCAAGCGTGTTTGACGACTATATATATCACGCAATGCTTCCATAAACTGATTAGCCAAAGGCGGATAGACCGACTCAGCGATATTTGGGAAGTCGGCAATAGCAATGGTTTTTATTTTAGAATAGTCAATCGATGCCCCGTTGAATTTATATGACACAGTGCAACTCAGTCCCAAGAAGATTCCCAAGACGCATATCAGCCTCCACAAATATTTGGGTTTCATTTGTTGGTTTTCTTTTTAGGTTCAAACAAATCATACTCTTTCAGTTTTCGATAGAGTGTACGTTCCGATATATTGAGTGCGGCAGCCGTCGCATTACGCTTGCCTTTATTCTCAATCAATGTACGCCTAATCATCTCCTTCTCAACCTCCTGCAATGTGTTGCCTTGCACTTGAATATCTGCATTTTCATTATATTCAACAGCCTCTTGATAGTCAAGATCATCCACTATGTGTGCCAGAGAATCGTGTTCCTCATTTTTGGCAGATGTGTTTACCTGTTGCAATGTTCTGACCGGTGTTGCATAAGGAGTGGTCTCTTCGGGATACTGCTTGATAAGTTGCATATCCTCCGGTGAGATATTATTTTGATTAATAATGTTATGAACAAGTTTTTTCAAGTCATTCACATCTTTTTTCATATCAAACAAGACCTCATAGAGAATTTCCCTTTCAGAATTGAAGGTTTTACCTTTGGTATTGTTTCTTTGCCACAACATTGGTGTACGTCCCATTTCATTCTCAGGGAGATAATGTCTCAATATATCCGGTGTGATTTCTCTATTTTGTTCAATGATTGAAATTTGTTCGGTCACATTTTTCAGTTGTCGAACATTACCATTCCAATAATAATTACACAACATTGCTCTTGCTTCATCCGTCAAACGCAGTGGCGGCATTCGGTATTTCTCCGATATATCAGCAGCAAACTTTCTAAACAGCAATGGTATATCTTGTTTTCTATCTCTGAGTGCAGGCACTGAGATGGGCACTGTATTCAGTCGATAATAGAGGTCTTCTCTAAAGCGTCCTTCCGAGACAGCTTGCATAACATCTACGTTAGTAGCAGCAACAACACGCACATTTGTCTTTTGGACTTTAGAAGCCCCTACTCTAATAAACTCACCCGTTTCTAACACACGCAACAGGCGTGCTTGCGTTGACAGGGGCAGTTCTCCCACTTCATCCAAGAAGAGAGTACCTCCATCAGCCACTTCAAAATATCCTTTTCTTTCCGTGTTAGCACCGGTGAAGGAGCCTTTTTCATGTCCGAATAATTCAGAATCAATAGTTCCTTCAGGTATAGCTCCGCAGTTGATAGCAAAGTAAGGTCCGTGTTTACGCAGGCTATAAGCGTGTATTACTTGCGGGAATACTTCCTTTCCCACTCCACTTTCCCCCGTAATCAGCACAGACAGATCAGTAGGTGCTACCTGCACTGCCACGTCAAGAGCTCTGTGGAGTGCAGGTGAAGTGCCTATTATTCCGAATTTTTGTTTTACAGTTTGTAATCCCAATTCATTCATACTGTCTTTTTTTTACACTAACAAGTTTCTACGACTTTTGTTGGATTCGGGGAGGGGTATTGTTTTGTTTTATGCAAGACTTTATTGTGCCAGACATTCATATACGAGCGTCAGCTTTGTGCTATGGTCGCCCTTTTCATCGTGGAAAGTGTAGTCTATCACATATTCTCCCGGAGCATCAGCATCGTAGTGTCCATACCACGAACCATTGTTAAGTTGATAGGTTTCAGAAGCAGGCACACACAACATTCCAGTACAGAAAGTTTGTTTAGCGAACTCAGCCGGTTCTTTCACTGCAACAGTAACATAAATCGGTTCAGCACATTCCACTCTACCATCAATTTGCAATGAAGTTACTTTACCAGCCTCATAAGGTTTAGCAACACGAAGTGTGTCACCTTCTTTTAGGATATTGCCTTCCAGGTCGCGCAATGTAAATTCCACACAAGTAGGTTGATCGCCCACTACAGGAGTTTCCACACAATTGATTACTTCATGCGTATCAATGTCAATCAATACTGCCACAATGTTGCAATTTTGCATATCCCAGTTTTCATCAAACCCACATGTAAGTTCTTTTTCCCATGTATCACCAGCTTGGATAGGTGCGATATTTTCTCCCCATGTTCCGTTGAGGACAGTACGCAAGACATGATTATGTTCATAGTCATGTTGTTCACCTTCCGAGAATGCTTGTGGTGCGATAATTCCATCTTCCGTAATCATGAGTACCAATGCAGCATTCATAACATCCGTTTGTGCAGTGATAGTCACCTTTACATCTGCCACGCCTTCAGCTTTTTGTGGGATAACAGAAGTTTCTATTGCTGCAAGGACTTCCGGCATCGCATTAAGTTCAGCCGTCATCAAAGCTTCCCAGTTTCCATCATTTTGAAGATAGAGATTGTTGTATTTTTTCCAGTTAAAAACACCCTTTGGGAATGATGTAGTCGGCGCTCCTCCGAAGTACTTATAATATTCATCCGCTTCAGGACAGCGCAAATCATAAATATCATCAAAAGGTTGTGTGAAGGAATTGCTTGCCGGGTGCATTGCCACCACAACTATATTTTCAGGATATGTTTCTAAGAGTGAGTGTGCTAATTCCGCTGCTCTTGGGCAGTTCACACATTTCATACCTGTGAATTCAGTAAGCAAAATACGCTTTTGACTATCTACCGGTTGTACAGGTTTAATTCTATCTCCCTCGGGGATAATATCACAAGCCATCATGCTTACTGCAAGCGTAATCAAGGAAAATATTTTTTTCATTTTGTTTTATAATTATATATGTTTGGGTTTATATTTTTTCAAAAATCATGCCGTTATTCCTTCAACCACTTATCCAACCAGCTAATAAATGTTCTATGCCACAAGATGCTATTTTGTATTTGTATCACCCAGTGGTTTTCATCAGGATAGATGAGAAGTTGCGCTGGCACGCCTCTGAGTTTTGCTGCATTAAAGGCACTCATCCCTTGTGATGCCAATATTCTGTAGTCTTTTTCACCATGAATACAAAGAATCGGTGTATCCCATTTGTCAACAAATTTGTGTGGAGAATTAGCAAATGTAGTTTGCGCTATTTGATTATCCTTATCCCAATATGCTCCGCCCATATCCCAATTTACGAACCACATTTCTTCTGTTTCCAAGTATTGTTGTTCCATATTAAAGATACCATCATGTGCGATGAACGCCTTGAATCTTTTTTCATGATGTCCGGCCATCCAATAGACAGAGTATCCACCGAAACTTGCACCCACGCATCCTAGGCGTTGTTCGTCAACATAAGATTCTTTAGCCACTTCATCGATTGCTGTGCGCAAGTCTCTCATACATTGTCCGCCATAGTCACCACTAATCGCAGCATTCCACTCTTCTCCAAATCCATCCAATCCTCTTCTATTAGGAGCCACAACAATGTATCCTGCTGCCGCCATTATTTGCATATTCCATCTTGTGCTCCAGAATTGGCTAACCGGACTTTGCGGTCCACCTTGGCAATAAAGAAGAGCCGGATATTTTTTATTAAGATCAAAGTCAGGAGGAAATATTACCCATGTGTGTAAAGGCTTACCATCTGTAGCTGTGAGCCATCTGGGTTCTACTTTTCCCATGTCCACTTGGTCCAAGAGATGTTTGTTTTCAAATGTGATTTGTGTTTGTTCTCCTGTTTGTTCATTAATCGCATAAATTTCATTAGGCATGCTCATGCTGTGACGAACACCGAGGAGTCCATTTGCAGTTTGTGCAACAGACTCATAGTCATGTTGTCCTTCAGTAATCTTTGCTATTTGCTTGCTCATCACATTTATGTTATAAATTTGTGTTGTAGCATGCCAGCAACTGATGAAATAGATAGACTGAGCATCCTTTGCCCATACGAAAGAAGAAATGCTTTGGTCAAATGCAGCAGTAAAGTCCGCTTTCAATTTTGTATCGAGGTCCATGATATACAGGCGATTTTTATCGCTTTCATAGCCATCGTTTTTCATGCTTAACCATGCGATTTTGCTTCCATCCGGAGAGAATGCTGGGTTGATGTCATATCCCATATTTTTATCTTCCCCATCAAAATCTTTACACAAGTTGACAGTTTCTTTTGTCTCTATATCATACAAATAGATATCAGAGTCAGTAGATACGCTATATTGCAATCCTGTTTTTTTGCGTGATGTATAAGCGATTTTCTTTGAATCAGGAGAGAATGCAATTTGCTCAACCCCTCCGAATGGTTTCATAGGTGCTTCATATGGTTCATCCTGTAAGAGGTCAACTGCAGTACCCACAGCAGTATTTTCCAACTTATATAAGAATGGGTGTGGAACAGAAGTGACCCATTCATCCCAATGTTTATACATCAGGTCATCCACTACTATGCCTGTGGTTTTATCCAGGTCAGGATGTCTATCCTGGGTAGTCAATCCATATTTAACATTTGCCACTACCAGAATGTAATTTTCATCAGGAGAATATTTAAAGTCTGCGATACCACCGGGGTGTTGTGTTATTTGTTGTGGTTGTGTTCCGTCGGGGTTCATTTCCCAGACTTGCATTTCTCCACTTTTTGCACTCATATAGGCAATTTTCTGTCCGTTTCTCACCCATTTAGCACCATATTCACTTTCTGCAGAATGTGTTATTTGGGCATTTTGTGTACCATCAATATTGCACACAAATATTTCTCTGTTGCCTTTATTCTGTGGGATGTCATTGTATCTAACTCCGTAGCACACTTTGGTGCCATCAGGTGAAACCTGTGCGTCAGACAATTGTCCGAACGACCATAGCAGTTCAGGAGTCATTTTTCTATTTTCTACAACTCTATTGCTTTTTGATATGATTTGCGTGTTGTCTTGTGTTGTAGTACAAGCAGTGATTGCGGCTACTAATGCCATTGTTGCTAAAATTTTATTCATATATACGTGTGTTTTTCAGGTGTCTATTTTTTTTGATTTTGCTCCCACTTCCATGCATTTTTCAATGTTTCCGTCAGAGGTGTGAGTGCTTTCCATTGTAGTGTGTTGTTAGCATGCGTAGGGTCAGCCCATACTTGTTCTATGTCACCTTTTCTTCTTGCTACAATTTTGTGTGGTACTTTCAGTTTGTTTACTTCTTGGAAGGTAGTAAGCATTTCGAGCACAGAGAGTCCTCTACCCGTTCCGACATTAAACACTTCCACTTGTTTTTCCTGTTTATTATTGAGCAGATGTGTCAGTGCTGCCAGATGTGCCTTTGCCAAGTCCACTACATCAATATAGTCTCTGATGCAAGTACCATCCGGTGTATTATAATCGTTACCGTAAATTTTCAATTCTGTTCTTTTGCCAGCAGCTGTCTGTGCAATGTAGGGCATGAGGTTATTAGGTATTCCATTAGGTATTTCCCCTATATGTGCGCTTGGATGTGCTCCTATGGGGTTGAAATATCTCAGTACAACAGCTTTAAGTTGTTTATTAGCAGCCGCCAAATCAGTGATTATCTCCTCGGCAATCTGCTTTGTATTACCATAGGGAGACTCTGCTTTTTTGATAGGCGCTTTTTCATCAACAGGCAATTTGTCGGGCTGTCCATACACTGTACAAGAAGAAGAAAAAACGATATTAGGTATCTTGTAGTTGAGCATTAGTTCCAACAAATTAATCAGAGAGAGGAGATTATTTCTGTAATACATAAGTGGTTTTTCCACAGACTCTGCCACTGCTTTACTTGCTGCAAAGTGTATTACTGCGTCTATATTTGGGTATTTATTCAAGACACGTTCCATCTGCACATAATCAGTGCAATCAACATTTTCGAATGCAGGATTAATTCCCGTTATTTTGTATATACCTTCAAGAACTTGCACATTGGAGTTAGACAAGTTATCTACGATAATTACCTCATTTCCATTCTGCAATAGTTCAACCACTGTATGTGATCCAATGTATCCTGTTCCTCCCGTAACCAATATCTTTGCCATATAGTAGTGTATGTGTTACTGTTTTTAGATGGTTATGAATTTTTATTTAGAATAGTCTTTCCGGATAGACACCCTTTCTTATCAGTTCGTTGATTTTCATTATCACTTGCGGTTTATCCTCTGCATAAGTAACTCCACACCATGTTGATGGAGTGTCAAGCACTTGACATTTAATTGTGCCTTGTTCTATCAATGTATTTACAGCCGTAGGGATGTAGTATTCCGATTTTAGTTCTTCCGAATGTTTTTTTAGGAACATATGAAAGAGTTGTTCAGAATGTTCGAAATAATCAGTTGTAAATCCCCACATATTCATTGAGACCAATGTATCAGGTAACAATACTACATCTTGTCCATCTTGGTCGGGATAGACAATTTGTCCTGCTTTTTCCTCGATGTGTATTCTTTCCGTAATCGTTGTCAAGTATCCATTTTCATCACATTGACACACCCCCCTATTCACTGTTCCGCTTTCAGAAAGTGTATTGTTAATGTGATAAGCCACCATGCAATATTGGTTTTGTTTTCCTTCCAGTGTTTTCAAGTAATCAGCCAATATTTGGAAAGATTCTTTTCCATAGAAATCATCCGAATTAATGACTGCAAAAGGTTCTTGAATACATTCTTTTCCCATGAGGACAGCGTGGTTAGTGCCCCAAGGTTTTTCTCTTTTAGGGTCAACCGGGTATCCTTGTGGAATTTTATCAATTGCCTGATAACACACTTCGCATGGTATTTTATGTTCAAATTTGCTGAGTACTTTATTTTTAAAATCTTCCGCAAAGGTTTCTCTGATCACAAATACTATTTTTCCGAAACCTGCTCTGATTGCATCATAGACAGAGTAGTCCATGATTGTTTCTCCCGAAGGTCCTATCTCGTCGAGTTGTTTGAGTCCTCCGTATCTGCTTCCCATTCCAGCAGCGAGTACAAATAAAGTTGGTTTTATCATGGTGTAATGTATTGTTTATATTCGTTACTTGACTGTTGTATATTTGATTTTAGTTTTAGTTTACAAAGGTAGTAAATTAGTCTTGAATACAAAAGTAGGCACTGCCGACATCAGCAACTATTCATCAAGGTATTCATCAAAAAATGACAAGAGAAAGTCTATCTAATCAGGCAGGTGAATCAAAGATACAGCGATAATAGAGTTCGTCATTTAAAAAAATTGCCTTTTGTGTTGTTGTTTTTCAGAAAAGTTTGTATATTTGCACCCGCATTTGCAATGAATATTAAGCGTTGACTTCGTAGCTCAGTTGGTAGAGCAACTGACTCTTAATCAGTGGGTCGAGAGTTCGAGCCTCTCCGAGGTCACCAAAGAAGAATCACTTGAAAGGGTGATTCTTCTTTTTTGTTTGTACAAACATACACGGCAGAGGCAGCGGGATAATGAATCGGGTAGTTTTCAAATATCCCTTATTAGCAACTTCGGAATGACGTTAAAATACATTTCATGCGTTATTGAGAAGTTGCTATTATCCTTTTCCTATTTTCTTCCTATCTCCATCTTATTTAGATCCTATCTGTTTTGTATCTTTATCCCACGTGTATCCTACGCAATGGTAACGGTATGGTAACGGTGAAGATTGGACGTTCACGAAGTGAACTACAGAACGTTCGTTGCACTCACTATAGGGACTACCCCCTGTTCTGTTCAGAACTCCGTCGTATCGGGAATGATGAATGACGTAGATACACTGAAAAGTGAAAATTGCGGGTAAACAAGAGCAATCTTCCCTACATGGAGCGATAGTGCGATTAGTTCCTGAATGCGAGATGATTGCACAGGTAAATTCTACAGGTATCTCGCTTGCGCCCCTAACTTAGGGTAGAGTTTTGCTGAGCGAGATGGGCTGGGATTACATAAAATGCTTCAGTCCTACATCTAAAATCATTTTTGCAAAATCATTACCATTAATAAGTCGAACATTCGCTTCTTGTGCTTTTCTCTTAGCTTCTTCGGTGAAATCTTCCGCATTAGAAACGACCCATAATTGTACATTATAATCCTCGTTTTGATTCATGTGATTGTTTTTATACAATTCTATTTGATTTACAGACCAATCATCCGTGGAATAATCATGCTTCTTAATTTGTACCATGACTGCAACTTTTAGTTGCTCAAAATATGCCACTCTATCAGCATCGCCTTCATCAGTAGAACTTTCATTTGGCGCAGGTTTGAGTACTTCGTTCGCGCCTATTGCCCTCAGGTATTTTTCCACTAAATCCTCATAAGTTATATGCTGTACATAGTCATTAATAATCTTTTTTGCAGCAGGTAATGTGCATTGCATCAATTCCTTGTAAATGCATATCGGATTTTTGTTTTTTGCACGTTTAATACTTTCCTCAACACTTTCGTCTAAATCAGAAATATCAGCATTGGTTTGCATAATCTTCATACGAGAGAACAGTGCTTGATCAGCATATTCTTGACGAGGTAAGTTTGCACATATAGGTTCTACTCGGCGATAGAATCCTAAGTCAATAAAATTACCGTTTGCATCGTACAAATAACCATCTTTCACTTGAGCAAGACTGCCATTCCAATCTATCAGTTGATCTGAAGCAAGTAATTGATGTATAGACTCATTGGTATATACATTATCATCCGCTATTTTAAATATGCTAAATTCCCCCCAAGTAGGCACCACAACAATGTCCCCCTTTTTCATGCTTAAATAACGCCACAGGCTATGGCGATTTCGCATGTATCCATACTCATTAGCAAATTGTTTTTGAAATTCATCCCAGTTGTTTTTAGACGCCTTAACAAAGTCATCTGTGGATAGTTCTGCCCAACCTGTTGCTAAAACATTGTTGTTAAATAGCAACGGATAGGATAACACAAGACCATTTTCACCTCCTTTAATTCTATGTATCCAATATCTTTTGTCTAATTCTGCCATAGATTTTATTTTTAAGTGTTATAAATCAACCACGAAGTTGCAACCTTTTTTTTAAATTTGCAAGGATTTATATAATTTTTACCGAGTTTGGCAGAAATGAACTACACCCAAGAAGTTAGTACCTGAATGCAAAAGAGTTATGCCAACACACCCAACGAATAAATGGGCAGCATTTACTCAGACAAAATCGAGAAAATTTATGCCTTCAAATTTCGATGTGCACACACCTGACGAAATTTAATTACTGAACCAGACACACGGATTGCCCGATGCAGCGATCGTAGTTGAACATGTAGATTTCATGAGGATTGAAGTTAAGGAGACACGCGCTGCCTGAACCATCAGGAGTGGACGACCAATAGTAGCCAGCCCCACCTACGCCACCTACATTACCATCGCAATCGCGGACGCCCGCAGCCGGCAAAAAAAGGTAGTGTATATCTGCAAGAAAAACAAATGGGAAATGATAGAACACGCGCGGAGTGAGCTGAAAGGAGTATGTCTAAATAGAACTGAAAAGGGCGACAGGGAGGTTAGTATTTACAAGAGGGAATTGGGGGTTTAGAATAAAAATAATGCGGAGTTGTTATCTGTGTAACAACTCCGCATTTTGATATTAGTATGAGAAGGGGTATTAGATCAAGTTGATGATAAGTTCTCCTTCAACTTCGTTGAATGCTATTTTTCCTTCTCTTGCCAACCAGCCATATGCTTGGTTGAGTTCAGTTTCTTTCAGTTTAGTTGCTTTTTTGATGGCTTTTGTGCTCAATGCACCGTTTTGCAAGGCGTTCCATACCAACCCGGCATTCTCGCCCATTTTTCCAATTAACATAATTCTTTTTTACCTTAAAATATTAAACATTTCGAATGAGTGTCTCTCATTTCAGGTGCAAAGTTACGGAAAATCGGGCAGTTGAGCAAATTCCATCTACTTCACCACGAATGTTTCAGGAGAAGATTCGTACATGGCATCAATTTGCGCTGCATATTTTTGGTAAATTATTGCACGACGCAGTTTGAGTGTATTTGTAAGTTCGCCTGCCTCGATGGTGAATCCTTTCTTGATAAGGGTAAATTTCTTAATACGTTCAAAGTTAGCCATATTCGCTTGGTGTTTAGCGATTCTACTTTCGTAGAATTTATAAACACGTTCGTCCGCCACAAGCGCATCATCATTGTCGGCAGGTATGTTGTTTTCTTGAGCATACTTGCGCAATGCCACCAGATTAGGAACAATAATTGCCGTAACATAATTTCGTTGGTCGCCAATAACAGCAACTTGCTCGAAATACATATCGCTTGTTAGGAGTGTTTCGATTTGTTGAGGAGCTATATACTTGCCATTGCTTGTCTTAAAGAGGTCTTTAATGCGTTCAGTGAGGTAGAGATGTTGACCTTTGAGATAGCCAGCATCACCTGTACGGAAGAATCCATCCTCAGTGAATGCAGCAGCATTGGCCTCGGGTTTGTTGTAATAGCCTTTCGTTACTGTAGCCCCTTTGAGTTGTATTTCATTATCTTCGCCGATTCTCACTTCGAGGTTAGGCATAATGCTACCGATAGAGCCGATTTCATAACCTGTGTAGTCATAGCAGCACACAGTGGCATAAGATTCTGTAAGTCCGTATCCATAGGTAATGGGTATTCCGATGCTACGGAAGAAGAGTGCTATATGGTCAGAGAGCGCTGCTCCGGCGGTTGGGAAGAGATGACCATTTTCAATACCGATGGTTCTTTTCACTTTCGAGAAAATGAGTTTGTCAGCCACTTTATATTTGAGTGCGAGCCATGCAGAAGGTTTGATGTTTTGGCGCAGGCAATCGATGTTGTGCTTTTTTCCTACTGCCAACGCCCACGCAACGATTCCCAGCATGAGTGGAGGATAGCTGTCCAGCTTTTCTTTCACTGCGATGTACACTTTTTCCCAAAAACGTGGTACAGAACACATGCATGTAGGTTTGATTTCTTTTACGGTTTGCTGTATGTCAGCCGGACGAAGGTTGATAACAATCTCAATCCCTGTGTAGAGACAGAGGTAGCTCCAAAGACGTTCGAAGACGTGTGAGAGCGGAAGGAATGCAATGCTGACATCCTTGTCAGAGAGCGATGGGAGACGCTGTTCGTGATTGAACATTGCCCAATTGTATCCTTCATGAATGAGCATTACTCCCTTTGGATCGCCCGTAGTACCAGAAGTATATAGGATAGCAGCAAGGTCTTGTTCATTAGCCGCTTGACGGCGTTGTTCAACAAGTTCTTCCAATTCTTCAGAAGCGCCTAAGTTCATAAAGTCAGTGAAATACATTGACATGTCCTTGCATTGTTCAGAGAAACGAATAGAAGGATCAATTGCGACAATCCACTCCAATCCCGGGCAATCTTTTTGCGCTTCACACGCCTTGTCATACTGTACTTGTTCACCCACCAAGAGGATTTTAAGGCCAGAGTCGTTGATGATGTATGCCACTTGTGACACAGAAGATGTAGCATAGATTGGCACGAGAACCCCTCTATTAGCATACATTGCAAAGTCAGTGACCAACATTTCGGGCACATTTTGTGAGAATTCTCCCAATTTATCTTCCTCTTTAAATCCCAATTTGGCCAAGGCTCTTGCCACCATTTTGATTTCTTCACCAAAAGACTTCCATGATTTAGACTGCCATTCACCATTTTTCAAACTCTTAAATCTCAAGGCTGTCTTTTCGCCATACTTTTTTGCTTGCGCCAGAATAAAGCGCGAAAAATGAAATTCTGCCATACACAAAATTTTATGCGGTTTCCCGCTGATTAATACTTATTTTTAAGCCGATTGATATTTACGTCTAAGCCTTTTAAGCGCCAGTTCAGCAGCTTTTCTTTGCGCGTCTTTTTTGTTGGTTCCCACCGCTTGGCTAATTTCCACTCCATCCACTACCACAGCCACCAAGAAGAGGTGCTTATTATCCGGCAGACGTTCGTCTTTCAGCAGTTTATATTCCAATTCCTTATTATTTTTCTGGCACCATACAGCCAGTTTTTGTTTACTCTCCGTGAGTTTTTCCTTTTGGGGCGGGCAACTGAAGATAGTTTGCTTAATAAACTTCTTGCAAGCCAGATATCCCCTATCCTTATAAAGCGCACCCACAACCGCTTCCAATGCATTACCACCGAGATCCTCCCCCTGCATAGCACCTCCGCACATCAATCTGGAAGTAAGTCCGATATTCTGAGCAACCACATTCAGGTTGCGTCTTTTAACCAATTCTGTTCTTTTTTTTGTCAGTTCACCCTCCGAATCCATCGGATAGGCTTCATAGAGCAAGTCAGCCACCACCATATCAATCACAGCATCTCCGAGAAATTCCAAGCGTTCGTTATTTTCACCCACTTTAGGCATTTTTGAAACATGAATCAAGGCTTTTTCATAGAGATTTAGTTGGCGCGGAGCGACCTTCAATACATTTTTCCAAAACAAGTAGGACTCGTCCCGACGCATCGAGACGAGTCCTGCTATATGTGTTATGATTCCCACTCTAATTATTGAGTTATTTTCTTAAAGACCACACTTGCATTATGACCCCCAAATCCGAATGTATTAGAGAGAGCAGCGCGGACAACACGTTTTTGTGCTTTACCAAACGTGAAGTTAAGTTTATAATCAATTTCAGGATCTTCATCACCCTCAGTGAAATTGATGGTAGGTGGAACGATGTCATTCTTAACCGCCAATACACATGCTACTGCTTCAGCAGCACCCGTAGCACCCAAGAGGTGACCCGTCATAGACTTAGTAGAACTAATATTCAGTTTGTAAGCATGTTCACCAAATAGTTGCTTAATCGCCTTACATTCAGCGATGTCACCCAACGGCGTAGATGTACCATGCACATTGATATAGTCAATATCCTCTACGCTGAGTCCGCCATCTTCGACAGCCAATTTCATCACATTCAATGCTCCGACACCCTCCGGATGAGGCGCAGTCATGTGATGAGCATCTGCCGTCATTCCGGCGCCCACCATTTCCGCATAGATTTTAGCACCACGCGCTTTAGCGTGTTCGTATTCTTCCAGCACCAAGCAGGCAGCACCTTCTCCGATAACGAATCCATCACGGCTCTTGCTGAAAGGTCTTGAAGCCGTTTCCGGTGAGTCATTACGAGTGGAGAGAGCATGCATAGCAGTGAAACCACCTACACCTCCCGGTGTGACAGCCGCTTCAGATCCCCCTGTAACAATCACATCCGCTTTACCCAAACGAATGTAATTGAAGGCATCAGCGATGGCGTGAGTAGAAGAAGCACAAGCCGATACGGTGCTATAGTTCACACCTCTAAAGCCGTATTTCATTGAAATATGTCCCGGCGCGAGGTCAACAATTATCTTAGGAATGAAGAACGGATTGAAGTGAGGGACTCCATCCCCTTTGGCAAAGTCAAGCATCTCGCTTTCAAATGTTTTAATACCACCGATGCCTGTACCCCAAATCACTCCAACTCTATCCAGATTAACTTTATCCAATTCAAAAGCAGCATCCTCCACAGCTTCTTTAGCCACTGCGAGCGCATACTGACAGAATTTATCATACTTTCTTGCTTCTTTTCTATCCAAGATAGCATTAACATCAAAGTTTTTGACTTCGCAAGCTATTTGGCTCTTGAAATTAGAAGCGTCAAAACCGGCAATCTTGGCTCCTCCGCTTACCCCATCAAGCAAACCGTTCCAGTATTCCGGAACGGTATTGCCTATAGGAGTAAGGGCTCCAAGCCCAGTTACCACAACTCTTTTTAATTCCATATAGGTCTTAAAACAATTATTGTGCGTTAGCTTCGATATAAGCAACTGCATCACCTACAGTTGTAATTTTCTCAGCTTCTTCATCAGGAATTGACAAGCCGAATTCTTTTTCAAATTCCATGATCAATTCAACGGTGTCCAAAGAGTCAGCACCAAGGTCATTGGTGAAGCTGGCTTCCATAGTCACTTCGTTTTCTTCTACACCTAATTTTTCTACAATGATAGCTTTTACTTTTGATTCAATTGCTGACATAATCTTTTTCCTTTAGAATAAATAAAAAATTGTTATTATTTTTGCGTTGCAAAGTAAAGCATTTTTTTTCACATGACCATACTTTGCCCTATTTTTTTGAGTAAAAACTGCACAAGGACGTTTTTTTTGTGCACAAAAACAGCGATTAACCATGCAACGAAACATTGCCATTTTTGCCTCAGGCTCAGGCTCTAACGCCCAAAACATCATTGAAGAACTAGAAGGAAAGAGCACTTTGCACTTCCCATTCATTTTAACCAATAAAGCAGACGCATATGTACTGGAACGAGCACGCAAATTAGGTGTTCCTGGACATTATTTTCCCAAGTCAAGCTTTGATGAAGGAGAAGAATTAGTATCTTTTTTACGAGAACATAACATTGACGGAATTGTACTGGCAGGTTTTCTTTTAAAAGTATCTGCACCTCTTTTAGAAGCATATCCCAATAAGATTATCAATATTCATCCAGCATTATTGCCACGGTATGGAGGCAAGGGCATGTATGGTCATCATGTGCATGAAGCCGTGAAAAATGCAGGAGAGACAGAAAGCGGAATCACCATCCACTATGTGAACGAGCAGTATGACGCAGGAGACATTATTTTCCAAGCCAAATGTCCTGTATTGCCCCATGACAATGCTGACGACATAGCTGCCAAGGTACATGAGTTGGAGTATGCACATTTTCCACACGTCATTCAAGAAGTATTTGAACGATAATCCCCCACTCTTTCCAGAAAAAGAAAGTTCCAACCCTTGAGTTGGAACTTTTTTTATATACTCATCTTAACGCCACGTCAGGCTAAAATCGTGCAAAGGGCGTGTGTTATTTCCACTGGAAGGTTTCTATCATGCGCATGATATCTTCTTGTATATAGTCAAAGACAGGCGCGATAGAGTCCTGATTAGGACGTGAATTAAAGTACAATGCCGCTCGGAAGAAATGGTGTGTGCTATCGGTCAATACAAATTGCAGGGACGAAGCCGTATTACCTTGTAGTTCATAATACAACCCATAAACGTCCTGCGACGGATTTTCATATGCTTTTTCCGGTATAGCCTCCGCCTTGATTGCATGATTATAGACAAATTGTCTTGCCTCTTCGCTGAGTTCTCTCAAATTATTTTTAAGCGGCTTATAACTACAGTGAATTGTCGCATTGAGTGTGGGATAAGTGAGGTTAATCCAATTATTTTCGCCCGGGTCAGCCTTTGCAGGAAGAGCTGTAGCATGGCATGATTTGTCAAAGCTATAGGGCAATGTGTCCACATTCAAAGAGTGATAGCATGTATCGGGCAATTCAATGCGCATGTAGCCATAGGGTTTAGGTATGTATTTTTTGCCACATCCTACCCCTGTGAGCATCATAAGTAGCAGGGTGACAGTCACAAATATTTTTCCCTTGCTATTCTTCATCATCATTTGTTTTTTCACTAATAGTAAGTTTGAGTTTTAATATTCTTCTATCATCCACTTCCAATACTTCAAACGAATAAGGTCCATAACTAACGACATCCGATTTAGCCGGTATTTCCCCTTTGAGTTCCAACACCAGTCCTGCCAGGGTTTCGACTTCCTCTGTTATTTCATCAAATTCACTTTCCTCCACATCAATTACTTTATAGAAGTCATTCAGGAGCATCTTAGCCTCAAAGATATAATGATTGTCATCAATTTTCACATAGAGTTTTTCTTCGTCATCATACTCATCACTAATATCCCCTACAATTTCTTCCAAGATGTCTTCCATGGTGACGATTCCAGATGTGCCTCCATATTCATCCACCACAACCGCCAAATGGACTTTATTTTCCTGGAATTCACGTAAGAGGTCGTCAATCTTTTTTGACTCAGGAACAAAATAGGCTTGTCTGACAAGACTCTGCCATCTGAAATTAGCCGGTTTGTCAAGATGTGGCAATAAGTCTTTGCTGTAGATGACACCCTTAATATTATCATGATTACCAGCATAGACCGGGATTCGAGAATAGCCCGATTCGATGATAATACGCATGAGATCTTTATAAGAAGACTTGACATCGACATCCACTACATCCACCCGGGGACGCATAATATCGACCACTTGTATATTACCAAATTTGATAATACCCTCCAGCATATCTTTCTCTTCTTCTTCCGTATCTGTTGTCAGTTCTAAAGCCTGAGATAGTTCGTCCATCGATATGTTGTTGCGTTGTTTTACACGTTCCGTGGGCATAATAGCAGAGGATTTGACCAATACATAGACAAATGGAGAAAGCACGCGTTGCAATCCCAAGAAAGTTCCTGCTGCGCGCAGTGCCATTTTGCGAGCATTCTGTGTAGCAAAAATCTTAGGCAGGATTTCACCAAACAGCAACAACAAGAATGTGATGATGACAGACTGTACCACAAATCCCATTATGGGGTTTTGTGAGAAGTCGAATAACTTGGTAGAGAAATAGGTAATTAAGATAATGATTGCCACATTCACAAAGTTATTAGCAATCAAGATGGTTGCCAATAGCCTTTGCGGAGTTTCCAAAAGTTTCAATACATTTTGAGATGCTTTCGTTTCTTTTTCCTTTATCTCATCAATATCTTGCGGTTCTAAGGAGAAATAGGCCACTTCAGAAGCAGAGACAAAGGCTGAGCATGCGAGCAACAATATGCCCAAAGCAAGTGAAATGTAAGCAGACACAGAAAGGGGGTCTGACGAAATGATTCCCATAAGAATGGGACTAAATGAATCAGGGTCCAAGAATACTGATTTAGATGAAACATACATAGGACGGAATTTTTCCGTCGTTGCAAAGGTATAAAATAGTAGTCACATCTGCAACTTTTAGGCATAATAAGCCCACATGGTTAGCAGAATAGAAGGCAGTTGATGCAGATTAGGATTTTGCTGTTTGGTCAATAGAGGCTCCGAAGACAACATGTCGTTGGTAGAAGTACTCCGTCACAAAATTGAGCAACATGTTTATAGCTGTCACCAGATAGCCATTCCACATGAGTGTATCAGCCAAATAGTCTCCCAGCAATGTTGTAGCCGGCGTGAATACTGCATAGAATCCCAGGACTTTGAGCATAGCAATAGGCACATTAGCGGCAGAACGGAACGTAAACTTACGATTGAGCGTGAAGTTCCATAGAATAGAGCACAGAAGTGCCAACAAGTAACATGGCCAATAAGGCCACGCGGTCAGTTCATTTAAGAGTGCGAACACTCCCATTTCAATCAGCCCAGCGCTAACCGAAAAGAATGTAAACAATGCGAATCTAATATATTCTTTCATAATCTCTGTCTTAATTTCACTCATGAATCACAGATAGATGTGATTACACGAAGCATTGGTATGTAGTTCGTAAAATTCCTATCCTTTGACAGTGATGCACCTGCTACAGACATAACCATCTAAAGACTTGAGAAGCGGCAAACACAATTCTCTTTTCATCCGATTTATAGGCAAGCGATTACAAGTGGCGTTTGCTCTGGTTCGTGCAGGCAAAGTTACGGAATAATTTTGTATTTTCTATGAGCGCCAAGAGCAGAACCGGCAAAAGCATTGGCTACAACGCTGAGTTTATGTTGTTTATAACTTAATTGTATCTGAATAACCTACTAATAACCTACTAATAGCCTACTAATGTTTGCTGCAATAATGCTTAATTTTCGCCTTGGCAGGAAGCATAGCGGGCAGCAGTGGCGTTGTTTGCAAAAATAAATATTTCTTGAATATTCGCTCCTTGCAAATGACCATGTTGCAGTTCAGGAATCAATATCATACCTGCATTCAGAGCAGTATTTGCACATATTTCAGTAGCGTCAACGGCAAAATACGGGTCTCCCTTCCAGTTAATAAAGAGTATGGGCGTACGACAATTTCTCAGCATTTCAACATTGTCCCACAAAAAAGAGCACCTTGGATAAGTGTCATAGAGCGTACCGAAAATTCCTGATGTACCAGCCATAGCAACTGCCCCGTACACAGGGGCAGCAAAGGCAAAACGGTCGTCATATGCAACTGCATTCGTTGCAATCACGCCACCCCAAGAAATGCCCGTAAGCCCTATTTTCCTGCTATCAACTTGCTCAAAGGACGACAAAAATGAGTTTGCTACAATAGTTCCAGCTATAGCGTGATAAATGAATTGTTCATTTGCCGGCTTAGCATAATCTCCATAGTTTGTATTGCTGGGGCCATGATGCATTATGCTTTCAAAAGCAAGATCAGAAGCAGAATTTAAGTTTGCGCTTTCAGAGGGGATTCTACCCTCCGTGTCAATTGCGATAGCTGCATAGCCCCAATCGTTCCACATTTTAACCCAGTCATAAAAAGCAGTGCCGCCACCACCATGGATCAGCACAACACCAGGAACAGGATTGTACTTTGTAGCAATGGACGGAATACCCACATATGCAAAAACATGAGTTGGTGCATCGTTATAAGGTACGCTTTGCAGAAAATAGGCTTCCACTCCTTGGTCCTGTCTGTCGTATTGAGTCGCTCTTTCAAAAGCAGGAGTATCCCACAACTGATTCGGGAATTGAACCTCGTCAATACCGGAATAATATTGTCTATCATCAACTATATTTTCTTTTGGGGAAAAATCATATTCCGGTATTTCGTAAGGTTGGTCAATATCTTCATTTTGATTTGTGTCATCACACGAAATACATAAACCGCTACTTAAAGTAACAATTAAAATTGCTACGATTATTTTTATCACACGGAGTTCTTTCATTGCACAAGACTTTTTTTGTCACTATTTGGCTACTTTATATTATAAGAGAACAACTCTGCTTCTTCATACTTTTCGATTGGATTTCTATATCTTTCTTACTCTATATGAATAAACCAAACAGTATTGGGAGGGAGGGTAAGATCAAAGGTGAGAGTTCCCGGAGCGCAAGATTGTATTGTACTCGTCTCAGGTGTTAGTTCACTACATATCTTGTATTTTGAAATCAATGACTTGTATTGTTCTTTTGCCCATTCATTGTTGAGGGTGTGGAGAATGCCGCAAGCATCGTCGGGTGACTGCTTAAACATGGTATTCTCTATTCCTAAATTACGGCGGTCATCCACCCATTCGTCAAACCAATTGCAATTATTGTCAACTTTATATGTACTTATATTGTAGTCTTCTTTTAGTGACTCTGTTTTTATAGAAAGGTTTACTTTAGCTTTTGATGCATAAGTCAGCGAATTCCCAAAATTGTATATCATGATGCTTATCTTGCCACTTTGCACATCAACACCTGCAACAGCACTCACCTCGGTTTTCAAGAGGGAGTGGCTGGCTTTGACATCAGTTTGTATTCTGTTCATACCTGTCATCGCATGAACACCCTTGGCTACATGGTATGAGATACTGGGATTTCCTTCAAAAAGACTTTCTGAGAGATAATCCCATGAAGACAAGTATGACCCACCTGCATTCAGTAGATGTGCATACAATCTTGCGTCATATGCCGCCATATATGTATGTCCGACCGTACGTGAAAATAGGTCGCGAGATGTTGCTCCCGGTTCGCCATAGAGCATTCTTCCCTCGTCCACTCCATAGTTCAAGTTAGTAAGTCCATATTTCTCAGCAGTAGTCTTTAGGAAATTGATGCATTCAGCAAGTTGTTTGCCTGATGTTGGGATTCCTGGTTCCACATCATAGAAAGAGGTTGACAAATAACTTATTCGTGTGCCGACTTTCCCAGTACAATGATTCTTTCCTGTAGCAAGGTGGCGGATAAAAATCTCTTCGTCCCATAATCCTTCAGTTACAGTCATCGAGTGTGCTCCAATATAAATATCTTCACCGAGTACATCGATTACAGCTTGTACAGTCCAGTCATACAATTTGCAAAATTCATCGGCTGCGCTTTCAGGAGTTCCATCTATCCCAATAAACCAGTCGGAATTCTCATATTCCGTGAATACTCCCCAGCGCCATTTCTTCACTTCTTCCTTACCAAAAGTATCAGCCAGGGCTTGAACTATCGCTTTGATGTAACGATAGTAGGCTTCATAGTCCTCTGGTGCGCAAACATTTACACCAAAAGCCGCGGTTTTATACTCCTTTGTAAACTTTGAAGGCACATTGCCCAATTTGATATGCGGTTTGCAACCGAGAGATAAAATACCCCTGCAATTTTCAATAAGATTATCAAATTTGTAGTCCTCGTAAGTAGATTTATCCTCCGGATTTAAGAAAAGATCCCTTTCGGGTGATCCACCAGTGGCAGTCATCAACTGAATGTATTCAACGAAATCAAAAATGTTGTTTTCTTCGTTCGGAGATGGACTCTTGAATGTGCTGGACATATTCCAAACATTTAGATTTGAAACCAAGTTGGGAATCACCTTTCCTCTGGATGTAGCGTCCACATCAATGCTATAGTGAAGAGTAACATTATCGTCCAGGTCATATGTATCTTGGCATGCTGACAAGAGAATACCGCATATGATAGATAAAGCGATGTTTGCTAAAATAATCCTTAAATTTCGCATTGGTAAGAATCTTAGGGGTATAGATGACAGAGCAAAGATAAATAAAAAATCCCTGCAACCATGTGATTACAGGGATTTAATATTGAGAATTAGTTTAGACTACTTATTCAAAGCTTGAGCTACGTCAACAGCACAAGCAACTGTGCAACCAACCATAGGGTTGTTACCGATACCGAGGAAGCCCATCATCTCAACGTGAGCAGGAACAGAAGAAGAGCCTGCGAACTGAGCGTCAGAGTGCATACGACCCATAGTGTCGGTCATACCATAAGAAGCAGGACCAGCAGCCATGTTGTCTGGGTGAAGAGTACGGCCAGTACCACCACCAGATGCAACTGAGAAGTAAGGTTTGCCAGCGAGTACACGTTCTTTCTTATAAGTACCAGCAACCGGGTGTTGGAAGCGAGTTGGGTTAGTAGAGTTACCAGTGATAGACACATCTACACCTTCTTTCCACATGATAGCCACGCCTTCACGTACATCATCAGCACCATAGCAATTTACTTTAGCACGAGGTCCATCGCTATAAGCAATGCGACGTACTTCTTTAAGTTCACCGCTATAGTAGTCAAATTCAGTTTGCACATAAGTAAAGCCATTGATACGGCTGATGATTTGTGCTGCATCTTTACCCAAACCGTTCAAGATAACGCGTAAAGGTTCTTTGCGCACTTTGTCAGCTTTAGCAGCAATCTTGATAGCACCTTCAGCAGCAGCGAAAGATTCGTGTCCAGCCAAGAAAGCAAAACATTTTGTTTCTTCACGGAGCAACATAGCAGCCAAGTTACCGTGTCCAAGACCTACTTTACGGTCATCAGCCACAGAACCCGGGATACAGAATGCTTGCAATCCGATACCGATAGCTTCAGCAGCTTCAGCAGCAGTTTTCACACCTTTCTTGATTGCGATAGCACAACCCACCACGTATGCCCACTTTGCATTTTCAAAGCAGATTGGTTGTGTTTCTTCACATGCCAAATAAGGGTCTAATCCATATTGGTCACAAATAGCATTAGCTTCTTCAATATCTTTGATACCGTTTTCATTCAAAGCAGCCAAAATCTGCTTCATACGACGGTCTTGACTTTCAAATTTAACTTCTCTAATCATAATTCATTCCTCCTATTATTATTCGTGACGTGGATCAATGTGTTTAACAGCACCTTGTTCTTCAGTGAAGCGTCCGTAAGTACCCGTTACTTTTTTCAAAGCTTCGTTAGCGTCTGTACCTTTCTTGATTTCATCCATGAATTTTCCAAGGTGAACAAATTCATATCCGCACACTTCGTCGTTTTTGTCCAAAGCAACGCGTTTGATGTAACCTTCAGCCATTTCGAGATAGCGAGGACCTTTTGCCAATGTACCATAAAGAGTACCTACTTGGCTACGAAGACCTTTACCCAAGTCTTCCAATCCAGCACCAATCATCAAACCACCTTCAGAGAAAGCAGATTGAGTACGTCCGTATACAATTTGCAAGAAGAGTTCGCGCATTGCAGTGTTGATAGCGTCGCACACCAAGTCAGTGTTCAAAGCTTCCAAAAGTGTTTTACCCGGAAGGATTTCAGATGCCATAGCAGCAGAGTGAGTCATTCCTGAGCATCCAATAGTTTCAACCAATGCTTCTTGTATGATACCTTCTTTAACGTTCAAAGTGAGTTTGCAAGCACCTTGTTGAGGCGCACACCAACCAATACCGTGAGTTAAACCAGAAATATCCTTGATATCTTTTGCTTTTACCCATTTACCTTCTTCAGGTATAGGAGCCGGACCGTGATTAGGACCTTTTTTTACGACACACATGTGTTCTACTTCGTGTGAATAAACCATAGTCGTTTTTGTTATTGTGTTAATAATTAATAATGTAATTTCATTTGTAAATGGAGTGCAAAGATACTAAAAAAACGTTACACAGGCAACCCTACGTCACTAATCTGCGATAACATCTGCCAGTTGTGCTTTTGTGAGAGCGATTAAGGCATTAGCCTCCACCTTTGCCTGCATGCCCCTCACCCCTGCGCTGACGTATATATAGGGAAAATCCACGCAGGAGTTGTGGAAATAAGTAGGATAGAGTTTTTTCATTCCGACAGGCGAACATCCACCTCTAATGTACCCTGTCGTGGGGAGCAATTCTTTCTGTTGTAATGGCGCACAACTTTTATTTCCACTCACCTTTGCAATCTTTTTCAGGTCCACCTCTTTATCTCCCGGCAACACCACTACCAAGACTCCCGTCTTATCACCTCTCAAGACAATCGTCTTAAAGACTTGTTCAATGGGTTCACCTAATTGTTGTGCCACATGCAATGCACCTAAGTCATGTTCCTCCACATGATAGGCTATCAACTCGTAAGGCACTTTGGCCGCATCGAGCAAGCGCGCCGCATTCGTTTTAGGAAGTTTCATTACAAGAATTATTTAGGTTCTTTTGTGTCTGACGTGATAATCCCACACAATACAACGTTTGACGATACCAAAAGGTTGTGTCACACACATTTTTTCCATATTCTCACTTCGTTTTTGCACAAATTCCGGCATACGTTTCATGCGTTGATAATCACAACGCGCCTTCAAAACAGCACGAAATGAGCCCCATTTTCCTTTCAGCAAGAACATTAAGGCCGCCATATAATCCAGCAAAAAACGCACCATCATCACCTTCCATAATCGGTTCTTGGGAAGATTTTTATAGAGCATCAACAGGTTGTTGCGAAAATTGAGGTAATCTTTGCGTGGGTTTTCCTTAGGCAGGCTTCCGCCTCCGACATGATAGACCACACTTTGCGGCACATAAGCCACTTCCCAACCACGAGAAGCCAATCGCCAGCACAAATCAATTTCCTCCATGTGGGCAAAAAAGTCTTTATCCAGTCCACCCACCTCCTGATAAGAAGAACTTCTTATACACAAGCAAGCACCCGTTGCCCAAAAGATGCGTGTGGGGAGTTCATATTGACCTTTATCTTCCTCCACCGCGTCAAACATTCTGCCGTAGCAATAAGGATAACCCCATTCATCCATCATCCCCCCACATGCACCGGCATGCTCGAAATAGGCACGACGATGATAGCTTCTTATTTTGGGCTGACACGCTGCCACTTGAGGATGTTCATCCATATACTGCACTAATCCATCCAACCATCCTGGGGTGACCTCCACATCACTGTTAAGCAGCACAAACAACTCAGCATCCACAGCCGACAATGCCCGGTTATACCCTTCTGCAAAACCATAATTCTGCTCCAACGGCAACCAATCCACAGTAGGGAAAGACTTCACAAGCCCTTGTGAACCATCCGTCGAGCCATTATCTGCCACCACAATTCTCACTCCTTCTCCTTGCGAGCAAGCCACAACAGAAGGCAAGAAGTCAGAGAGAAATTTCTCTCCGTTCCAATTCAATATAACAACAGCTACTTTCATTTTCATAAGCAGATTATCATTAAGGTTTATGTTTCCAGCGGTTATGACTCCACAGCCAGAAAGCCGGTGCCCGATTGATGGTATTCTCCAAACGTCGCGCATAGGCTTCGGTGATAGCATGCATTTTCTCTTGTTGCGGATGTTCACTCAGCAAGATCAATTCACAGCGGTAATAGCCTCGCTTCACAAATTGGTTGTCCATATAAAACACCGGATAACCAAACTTCTTTGCCAGCACTTCAGTACCGGTCAATACTGCAGTTGGTTGATTTAAGAACTCTGTCCAGTAATGTATATTTTGGCGTGAAGGTGACTGATCTGCTACCATTCCATAGAACACAGGGGCACCCTCTTTACGTGCCACCACCATGTGGCGCAACAACATTTGCTTCTCCACATTGATTGAACCATGCGCAGAACGGATGGTAGCCATCAATTTGTCAAAATACGCATTAGAAAGACGTCGATACACATTAAAGAAACGCTTATTTGGCAACACACTATGATTACCAAGAATGGTGAGCCACTCCCAATTTCCATAATGGCTTGTCATCAGCATACACCCTCCGTATTGCTGAGCCATTCGGTCGACTTCTTCCCAGTTTACAACCTCTATGCGCTCGAAGGTTTCCTGTTCAGACATACAGCGGAAATAAGGAATTTCCACCAACAAGTCGGCAAAGAAATGATAGAAGTTCTTTTCGGTTGATTTAAGCCATGCCTCATCAGCCTCCGGATAGGCATTCCGAAGATTCTTCCTCACCACCTTCTTTCTGTATCGCACAATATATCGCAAGAAAGGATACAGGCACACATCAGCGCACCAATAACGAAATCGCAGAGGCAAACAAGAGGACAAGCACATAGGCTCTCAAAAAAAACAATTTAGAGGGAAAGTACTATTCTTCCGGTGTATATACACCGATAGAAACGCCATATTGGAACTCACCTTCAAGGATTTGAGCAATCAACTCATCGTTCAAGTTTACACCATCCTTGCGAGCTGCTTTCGCAATAAACTCAAACATCTTTTCTTCATCAATGTTTGCTTCTTCGGCAGTATCTTCGTCTATTAAACCTTCACTTTCGTAGTATTCATAAATAACATCCAACACATATTGAATATCATCTTTTGAAAGTTGTTCACGATCATTTTTATCCAAGAAATCATAGATAAATTCTACTGCGCGATCGTCATCATAGGTAAGCAAATCTTCTGTCATAATCTTAATTATTTGATGTTACTATATTTTTCTTATACTTGATTAATCAATGCCACTGTGTGACATGCCACCACTCCTGCTGTCTCCGTGCGCAAGCGACTTTCGCCCAAGGACACCGGCACATAGCCCAGAGTCATTGCCTTTTTCACCTCTTCTTCACTAAAGTCACCCTCCGGTCCTATCAACACCACCACATCCGTAGCCAGACGCAGTTCCTGTTGCAAGAGGCGTTTTTCATCCTTATAACAATGCGCAATAAAGCGTTGTTCACACGATGTATTCTCTACAAACTCCTCAAATGAGCACATGTCATTCAATTTAGGCATGTATGCTTTGAGCGATTGCTTTGCAGCCGACACCATTATTTTGTGCAGTCGTTCCGTCTTCACCACTTTTCTCTCCGAGAATCTGCATAAGAGTGGTGTTATTTCATCCACACCAATTTCCGTACATTTCTCCACCATCCACTCCAGTCTATCCATGTTTTTTGTTGGAGCAATAGCCACATGCAGTCGATAAGGGCGCTTATTCACTTGTTGTTCCGAAGACAGCACTTCAAAAGCACAATGTTTCGGGTGTGGATTGGTAATGCGAGCCTGATATGTATTTCCCTTACCATCCGTAAGCAGAATATCATCACCGGCCGTAAGTCTCAGCACTCGTACACAATGTTGAGATTCCTCTTCATCCAGTTCCCAACAACGATCTATCTCAGGCACATAAAACAAATACATAACTTTCTCTGTTTTTTTTCGCAAACTTAATAAACTTTCCCAATATGTACAAATCACCACTATCACTCTCTACCTGCAAGTTCAGATTATCCTTCCACAAATGCAAGCATCACTATTTGCACGCAGACACAAGTTTGGCGTTTTCGAATGGTTTTTATACTTTTGGGACTTGTTTGGTATTCCCAAATAAACTGAATAAAATAACACCGTATGAAGATTGTTTTTATTGTGGTAGGCAAAACTGTAGATACACACCTACAAGCACTAGCAGCTGATTATGCAAAGCGAATAGGTTTTTATGTTCCGTTTGAAGTCCAGATGGTACCCGACCTAAAAAACACCAAGAATATGGCAGAAACAGAACAGAAAGAGCGAGAGGGAGAACTCATCTTAAAAATGTTACAGCCATCTGACTATTTGGTGTTATTAGATGAGCGTGGCAAAGAGTTTCGCTCTGTAGAATTTGCTCAGTATATTCAAGACCGGATGTTAACTTCTTGCAAGCGCTTATGTTTCTTGATAGGCGGTCCTTATGGTTTTTCCGAAGCCGTTTATCAGCGAAGCAATGCCAAGGTTTCGTTATCCAAGATGACCTTCTCACATCAAATGGTAAGGGTGATATTCCTTGAACAACTTTATCGTGCCTTGACCATCCTTAAGGGCGAGCCTTATCATCATGAATGATGCAGCATCAAGGCTTCCACTGATGAATATAGGCTGTAAAAGGGAGTATATCTTCCGGATGTGCCTCAAAATGATTACCTATTACAACAAGATTGGCTCCTGCTTGCAAGGCGGCATCGATTTGTTGTATAGAGCGAATACCTCCCCCTACGATAAGAGGAATGGAAAGACCTTCAGATACAGTTTGAACAGTAGCAGCCGATATGGCATGCGCCGCTCCACTCCCTGCTTCCAGATAGACCAACTTCATACCTAAGAGTTGCCCTGCCAATGCAGTAGAAAGTATTGCGTGTGGGTTATCCTCCGAAAGCGGTTGTGTTTGACTGACACGTTCCACAGAAGATTGCTTACCCCCATCCACCAGAATATACCCTGTGGGCAACACTTCCACACCCGATGTTGCAATAGCACATGCCGCTTTGACGTGTTGTCCGATGAGTAAGTCGGGGTTTCGTCCCGAAATTAGCGACAGAAGCAGTAGCCCATCAGCATGAGGCGTAAATTGCTGTACATCTCCAGGAAAGAGAACAACCGGAATATCTACATGCTGCTTGAGCGCCAACACAAAATCTTCAATAGAATGATTGATTCCACTTCCTCCCACAAAGATAAAATCAGGTTGTGCCTTGCCGATTTCCCTGTAAGGTACTTGCTCCGAACCGGTATATTTATCCGGATCAAGCAAGACAGCTATCATCTTCTTCCGAAGGTTTTTCTGTTGCAGAATATACGAATACAGTTTATCCCTCTTTGATTCCATAGACCAGCATGTAGTGTAACAAATGCGATTGATAGTACAAAGTAAGTTTTTGGGTTGTAGGAACATGCTCCACTCTCACCACACCTTTTTCCCCAGCAGAAAATGGATGTATGCACAAGGAAGCACGAAAGTCAGTAGCCGTATGACCCATGATTTTATATGCCGCTTCTTTTGCACACCAAGCAATCAACATGGTAGTCAAATCATCTTCCGGCAAGTAATTGAGTTCATGCTCACTCATAAATCGTGAAGCCACTCTGAGCACCCTATCTGTGGTACATTCAATATCAACGCCTATTGGCAAGGATTGATGCGTAGCAAGCACCACCCATTGTTTTGAATGCGACAGGCTGATGGACGCATATTCATTGCAATAAGGACATCCGTCTGCCTCATGATATATCTTCAAAATACCCGCCAAGGACATCAACAGATGTGTAACAATGATTTCTCGACGTCGCTGTTCGCTTGCAATGTCAGTCAATTCAAGCCTCCAGCCTAAGTTGCGCACTTGCTCCAGTAGCGCATCATTGCTTTCTGTGGTTTCCCAAATCCAAATATGCGTTGCTTCGTTGGGAGTGATGTGTTGATGAAGAGGCATGTCAGGAGTTCAGTCTAACGTTTCTGATTGTCAAGCACCAATCCTGTAGCTTGAATGTCAGCCATTTTCGTTGCTTCTTCAATAAGAATATTGCTTTGAGTTGTGAACAGACGAATCGCCTTTATTCCTTCCGCATCAACATAATACAGACGATTAGTAGCGTTATCAACCCACATAGCCTCCGCGCAATTATCCGCTATCTTGCTTGCATTTCTTCCATCCATATTGCACACCCACAATTCATTAGCGTTTCCGGCCGGAGTGAGATAATAGATTTTACGTTGAATAGCATCCATACGGAAATGCTTAATAGCGACCTGGTCTAATATCCGTCCGCTTTCAGGCACCGGGGTGTTTGCTGTTGCCGGAGCAGGAAGAATGTCATCTTGCGTAAAGCGATAGAGTCCGGTTCCACTGCCGTATTTTGCCCAGAAATAGGTATCAGCATAGAGTGCTATACCACCCGTAGCCTGTCCTTTTGCAAGTCCTTTGTCATAATAGCCCAGGTAGTCCACTCCCGCTAAGAAGAAGGAAGAGTTGGCCGGATTAGCACTATCCCACACAAAGTTTGCATTCGTCGTGCTTATCGGCAGTTGAAACAAATAGTCGTCATAGTTGCTCCAGTAGATACTTCCGCCATGTAGTGATGCTCTACTGATGTGGAGTCGCGGATGTTGTTGTATGGTGAGCAAGGTATACTGTTGTTGCGTAGTAAGGTCATATCCCAGCAGTTGGCATGTTCCCACCACATCTTCTGCCACTTGAGTTGGGTCTTCTTGTATGTCTGATGTCACCAGGTAGAGTATATCACCATTTACACCCACAGGGAAGAGTTTTTGCGCACTTTCTGAAAGTTTAACAGGAGTTTCAATTCCGTTTTCATACAGACGTTGTCTCCACAAGGCACCATCTTGGTCGGTCATATACAGCGCACGCCCTTTAGCATCATGCACATACACCGTGCGTTCCACATGATAAGCCGAATCCCCAATCATCACATCCAGCGTGATAGTTTCGGTAGTATTGAAGTGGTTGTAGTGCAAACTCAGTTGTGTCTCTGCGCTGTGTCCATCCACAATCTTCTCTGAGACAGCGTGTGAGGAAAATCCCCAATCACAAGTCACTTTTTTATTGTAAGGATTATAGATAAGTGCTCGCACTGTGAAGTCTTCATAATACACCACTGAGTCGGTCTCAATATGGATATAAGGTAAGGTGTCATAGACAGTGATGTCCTGACTGGTCACATAGTGCTTGTTGGAGTCCACACACAGCGTCACGGTGTATCTACCCGGTTTTTTATACACCTTTGATGGATTTTTATAACTGGAATACGTACCGTCACCAAAGTCCCATCCCCAATATTCACCTTCATTGGTCAGATTAACAAAACTGATGCTTTGTCCTGCACGTGGTTCTTCCGGTGTATAAGAGAAAGAAGGATTGATGGATGGCTGACATCCTATAATGAGTGTTGCAAGGATTGCAAGTGTAGTAATAATGAATGATTTACGCATGTTTAATAGTTTCTTACCTTATGACAATCTGTTGTCTTTAAATCGTATGGCAAAGTTAGGACAAAATATCTATTTCTACAACACTTTATCCTGCTTGATGTCGGAGGACGTTCATTACATGCGTTGAAGGAGGCACTTTGTGCCGGTGGGAGTTTTTCGGATGTGATTTTTGGTGTGTTTTCGTTTTTTTTAGCAGACTGCAATATTAAAAAACAAGGACTACCTTCTCGGCAGTCCTTGTTGGCTATTAGTCTTACTATTTTTATTTATTGTTTTCCCACGCAATACGAAGAGCCACTTCTAAAATTTTTGTGTCATCCAACATCACCAAACCTCCGTCAGGTCCCGGTTCGATGTGAAATCCTGCACCATTAGCTTTTTTACCTCCAAAGTAGCTACGTACTTCCTCTGCATCAATACCCAATTCTTGTGCAATTGCGTCCATACTACCTGAAGGCAGGCTGTCTTTTACTTTGCGTAACTCGTTAAATGTGATGGTCTTCATCATGGTTCTTATAATATTAAAAGGTTAATACTATTGTTATTTCTTTTCACGCCCTAAATTTAATACATTTCTTTGAATTAGCAATACATTTTGGGCATATTTTTGAAAATATTTATTTTATTCCTTGAAAAGGCTATATTTGTTACTCAAACTTCTCGTCAATCAAATTGATTTTGGTTTCAATCAGTTTCAATTCTTCTTTCAGAGAAGTGATCTTTCGTTCCATGTCTGTGAGCAGTTTTTCTGCTTTTTTGCTTTTAGCCGAGAAGAAACAAATATTGTTTTCGCTGATAGCAATATCGTTTTTCAGTTTATCATATTGGCGAAGCAGTCGTTTGCGTTCTTCAACGAGTTTTCCTTCCCCTTTGCTCTCCATGTCGGCCAGGTTGATTTTAAATGAGTCCAGACGTCTGTGTGTAGCATCCACATTCAGTTTGTCAAACTTCTCATCCACTGCTTTCTTGAATTGTTCTTGCAGTTTGTTTTTATCTTTGAGAGGCACGAATCCCACTGCGTTGTAGTCACTGATGAGTTTGCGCAATGTTTCTTGTGCGTTTTTCTCTTCCGTGTTGAGCGCTTCGATTTGCGCTACTATTTCTCTCTTCTTTTGCAGATTAGCTTGTTCGTCCTTGCGTTGTTCTGCAAAGTTTTGTTTCTTTTGTGCGAAGAAATAGTCACATGCTGCTGTAAAACGTTTCCACAATTCATCAGAATATTTATGTGGCACTGCTCCCACTTCTTTCCATTGTTTCTGCAATGCCACCAGCTTATCTCCGGTGGATTTCCAGTCTGTGCTATCCTTGAGCGCTTCTGCTTCTCCACAGAGTGAGCGTTTGCGTTCGAGGTTTTTGGTCAATTCACTCTTCACCTGTTTGTAGAAATTGGCTTTTTGTTCGAAGAACAAGTCACAGGCTTTTCTGTAGCGTTCGTAGATAGATTGATTGTGTTTTTTGGGTGCAAATCCCGTTTTTCTCCATTCTTCTTGCCATGTGGTGATGAGTTGTGAGGCCTCTTCCCATTGCTTAAAGGTGGTCAAGGCGGTAATATCTATATTTTCAATTCGCTCACAAATAATGGTTTTCACCTGTAGGTTTTCTTCTTCCTTTTGGTGAATTTGGTCGAAGTATGCTTGGTGTTTTTTATTGACTATGGCTGTGGCTTCTTTGAAGCGGTTCCATATCACATCCTTCATTTCTCTCGCCACCGGTCCGATTTCTTGCCATTGCTCATGCAGGAGTTGGAGTTCTCTGCATGCTTCTACAATATCCTCGCGTGTGGTGAGTTGTTCAGCTGCTTCACACAACAAGGTTTTCGCTTCGAGGTTTTTCTTAAAATCATACTCGCGCAACTCATTGCTGATTTCCACGAGGTCATAGAATTGTTCTCTATAGGTAGCAAATGTTTTGTTGATTTCCTTGGCATTGGTTTCAGGAATCTTGCCAATTTCTTTCCATTCCTGTTGTAATGCTCTGAACTGAGGGAACTTATTAGCCGCATCCGCCCCTTCTTCTATCAGCGCCTTGAGTTGTTCCAATATGTTTTGTTTGCGCAATAGGTTTTGTTCCATTTCTTTTAAGACAGCCGCTGTTTTTGCTGCACGCAGTTCTTTGAAGGTAAGTAGGAGTTGTTTGAATTCCACTTCCATTTCATCGGGTTGTGCCACATATTCCAGTTCTTGTTCGGCAGCCTTACGACGCGCTTCCTCCACTTCAGCATTCAGCAATTTGTAGAAATTCAGACGAATATTATCCACCACCACTTTCTGTCCAAGGTCTTGTGCTTCTACAATCGTGCGCAACTTCTCCAGCAATCCCTCTCTGTTGATAGGTTCTACTGTTTCTGCAGGCGTTGCAGTTACTTCATTTTCCACTTCATTCATTACGTTGTTCTCCATTTCTGCGTTTGCTGTGTTATCAACAAGCATGTTTTCCTTCATTTCCACTGAATCCATAATCATTCATTTTCTATACACAAGACCATAGGATGATAAGCCTTGTTGGGGTTGTTTGTAGTTAGATATGCAAAACTAAACATTTTTTTTGTTAATCAGCAATAAAAAGCACAAAACTTTTCATTTTGTTTACCGCTAAAGCCTTTTTGTTGCAATTAGATGGGTTTTAGGACGCTCATTGCATGAGCTGTAAGAGTAGTGAGGCTATGAGGAGTTGGGGGCTAGTGAGGCTAGTGAGGCTAGTGAGGCTAGTGAGGCTAGTGGGACTAGTGAGCTGGTGACGGACCCCCTCCCCTAACGGGAGTCTAAAGACCCTCCGTCGCATTGGGGGACAATGCTCCCCTCGCTCAACACAGATTGACATTTAGTCAATCTTCTAAAGGTCTCGCTACGCCCCTAACCTAGTGGTAGAGTTTGTGCGGAGCGAGGTGGAGGAAGATGGGGGAAAAAGAAAACAAGGATTGCGTTGGCAATCCTTGTTTGTTTTGTGTTATTTTTTTGTTTGTTATTTTCGGAAGAATGTATAGATAGCTGCGAGGAGTGTGAGTAGCAGATAGGGTGTATTACCCACCGGTAGGAATGGGTCGGCAGGCCATCCTCCCGGTCCCGGTAACACACGTTGCATCAGGGGTTGTTCCGCCGTGGTGGTTTGTGCCAACTGTTTGTCTTCCCTTCTCACTGCCGGCAGCAGGATAGAAGTAGAGTGAAATCCCTGTGTGGAGCCATTCACCCGCGATGTAACACTCGTCACATTCGATGGTGCAAATCCTATATTTCCTCCCCCGTAAGAAGCATATCCCTCTTGTTGCGAAGGCGCATACAGTTTTTGAGGTGAATAGTTCACATCCTTGAGTGGTGAATACGAGTTGGTCACTCTTTCCGCTCTGTACACCACCGGAGTAGCCGGTCTTAAAGCCTCAGCCGCTCTGTGTGGTTCAGTGAGTACAACAGTAGGTTGAGCATACGTAGCTTTAGGTTCCACCGCCATGCTTTGAGCGTTCATAGCCATTACAGCCATTGTCAACATTACAAGTATAATCGTCATCTTTTTCATATTCTCTTCCCTCCTTATTCTACCACAGCTTGTAATGTTTCAGTTCTTTGTTGGCTTTTCACTCTCACGAAATAAACACCTGCTTGACCCAAGTGGTAAGCCCTTTGGTAAGCCGTTGTCGTTTCGTTCACCAGCAGTTTGCCCACAGCATCATACACCCACACTTGAGCCTGTTGTGGCAAGTTGTTCACATAGAGCATGCGTTGGTGTGATGTGACATAGCTGTGTCCATCCCTACCCTCCGTGATGTCGGTAGGCGCCTTAGGATGGAGCGTCACAGCAAGCGTGAATCGTCCGCTTCCGTCGGTCTTTCCGGTAGAGAAAGAGTAGTCCTCTTGCATCAAGTTGATGTATGCACTTTCCGTAGCATCATGCAGCCACACTTCCTTCACACGGCTGAGGTCGCTTCTGCGGTCGAGTGAGAAGGTATATTCCCCATTTTGAGCGGTGTATGTACCCATGCTTATCGGCTGAGCGGCTTGCTCCTCGTTGATGGCATTGAATGCACGTTGTTGCTTGTCGGCACCAATGGTATAGAGCACCGGCTTGGTGTAGTAGCGATAGTAGTCGCCAAACCACTTGAAGAAGTCGGCATTCATTTCATAGTCATCGGTGTATTTATTATCGATGACAAGAGAAGTCTTGTCGCTCTCGCCCTTGGCATTGGTGAGAGACACACCGACAATTACCGGTTCGTCCGGTTCATTCACGCTGCTTGGCGCACGTCGAGCAATGGAAGCACGTCCACGATTATCGCCATCAAACATCACATCTTTTTTCTCTCCATTGTTTTCAGTTTCCGGATTTCCCACTTGCACAAAGTAAGACGTGAACGGCAACAAGTCAGTTTCTGACACCAGCACTTGGTTGTAGGCACTCCATCCGCCATCAACCGGAACTACCACGTATGGGCAATTTTGTGTTACTCCATTCCATTCGCCTGAGTCTTCCCAGTAGCCAGTTGAAGTATTAAGCACGTACTCACCACCCAGACGAAGTCCGTTGAAGGTATTGAGTTTATCCTTTTGGTAGTAGTTTAAGTAAGGATTACCCACGAGGTTCCATCCCTTGTGTGTGGGTCGCATATCTTCGTCCACTCCCCAAGCATATACCGGAACAGTCTTGTCCGTTCCTGCAACCTCTTGTGCCAGCACTTCTTTACTCATCGGGAAGCGGAGTTCGTATTTCACTTTAGACTTCGTCGGATGTCCTGCAATACCCACAATGTATCCCACGCCCGCTTTAAGAGTTGTGCCATGGAACTCAGCCCAGCATCCTCCGCTTTGTGTAGCCGCACGCTTTTCACCATCATAAGTAGAGAGGAACCAGTCCACGCCATACTTAGCCGGAGTTCCATCCACCCATGTCACATCCTCGATGTCGCAGTCATACGGGAGCGTGAACCAATGCCAGTTCTCTGCATTCACGCGCACATCCACATAAACAGGCTTATCAGAAGAAGCTGTGATGTTGAGGTTACTGCTTAATTGAGCATTAGCAACAGCATCTTCCACACGACGGAACGAAACAGAATTTACTTTATAGTCATTACCCGTTTCAGGGACAATCAATTGACCACCCGGATAAACATATACGTTACGCACTTGGTTGACGTCGTTAGGTGTTGCAGCTTCTGCTTTAGTGAGTGTTGCTCCGTTCAGCACAACCACATCACAGGTAGAGCAACGTGTCTTACTTGCATCCAAGTCACCATTAATTATATTGCTAAACAAAGCGTCAGTAGTAGTGTTAGCAGCAGTTACCAAGATTGGTACTTGAGCTGTTTGTTCAGTGAGCACTGTTCCATTTACCGGGTCATTAATTTGCACTTGGATGTTCAGACATGAATATTGTGCCACATTATCAATTGTCAATTTATACAAGTTTTCCTCCGGTTTGTAGTTAAATTGATCCAAAGTCTTAGAGTCATCCAAAGTTTCAAATTCACGGTAATACTTATTATAGTCAAATCCGCCAACATAGCCCAAACCATCACAAGTGGCCTCTTTCACTTCTTCATCATTACTATTTCCACTACCAATGCGGAATCCTGCCCATTCAGAACATAGGGTAACAAAAGTAGAAGACAAATCACCACATGCAGCACCAGCTTCAGCTTTATTATTAGTTACTGCATTTTCTCCGCTTGTTACGGTGTTTTTACGAATCAACAAACAACGGTTGGTAGAGATTGCATAATCTGTTTCCACCTCATCCGTTTTGATATTATCACCATTGAAGCAGAAGAAAGAAGATTGGTCATTAACACTAATTCCTTCAACGTATAATCTAACATCCTCATCTCCACATTCACTAGATTTACCTATTTTGGTCAAACTACCATCGTTGCTATATGTAGAACCTATCACATCGATAAGTACATCATCTTTATACAAACCGATACTACCACGACCGGAGAATGCCAACACACTCTTATTCGCCAACTTATGCCATTTTTCATATCCTTCTTGCTCTTGAGCACAAGGTTCTGCCGAATGATCAGGGATGTCGTCTTCATTACTATCAGTCACATCATAATACACCAAAATAATTTCCTCATTAGGAGCTACTGTTCCTTTAGTTTGGCCAAATTGAGATAAATCCAAGGCACCATTTTCAGATTTAATTTCATATCCACTCAGGTCTATCGGAGCTCCGGTTCCATTATAGATTGCCAACAATTTATTTTCCCCATGTGCTTCAAAATATTTCGAGAAGAACAATTCTGTAGCCATTACGCCACTACCGGTGTTATGTTCCACTTCACCTTTGATGACCACTTTTGGGTTTACATTTTCATCTTTATCCACTTGAATAATGATTCCATCAGTCATCCATTCTACGATGTCGATATCAGGACCGGTAGTCTTAAATTCTCCACTCAACGCACATTCGGCGGCATCAACAGGAGTGATTGTGAAGGTATATTCGGTGGTTTCTGCCAATCCATCAATCAGCACAGGCGATGCTGTACTTGCTACGCTTTTCACTAAAGTGCTATTAGACTTCAGATATACATCCACCTTACATGCAGCCACATTGGTCCACGCAATGGTTGCCGTCACACGCGCCGCTGACACCATCACATTAGTGGGTTGTTCCGTACATTCCACTTCCAAGAAACGGAACACATCTGCTCCACTCTTGTACATACCGAAGTTGCTTCCATACATTCGCAGACGACGATTATCCTCAGTCACGGCAGTACAAGCAATGGTGTATATCTCTCCATCCTCAGTGTAGATATTCCATTCATATTGATCATCACTACTATCGGCAGAAGCCCAGTTGCGTATACTAGTGTTATTTGTTGCGTCACTTGCCCACAAGCAGGCTCCATTGTTTCCAACAAATCGCACTGCTGTACCATTTACACCGAAGCGGTCTTTATGCACAGCTTTCAGCGCATACAAGTGAGTTTTAGGAGCTGCCACAACTGCACTCTTATCCCCATTCAGACTCACATTAAAGCCTGGATAAACTCCGGCTTCCGGCATATTGGCCGGTAGTGCATAATAGGTAGATGCCTTATCCACTACTACTGCAAATGTCTCTGGCAAACTGCGACCGTTTAGTGTAAAGGTTGTTGTAGTCAGAGTTTCATCTCCGTTCTTTGCGGTGAGAGTTATGGTTGCATCTTCTTTAGTGTCAAAAGCATTTGGAGTGTAGGTCACAACTACATTATGTTCCCCATTACCCACATTGTCCAGTTGAGTCACCACAAAGTTTTCGTTAGCGCATGTACCAGTGATAGTAGCATTGTTTGCAAATGACTTAACTGCAATAGGCACATTTACTTTCACGCTCTGAGCATTAGATGATGTTACCCACATACCCTCTTTGGCTACGATAGTAGGGCCGCAACTTGGTGAGGTAGTGTAGTTGTAGCTACCGCTGGTAGCCACTTTCACTTCGTCCAAGAAGAAACGACTGTCCGATGCTTGGAAACCTGCGAAAGTTATACGCGTGGAAGATGTACCGCCCGTGATGGTAACTTCATAATCTTTCCATGCACCTTTGGTCAGTGTAACACTTGTTTGGCTAAGACTTCCACCTCCTTCAATAGAGAGCACCAAGGTTGTTTTCTCGCCAGAAGCATTCCATGCAGCCGCTTTAAATGAGAGAGTTGCATTTCCACTAAGATTAGTCAAAGCCGGAGTTATAACATAACCTTTCTTTGATCCACTTCCTAACTTCATACATTTATATGCACCAAAGAAATTATCACCATCCCAACCATCATTATCGACATAGGCGTCACTGGTAGCAATAGAACCGCTCCATTTACCATCATTTCCGCCTGTTCCTTCTGTATCATCAAACGACTCATAGAAAATTGTTTCGCCAGCACCTGAAGTGGTGGCTTTTTTCCATACTGCATAATATGTCACATCATTTGTAATTGCTGGAGTAGATATGAGCGTTGGTTTGGTTGCATCCTCTGTTGCTTTTTCAGTTTCTGTCCATCCTTCAAATATATATCCGTCGCACGCATAGTTGGCAGCAGATGGGGCATCCGGCAATTCTAAGTTTGCTCCACTAAGATATTTATCTTCTTGCACAACATACACTTGTCCGCTTGCCATGAAAGTAACGGTGTATAGTTCTGCCCAGTGTGCATAATAGGTTACATCCGCTGTTGGTTTGTTGGTCTCACCCACTTCCGTAACTTGTGTCCCATCAGTAGGGGCAGTAAACCAACCTGTGAATTTATATCCAGCACGAGTTGGGTCAGTCGGCATGGCAATTTCTTCACCATCGTAAATATAATTGCTTGTAGTAGCCTCCGGACAATCAGTATAGTTTTGATCCCATGTGATTGTGATATTTTTGGCCGTCCAAGATGCATAGAAAGTTGTGTTGTCATCCACGGTTACTGTGGCTCCGGCTGCATAGGTTTTAGTTCCGTCTGACCATCCGGTAAAGTTATAGCCCGTCTTAGTAGGAGTTTGATTACACAAAGTAAATTCAACACCTTTAGTTACCTTTTGCGACTCACAAATTGCACCTGTGCCACCATTGAGGTCGTAGTTTACTGTAGCTTTTGTATTGTCACAAAGCGTGGTATAAGCGGTGTAAGTGGTAGAGGATAAAGTTCCAGCAACAGTTACCTCCAACAGAACATCATCAATACGTGCATTAGCACTATTTGATGTATTTTTTATGGTTATAGTACAGTTTTCAAGACTTACATTAGAATTTGTAAGTAACCATTCGCAATTAGAGCCACTAACTTTAATATCATTATTGGGTGATACTGATACCGAAAACGTAGTTTTATTTGATTTAAATGAAAGAGACATCTCTTGTGCACCAGCTACAGGTACATTATAAATATACCAAGAACCATTTTCTTTTGACAACAACAATTCTGGGCTTTCTCCTTTTGCATAGTTTTCATTATAAGCTTTGGTGTTATTATTTGACTGATTATAGGTAATAGATGCTTCTCCATAAATAGTTGTTCCTGCACCTATACCTGCATCGCTAGGTTTTTTTGTTTCAAAATGGTTAAACTTTTCTGCCCATAAAACCGTACCTACTTTAGCGCCACTACCACTTCCCGGGATTTCATCTGCCCACACCGCATGATAAGTTACATTTGCCGTTACTGGAGGGAAGTCCGCAAGTACTTTACATAGCTTTGAGGGGGGGGTATCAGTCTCGGTATCAATCACTTCTGTCGTCCATCCAACAAAGACTTTAGTAGAACATCCGGCAGGAGCAGCGGGTACATCAGGGAGGGCTTGAATAGAATTACCACTTGTAATCTCAGTTGTAAACATGTTATCACCTGTCGGAGTAATCGGTTCGCCATTTACCATCCATGTGACGGTGTAAGTAGGGAGAGCTCTCCATTGTGCAGTGAATACCACATCCTCGTCTGGCATAGTCATACCGGATGTATATTTTGGGGTCCACTCTACAAATTCATAACCATTACGCACTGGTTTTTCCGGTGCCTCAATGAGTTCACCATATTCGTAAGTTTTAACGATATTGCCTGCATTACCATTCCAATTACCTTCGGCAGGTTTCCATGTGACGGTGTGGGTATTAATGGTGAAAGTAGCCTTAATCTCGGCATCTTCAGTCAGCGTATACACATCGCCGGAAGTGAAAGGTACATCATTCACCGTCAGTGATGCGAGTGAATATCCTTCATTAGCCGTAGCAGTAATGGTCAACAGACATGTATGCGCCAAATCTCTGTCACCAGCAGTAAAGTCCTTAACCTCTGTTTCATCGTGATGGATGTATTGCACAGTGATTGTACCATTGGTTGGTTCAATAATCTTGGCATTCCACATCTTCATGCCCTCAGTGATATCGTAGTTGTAGAAGTCGCAGTTGTTGTTGTTATCATCACCACCCTTGGAGCGTAAAGTTGTAGGCGTAACTGTTACTGCTGCTAAAGTGACAGGAAGCGTTTCAAATGCTGTAGCTTGTGTAGCCGCCCAATCATCGCCAGTTTTTGTTTTATAAATAGAGTTGCCATCGGACCAACAACCATTATTAGCAATATGCCAAACATCGAAGTTATCATATTTGCCTGTTGTTACCTTATAAAGATTAGCAGTACCAGGCACCAATGTCATCGCATGTTTGCTATTATGATCACTATGTCCGATACGGTAATAGATTTTGTTTTTACCATCTGCGTTATTTGAATTTGTCCAGTTGAGCACATTATTATCCAAATAAATCACTTTACCGGCAGCTTGATGAGCAGAAGGATAAATTATAGATACTTTGAGTTTTGTCAGATCGGAATAGTTGACATTAAACACATAGGTACCAAACTTTGTAGTTTTTAAACCGCAATATGCATCTGCGTTCATTTCCACATCTGTGCACCATTCGCTATGAATATCTCCGTTGAAGCCGTACCAGTTGCCGCAACCATCAGTGATTTTGAAATAGTAAGTGTAGTTTGCATTTTGAAATTCAATATTGATAGTAGCCGTGGTGCCCTCCCCTTTCTTCAATGGCGCATTAAAAACATCCGATTTATTGTCATAGTACACATACAATTGTAGGCACTTCACATCATAGTCAGCAATTGCGTCGCAATATACTTCAGAGGAAACAACACATCTGTAGTTGCCCGCATCTGCAATTGTAGCTGCATCCTTGGTATAAGTGGTTGTGGTTGCGCCTGCTATATCAGTCCAATCTGAGCCAACTAATTTCTGCCATTGATAAGTGTAAGGTACTGCGTCAGCAGGAGGAGTAACGGTTAGAGTGATAGTTTCACCAGGGAAGAAATGGTATGTACCACTGATTGACGCAAAACCTTCTAATGACATACAAGCATCACAATCAGTGCGGTATCCCGTCAGGGCTTTTTCGGTCCAATGGGCAGTAACAGTTTGATTACCAGTAGTACCTTTGGCAATAGATGCAGGATCCCAACCAGTGAAGTTGTAACCCTTTGGTAAATTGGTAAGAGCTGCGAATGTTATTTCATCCTCAATAGTGTAAGTTGTTGGGTTCGCATTAGCTGCATCTTTTGTATCGTTGTATGTGATGGTATATTCGATTGGTTCCCACTTTGCATAGAGATTGATAGCCGTGCTGTTGAGACCTGTAAGCGTTTGTTTGTCAGTATACATTGCATTACCATTGGCTGAAGTTGCCCAACCAGCGAAATTGTAACCCGTGCGAGTGAATGGACATGCAGGAAGGGTGTAACTAGTCTCTTCTGTGGTATATTCTTTAACCTCATTTGGAGTACCGCCATTAGGGTTCAAAGTAATGGTAGATTCGGTGGTACATGAGGGAGAGGTTGTGTAATAAACGGAATTTCCTCCTGAATATGTCACAGAAAGATAATTTAAATATAATCGGCTATTTTTATCTGTGCCTTTACATGTAAATAGAACACTTGATGCTTCAATCTCGCTTAAAGTAAATTTACCATTCGCTGCAATTGACTGATCAGAACTTTCTGTACCTCCATCAATTTTGTATGAAACAGATGTTTTCATAGCAGATCCAATAGTGATACTAGTTAGTGTCTTATCATTGTTACCAGTAATAGTTAGTGTTCCTCCGTTTTGGTAAATGCGGATTTGGTTATCATTAACCGCAGGAGCAGTACCAGCAGATCCTTTAGCGGCTTCATAACTAACATTTGCATCATTGTTTACATTTCCACTGACGGCACTAAACGAAGACATCGCAACCGTAGTACTTCCGCCAACACCTTCATCGGTATGACTATAGACTGCATAATAAGGACCAGCACCATCAACTGTAGTTACTAAATCCATTACTGCGGTATTATTTTGGGCGGGACGCTGAGTTTTACTCCATCCTTCAAACACCCACTCGGGCGAACAACCTCCTTGATCTCCCGTGCCGTCTATATCATCCAATGCTGTACCTTCTTCAACATCATTAATAGTTTCTGTTACACCATTACGACTAAGGGTAACATTGTAAGTTTGAGCTGCAGCTTTAGTATAAGTAATAACAATCTGAGTAATTCTGACTTGAGGATTACTATTAGTATTATTCGTTGAAACCAATGATACGCTGTTTCCTTCCGTCAATGTACCAGACCAAGTCTTGGATGAATAGGAGCCCGTACCTGTTTTTATCGCAAGAACACCTGAATTTTCAGATGTATGAGTAAAAACTATTTTGCTTATTGTGATGCCTTTTTTAGGGGTAAATGAAATCGTACCACCATTGGTCGCACTCTTTACACCATATATGCGCAAACCACCAGAAGTATAATAGGTCGGGGCTGTTCCTGCGCTGTTTTTTGCTAACGATATTGTTGCTGATGTCGCGGTAATTGATGATTGTACAGTTGCATTACTCCATCCAAAATCAGACAATGTAATGGTCTCTGTCTCTCCCCACGCATTTGCACTGACCATCAGTGTTAGTAACATAACAAGCATAAGGCGGAGGGATGCCAAGTTAGTTTTTGCGAAATTGTTATATATAGTATGTAAAGTTTTCATAATCATTTCTTTCTTTTAATTGGTTAATACTATTTATTTCGCATTAATTTTCATAATCCGCAAAGACGGCGTAGAAGGTAGTTTCGCCTGTAATTACAGGAAGATTTTCTGTCGTATAAATCGTCAATGTAGATGCATCTTTCAATTGTCCTTCAATAGGAGCAGTTACCCAACCCACAAACTTATCACCGCAGATTTGTCCAGGCTCCAATGTAGGTAGTACAGGCGTCGATCCATGAACTACACCTCCTGTTTGCTTTACAATACCATCAACCACCCATGTAATGACATAAGATTTTGTTGTCCACTGCGCGTAGAGAGTAGTGTTGGAAGTTATGTTCCATGTTCTTGCACTGGTACCGTCAGCTTTGTAGTATTGTGTGCCACCTGAGGTTGCATCAAAATAGCCGTTGAAGGTGTAGCCATCACGAGTAGGCATCGTTGCCGCAGGCATCGCTTGTCCATAAGTGGCAGTTACAGAAGATGTGCCGCCTGTTCCAGATTGGCTATTGAGGGTGACGGTGTATTGGTTGGCATTGAAGGAAGCAGTAACGGTTCCCACAGAACGCGCTTTAACTGTTGCTGCAGATGCGGAATTCGCATTACTTAGTGTGATATCGCCAGTAGTAACTGCCCAGTTTAGAAATGAATAACCAGCATTCGGAGTTGCTTTAGGGAGGGTTACAGCATCAATATTTCCAGCTGTTACACTTGAGCTAGCGACTGTTCCTCCTGTTCCCGCTTTTACAGTAACAGTGTAAGTTGGGTTATATGTGAATGTTATTTTGTAATTGCTGCTATTGTTTGAATACCACACATTACATTCTCCTTCTCCGTTAGAGAACCATATCTCTAATGTGTAATTGCCACCGACTAATCCTGAAAGCACATTTTCATCCATACTCTCGGTTTGAAAATGCTTGGTACTAGCATTCCAATCATTTGGGTTGAGAATGTTATAATTTTTAGTTACACCATTCACTCGATAGTACATCCTTGTATTTTGACATACATTACCATTGGCAATTTCAGCCCAAAAGCCTTTGAGATAAAAACTACTGATTGTACCCAATTGGAGAGTAGTCGAACTTACGCTCCACCATTGATCACCACTCTTGGTATTAACATAGTATTTTATTCCTGCACCAGTAAAATTTGTTCCCCACACTTGTCCTATTCCCATGGTGAGGAGTATTGTTAATACCATAGCAAGGCGTTTGCCTAAAGCGGTTAATTGATTAAAAGTAGTAGATTGTTTCATAATCTGTATATTTTTAGTTTCTTATTTCATTTTCCTCTGACATAATATGCCTTACTTGTTGGTTAGTGTTCTCGGCGAGGTAAGGCCGAGAGCTAAACAGTTGGGGGCGTTTTATTAGTTCTTTGGCCTTCACATCTATTACTAATTCATCACACGAAAAATCTGCCCGTCCTATTCATAAATAGCCATTGCCTAAGAACATTTTTGCTATCGAGAAGGCATTCCTACTTCGCGTTCCCCGAACGCAAAGTGATTTTTGAAATGCTGACATAATTGGGAGATTAGACCACTAACGCTGTTAGAAAGGTTAGGTAATAATAGAAACGAAATAGAGTCATATGACCCTATTTCATTTGGATGGTACAAAAAAGTTTGTTACTGTGGTATCGCGTTTATCTCATATTCTTGCGTAGCCACAGAGCAAAGACCGGGTCGGCAAATACAACCTTGCTTTTTGTTTGCGTATCAATCAATTCTTTCTCAACAAGCGCACCTTTGACACGAGCGATATTGCTGTAAGCTCCCAATTGATATTGTTCACGGATATTCTCTTTGCCAAAATCGGCATCTACTCCATCAAGCATCGCGTAAAGGAAATTCAGTTGATAAGGTGTCAGTTGCTCTGTCTGCTGAATAAACAAAGCAGCATTTTCATTGATGAGGTCATTAATACCCCACTGCAATGTTTCTTCGGAAGCGACTTGCTTCGTATTGAGCAGTGTCAGCCAAGCCAGTTGCTGGACGTACGACGGATGCAACTGCACCGATGTGCAAATCTGACAAGCAATGTCCTCTGGCAATTCTTTGCCCCATGAACGGAAGCCTTGTTGCAGATACGGAATCCACAAATCCTCTCTTATCGGTTCAAGCGGAATAATGTCGCCGAACTTATAAAACGGATAACTGCTCTTGAGAAACATATTTTGCAACAAATGTTTTTTGCTACCAAACAAGCAGTAATTGACATGTTGCTGGTGCTGCCATACACTGCGCATGCGCTTCTGCACGGTCAAACTGTCTGCAAACTCGCCAATTTGCTGAAACTCATCAATGCACACAATCAAATGAATATTCTTTCGCTGCGCGATGATTTCCGGCAACTGCAACACCTCCTCCGGCGAGTGTGTACGGGGCGTAATGCCCAACGAAACGGAATACTCCTCCGACGATGGCATGTTGTACGAAATCTTTGGTGTCAAACGCGTAAGAAACTCTACTGCTGTCTCTGTCCACTGCTCAAACTTGGAATTAGTTTGATGGAGAATAGACTCGGCAAAATGGTTATAGAACTCATATTCATTGCGACAGAAATAGGCATCAATATACACCACTTTGATATTGTCGCTTTGAATCTCAGCCATTGTTCGTTTGACCAGTGACGTCTTACCCCAACGGCGAGGAGCCATGAGTATGGTGTTGATGCCATGCGCAAAGTTGGCTGCCAAGCGTTGTTGCTCACGTTCTCTACCGATGAAGTGATTGTCGCCAATCACTTGACCAAAAACAAAGGGCTTTTGCAGTTCTTTTTGTGATGATTTCATAGTACCTGTGTTTGAAAATTCGTTGCAAAGGTACAACTTTTCTGGAATCACACAAACTTGTGTGACACAAACTTGTGTTAATTCTATATTATTGAAAATCACCGATATGCATTGCGTATTTTTATAAAATATTTGTATTTATTCTAAAAAAAAACAAGCATTCACTGCACTTTTACCAAGCTGGGTGGGAAATTCGCCTAAAAGGTGTAAAATCCAATTATGTCAATACGTCAAAGATCACTCTCTTCAGTTGTAAGAAAAAAAAGTGACAACCTAAATCAGCAAATCACACTTCTTCACATCAGGGTATAGCAAGGGCTATACATCCTAATGAGTGCAAAGTTAATTAAGATATTTTATATAAGTATTATATAACTGTAAAAATATGTTGCTAAATATGTTTTTTATCTGTATGGATTCGTTTTACTGTTGTGACAAGGGGTTTCTGATTGGGGTCTATACCCTATCTTATTCCTTGCTAGTGGTCCCGGAGTGGTCCCGAGGTGGTCACGGGGAGGATAGGACGGTCGCGGGGCGAGCTGGAGGGATATGAGGATATGAGGTTATGAGGATGTGAGGTTATGAGGTTATGAGGATATGAGGATAGGGGCGAGGTGGGGGATTTGGTTTAGTGGGGATTTGTGTGTACTTTTGCATGCACTAACCCAAATTCAAAAAATCATGCAAGTTCGCTATTCTCAATCGGAAGAATTCTGGAATGCCGGCACTCATATCTTTGGCACTATTTGCGGTCTTATTGTCAGCGTGTGGCTCCTACATCTCGCTGCCGCTTGGCACTCTCTCTGGGCATACATCGGAGTGACTCTCTACGCCCTCGGCATGCTGGCATCTTATGCCACCTCCTCGCTCTACCACGCACTTGATGCTCACCACCCCGGCAAACAACGCTTGCGCAAATGGGACCACGCCGCCATTTATTGGCATATTGCCGGAAGCTACTCTCCGCTTATGCTCACCGCCATGCGACAAGAAGGGGCATGGGGATGGTCATTATTTGCATTCGTGTGGGCAAGTGCTGCGCTGGGCACAGTCCTGAGCTTCACGCGACTAAAGGAACGTAATTATTTGGAAACATTCTGTTATGTCATGATGGGACTATCCATACTCGTGGCATTCAAACCGCTGAGCAACACTGTTTCCCACGCAACCATTGCCTGGATTATTGGCGAGGGTGTGTGCTATATCTTTGGGGCTGTGCTGTACGCCTTTTTCAAACGTCCATACATGCACACCGTGTTCCACTTCTGCGTACTGGGCGGCTCGGCGTGCCACATCATGGCTGTGGTGAATGTGCTCACCCACAGCTGAAAATAGGAGAATTACATCCTTTGTAAGATTTTCCTTAAAACATGTTCCACAACATTATATTTTATTTAAGGAATATTTGCAAATGTAAAAAATAAGGTATACCTTTGCACCAATGTAAGATAAATTTTTCATAGTTAAGGTTTAGGTTAATGGCGGAAGGTTATTGTGAAATAGCCTTCCGTCTTTTTTATCCCCCATCCCTTCCTGCCGGATAGTTTAGAGGACGCTGCGCTACAGGACAGTCATAGACCTACAGGAGGCTTTGCTGTAGAACGTTCGTTACACTCACTGTAGGACGGCTTCGCCTGCAGACATAACTCTCTCATATACAAGTAGTAACCGCACTATCGCCCTTTAAGTAGCGTAGCGAAGCCTTTAAGATATCACTACAACCGAGCACATAGCGATAAATTTATATATTCTATTCGCTACACAAACAAGCATATCTCTCTCCCACACAAACACTAACCACACTGTCGCCTTTTAGGGGGCGTAGCGGGGGGGGTAACATTAGAGTGGGTTTAGCGCCTCGACACGACGGAGTCCCGAGCGTAGCGGAGGGGGATAACCCCAGCGAGGTCCATAGCGCAGCTCTTATGAACGTAATGCTGTAGGGAAAAGTGCGAGTAAGCGAAAGCAGAATCAAGTTCGCTTAAATTATGCTGAGCGTGAGCACTTTATATAAACGGCGTGCCGTGTCCGCCAATTATATTATTAGATTTATTAGATTCGCTATTTACTTATTTACTCTCGGACACGGCACGCCGTGTCCCTACTTCCCACTACTTTCCCCTACTTTCTCCCCAGCCCCAAGCCTCCTACCAAACACCTATCATCTCCGCGACCATCTCGCAACCACTACCTAGGATATAGATACAAAACAGATAGGAACTAGATAGGAACTAGATAGGAACTAGATAGGAACTAGATAGGAACTAGATACCATCAGATTTGGTTTACTAAAAAAAAATACCTACCTTTGTATGTTTATAGTTTACATGTTATATACTCTGTATATACCCATCTAATTGAAATGAAAAGAATGATTATGTTTAAGAGGATTTATGTGAGGTATGCTGTAGTGCTAGTGGTGGTGGCGTGCTGCTCGGCTTGCGAGGTATTCCGACAAAAAACGGAGGGGAAACCCATTGTGGAAGTGTCGGGTAACTTCTTGTATGAGCAGGACTTAAGGAAGGTAATCCCCCATGGTGTAAACGAGGAGGACAGCACACGCATTGCACAACGCTTCATCAAACGATGGGCAACCGACGTGCTCATGCACGAAGCCGCCAAGAGAAATGTAGCCAACGAAGCACACATCGAGCGTATGGTAGCCGACTACAAGAAAGACCTCCTGCTGCATGAGTATGAGCGACGAATTGTGGCGGAACGCCTGAACAGAGATGTAAGCGAAGAAGAACTCACCGAATTCTACGAACAATATGCCACCTCCATGCGCCTGACAGAAGCCATTGTCAAAGGGCTGCTGATTGTGTTGCCCCACCAGGCTCCTCACATGGACGAGGTGAAAAAGTGGGTCAACCAACCGGACTCTGACGCTGTGGACAAGATTGAAAAATACGTGGTGCAAAATGCCGTGAGCTACGACTATTTCATGGACAGATGGATACCATTCTCTGAGGTAAGACGTCTGTTGCCACAAGCGGTGGAACAGGCTGACGACTTCCTGAAAACGCATAACGGATTCGTGCAGTTCTCCGACTCGCTGAAAACAGGTCTGCTTTTCCTCAAAGAAAGCAAACTCACCGGCGAAGTACGCCCCTACGACTATGCCCGAGAGGAAATAAAAGAATTGCTCATCAACCGAAGAAAAGTGGAATTGGTACAGAAATTGGAACAAGACATCTACGAAGAGGCCATGCAAAACGGAGACATCGTGTTGTGGTAGTGCCCACCGTAGCGTATGCCTAAAACATAAAACAAGATAAATCAGCTTTTAAGAACAAAACACATAAGAATACCAACAATGAGAACAGTAAATCTGTGGACCAAAAGAGTGCTAACTGCCTGCGCCGCCCTACTCTGCTTAGCCGGAGTTTCTGCACAGGACAATGTAATCGACGAAGTGATATGGGTAGTGGGTGACGAAGCCATATTGCGATCTGAGGTGGAAGAACAACGCCTGAGAAACCAATACGAGGGCGTCAGAATAGACGGCGACCCATATTGCGTCATACCGGAGCAAATCGCCCTGCAAAAACTGTATTTACACCAAGCTGAGCTGGACAGTGTAGTGGCTAACGAAAACACAGTGAACACGCAAGTGGAAATGAGACTCAACTACTTCATCACGCAAATTGGCTCTAAAGAGAAAATGGAGGAATACTTCCGCAAACCGATGGCGGAAATCAGGGAGGATATGTATGAACTGGTGCACAACCAAATGGTCATACAGCAAATGCAACAAGAACTGGTGAGCGGACTGAAATCGACTCCTGCTGAGATAGCCAAATTCTATGAGCAACTGCCTGCCGACAGCATTCCCCTAATCCCTACACAAGTGGAAGTGCAGCTTATCACCATCGAACCTCCCGTACCTCAAGAGGAGATCGACCGTATCAAGGAACGATTACGCGGATTTGCCGAACGCGTAAACAATGGTTCATCAAGCTTCTCCATGTTGGCACGTCTCTACTCGGAAGACACACAGAGCGCCACAAGAGGAGGTGAACTGGGCTTTGTCGGAAAAGGACAATTAGTACCGGAGTTTGCAGCCGTAGCCTTTGCACTCACTAATCCTAACCATGTGTCACGCGTGGTGGAAACAGAGTTTGGTTATCACATCATCCAATTGATTGAACGCCGAGGCGACCGCGTGAACTGCCGACACATATTGCTCAGACCTCGCGCTTCCGCGAGTGACAAGGAAAAGGCCAGCAACTTGCTGGACTCAGTGGCAACACTGGTGAGAACGGAAAAAATCACCTATGACCAGGCCGCCATGATCTACTCGCAAGATAAAAACACCGTGATGAATGCCGGACTGATGAGCAACCCCAACACAGGCACATCGAAGTTTGAGTATCAAGACTTGCCACAAGAAGTGGCAAAGGTGGTGTATGGCATGAAGGTGGGCGAAATATCCGAACCTTTCACCATGATGGACCCTGCCAAAAACAAGGAAGTGTGCGTGCTGGTAAAACTCAAATCGAGAACCGAAACACACAAAGCTAATCTGAAAGACGACTACCAGGTAATCAAACAATACATGGAAGAGCAACGCAACCAAGCCTTCCTGGATGAGTGGATCAAACAAAAACAAGCCGACACATACATAGACATCGCACCGGAATGGAAGAATTGTGATTTCCAATATCCGGGATGGGTAAAGTAAAAGGATGAGAAAAATCGTGAAATACGGACTGTGCGCACTCCTACTCAGTGTGGGACTGATGATGACATGGGCACAAGACCCTGAACCTCAGAAGCAAAACAAAGTGACCTTGGTGTATCTGGAACATTCGGAAACGCTCTCCTTTGATGAGGCCAACCTTCCGGAAACGCAGGTACTCAGAGGGAACGTGCGCTTCCGACACGACAGTGCCCTACTCTATTGCGATAGTGCCTACTTCTATGAAAAAAGAAACTCCCTTGACGCCTTCGGACGTGTGCGCATAGTGCAAGGCGACACATTGGTAGGACACGGAGACAAACTCTACTATGACGGCAACAGAAAGATGGCACGCTTCAGAAGAAACGTGCGTCTGGAAGATGGGAGAATGACGCTCTACACGGATAGTCTGAACTACGACCGACTGAACGACATCGCCTACTACTACTCGGGAGGACGTGTGTGCGACAGCCTAAACACCTTGACTTCGGTATGGGGACAGTATGTGCCCGCCACAAAGAAAGCGTCTTTCAAAAACAATGTCAGATTGGTCAATCCTGATTTCACCTTGATGTCTGACACACTGAACTATCACACACAGACAAATGTGGCCGACATAGTGGGTCCCACCAAGATGATTTACAAGGAGGAAACCACAATCTACTCCACCAAGGGATGGTACAACACCCAAAACGACCAAACTTCACTACTCAAGCGCTCACTTATTGAGCAGAATGATGGCAAGACAATGACGGGTGACTCCATCTTCTATGACCAAAAGGAAGGATGGGGAGAGATGTTTGGAGCCATGCAACTGACCGACTCTGCGCAAATGGTGACTCTGAGCGGAAATTATGGCTACTATAACGAAGAGACTGAGTATGGATGGGCCACGGATAGCGCATTGATGGTGGACTGGTCATCGAAAGACACTATGTATATGCACGCCGACAGTATGTTTATGCTCAAAGACACTCTGGGACAAATGATGAGGGCCTACCGACACGTGCGCATCTACCGAAATGACATGCAAGCCATCTGCGACTCAATGGTCTATACAGAGCATGACTCCACGATACGACTGTTCCATCAACCCGTGATGTGGAACGAAGAACAACAAGTGTCAGCCAACTTCATTGAAGTGTTTATAAAAGACAGCGTTATCGACCGGGCACATCTCGTAGATGCTGCCTTTGTGACACGTGAAGTGGACTCCATTCGATATGACCAAATGTCGGGCAAGGAAATGTATGCCTACATGAAAAATGGCGAGATTAATCATGTATCGGTGAGCGGTAATGCCGAAACCGTATTCTTTCCCAAAGAGGATGACGGCACATTGATGGGAGTCAATAAAACACAGAGCAGCTATGTGAATGTGTATATGAAAGAGGGTGAAGTGGACAAGGTGGTACTGACTGCGGCCTCTAATGGTACTATGTATCCTATAGACCAATTGAGCAAAGAACAAACCCTGCTGAAAGGCTACTTCTGGGCTGAAGAAGAGCGACCCAAAGACAAGATGGACGTGTTCAGACACCCGGGAGAGAAGGTGCGCACTGATGAATCAGCCCCTGCCATTAGCGACCAAGAAGCAAAGGCACTCAACAAAAAAGAGCGAAACAAGGGAGACAAAGCTAACGAAAACTAAAAACGTGCAGGAATAAAAAGGCATTTATGCACGCAAACATAAAACAAAGATTAAGATCATAAAGACATGAACAAAAGACTATTTTGCAGCTTAGCAGCATGCTTGTGTATAACCATGATGAGTTTCGGACAGGTAGGTGTGCAACTGGGATTCAATCAATCCATCGAACGTAACAAGATTGGCAGCGAAGGTAAATTCAACTCACAACCTGCCATGAATGGGGTTAAAGTGGGAGTGTTTTATGACCATACATTCAAGTATGGCTTGGGCCTATATTACGGAGCCAACTATAGTCTGCTACACAACCAAACGAAATGGAACGGTTTAGGGAACGGATGGTATGAACGCTCTCAAGCCATAATGCACAATCTGGACATACCGCTACACTTCCAATACAAACTGACCATTGCTAACGACACTTACTTAATGGCCTATGTAGGACCTACCTTTGCATTGGGTCTTGCAGGACAAGAAACCATCAGCACTAAAAATGGTTTACCGGAAAATAATCCGCTCTTCCAATTTAACAGCACGCAATATGACCTCTACAAAAAGGACAACAACCTCGACGGATTTGCCGACATCCAACGTTTTGACTTGTTGCTCTCTGTAGGACTGGGCTTGCAATACAAGAACATTCAACTGAAAGGGGGATATGACTTCGGTATGCTCAACCGCTATGGAAATGCATACATGGACGGCAGCAGATGGTTTGACCGTCGTAACGAATGGAGCATTAAAGTGGCTTATCTGTTTGGCAAATGGAAGTGGTAAACAACTTGAAATACCCACCACTATGGTTCTGCTGCATAATGGATGCAGTGGGAATCTTATCAAGTTTGTCCCTATTAACGGAATGGATAGACATCTGCTGGGCACCCATCTCTGCCTATGTATTCTACCAAACATTCGGAGGACGAACCGGAAAACTGGGCGCCATGCTCAACTTAGCTGAGGAAGCATTACCCTTTGCTGACTTTCTACCCACCTACACCTTAGCCTATTTCTATCAACGCCGACAAGCTAAAAAGCAAAAAGGCAATGACACAAGCGAGAAGCTTGCTTAAAGATAAACAAGAAAAAAGAGACGAATATGAAGCGATTGACTTGGATAGTGCTGTTAATCGGATGTCTGATAAACATCCAAGCACAACGTACCGACAAGAAAGACTATGTAACCATCGTCATGCAACCCAAGCACGACGACTGGACCTATAAGCTAAACGAAAAGGTGGAACTAAAAGTGGAGGTAGTGAAACACTACTGCCCGATAAAGGACGTGGAAGTAAGTTATGAGTGGGGACCTGAGCTCGGGAAGGCACTCCTCAAACAAACGATTCACCTAAAGAAAGAATCGGCCATAGTGACACTACCGGGAGCAAAAGAACCGGGATTTCACACCTTTACTGCCTCTGTAAATATAGATGGAAAGGAATACACCAACTACATCAATCTGGCTTTTGAACCGGACAGAATTGAGCCTACCACGCAAATGCCGAAGGATTTCCACTCATTCTGGAAAGATGCCATCGAAGGTGTGAGAAACCTACCATTTGAAACCCTAATGACACTGCAACCGCAACTGTGCACGCCTCATGCGGATGTGTATCACGTGCGTTTTCAGAACACACGAAAAGGTCAATACATCTATGGCATGTTAGCCATACCTAAAGGGGAAGGTCCTTTTCCTGCAGTGCTCAAAGTGCCGGGAGCGGGAGTGAGACCTTATGCCGGAGAGACCAAGTTCTTCCCACAAGCAGGAGTGATAACGTTAGAGATAGGAATTCACGGCATACCCGTCAACATGGAGCAACCCTTGTACGACAATCTACGCTACAACGCATTGGCTGACTATAACACTTCACACAACGACGACAGAGATCGCTATTACTACAAGCGTGTGTACTTGGGTTGTGTAAGGGCGGTGGACTGGCTGTGCACACTTCCACAAGTGGACACAACACGACTCGCCGTGTATGGCGGAAGTCAAGGGGGAGCTCTATCCATAGTGACTGCTGCGCTACACGAGAAAATCACATGCCTGTCTGCCAACTATCCTGCTTTATGCGAAATAGCAGGATTTTATCACGGAAGAGCAGGAGGATGGCCCAAGATTTTTAAGGACAAAGAGGAAGTGGCATTGGCAGAAAAAGTGCGCGTGAGTGAATACTATGATGTGGTAAACTTCGCACGATGTGTGCGTGTGCCCGGATTCTATTTGTGGGGATATAACGACCAAGTGTGTTGCCCGACATCGGTGTATTCGGCCTACAACGTCATCACGGCTCCCAAAGAACGTTATCTCTTTCTGGACGGAGCACACTGGATGCACTCGCAACATCGAGAACAACAAGCAATGTGGCTCATAGACCACCTGACGAAAGGGAAATAAACGAAGGCACTGGAATGAAGTATTTTCTCATAGCCGGAGAGGCTTCTGGAGACATGCATGGTGCACACCTGATGGAAGCACTAAAGCAACAAGACCCAAGCGCACAGTTTGTAGGGTTGGGAGGAGATCTCATGCAAAGGCAAGGCATGAAACTGCTACAACACTACCGAACAATGGCATATATGGGATTTGTAGCTGTAATACGCCATCTACCGCAGGTGATACGCAACATACGCACAGCCCAAAGGGCTTTAACAGAAGAACAACCCGACGCACTAATACTGATTGACTACCCAAGCTTTAACCTACGCATGGCGCGTTATGCAAAAGAACATCTCAATTGTCGGGTGTGCTATTACATCTCGCCCAAACTATGGGCATGGAAGGAATATCGCATCAAGGACATACGACGCTATGTGGACCAAATGTACACCATCTTCCCTTTTGAAACGGAGTTTTATGCCCGACATAATTATAAGGTGCACTATGTAGGAAACCCCACACAAGAGACTGTGGAGCGTCACCTCGCAATCCCTACTGATGAAACAACATTCAGACAGCAACACACACTGGATGAACGACCCATCATTGCCCTGCTGGCTGGAAGCCGAAAGCAGGAAATTTGTGCTTGCCTGCCCATAATGACACGAGTGACACAAATGTTCCCACACTATCAGGCTGTCATTGCCGGAGCACCGGGCATAGAGATGTCGCTATATAAGGAAATAGCGAACGGAGTGAAAGTGGTGAGCGGATGTACCTACGAACTTTTACGCCACGCACACACAGCCGTGGTCAATTCCGGAACCGCCACATTGGAAACTGCATTGTTTGACCTTCCACAAGTGGTGGTGTATCATGTGATGGGAGGACGCATAGCCTACCTACTCAAAGAGTGGTTTATACACACAAAGTACGTATCACTGGTAAACATCATAGCCGGACGTGAAGTAGTGAAAGAACTCATTGCACATCTCTTCACAGAAAACAATCTGCAGAGAGAGTTAGAACGACTACTCACTGACGAAGTACACCGAGAAATGGTGCGCAGTGGATATGCCGACCTAAGACGAACTTTAGGACACAAATCTGCAGCAGAGAATGCCGCAAGGGACATTGTGCACAAGCTGCAAAAGAATTAGGACATAGTGTTACACAGAATAAGGAATAAATGATTATCTTCGCAACCAAAACAGAAAAGGTATGAATGGAATGAAACGCATAGCAACAATTTGTATTTTACTCATAGCTTGGAGTCTGCTACTCACAGCACAAACCACCGACTATCAACTTTACCCGGTGAAACAAAGCGAGGGATGGTATCGTGTGAGCAAGAAGTTTGGCTTATCACAGGAAGAACTCCGAGCAGCCAATCCGCAATGTGGCGATGCTCTCCGACTGGGAGACACACTGCGCATACCCACAAAAAACAAGCTTGCAGAAACAGAAACTGCACTCCCTCCAATTGACACTGCGCAATACGTCATTCACACCCTACAACCCAAAGAAACACTCTATGGATTGAGCCGTCGATATGGCGTGAGTATGGAAGATATCATCCGATGGAATGGAGATAAAGCAACACGCATGGCCATCGGAACACAACTGCGCATACAGAAAGCAACGACACAAGCGACGGTTAAACCCACTGTTCAGACAACAGAAAACATCACGGTCGATACGCAAGTGTCCAACACTCCATCTGTTAAGCCGGAGAATACACAAGAGAAAGCTGCTTATGTATTACCTACATTGGACATACAGCAAGATATGCCGGCATTGCAACCATCTGAACTACCCATCCGCATGGCATTTCTACTCCCATTTATGCTGGACATGACCGGACAAGATGCTGCCCGCTCACGTTTTGTAGAGTTTTATGAAGGAGCCTTGCTGGCTATAAAGGATGCCAAAGCACAGGGAGTAAACATAGAGCTACACACATTTGACGTTGAAAAGAGCGACATCAAAGTACAACTCCTACTTCAACAGCCTCAACTAAAACTCATGGACGCTATTATCGGACCGGCATATCCGGCGCAAGTGGAGTACATATCTAACTTTGCATTTGACAACAAGATTAACACATTCATTCCCTTCACATCGGAAGTACCTGCACTGCAAATCAATCCTTATTTATTCCAATTTAACGTACCCTCTAACTACGAGGCGGAATGTCTCACCAATGTACTCATGCAAGAACACCCAACCGCCAACTACATCCTGATCAACAATGGCGGAAACGCTTCTTCTTTAGGTAAGAAAGTAGCCAAAGAATTAGAGGCGCATGCCGTAAAGGTAAAGCAGGTATCTATAGCTGTGGACGAAGCTGACACATTGCGCCACTACTTGCGTGAAGACATTATGAATGTACTGATTTTCTCTGACAACCGATATGCCTACGCTAAGCCTTATCTTCAGAAATTAGACAACTGGAGAAGCATGCCTACCGAAGTGGTGGGTGGATACACATGGCAAACGCATGAAGCTGAAATAGGGGTACCTTACTATTATTCATCTTTATTCCTGCCATCTGCCGGAACTGCGCGTCGTGAAAGTTATCTGGCTAACTACAGCCACTACTTCATGCATCAGGTATCATCACACCATCCGCGCTATGACATGTTGGGATATGACTTGACTAGTTTAATCATTAGCGCTATCAATCAATATGGTGCGGGAGGATTACAAGAGAAGATAGTTGAACTTCAGTACAGAGGTATTCAATCTGACATATCCTTTGTACGCCCCAATCCAATGGGAGGCTATGTAAATCTGTTGCTCAACATACAACGATACGACAATGGTGCAACCCATACCCTAAAATCGTTTAAAGGAAACTTTAACTCCGAAACACAGGACATGCCTCAATGAAACGCCTGCTACTCATTTTGTTCTTACTCCTACCGCTTGGACTAATGGCACAAGTGCGACTTGAACATCCGGAGATGTATCTGGGCGTGCATGCCGGAGCCACCGGTAGCATGGTAAACTTTTCACCGTCTGTACAGATGGAACCGTTTATGGCACTGGGAACAACTGCGGGTATTGGTTGGCGCTATATAGCTGAGCGACACTTCGGACTACAGTTGGAACTCAACTACGCGCAACGAGGATGGAAAGAAAAGGAAGGTTTTCAGCGACAAGCTGACTACATAGAACTCCCGATGATGACCCACCTCTACGTGGGAAAGAAAGTACGAGGCTACCTGAACATTGGACCCAAAGTGGCTTACTTGCTAGCGCAACGTGCATGGGGCACACCCACCAATGCACCACAACATGCTCCGGCTGACAACCGATTTGACTATGGATTTTGCGGAGGGCTGGGCATGCAAGTGATAACAAATGCCGGATGCTATGCACTGGACGCACGGTTTAATTATAGTTTAGGTAACTATTTCGGAGCAAGAAAAAGCGACTACTTCACCACATCCAACCACATGAATATCGCCATCACCTTCTCTTGGATGTGGGCATTTCAACATTAAGTAGTATTTTTATACAAATAATAGGAGGAAAATGTCAATTCCTCTACATTGTTGTATCTAAATATTTTTTTATCTTTGTAAAGTGGTAATAAGTCGCACCGGTATGGACTGCTGCCATTCTGACAAACGAAATAATTAACAACTATAAAATAGACTTCTATGAAAACAAATTATGAAATCCGTTATGCCGCTCATCCTGAAGACGCAAAGGCATATGACACCCAACGCATACGTCGTGATTTTCTGATTGAAAAAGTATTTGCTGCTGACGAAGTAAACATGGTGTATAGCATGTACGACCGCATGGTTGTAGGAGGCGCAATGCCGGTTAATGAAGAACTCACCCTCGAAGCTATTGACCCACTAAAAGCCCCTTATTTCCTTACACGCCGTGAGATGGGTATATTCAATGTAGGACAAGGCGTGGGAATTGTGCGTGCAGGTGACCAAGAATATGAATTAGGATTCAAAGAAGCACTCTACTTGGGTAGTGGAGATCGCGAAGTAGTATTCATCAGCAAAGACCCTGCATGTCCGGCTAAGTTCTACTTCAACTCACTCACTGCTCATCGCAATTATCCGGATAAGAAAGTGACTAAAGCTGATGCTGTGGTGGCTCACATGGGAAGTTTAGAAGGTTCTAACGACCGCAACATCAACAAGATGTTAGTAAACCAAGTATTGCCTACTTGCCAACTACAAATGGGTATGACCGAATTAGCTCCGGGAAGTGTATGGAACACCATGCCTGCACACGTACATAGCCGTCGCATGGAAGCATATTTCTACTTTGAATGTCCGGAAGACCACGCTATCTGTCACTTCATGGGAGAAGTAGACGAAACACGCCACGTATGGATGAAAAACGACCAAGCTGTGCTTTCTCCAGAATGGAGTATTCACAGTGCTGCCGCTACCCACAACTATACCTTCATCTGGGGTATGGGAGGAGAAAACCTTGATTATGGGGACCAAGATTTCTCACTCATCACTGATTTAAAATAAAACATATATTCACACTATAAGATTTTTCAGCATATGACTAACTTATTTTCTCTTGAGGGCAAAAACGCCCTTATCACCGGAGCTTCTTATGGCATCGGATTTAACATTGCCAAAGCATTTGTAAAAGCCGGCATTAAAAACATTATCTTCAATGACATTAACGAAGAAGCCTTAGCACGTGGATTACAAAACTATGCAGACAACGGCATTACCAACGTAAAAGGATATGTGTGTGACGTAACAAAAGAAGATGATGTTAAGGAGATGATTGATAAAATTCATGCAGAAGTAGGACAAATTGACATATTAGTCAACAACGCAGGAATCATCAAACGTATCCCTATGCACGAAATGAAACGTTCTGAATTCCAACAAGTGATAGATATCGACTTAGTAGGTCCATTCATCATGGCATCAGCAGTATTGCCAGAAATGATGGAACGTCGCGAAGGAAAAATCATTAACATCTGCTCTATGATGTCTGAACTCGGACGCGAAACTGTATCTGCTTATGCAGCAGCTAAGGGAGGTTTAAAAATGCTCACCCGAAACATCTGTTCTGAATACGGGGAATATAACATCCAATGTAATGGTATCGGTCCGGGCTACATTGCTACACCACAAACTGCCCCACTCCGTGAACGTCAAGCGGATGGTAGCCGTCATCCTTTTGACTCATTCATCTGCGCAAAGACACCAGCCGGACGTTGGCTTGAACCGGAAGAACTCGGCGGACCTGCTGTATTCCTCGCTTCTCGTGCTTCTGACGCTGTAAACGGACACATCCTCTATGTGGACGGAGGTATTTTGGCATACATCGGAAAACAACCTTAATAGCGTATAAACCTACTAATCTGCAAGACCTATGAAACGAATGATTCTGTCTTTGATGGTGGTATTTGCACTCTTATCTTGTGATAAAGGACAACAAATCACCATAAGCAACACATCTGACTCTCCTCGCCAAGGTGAATTGGTCGAACTCAGTCTTTCCATGCTTGAGTGGGATGAGGCAAGTTCTTATCGCCTACTGGATGAACAAGGCAATGAAGTGCCTTATCAAGTGATGAGCTATGGAGAAGCGGTGCCCCAAAGTATTCTATTCCCGGCTACGGTTGATGCTCAATCGAATGTGGTGTATGTGCTCAAGAAAGGCACACCTGCTTCTTATGCGCCAAAGACTTCAGCACGATATGTTCCTGAGCGCAAAGATGACTTTGCTTGGGAAAATGACAAAGCCGCATATCGCATGTATGGTCCAGCTTTGGCAGCTGAAAATCCTTCATGCGGTGTAGACCTTTGGCTCAAACGTACTGAAGAATTGGTAGTGGACACTTTCTACTACAACGAACTCACATTGGGACAATCTTACCACGTTGACCATGGCAAAGGTTTAGACTGCTACAAAGTAGCCAATAAATTAGGTGCCGGTGGTGTCGCTCCACTCTACAACGACACCTTATGGGTGGGAACGCACTATGACAGATATGAAGTGCTTGAGCAAGGCGGATTGCGTTCTGTATTTGCACTTGAATATGACTCTGTACGTGTAGGCGACGCTTATTACACACAACGCATTGTCATCACATGTGATGCAGGCGCATTGCTAAACAAAGCTGTTGTGAGTTATCAAGGAGAACAACTCAAAGGCATGAAAGTAGCAGCCGGAATTTGGCTTCACGCCACTGTGGATAATTACAAACAAGATTTGAAGGGTAATTGGATAGCTTATGCGGAAAATGCTGTATCTGATGCCGGAATACCTGTAGGACGTAACTATATCTCTGTTGTGATGCCGGAAATGGAAGGCGCACAGGTAATAGATCAAACCTTAATAGCTTACCGCTCTTACACAACCGGAACACCACTCACCTACTACTTTGGAGGTGGATGGAGCCAATGGGGATATCCATCAGATGACACATGGTTTGCTGCCACAGCAGAGGCTGCAGCTAATCTTGCGACACCACTTACTGCTACAGTAATACCATAATTCACAATAAATACACCCTGCAGGGTATTGTAGCTCTGCAAGGGTGTTTAAACTTTTTATAAACTAACACAATCATTAAAAAAGAACTAAAAGAAAGGTTCGCACATATATAATCGATACGATATGAAAAAACACGTTTTCGTAGTTTCTCTTTTATTGGCAACATTAATGACAAGATCATTGATGGCACAAGAAATCAACCCTATTCTCACAGACTCATTTCCTCAAAACATTACTTTCACATTACCCAACGGCCCATCATTTGAGATGATTTACATACAAGGAGGAACATTCACTATGGGATGTACAGATGACCAAAAAGGAAAATGTGAAAACGATGCAGAACCGGCACATCAAGTAGTAATTACTGATTTTTATGCAGGCAAATATGAGGTGACACAAGCCTTGTGGACTGCTGTAATGGGAACAACAATAGAGCAACAATGTAAAATAGCGGGGCAGTACAATGTGTATGGCGTGGGGGATGATTATCCTATGTACTATATCCACTTTCGTGAGGCGAACGCATTGTGTGAAAACTTAAATCAAATTCTTGCCAACCAACTTCCAGAAGGATATGAATTTGCCCTTCCATCAGAAGCTCAATGGGAATATGCCGCTCGAGGAGGCGTAAAGGATGAACCATCGCTTTATGCAGGTAGTCAGTTTGCTAGTGATGTAGCATGGTATGATGGAGTAAGCAAGAACACAACACACCCAGTGGGGCAAAAACAGCCTAATGAATTAGGGCTATATGATCTCAATGGAAATGTATGGGAATGGTGTCAAGATTGGTATGATGAAAACTTTTACAAACACAGTGCCCCACAAGACCCGGTGAATGCCAACTGCGCAGCCAATCGTGTATATCGCGGTGGAAGTTGGGACTACGGAGCTAAGTTATGTCGTATAGCCACGCGATTTTATGGAGCTCCTTACGGACGCACAATCAACCTTGGTGTACGTCTTGTATTAACAAAGGTAGGTATAGGAAATTTACAAATCAACTAACACTACAACACATTGACAATGCCAAAAGGTGTGCCCTCGGGTACACCTTTTATTGTATTATATGGCTGTCCGATAAAACTTTTTAGTTATTTAACTGTTGCCACACCCCTCTACTCTCCTAGTCATCCCCACACCTCGCGCCGCGACAGAACCTTTGCGTCAGCAAACACATCATCAGTTCCTCAGACACATCCGTAGCATCATCTGCTACATCCGCACCCCCGCGCTCCATCCCCCTAAGGAATTACCAAGAAAGGTACTTTATCGTAATTTATCGTAACGGAAAGCCCTAAACATAACGAAACGTAACAGTGCACTTTTCAGATGTTGTATCTTTACAGTGTTGTCCTACCAAGCATGCGTAGGGCAATAAAGCGTTCTTTGACTTATTGAAATCTATCCGTATCCGATAAAACAGCATCTTAACTTTGCATGAAAGTATGTATGTTTTTGAATGTATTTCAACATCATTAAACAGGACTATACTCCACATTTGGAGAATAGCCCTGTTAGTATAAAAACCACATCTTTTTATGATAAAGATGGATTGGGTTATGCTTCTTGCCAATCACCGTTTAGGCGAATCAATTCAATGAGTTTATCAACAGCTTCTTCTTCTGGGATGTTCTTCTCTATACATTGTTTTTGCTTGTAGAGACTCACTTTTCCTCTACCTGCACCTACATACCCATAGTCAGCGTCTGCCATCTCACCCGGTCCGTTAACAATACACCCCATCACACCAATTTTAAGGCCTTTCAGATGGGAAGTTTGGGCTTTAATCCGGGCAAGCGTTTTTTCTAAATCAAACAATGTTCTACCGCAACTAGGGCAAGAGATATATTCTGTTTTAGACGTTCTCACACGAGCTGCTTGCAGAATGCCAAAGGCTGTTTCGACACATGCAGCAGGCTGAACGGAAGCGTGTGAAATATAAAGACCATCCAACAGACCATCGATAAAGAGCACACCCATATCAGCCGCCACTTGGAGTTGCATATCCGTAAGAGAGGTTGCCTCACTGCGGACACAAGCCACAATGGGGAGTAAACATCCATGCGAACGTAATTGCATGATAGCAGAACGATAGTCGCCCACAGGATTAGCATGATGACTTGAGAGCAAAAGAACAACATCTTTAAGATCTATTGCTTGCTGGATATGTTCACAATCAAGACGCATAACAGGCAGAACATTCCCCTCTGCGTCTATGAAACCCTGAGGAGTTTCCACAAAATCAGGAACAAGTTGTCCATAAGTAGCAGATTGACCTAAGACAACCGGTAACTGTCCGCCCCCTACTCTACCTACAGATTTACTCAGAGGATGTGATTGCCAAGGCGCAGAAAGAATAGGAGCGTGATTCTGACGAGCTTGAATATAATTGACCAATGCTTTTGCTACTGGTATTTCAGCTTCCGGGGCCTCGCTCAACGAGACACGAATCGTATCACCAATGCCATCAGCCAATAGAGCACCAATACCCACCGCCGACTTGATACGTCCGTCTTCACCATCACCAGCTTCTGTCACTCCAAGATGGAGCGGGAAAGTCATATGTTCTTCCTGCATTTTTTGCACCAACAGACGAACTGTAGTGATCATGACTACCGTATTAGAAGCTTTTATAGAAATCACGACATGAGGAAATTCTTCTTGTACACAAATACGCAAAAACTCCATACAAGACTCAACCATACCTTCGGGGGTATCGCCATATCTACTCATGATACGATCGCTAAGCGAACCATGATTAACACCAATGCGGATAGCCGTATGATGTTGTTTGCAGAGTTTCAAGAAAGGAAGAAAACGCTCACGAATGCGTTGTAGTTCTGCAGCATACTCTTCGTCTGTATAATCAATATGCTTAAAGACCCTTGCCTTATCCACATAATTACCCGGATTGATACGTACTTTTTCCACATGAAGCGCTGCTTCATCGGCCGCAGCCGGCATAAAGTGGATGTCAGCCACTAATGGTGTTTGTGCATATTGCCCCTTCTTATCATTTAATCCAGCACGTATGAATTGCAAGTTAGCAGCCTCACGTGTACCTTGCGCAGTGAATCTTACCAATTCACCACCGGCATCAATAATACGCGCAGCCTGTTGCACACAAGCAGTCGTATCATTAGTATTACAATTACCCATAGACTGAATACGAATAGGAGCATCACCCCCCATGGTTAAAGTCCCAATTTGAACCGTCTGACTTTTACGGCGCTGATAATTATAAATATCTTTTGTCCACATACTTCAATTTATGGTAAGTTAATAGAAATAGGTTCACTGTTTTGACCCACAAAAGGCGTTTGCATTGCCCTACACATGCATGGCGCTATTTGTGTAGCCGTAATGGGTTGTTTGAATTGTTGTGCTTCCCTATCCTTAGTGAGAATAAAGCAAGGCACAGACGGAAGGGGTTCTATAATCTCATCGATGGGTTGTTTCTTCTCATCAACCAGAATCCAGCCCGGTTGTAGTGTAAACAACACATCACCCGATTTAGGGCGATAGAAAGAATGACGTAGATTTTCAGTCTCTCCATACACATCATTGGGCAAAAGAGGAATGTCATGCGCTATGTAAGCCATCTTTACTCCTTCAAACTCCATCAAAAATTCAGCCACCTTGCGTTGCAGGGCAACTAAATCTATGTTTTTTTTCTCCACCAAAGCACGATTAAGGAATATTTGATTCATATGTGTGCCATCAATCCATCTTTCGTGCCCGTAGAGCGCCATGAGATAAGTGTTGATAAGTGCGGCTGAACGCGAAATATCAAAATCCCCTTTCATAAAACGAGAGTCGGGGTGTTGAGTATGTAATATTCCCTGCATAGGGCGACCAGTCAGGACAACCAGCAGATGTTGTCGGTCAATCTGTCGGTCTAAAGCATCAAACAATTGGCCTAAGGACTCATTGAGACGCATATACATATCTTCCTGCTCAGCAGAAGCGAAACAATCACTCTGAGCATTGGGGGTAACCGTAGTGAATTGCAGACATAGGAGGTCAGGAATTAAGTCCTTTCCCATGGTCCTCTCCTTCATTATTTTGATAGCCAAATCAGTGACTAATTGATTTGCTGCCGGCATATTCGTCAATGAAGCATTCGAATTTTCTCTCGCTTTAGTGGTACATGCTTTATACAAAAAGCTACCCTCTTTACGTTCCTTTTCAGAAGCATTCAGATAGAGTCCCATCGTAGGGAAGCGAGGAGACCATTCCTCTTGTGCCCGAGCAAGGAAAGAGCCATCAGCATTCATTTGATAGGCCTCTGTAGGCAGTCCATAAGGATAATAAGTAGATGTAGCCCAAGCCAATTGTTGTTCATCCATCCATACCGCTGCATCTGCCGCATGTCCACCCAAAAGTATTGTTGGTTGCGGATGAATTCCTACAGCATAAATCTTTGCATCCTTTCCCCACTGCATACGATGCATATCAGTGATTGTAGGCGCCACAAGTGCCCTGGGAGAAAGTTTCAAAGAAGTACCAATACCTTGCTCTGCCTTATCCTGCAATATCTGTTGAGACTTACGGGAACTCCGATCAAAAGATGTTGAAGCAGCAATGCCATGCACCACCGGTACAGTACCCGTAGAAAGCGTAGCCATCGTTTCATCCCCTCCAAAAGTTTGTTGCGGAAATGTAAGAGAGTTATAAAGCACAGCCTGTTCTTGCAATAAGCGGAAGCCACCTTTGTCAAAATAATGCTGCATGCGTTGCAAGTTATCAGCATTCAGTCCATCCACCACCACATACACTACCAATCTGGGAGGTTGTTGTGCGTTCACAAACGAGAAAATCATCAACAAACCTAGTACTATAGGAAGTGCCTTGCGTCGAATAACAGGAAAGAGGGGTTTACCCTGCTTAATGCGCAAACATGTCCATGTTCGGAGTAACAATATTGCCGCAGTAAAAAGAAAGAACCAATTAGTGTCTTGTGAGACGACGCAACGTATGCACAAGGCGATTGCCACATAGATGAACAAAGGCAATTGGAATTTTGTGAGCCATTCTCTACCCTTCTTGAAACAAGTAAACACAAACAATAACAAGAAAAGAGGATTAATGAGCAGAAGATTATAATTTTGATTCACCAATGGATGGATGGAGAAGAATGACAAATAAAACATGAGAATTCCCAAAACACCCATTACGAAATACAAGCAGCCATCAGCGAAGAATGAATATTTTTTGCGGAATACTTGAGCCAAAGACAATGTAGCAAATAAGAACAACACACATATCAACACCCACTTAGGCGAAGACCACTTGGAATAGTTCGGTGTGAGGAAATGTCCGATCAGTTGCGATTCTACTGCTTCTACAATCTGTTGTCCCTTATAGACATCAGCCCCAGCCATATAAATCATCAGTTCTTCCGGAAGAAACATACGTTGTTCTGGAGTCATCACTTGGTCAGCATTTTTTCCAAAGATTAAATCAATCACGAAAAATATCCATGAATCCGGATTGGTGTAGTGAGCAATTATTTGTCTGTATGTATCCTTACGTTCTGCAAATTGCATATTCACCAAAGTTCCATCCATATTATTACGAATCAGTTGATAGGGACGCGTAGCACAATTATCAAACACAAAATTATAACGATAGGAACGATTTTCCGGTCGATAGTTTTCCCACAATGCATCGCATAGACGTTGCTTACCGAGTGAATCAAGCGCCAATGTTTGTTCAAAGATGACACGCCCCCCCGATGTGTAAGCATATCTGAAATGCTTGTAGGACACCAATCCCAGTTGATAATCCGTCTCACCCTTGACAAATCGATAATAGAAATGCTCAATCTCCGGGTCAAATATACCATAGTTGAATACATAATCAATACGGAGTTGTGGGTCGGTAATACGAATAGCTGTGTGGCCAAAAGTGCTATATAACTCTTTTCCCGGAGTGCAAGTGAGCAAACTAATTTCAGCATCCCGACTAAGTGTCATCTTGGGTTGACTCCATGCCATTAAAGGTAAGAAGATAGTCAGTAACAACGCACGCCATTTACCAATGGCATATTTCAAGTATATATTCATTCTTCTAAATGTAGATTATCCTTTCCCCACAACACTGAAAACTGTGTGTTAGGAAAATAGTGTTTTAAAATCTGTCGGTAATCATAGCCCTGATGAGCCATCATAGCAGCACCTATTTGGCACATGCCAACGCCATGGCCCCATCCTGCACCCAATAATAGAAAATCACCTTTCGGTGTTCGTTCTACCACAAAAGCAGAACTATACAAATGAGTAGGTGACAACCAACGTCTAATTTCTAATTCTTTACCCACGACCATTTCTTTCTTTTCCCCCTTCACTCGGAGACGTATGATTCTTCCGGATGGTCCTCTTTGTAAGGGTTCCAACAAAAGTATTTTTCCAAAATCTACGCCTGACTTTCGTGCAATCAATTCCGACAATTCTTCTTGCGAATATGAAACTTTCCATCGATACATATCAGGAAATTCTCTATCATAGTCGTTGAGAACCTGCATGAGGACCTCTGCATCGCAAGACTCACAGAAAGCAGCAGGTCGAGAAAGAATCCATTGACGCGCATTCGATTCTTGTGTTAAATCCAGCAATTCACCCTCTGCATTATCCCTTACCGGTGACAAATAGGGGTGAGGAACAGGAGCCCAACAATTCTCAAAACGTTCCGATATACCTCCACAAGATTTGGAAAAACGCGTATCACACACCTCACCCTGATAGGTAAGTACAATGCCGGCTGTAGTACGTATGGCCTGTTTCACTTCGGGGCGCGTAATTCGTGTAATACCTTGGTAGCGCTGACAATGGTCATCAGCACATACATCAAATCCCACATGCGCATCTCTTTCATACCACTTAATCCTTTCTTCCTGACTACAATCAAAAGTAGAAGGCATAGAAGGGGTATGTAGGAGTGGGTGCATAAGCCAACTACGAGAAATAATAGCATGCGCTTTCAGTAATTCAGTAGATGCATTAGCACTCATCTCTGATGAGATGACACTCTCCAAATATGTTTCCACTTCCACTCCATTCACCACTTGAATAGCACCATCTGTAGCATGTAATTCCAAGGTTCCTCGAAAACTTTGTGTTTCTTCCCTTTCCCAATGAAAATCAATACCAATCCGTACGTTAGCCAACAAGAACTCGTTCTGTTCATGTTGTGGTATAAAAGTAAGTTGTTCAAAAGATTTTCCTTGCCATTGTATGTGGTTATTTTCCCACTTACAAGTGTTTTCACCCACTACGCATGTGCCTGTTTGTTGACACAGATAATCCCCTTTAAAATCAAAACTAACAGAAGGAGATTTGACTATACCCACCCGGATGTGTGGAGTAGCCAGCATCGGCATTGAAATTTGCTGATAAATCGACAAAACATCCTGTTCGGTCAGTTTATTAAAATCCTCTTCACGAGGTGTAATCAATATCCCTGCCATCTCAACCGTAGCCGGGCTGATCAATAATTGCTCATGGAGGTTCTGTGTGCTATATTGCCAAGGACGAAAAACTTTGCGTGGGAAGACAAACAAGCGAATTGACTGTGGCGTAGCCACACAAACCAGATTCATCATCGGTTCTTCCCCATTATCAGCATAATACTCGTATAGGTAACGTAAGGCTTCTACAGTAGCCCTAGGGGTGATAGCCTCCACACAGATTACTGTGCGCAGATAATGGTTTAGTTGATATATTTCTGCTTCACCATAGTTTTTCACCATTTGTGCTCTACCCTTACTTTTCAAGGCATCATAATCCTCTACAAGCGGTAAGAAAGAAGCCGGGACAGCTTGAAAGTGTAAATGATCAGGAGCAGAGGCACCACATTTGGGACCATTATAGAATAGGGCATATCCCGTTAATTGCGTCGCCAATTCCACAAAATCATCCATCACCCAATGAACATTCTGAGGTTGGTGCACTTGCTTAACAATCGTAAAATGCTTATCTGCGATAGGAAAAGGATTTACCAAAACATCATAATCTCGCCACACAAGTTTCCTTTGTTCTGCCGGTCTGTTAGATTCACACAAGAAGCATGGTCGTTTTGCTACTTCTGTTGCCGAGGTTTTAGCAGCCGTGGATACAATACGTGCCGGATTAAACTGCACTTTCACATCAAATCCATCAAAAGAAAATGAACGATGACGCACTCTTTTGAGAGCCTCATAATTCTTCTTTGCTAAATTCCACGATTGTATTTGTTCAGCAAATAAAGCTTCTATATTCTGCACCAAGGTCATTTTACAGATTCATTTTGAGTCGCGCCATCACTTCAATCGTACGTATTCTATCCTTGTATAGATTATTCGCATTTACTTTTTCTATAGGCAGGGCTGCGTCTGAATTACCCTCCCATCGGCGACATAAATACACCGACTGCATGACGCGTCCAAGGTTATACTCTCTTGATATACGCAAACCTATAGCATAATCTTCTCCATAGCTTGTATTAGGCAAGTTCAACTCACGCAACACAGGAGTATAGAATGCACGTGGAGCGCCTAATCCGTTAATACGAAGAGCATTATTCCTTCCGTTTTCGAGAGTCCACTCTTTATGATCAATCAAGCCCGGAGGTAGTGCATTCAGAGCAAAATCAGTCATCGTATATGAGCCTATCACCATCGGAACCTTTTGTTCATAGAACGCACCCACTAACTTCGTCAAGGTGTGTTCATCCTGATACAAGTCATCACTATCCAATTGGATGGCAAATCGTCCACACTTGGGATGCGCCACACCTTCATTCCAACAACCTCCAATACCCAAGTCTTTACGATGTGGAATTAAGTGTATCACTCTGTGATCTTTCATTGCCTTATCAGCTACGATTTCTGAAGTGCCATCAGTGGAATAATTATCCACCACAATAACATTGAACCCAAAATCCACTTCTTGCTTCAGCACCGACTCTATGGCATCCGCTATTGTCCTCGCTCTGTTTTTCACCGGAATAATCACCGACGCCTCGTATTCAAAATCACCCATTTCAAGATTCACTTGCTTGGTAGGTGAAGCGATATAAGCCCCAATACGTTTTAGATGTTCCGTGCATGCTTGTTCCATTTCTATCTGGACTTGACGATTCTTAGGATTCACATAGTCAAACTGTTTTTCTCCGCTCTTGCGCAAATCTGTTTCATCCATCACATATAAATACTCATTGAGGTGGAATGGCAGAGCCAATTGTGACATGCGTAAGCGCATATCATACCAACCTGCGAATGTATAATCAGAATTAGCAGTCATGGCCATCGCCTGGAACATACGTGTATTTAAGCACACACATCCACCAAAGTCAAAATCATCACGCAAACTACCTAACTGATAATCAATCAACGGATGACGTTGCACTCTATCCTCTTGTTTTTCTTCATAGTCCGCATATAGCATAGCAGCAGAAGTAGCCTCCATTACTTGCGCCATACGTACCAAGGCATTCTGACCTAAGACAGGCAGGAAAGGCTTCACACACAACAACAGATAAGGTGCTAAGGCCTTATTAGCAATAGCACGCATTGTCTTGGTTGAAAAGAGTGCATCTGTCACTATCACTTCACACGGCACCTCCACTTCATGTTCAGCCATCACAAACACTTGTGACACCAATGCATTTTCCAACAAAGACTCGACATAATCAGCCGTTTGTGCACCCACATAAGGAATGAAACAATCAAATTTGTACATATCTTTTCGTTTATTATCAACACTATTTCTTATTTATGATTCACGTAATGTGAGCAATACAACATTCTCCACATGGTGTGTATGTGGGAACATATCCACTGGTTGTACTGCTTCCACCTTATACTTTTCATCCAGCAGAGCCAGGTCACGCGCCTGTGTTGCCGGATTACAGCTCACATAGACGATGCGTTTTGGCAGTGCAAATAAAATCGTATCAATCACATCTTGGTGCATACCCGCACGCGGAGGGTCTGTGATAATAACGTCGGGACGTCCGTTTTGATTGATGAAGTCCTTATTGAGAATATCCTTCATATCCCCCGCCAAGAAATATGTATTATCCAGTTTATTGAGTTGTGCATTCACTTTCGCATCTTCTATTGCTTCCGGGACATACTCTATACCAATAACCCTTTTAGCCTTTCTTGCCACAAAGTTAGCAATCGTTCCAGTGCCGGTGTATAAGTCATACACCAATTCCTCTCCGGTTAGTTGGGCAAAATCACGCGCCACCTTATATAACTCATAGGCTTGTTTTGAATTCGTTTGATAGAAAGATTTTGGTCCTACCTTAAAGCGTAATCCTTCCATTTCCTCATAGATGAACTCATTTCCCTTGAACACATGTACAGGCAAGTCAGTAATTGTGTCATTTGCTTTAGGATTGATGACATATAGCAAAGAAGTGATTTGCGGGAACTTGTCAGCTAGGTGTTGTAATAATGCCACTCTTTTCGTTTCATTTTCTTCATGGAATACCATAATCAACATCAACTCCCCGGTAGAAGATGTCCGTACAATCATGGTGCGCAAGAAGCCCTCTTGTGAGCGTAAATCAAAGAAAGATAAATTCTGTTGCTCAGCATATTGACGCACCTCATTGCGAAGTTGATTATTAATATCATCCTGCAGTAAACATTCCTCAATATCCAGTACCTTATCAAAGAATGTAGGGATGTGAAAACCCACTCCATTCATAGACTCTGGAAGATTTCCAGCCTGCATATCCTCATAACTCAACCAGCGCTTATTAGAGAAAGTAAACTCCAACTTATTACGATAGCCATAAATTTGTTCCGATCCCTTAATCGGTAACATTGTGGGAAGTTGTATTTTTCCAATGCGACGAAGATTATCCTCCACTTGTTGTTGTTTGTATCTGATTTGCTCATCGTAGGGCAAAATTTGCCATTTACAACCGCCACACACACCATAATGTTTACATGGAGGAGTCACGCGTTTTTCTGCATATTTTTCAAAACGCACCACTCTGGCTTCCATGTAATTATGTTTCTTCTTTGTCACTTGCAAATCTACCACATCACCCGGTACAACATAAGGAACAAAGACTACGCAATCCTCTACCTTCGCCAAAGCCTTTCCTTCCGCTGCTACTCCTGTAATCTCTATATTTGTCAACAGAGGTAGTTGTTTTTTCTTTCGAGCCATTCTATTTCTATTATGATCTGATTATTACTATCCTATTCTTTACTTTTTCACCGGCACATATCGAATGATTCCCGTTTGTGGAGCCCATCCGTCCTTACCTTCCAAGACATTTTTTATGGAATACTCTTCCGCTTGTTGTTCTGTCAACTGTTGACTCCACTTTACACGGTTATCCGTATCAGCACCTTTCCCGTAGTTTTTATATTCTCCGTAAAGCACTTGTTTTTCCGCTTGTGGTTTATTCCAATTGTGCCACCCTTCCGGTAGTATATGCTCACCCAATTCACACTCCATGAACACCGTTTGTGCATAAGGTCTCCATGGTCTTCCCAGATAAACTTCCGTCACTCCAGGAGCGGCTGTCAATTTACATTGATAGAACAAGAATCCATGCGTAGCACCTTGTAAAGTAGATGCAGCAGTAATATAGGAGTTTCTTTTGCTATGAATCACACATTGATCAAACACAGCCGTTGCCCATCCAAAGATAAAGTCAGTTGTACCTTCGATGTAACAATTCTTAAAATACTGACGTGCTCCGGCAGCATAGTTAAACATCGTGTCTTGATTACCTAAGAAACGACAATTGACAAAGACGGCTCTATCCGAACTCACATGTAGAGCCACTGCCTGATGTCCTTTGCCCTTCATCGGTTTATCTACTCCAGCTGTATTGGCAATCGTGATATTTTCCATATACAAATCATCTGGGAAAGCATAAACTGTAGCAGAGCCAGAAGTACCTAATGTTTGTCCCCAAGCATTTTCTTTTCCGGCATAGTCATCATAGCTAATCACCGTAGTGAGCGGGTCTTCTCCAATAATTGACAACAATTCTTTTGACTTCGGTATTATAATTTTTTCTCTGTATATGCCCGGCTTTATATAAATCACAGTACGCGTTTTTTTGAAATGTGGCACTGCATCAATCGCAGCTTGCAGTGTTTTGTAGTCTCCACTTCCATCCTTTGCCACCACAATATGCGGCGTAGATTTTGCGAGTTCAAGCGCAGCCAATATAAATGGTCCCACTACTTTCGGGTCGTCATTTCTCACTGGTTCCGAGATATAGTACTCATAACTACCACTTCTATAGGGTTCTCCCCCCAATCCAGCCACAGCACAAGCGCGTGTGATAGATGTTGTTCCATCCTCATTGAGTTGTGTACTATGCTCACACAGACCATCAAACACTTGTCTTGCTTCTTCCAAGTATTTCTTAGGCAAATATCCCATGCGCGCACCCTTTGCCATTGCATAACAGAACATCGTTGTTGAAGTTGATTCCAAATAATTACCTTCCGCTTTCGGTCTATCCGTCACTTGTGACCACATCTGCGTATGCCTATCTTGATACTTCATCAAAGCCTTGCACACTCTATTTAAGATATCAATCAATTCTTGTCTCTCCGGCATTTCCTGTGGAATATAATCCAGTACATCCACAATTGCCATCAAGTACCAACCAATACTTCTTCCCCAGAAGTGTGGTGAACATCCCGTTTCTTTATTCGCCCATGCTTGTTCTCGACTTTCATCCCATCCATGAAAGTTTAATCCTGTCTTAGGGTCTCTTGTGTATTTATCCGCCACTTGGAATTGGCGCACCACATCCTTTAGATACTCCGGTTGATTGTGCTCCACACTATAACGTGCATAGAAAGGTGACCCCATATATAGTCCGTCAAGCCACACTTGATGCGGATAACGTTTTTTGTGCCAGAATGCTCCTTCTTTCACTCTTGGATGTGTTTCCAATTGTGAGCGCAGGCTATCCATAGCAGCTTGGTATTGTTGTTTGGGCACAAATTTATTCAAGTCAAACAAGAATATACCACCATTCACTCTATCAATATTATAATCCAACTTCTTATACGTCATGATTTCGCCTTTATCATTGATAAAGAAATCGGCATATTCTTGTACATACGCCAAGTAGCGTTCATCTGCTGTTGCTTTATATAGTTCCAACAAAGACTTAGCTACCAATCCCTGCGTATAATCCCATTTCGGTTTTTTCAAGAAGTCAGCTTGCCACAGATGTTCATTATGGCTCATTTCAGAATCCCCGATACGTTTTGCCCACTCCGTGTAATAATCATGGGTACGTTCAATTTGTTTTTTCGCATCGACATGCATCAAGAAGCATGTCATCAGCAATACAGAAAACATAATTCTTTTCATATAATCACAATATAGAATTTGGCCTATAAATAAAGTTTATTTTGTTTAATATAATCACTCACTTTGGGTTCCAGCCATTCAGTTAGGTCCATATCTTCTTTTATGCACTGTCTTATCCATGTAGAACTAATTGGGAAGAGCGGTGCCTCTACTTTCTTCATGTTTGCGTACGTACACTCATGCCTTTCAGCTCCTCTTGGATAAACCAAAATCTCATAATTATCCAAAATCCAGCGATAGTTTTTCCACTTATTGAAGCACAACATATTATCTTCTCCAATGATAAGCACGAAGGTATGTTGCGGATATGCCTGGGTTAGATATTGTAGTGTGCGATAAGTATATGACGGACGAGGAAGCAGCAGTTCTACATCCGAAGGTCTAATATTCTGTTGATCCTCCAGAGCCAGTTTCAACATATTCAGTCTATGCACATCATCCGCCAATCCCTCTACCCTTTTCATTGGGTTATGCGGTGAGAGCACCATCCACACCTCATCTAATCCTTGTTGTTTACACAAGTATTCCGCCAACAGTACATGACCCTTATGGACAGGATTGAATGAACCAGAGAAAAGCCCTATTCTCATTACTTATCCAAGAAGTTCTTTATTATTTCGTCCGCTTCTTGTAGCGCTGTAGTCAAGTCATCATTTACAAGTATTGTATCAAACTTCGGAGCAAATGTCAATTCATACTCCGCCTTTCCCACACGCTGTTCTATCATTTCAGGGGCATCCGTACCTCTTCCTTCAAGGCGTTTACGTAATGTTTGCACATCCGGTGGTGCAATGAAAACAGACAAGGCTTTATCAGCGAAGATACGCTTCAGGTTACATCCACCCACTACATCAACATCAAACACCACATGATGCCCTTTCTGTTCGATGCGTTCAATTTCCGACTTCAGTGTACCATAGTAACATCCAGCATACACTTCTTCATATTCCACAAAGGCTTCCTCTTTAATTTTCTGTTGGAACTCTTCCGTCGATAAGAAGTAATACGCCTCACCATGCTTTTCTGTTCCTCTTGGTGCGCGACTTGTTGCTGATACAGAAAATTCCAATTCAGGATATTTACCCAACAAATAATTCACTATCGTGCTTTTCCCTGAGCCCGATGGTGCACAAAATATTAAAACCATAGCTATCCCTTTCGTTACAATACGTTTAACACTTGTTCTTTTATTTGTTCCAATTCATCTTTCATTTTGACCACAATGATTTGCATCTCACTATGGTTAGACTTAGAGCCCAGTGTATTGATTTCTCTACCCATTTCTTGAGCGATAAACCCTAATTTTTTACCAACACCATCACCTCCATCCAATGTTTCCAAGAAGTAGCGCAAATGATTGCGTAGTCTCACCTTCTCCTCATTTATATCGAGTTTTTCGATATAATAAATCATCTCTTGCTCCAATCTATTTCTATCGATATCCACCTTTTCAGCAAGCACTTGTAGGTTTTCCTCCATTCGTGCACGGATTTTCTCTATACGTTCATTTTCGTATCCTTCCACCTCTTTCAGAAGTTCCTCAATGCGTTTGATTTTCGCTCTGAACATCACGTCCAGAGATTTACCCTCCTGCAATCTGAAGATATCAATTTCATTTAGTGCCATTTCCACTGCCTCATATAGCGCTTCATATTCCTCTTCCTGTGGTTCCACAGTAGATGTTTTGAGTACGTCCGGAAGTCTCAATAATACATCAAACCAATTATTCGGTAGAGGTATTTTCTTTTCTTCTGCTATACGTGTAATTTGCTCCATATATCCGCCCAGCACATCCACATTGATCGGTTGTCCTGCCGACATGCCCGTTTGTTGTTCTACAGATATAGACATATCCACTTTACCTCTCAATAAGCGTTGAGCAACTTTATTTCTCAGTTCAATCTCCTTGCTACGGTACATGCCCACAATACGTGCGGACAAGTCCATTTGCTTGCTATTGAGCGATTTCAGTTCTACTGTAATTTTCTTATCGGCAAATTCTTTTTCGGCTTTGCCATACCCGGTCATGGAGTAAATCATAGTTTTACAATAACACTATTTAAATCCTTGGTAATTATTTTTTCAACATTATATCCAGAATCAATCTATCCGTTTCGGTCATACCGTCACGTCCTATAACTGTCAGATTGCGGATACTAGCATCTACATCCTCTGCTATAATGCCCTCTTGTGAGGTCACTGTTTTATTTTCTACAGCCAAAAGAGCCGATAGTACAGCTGTACTAACACCACTAGTCACTTTAAGAGCGCAGCTTGGTTTAGCACCGTCGCAAATCATTCCCGTCAAGTTGGCAATCATATTTTTCACAGCATAGCATACATTTTCATAGTTCCCACCCATTAAGTAAGTCAATCCGCAAGCAGAGCCCGTAGCCGCTACAACACATCCACAAAGAGCCGACAAGCGTCCTAAACTTTGTTTGATGTAAATCACTGTGAGATGGCTCAACATCAGTGCGCGGATTAAGTCCTCATGCGTTTTGTTTTTCTCACGTGCATAGACCACTACCGGCATTGTAGCACTGATACCTTGGTTTCCACTCCCTGAGTTACTCATCACCGGAATCATTGCCCCTGCCATTCTTGCATCACATGCCGCTGAAGTATAAGAAAGAATGTGTGAGAACACCGTATCTCCAAGCATATCCTTTTCCACTTCTCCCTGCAGGGCTTTACCGAGGGCATGTCCATAACACCCTTTTAGAGATGTTTCAGCCGCCGCATTATTCAAACGTGCAGTTTCTTCTATAAATGCTATTTCATCCAATGGAGCCGTCATTGCAAACTCATATACTTTAGCCATCGTGAGTTCCACGTCGTTTTGTGCTGTCGTGTCATTCGTTTCCACCGTATCTTGCAAGAGCACCTCTCCGTTTTTCTCCAAGTAGATGAAATGCGTATGAGTTCCGGCTATAATTGCTGTAGCCTTGTTATTAGCTGCAGAACAAGTAATCTCAATATAGAGTTTTTCTTTCGTATCCTTCTTTTGTTGTACAGAGATACGTTTTTCCGCAATAAAGAGTTTTCCTTCTTCCACTCTTTCCGGTGTGCAGTCTTTGAGGACCTCCAATTGGTATTCAGATTTACCAATCAGAGCGCCTAATGCTATGGCTATAGGCAGTCCGATCATTCCCGTACCCGGTATTCCTACTCCCATTGCATTCTTTAACATATTTGCGCTCAAATTAGCCTCTATTTTTTCAGGGCGCACGCCCAACACCTCAGTAGCTTTAGCCACACATAATGCCACCGCTATTGGTTCCGTACAACCTATAGCCGGGATCACTTCTCTCTTTACTAAGGCAATAATTTCATTTCTTTCTTGTGTATTCATGTATGTATTAGATTAAGTATTTGCAAAATTTCTTTTTTTAAGCTTTGAACCTTTTATGATAATCCATATAATGACCGGTGCACCAAACAATGCACACACTGTACTTATGGGCAATGGATGCGGGGTCTGCTGTGAAAGTATATCACAAGCCAACAGGAGAACTGCTCCCGACAAAGCCGATGTCGGTAAGACCCATCTATGATCATCCGTCATCATCAATCCCCTTGCAATGTGAGGTACAGCAACCCCTACAAAGGCTATTGGTCCGGCAAACGCCGTTATACCGCCAGCCAGTAGTCCGGTGGATACAATAATCAGGAAGCGCGTTAGTTTCAGTGACACTCCCATACTTCCCGCATATTGTTCACCCAACAACAAAGCATTCAGATTTTTCATCAATGCCACTGCAATAATAACCCCCGCCAACATCATAGCAGTTAAGAAAGGCATTTGTTGCCATCCAACAGCCGACAGGCTTCCAAAGGTCCACACCACAAAGAGTTTCAGTGTATCAGGATTACTGAAATGTTGTATCACATTTACAATAGCCCCCGCCATTTGTCCGATCATCACTCCCACAATGAGTAGCGACACCGATTCCCTCACTTTAACCGCTATGCCCAGTACTAACAATAACGAGAGCAGTGCCCCCACAATAGCAGCTGTAACCATTACCCACTCACCCGTTAGAGCATATCCTATCCAGTTGCCCATCATCATCACCAATGCCACTCCCAGAGTAGCCCCTGAGCTCACCCCTAAGGTGTAAGGTCCTGCTAAGGGATTGCGAAAGAGTGTCTGCATCAATAGTCCCGACACCGATAATCCAACACCCGCTAAGATAGCCGTTATGGCTCTTGGTAGGCGTAGGTTACATACTATTTCACGTTGTACAGGTTGCGTTGCATCCCCTATCAAGGCTTCCCACACCTCTGACACTGACATTGAGACACTACCCAATGTAATGTCTAACAGAAAGAGGAGTAGTGCCAATAGCACCAATGTAGAAAGACAAAGCAGATGCCGCCAGTTCATGGATTACTTACTATTTACTTCTTCTCCAAATAAGCAGAGACGTTTTTATCAATACGTTCCAATAGGTTTTCGGTGCTACCCATTTCAAAGGTCTCACCCGTAATTTTTTCGTACAATTCTTGGTAGCGTTGGCTTATGCCCATCACTATTTCGTCAGTCATTTCAGGAACCTGTTGGCCTTCCTTACCTTGGAATCCATTTTCCATCAACCATTCTCTCACAAACTCTTTAGAGAGTTGTTTTTGCGGTTCGTTATTTTTGAATCGTTCCTCATATCCTTCCGCATAGAAATAACGCGATGAGTCCGGTGTGTGAATTTCATCCATTAGATAAATCACTCCGTCATGTTTACCGAACTCATATTTGGTATCTACCAAGATGAGTCCTCTCTCAGCAGCAATTTTAGAGCCTCTTTCAAACAAGGCCAATGTATATTTTTCCAACAAAGCATAGTCATCCGCACTCACTAGACCTTGAGCAATGATATCTTCTTTAGAAATATCTTGGTCATGTTCTCCGATTTCCGCTTTAGTTGTCGGTGTGATGATAGGAGTCTCAAAACGTTGGTTTTCTTTCATTCCCTCAGGTATTGTGACACCGCAGATTTCTCTAACTCCATTTTTATATGCTCTCCATGCGCTTCCACAGAGATAGCCTCTCACAATCATTTCCACAGGGAAACCTTGACAACGTACACCGACCGTAACCATTGGGTCAGGAGTAGCTTTTTTCCAGTTAGGAACAATATCAGCCGTCGCATCTAAGAACTTCGCAGCAATTTGATTGAGCATTTGTCCTTTATAAGGAATGCCTTTCGGTAGAATTACATCAAATGCTGAGATACGGTCAGTAGCAACCATGACTAATTCGTCGCCTACGCTATAGACATCACGTACTTTACCATGATAAACTCCTGTTTGTCCTTTAAACTGATAATCTGTTTTTGTAAGTGCTTGATTCATACTTGTATTTTTTAGTTTTGTTTAATTCATTTTATTTTTACACCTTCCGCATGAGTATATTCATGCAAATGTAGTTATTCTTGGTGAATTATTCAAGTGTGACACCCATTTCAGTCTTTAATTCATCGTTGATTTTCTTTTTTGGGATATTGATGTACGGTAAAAGAACTTTTAAGGTATCTAGTTCCTATCTAGTTCCTATCTAGTTCCTATCTAGTTCCTATCTGTTTGTATCTTATTCCTATATAATGGTAACGGTATGGTAAGGGTATGGTAACGGAGATTATAGGACGCTGCGCTACAGGACGTTCGTTTCACTCACTACAGGACGCTCACGATGTGAACTACAGGACGGCGGAGCCTACAGGACGTTCGCGGAGCAAACTACAGAGAGTTACCCTCTGTTATGATTAAGACGGACCCCCTCCGTTCCGCTCCGCTGGCGCTACACTCCACTCGGAACTCCGTCGCAACGAGGACGTTGCTCCCCTCGCTCGGCACGGATGTACATTCAGTACATCCTACAAGTACCTCGCTACGCCCCCTTGAAGTGGGGACAGTGCGTTTTTAGTTAGTTTTTTATGAGAGAGGGGTATGCGGGTGTTTGCGATGGAAATCTATGGGTGAGGCGTTGGGAAAAGAAGAAGCCCTGAAGATGGACTTCAGGGCTTCTATTGAGTTACTCCGAGGAGTGATTATTTCACAAGAACCTTAGCAGTGTAGTAAGTATTTTCACCAGTGATAAAGCGTACAGTGTAGAATCCAGAAACTCTGATAGGTTCTACTACTACAACTTCAGCAGCAGGTTGACGACGTACTACTTGACCTAAGCTGTTCACTACTTCGATGATCATTCCTTCGCGTTCTTGAGCAGAGAAGTTGTAATCAACAGCGATTACTTGGTCTTTTTCTACCGGGTTAGGACGCAATGTCAATTCACCAGCGTGAGCGATGTTCAAGCTAGAAACATATTTAACATTCAAGATAACTGTGCTATCGCAACCATGTTGTGACATGAATGTTTGTTCCCATTCACCTTCACTAGCCACGGTGATGTCACCCCACAAGAATGGAAGTTCGTTCACCACTGTGTCTTTGTGAACTGGTTCGAGTTTTTCAACGATCAAGTTGAGGATGAGAGAGTCACCACAAGTAGTGTTAGTAGCGCCAACAATCATTCTGATTACTTGATTTTCGGTTACGTTCTTGATAGTTTCGTAAGACATGTTGTTATAGATAACTTCATAGTCTTCGTTGTAGCAAACGTAATCCGTAACTTCAACCTTGTTGAGTTCAGCGTAAGTGATGTTCCATGTTTCACTTACTTCACATTCGAGTTTGTTTTCGTATGTGCGAGTGTAAGTACCCGGATAAGTGATGTAACGGTCTCCGAAGTAAACGCCATCAGTTTCACGTCCGTTAGGACAGATTGTAGTGTCAAGTACAATGTTAGATGGCAATACAGTCAAGTGGAGAACTTCAGCGCTATCACCGCAGATACCTTGTACTCCATAATTGTGAGTGTATTCACCGGTAGTAGAGTATTGTTTACCATGGAAGAGAACGCTGTCGCCTTCACAGATTTCACGATAACGATGTACGCGGCTGCTGAGAGCAGTGAGGTTAAGGATAACCACGCTGTCGCAATCAGTAGTCAAGGATGCAGTACGCAATTCGTAGATACCCGGTTCTGTGAACACTTTGTCTTCACCAGCAAGGTCGAAGTGGTAGCCAGCTTTCAATTCGTCTTCGCAAATCACAGTGTTGATTCTCTTAGTAGGATAAGCTACTGTGAGTTTCAAGCATACGATTTGTGAGCAAGCAGCGTCAGCAGTCATTGTTTCTACATAGTATCTCTTAGATTCCGGATTAGCGATCTTGAATCCATAGTTATTGTATTCAGTTTCACCCGGGCAAACAGTATCCATGTAAACTACCATTTCAGCTTGAGTGTCAACGGTGATAGTAAAGTCATAAACCTTATCACATCCACCATCAAGCGCTTCTTCGCGACGAGTGATACGATTTTCACCAATGTTCAATTCATCAGCAGAAATCACTACACCACCGTAGATGAAGTCTTGACCTACGCAAACATTACCAGAAACAGGGATTGCTTCACCAACGCAAGCCACGCGGATATCGTCAATCCAGTTGTACCAACCATTACCAGCATCTACCTTGATAACGATATGGTCGTAACCATCTTTAACGCTAGCAAACTCTACAGAAGCGTCAGCCCATGCAGGAGCAGAAGCAGGTTTGTAAACGCTTACGAATGTGTTAGGATCGTTAGGATCACTCATTACACCGACTTCGATTTGTGTACCTTCTCTTTCGTTCTTGTAAGAGAATGAGAGAGCTAATTTGTTTACTTCATAACCGAATGCAGGAAGCACCATGTAGAGGTCTTCACCATATTCAGGATAGAGGAACATAGAAGCACCATCCTTAGAAGCACCTTCGATTTCAGCCATGTGAGCATTGTAGAAATACATCTCTTCCCATTCGTCGTAGTAAGAACCACCAAGTACAGTCCAGCATTCAGGATATACTGCAGTAGCAGGATTTGCAGGTCTTTGGCTATAACTGCTTTGGTAAGCCATGCTGACACCTTCAGTGTAAGAGTTGAAGTTTTCATTGTATGGGAGTCCGCCCAATTTGCACAATGTTCTCTTAGTAACCTTAGTCCAGTAAGATTTGTCAGTTCCGATAGCACGTACATAGATGTCATATTCTTCACCTACCAACAATCCGTTAGCATTGACAGTAGCTGTACCGTTGCTTACAGCAGCAGTTTGAAGAGCAGTTTCATCCAATGTAGCACCAGCAATGATTACTGAGTATTCTACAGAAGTTACGCCTTCAACTACAGTAGCCGTAGCAGTCAATGCAGTTTCTTCAGCTTTTACAGTCACCACAGGAGCAGGAGTTACAGGAATAACATCTTGTGTAGTGAATGTTACAGCAGCCGACCATTCAGAGTCTTCAGTACCGTTGTTAGCTTTAGCTCTTACAGAGTATTGAGTAAGCGGAGTCAATCCTGTGAGGTTCAAAGTAGCTTCGTTACCAGCCACTACTTCACCATTTACTTCCCAAGTGTAAGACTTAGCAGCACGTCCACCATTAGCAGTGATAGTAGCCTTGGTGTCGAGTACTTCGTCAACAGATACGATCGGAGCATAGAATGCAGGACCCATCTTCACTTTGAGAGTCTTAATGTAGAGTGAGGAATAGTTCATCAATACAGCCGGAGTACCTTCTTTGCCTGCTAATGGAGCCAAAGAGATTTCAGCAGCAGTAGAACTGTTCTGCACAGTCACTGAACCGTAAGAAGTGAATTGACCATCCTTGAACATACCAATTTGGAATTCACGACGAGAACCAGTACCGATTGCAATTTCTAACACGAGGTCAGCGAATGAATTGGTGTAGGTTGGGAATCCAAGAACTGGGTAGTAATAGTTATAGTTAGCATCGTAACCATTGTAAGTACAATAGTATGTACCGCTATAGTTAGTACGATATTCAGGAGCTTTACCTTGCAACAATGTGAAGCAACCGAGGATTTGGTTAGGACCATCCATGATGATAGATGGGTTTTCGTCGGTAACAGTTTCTACATCACAAAGAGTAGTGAATGTAACCGGTTTAGACCAAGGACCAGGTTCGCCTTCGCAGTAAGGTCTTACGTAAGCATCGTAAGTAGTGTTAGCTTGCAATCCGGTGAATTCGTAAGACAAGTTGTTACCCGTTACGATAGCTTCAGCGTCGATAGGTTGACCAGCTTCCACAACAACGTAGTCAAATTGAGTACGTGGGTCGCTGAATTGCAATTTAGCGCTTGAATAAGTTACGTCAGTGATAGTAGCACCATCAATGCGGAAACATGGGTCAGCAAGCGTGATTTCGAGCAAGTCGAAATAGATAGTAGTTGGATCCAAGTTTCTGAATGTGATGTAGTGTGCTTCAGGTCCCATGTAAGAAGCCAAAGAAACTTCGTGACGAACTTCAGATGCAGCACCAACGTTTTCACTTTGGTAACCCTTACTCAATACAACCGGAGTATAAGTTGACAAATCGTTAGGATTAGTCATCACACCAACTTCAATATTATAGTAACCACGAGTAGTGAAGGCTACATTCAATTCGCGCACATTGTTAGTGAATTGTGGAGTAGCAATCATACAAGTACCCATAATCAACATTTGAGAACCTTGAGGTGCATAATAAGAGTAGTTGTAAACGCGTGGCATATCATATTGAGGAGAAGTACCCTTTTGGATGATAAGTGGAGTCCAGCATTTAGGTTTGCTATCCTTTTCGAGGCTTTCAAAGTCTTCAGTGTAAGGCGCATCTTTTGTGATAGTGATAGCTTCACATGGAGCCATGAATTTCACACGACGTGTCCATTCAGAAACTTCGTTACCGCAGTTAGTGCGTACATATACATCGTAAGATTCAGAAGAAGTAAGTCCTTCGATAGTTGGGTTCTTAGAGTTTACTGTAGTCATTACAACAGGAGCATAACCTTCTTCCATAAGGCTATCGCGTTTCATAACAGCTACATCCCATGCTGTACCGATTGGATCAACGATGTCAAGGGTAACAGAGTTAGGAGTAGTTCCAGCGATAACCACTCTATCCGGACGACGGCAAGTAGGAAGCGGACGTACAAGGATGTTATCGATGTAGAGGTCAGCACCACCTTGAGAAATACCTTCAAAGATTACGTAGAGTGCATTGTCAGCCATTGGGATAACAGCAGTGTATTCATAGAATCCAGCTTCATCCTCTGTAGCCACAGCACCCGGAGCGTTGGTTTGTACATAGTGAGGAACGTAAGTCAACATTGTACCACCCACAGTATCCTTAGAAGTGTTCACCCACAAGCGAAGACCTTCGAGATCTTTCACGCTACCAGCTTGACGATAGATATTGAATGATACTTCGTAAGCATTCGCTTCAAGGATTTGGAGTTTTGGAGAGATAAGCAATGTGCGCGCACCTACAGCACCCTTGAAGAGAACAGCAGCTTGAGTACCCGCATAAACATGACCTGTACTTACAGACCAAGCATCAGCACCATAGTCAATACCAGAACCGAGGACACCAGCATCGATTTGTTTCAATGTCCAGCAGTCGCTGATGTACATGCTTTGGATAGAGTTACCAGTGAGAATAGCTTCTTCGAATGTTTCAGCAAATGGAGGACGAACAGAACCTGATGCACAATCCGTACGAACCAAGTTTTCAACTTTCACCCATTTAGACTTAGCGTCGCCGTTAACACCGCGAACATAAGCGTCATAGATAGAACCACCATTCAATCCTGTGTAAACATATTCGTTGTTGTTAGCAGTTTGGATGAGGCTTTCGTCCATAGCAGCACCGGCAGGTACCATGATGAGTTCCCATGCAGTGTTAGCAGATTCGTCAGTCACCACCAAAGTAGCAGTAGTTTCAGTAACCGCGATAGCGCTTAATCCGGTAGGACGCAAGCTCTTCGGAGTTTCAACAACTTCAATATTATCTACATAGTAGTTAACGCCACTCTTCGCATAGAAACCGATGTAACGTCCTTCGTAACCAGTGAAGTGGATTTCAAATTCGTAGTATCCGTCACCCACCTTAGGAATGCTCTTAACGATTTGATAGTCATCAGGTTGATCAAGAGACTTCATTACGATTACGTCTAATTCAGAACCTTCAGCACCATTACAATGAGCTTGGAATGTCATAGAGAGTTCGCCAACCGGTTTTTCAAATTCAGGAAGAGTGATTAAGTTACCATCATCACTTGCCCAAATATCAAGAGATACATTACCGATTACCTTCTTGTCAGAAGCACTTTGTTTGTACCACAAAGATGGGTGAATTTGAGTAGAACCATTTCTGAAGACTTTCAAACGATTCCAGCAAGTCAGATATTTTTCAACATCATAAGTATGAGCCTTGATGCCTAAGTTTTCAAAGTTTTGGTAGTAAGGCAATGCCACGCGGTTGCATGGAGTTTCGAATACGAAGTCGATAGTCCATTCGCTGGTGTCTTTACCACAGATAGAACGAGCCTTGAAGTTGTATCCACTTTCGTTTTCTTCTACCCATTTAAGCGATGCATTTTGTTGTTCTTTTGTAGCATCGTTTGTATAGATAACAGACTTAACGAGTTCGTTGTTTTTCCACAAAGCGAGTTCAGTCTTTTCTCCCTTGCTTTCCCAAGTAACATCGAGTTCGTCACCATAAACGATAAGGTCAAGGTTAGTTACTTTTTGGCAAGCAGGTTTTTCACGCACTTGGAGTTGGTCGATCAAGACAACTTGTCCTAAAGGCATGTTGAATGCGATGAACTTATCGTTAGCATGGTCAGTCAATACATCTTCGAATGTGATGATTACTTCGCGCCACATTTCTTTTTCTTTCACTGTAACAGTTTTTACAGTAGAGAAACCAGCAGGGTCGCTTGGGTCAGCGAGAACACCGACGTTGAATTGGTTGTTGAGCGACATACCATAAACCATGAATGACAATTCATAGTTCTTAATGCCACCAGTGAATTCCAATTCAGGCAAGAAGTAAGAAGCATCTTCAGACAATTGCAAAGATCTTGAACCTTCGAAGCGTACGTCAGAGAATGAAGCAGCACCACCGGTCCAGCAATCTTTGTTTGTGTTAGCAGATTCAAATCCATCTACATAAGGAACAGGAAGAGGGTTGCAACGAGTGCGGAATGTGTAAGCAGCAGAAGTTGCAGTTTGTTCTTCACCACATTTAGCAGCTACAGTAACAGAATATTGTGTATCAGGAGTAAGACCATCCCAAGTGATAGTGTTAGTAGCGCTTGTGCGAGTTTCTCCATTGATAGTAAATTGATATTCAGTTACGTCAGGACTACCTTGTGCTTTGATAACAGCAGTAGTAGTAGTTTGTCCGGAAACAGAGCGGATAAATGGAGTGTAGCAACCTTCTTGAACAGACAAGCGGATGTCGTCCAATCTTGCAACGTCACTACTTGTTTTGAATTGTTGTTCGAAGATGAAGTACAATTTACCACCAATTTGGATATCAGCAGTGTAAGTGTACATACCCTCAGCAGATTCAACAGGATCTTTTGTGTAAGCATTGTTTATTGTGCGAACCAAAGTAGCACCTTGGAGTGAAGGTTGGTCGTTCACATAAACATTCATTACGTTGTTGTTAGCTTGTTTTCTCCAACCAGAGCCAAATTCTTTCGCTGTACGAGACATTGTGAACGAAAGTTGAGCAGCAGTACCTTCAGGAACAGTGATACCCTCTGTGATCATCACAGCAGAGCCACTTGTAGAGTTGATAGAAACGCTAGCTTCACCATTGTTTGCAGTCCACTTAGTACCAGTCAATGTGTAGCAAGAAGAGATACCATCTGTGAAGTCCATCAAATAAGGCATAGATTTTTCTTCACAGAGTGTGCTTGCAGGATAAGCTTCAGCCCATTCGCTAATGCTGTTGTCACCGCAAAGAGGACGAACATAGATTTCGTAAGTAGTACCACCCTTCAAGTTAGTGAAGGTATAAGCCGGAGTAGAAGTGATAACCGTGTCACCTTTAGCAGCACCGGCAAGAGCGCAAACGAGTTGCCATTGTGATTCACCTTGAGTGTTACCCAAAGTAATGCTGATAGAGTTAGAAGTAGATTCGTGGTTAACCACTTTGACAGTAGAAACGCAGTTAGGTTGCAATTCTACAGTTACTTTTTGTACAGTAGATGTACTGTTGTTAGTACCCGTGGTATTTTGTTTCAAAGCCATGATAGCACCAGCAGGAATACCAGCAGGATAAGCCACTGACAAATCCAAAGTTGACCAGTTAGTGTCGTCCAGTTTTTGAACTTCAACGAAAGTAGAAGGATCAAATACGTCAGTAACATAACCAACAGAGAGAGGATCACCGTAAATCCATACATTGAGTGTCAATTTCAAGTCGCTCAATGGGTTAACGAATTCAGGCATAGCCAACATGATACGTCCGTAAGGATTATCAAGAAGGTCGCTATATCCACCATCGTTACCATCTTGCATTACTACCCAGCGTTCAGGCAAATTACCACCGTTAGTATTAGCTACATAAGGTTCTTCTTGTGTGATGAGAAGAGGATCGTACAATGTAGTGAAGTTAACAGCGAGTGAGCGAGATTCACCATCTTTACCACCGCAAAGAGGAGTAACCACTACATTGCCAGAATATTTCGTACCAGAAGTCAATCCTGTGAATTTCACTTCAGGAACAGAAACAGTTTGTGTAAATTCACCAAAGTCAACTCTATATTCAGTAGCGTCGCCACGACCTTCCCATGCAAAAGTAGCCGAGTTGCGGTCGTATCCTACCATGTGAACGTTGATTGGAGACAAACATTCAGGAATGAGGTCCACCTTCACAGCAGAAACACGGCAATCACCGGTAGCGCGAAGAGCGATGAATTGTCCGTCAGTAGTGATGTTATTCAAAATAACTTCCACTGTTTTGTCTTCTTTAGGAACATCCAAAGCGATAGCTTCAGAAAGTACGAAAGAAGTTGGGTCGCTTGGGTTGCCCATCACACCTACTTCAAGAGCCATTGGAATTTCAGTAGCGCCATTAGCCGGAGCATAAGCAGCAGTGATTGTGAGGCGCAAAGTGTTAGCCGGGATACCGAATCCACAGAGAGCCACCATGTTGCCTGTTTTCATTTGCAAGCCAGCAGGGATATTTTCCCATGTATTTTGATCCTGGTAGGCTGCAGTATAGATAGGATATGTTTTACCAGTACCTTTGTCTAATGTAGTCAAAGTAGGAGTCCAACATTCAGGTAATTGATTGTTAGTCCATTTAGGTTCGTAGTAGTCACCTAATTCAACAGATTGACAAACAGTAGTGAATTCCACTTCTGTACTTGGCAAGCTTGATTCACCATCACATTCCAATTTAACCACTACAGAGTAAGCAGTATTTTCGGTCAAACCGGTGATAGTGTAAGGATTAGCATCCGCTTCGATAGTAGAAACGTTTTCACCTTGAGTAAGTGTGATGATACGTTTAGTAGGAGTAGCAGGTTCACCCCACTCCAATTTAGCTGAATTGTGAGTCAAGTCAGTAACTTTAAGGTCAGTAGGACGTCCGCAAGCTGCGATTTTAGCCACTTTAACTTCATCCACATAAACGACATTATCCTTACCAGCTTCAGAGTTGAGCACTACGTAGTATGTGCCTTCACCTTCCATACCATAATCAGCAAGAGCAGCTGTGCTCACTGCATATTCATTCCATTTACCATTAACGAAGTTAACAGTACCCAGTTTGATATAAGTAGAGAAGTCATAAGGATTGGTAAGTACACCCACTTCAAGCGTTTGAGAGTGGTGTTGTGCATAACCATAGAAAGAGATTTCCATTTTTTCTTGTTCAGCCAATGTCAACATTGGAGAGATAGCATAAGCGCCACCATCAACAGAACCAGAAATCTTCAAAGCTGCACCGTTGTTACCATAACGATAGTTCTTTTGTACAGCAGGTAATTCTCTGCTTGCTCCACCAACTACCCAGCATGCAGGAGCGCCAGCCACTTGTGCATCGAAAGTTTCGATGTAAGGCAAAGCAGAAGCTTGGCATGGAGTAGTGAAGGTCATTGTTGCAGCAGGAGACACCAATTGGTAAGCATAAGTACAGTCACCTTTGATGATAGCTGTGTAAGCAGTACCAGGAGTTAAGTCCTTCAAAGTGTGAATGATGTCTTCTGCTCTTTCTGTACGCACTTTAGTGTTTCCAGCATACAAATCGATTGTGTAGAAACTAGGAGCTGCACCAGCATTTGCTAAAGTTTGCCATGCGATAGTCACTTCAGTAGGAGTGGCTTCAGACACAGCGAGTCCGATAGCGCGTGCACAAGTAGGCACATCTTCAATTTTTACATCATCGATGTAGATGTAAGCAGCTTGTCCGGGTGCACTTGCGTTGCTTTTTGCAACGAAGACCAATTTCACTTGGTCGCCCGGGTTAGCCGGTACTGCCACTTCGCACAATGTCCATGCATCCACATCCTGTACCGGAGCGAGCACTACATTGTCTAAGTAAGTAGCACCATTGTCACGAGAGACATAGGCGGCAAAGTCACCTGCACCTTGATTGCGGTAGTAGAAAGACACGATGATGTTTCCTTCCACAGTAACCGACGGAGTCAAGATCACGTCACTTAAACCTTCCATAGTCTTGTCATTACAGAGCGCACCGCCACCACAGTGTGAGTCGAAACGGAGACATGTTCCGGTCAATCCTTGACCATTTGCCGTAAATTTATAAATATCGGCAATGTCACCGCTACTGCTCCATCCTGTTGGGATGCCGCTTCCAAGACTGTTAAATGTTTCATTGAGGTAAACCTCAGCAGAAACACTAACACTACAGAACGCAAGGCATAATCCTAATGCCATACGTTTCAAGTAAAGTAGTTTCTTGTTCATAAAAACGTTTTTTAAGTTAAACAATTGGGTTATTTTATTTATTCTACAATTAATGTATTCATTTTAAATTACATTAGGTAAGCACAGTCGGCAAAACAATTTACAAAACGTAATCTTTTACCATCGGGCACACCCATCCCTGCAATATAGGTGGCAAATCTATAATATTTTTTTTGAATACGCGCCATAAAAAAGATAATTTCACAACACTTCTAAACTTTTTTAACATTTGAAGATAGAGAGATTCAAGACTCTTCTTTCCATCGCACGTAATTCTTTATCCAAAAAGCATCAGATATCGACTCCATCGCATGGTCAATGAGGATTGAATAGCCATGAACCACCCTGCAACCAGCCATTGCATAGACTCCACATGAAAGCGTGTTACCATCCAGAGAATTCATCTCCATCCATCACCCATCTATGGTTCACAGCGTGAGTTTAGTTGTACTCCTGAGAATAGGATGAACATACTATAGACTAAGCCCACATAGCCTATAGTGTGATTATTTATTTACCAAAATGTCAAAGAGCGCTTTGTCAGCCTACGAATGCACCGTAGGACAACACTGCAAAGATACAAGTTCCCAAAAGCGCAGTGCTACGTTTCGTTACGTTTGGGGCGTTTCGTTACAATAAATTACATTATTAGGCTTTTCGCTTTTTTTTAGTCCATTAAAAACATCCTATAGATTGGCTTGGAAGCATGGAACTGTATATAGACATAGGATGTTTCTACCGAAGCATCCTACAAAAAAAAGTGTGCCAAGCTACACTTGACACACTTTAGGTTCTATTCAGAAAACTCTGTTTTATCTCACAACCACACGTTCTACATTACGCAGGATGGTGCCATCAGTTTGATGGAGAATCACTTCTACCACATAGATACCGGCAGAGCGAGGCATATCAACTTGGATATGCGTATCATTCAGAACTGTATGACTGATTTCCACGCCCAACATATTGAGTACGCGTACTTCAGCGTACATAGCAGCAAGGCCTTGTGTGAGCACTTGCGCAGAAGCACCAGCCTGAACATAGGTGTTAGCCAAGCTTACTTCACGTGACTTATCAGCATCAGAGATAGCACCTAAGTTAGCAGGACACGAGATAATTTTCACACCGTCGGCTTTACGTGTAAGTTCCACTTCATACACAGCCGACATATCCAATTTTTCTTGTACATAGATGAAAGAGTTCGTTTCACCCGGCATAGGTTGTCCGTTTTTGTACCATTGGTATTCGGTGTATTCGTATTCAGCAGGATCTTCTCCACCATCTTTCACAGCCGAGATGTATTCAGGGCGACGTACTGCCAAGACATCATCCCAACGATGAGCAATAACGTCAGCAGGGAAGTAGCCAAATTGCGTTGTCATTGTGCTATCAGTACAGTTTCCGTGGAAGACAACATCCACACGATACATTTTCTTTTCAGCGTCTTGCGGAACATCTACACGAATGACACCTTGTTTGTCAAGCGCTAGGCCTTGCGGTCCGGCAAATGTAGCCGCCGTTCCATTCGCCGCATCTACAAGATTAACATCCACTGTTTGAGCAGTACCTTCGTTTACGTAAGGAATGTTGAAATGCAGATTCGTAACATCACAAATATCTTTTTCCACGTCACCAATATTCATATCCATCACATCGAGAGGTGGAACAGTGACATTAAATTGGTAGGTATTCAAACACTCAGAACCATCAGCTGTTTCTGCACTTGGCATAATGGCCACAAGTGTGATTGGGAATGTACCCCCTTCAGCAGGGAATTCCACAATAGCCTCTTCCGTAGCAGCCACACCGTATTCACCATTTGTGCCAAACTGCCATGCAACCACAACCGGGTCATCCGTTTTTTCTTGTACCGGCTTACCATTTTCGAGTGTATAATTGGTGTAAATAGCACTATTGCTTTTGAACTTCACTGTGTTTTTACAATCCGTAGGTTCAACTACATATTCAGCATCAGCTTTAGGCAGGCGGAACAAACCAGACGCCTCAAGGATATATCCACAACCCGTTTCTTTATTGAACACACGGCATTCATAAACATTCACGTCATCCGGCTTAACCAATAATTTTTGTGCGAATCTATCTTGTCCTTTATAGAAAGGTTCACTCATGTTATACGGTTTTGTCCACTCATAGGAGAAACCTTCAGGAGCGACAAGGTATTGTTCATTCGGATTGTCACAACCGGCACGTTTGAGCTGTCCGTCATTACATCCGAGTGTGAAGTAGATGTATCCCCAGTGGTCACCAAGCGAGCAAGCGCGGTTCGTAATACGGATTTTAATCGTTTTTCCTTTGTAATCCTGCACATTGAATGCCACGAGCGTCCAGTCACGCCAGAATACATCAGCGAAATCAGTCAAAGAAGGCGAAGCCTTATACCATCCTGACTTTTCACCCCCCATGCTTAACCATGTTTTTTCATTCATAGGCGGACGGAAGTCAACCGTGAGACATCCTTGTGGGTCAGGTAATTTTGCACCATTTTCATCAAGAATTTCAAGCGTGAAACGTGGTTGGTCAGCCGACTGGTGTCCCCCACTCTGTGCTACCACAGCGTATCTAAATTCGATAACCCCCATATCTTCGTCCACAGGAACAGAATAGGTGATTGATTGCGCCACGTTACCACCCCCTTTATACCATCTACCACCAAGGCGAACAGAAGCCAAGTTTTCTCCATCCGGCAATGTGCTCAGCACGCGCGTACCCGTCTTCGTACGAGGGTCTTGTTCACCCATATAGTGAATGGTGTGCATACTACCTAATTCAGTATATCCACTGTCCAATACTTGTTTAGCAGAGTCAACATAGTTGAAGCTACCGTAAGTACATTCCACATTCGGGAGATAGAAGTTCATGTAGTCAAAGCAACGAGAAGTAGGGTCATAGACCATAACCACACGTGTTTCAGACCACAATCCCGGAATGCTGTCATCACCAACAGGGCGGACACGGAAGCGATAAGCACCTTCTTGAATCATTGGGTAAGAAATTGAGTAAGAGTTGCCTTGTACTCCCATTACCTCAAAGTTAGATGTAGCTGTTTTACCCACATCATAGACAAGAATTTCATAATTTGCAGCGTCACCATCCCAAGAGAATGCAAAGCCTTCAGAGGTGTTACGTGGGAAGAGATTCGTAGGTTCAACATGTTGGTCATTCTTAGGAACCACTTGAATATTGTCCACACATCCCGGAGGGTTTACCGCAGGAGGGGTGGTATTAGCTTGCCAATAGAAGCAAATGAAGGCATTATCATTGTAGAGATGAACGTCGTAATATTCCGTCATCCATTGTTTTTCTTTTCCGGCAAAAGAATGTTGTCCTACCAGATTATCTTTAATCACTCGCGGAATGTCATTACCAATTTCAGAAGCAATAATCCCTGTAGAGTCAGCCGCAGGGACTACAGCCACCCATAGTTGGTCAGTACCCGGTACGCCTAAAGCTTTCCAGTCGAAACTTAATCTGTATGTACCCTTTTCGAGTGGCATATAGGCATAAGCCACAATACCATATTGTCCCGGTTCATAGCTTGCAGTAGCGCCTTTGTCAGCAGAAACATACATAGACCATTGACCAAAAGTTTTTTGTGCGCTACCAATACCCCACTCAGTATTAGGAGCATTACGACTCGTTTTAAATCTCCATTCCTTCCATTGTTCGGGATTTTCGAAATCGCAGAAGTACGCCTTGTCAGCCTGCATAACGCCACAGACCCCAAGAACAGCAATAATCACTAATAATAGTCTTTTATTCATATTTTATATAGTTGTTTTTCTACTGTAGAATTATTGAATAATGCCAACTCTTACTTGACCATTAATTTAAAGCTCATCGTCTTACCCTCTTCAGTGATGAGATTAACCACATAAATACCTTGACGTTGCGGTGCTCTAAATTCTCCGTATCCCTCTGTCATATGTGAGGTAGTATGGAGTTCGCCCATCAATCCAGTAACTTTCAGCAAGCATTCATCTTCCATTCCGACTACTGTAACCATTTCGCCTGGTGCAGGAGCAGAAGGATAGAGTGCAACAGAAGGCGCTACCACTTGTGGCACTACCGGACAAGAGCGATAAGTTTTACCATCCGATTTACGTCTCATTTGCACATAGTATTCATCCGTTCCATTAAACTCTACACCCTCACCAAGATAGATGTAAGAAAGATTAGCTCCCGGAATGAGTGCGTTGTTTTTATACCATTGGAAGGTATCAAAATCATCGCCATAAGCATTATAAGCAGGATTCTTCACTGCGAGAACATCACCCCACTTTTGTGCCATAATAGTGTGCCATGGATAGCTGAGTTGGAAGGTGTATTGTTTATCTTCCAAAGATCTACAACTAATACCTTCCGCTTTTACTGACAATGAATATTCCTCTACATCCGGGTTTTGCGGCATTGGGAATACGAGGTAACCATTTTCAGGATAGATAGTGTCATTAACAAAGCCTTGAGCCAAAGCATCTTGCGAATAAGATATTGCCACATAATCCAAATCACCTTGGTAAGGGATACGGAACATACCCGCATCCGTGCAGACCGGCAATTCAATTTCACCCAGTTGCAGTTTTGGGAGAACAGTAATTGTGGTGTACACTCTCAAGCTATCACATCCTCCCACTTTACTTTTGTAAACTGTTTGATAGTCACCCGGCAAGAACCAAGGGCGTCCGTTAACGTCAAACCAAATGCTATCCCCTTCACAAATAGTAGTATCTCTTCTTTGTTCTTGCATTTCAATTTCTTCCACAGTGAGGTAGATTGTACTATCACATCCGGCACGTGTCAAGGCATTGATTACATATTCACCCGGTTCTCTAAACACTTGATTGAACACCTTGGTATAACCTTTACCATTCGGACAGATCGACCGGATGATTGTAGTGTCTCTGTTTCCGATAGCCGGAATCACAAAAGGCACTTCCAATACATCCTGGCAATCATCATTAGAGATACCCGTAGTAAGTTTGATTGTCACGTTAGCCCCTTCAGCAGGATATTCAACAACGATAGCTGCATCCGAAGTGTAGGACGTGCGTGGGTTAGCCCCTTCGCCGAAGTCCCAATAATATGTTTCCGGTTTTTTATCCGTCATTACATCCCCTTTTGTGACCATACTATTATTTTGAATCACCACAATATTTTTACATTCTTGCGGGTCATAGATAGGGGTGAATTGAGCTACCGGAAGAATCGGGTGAAGTGAAACCTCCAATGGGAGTTTACATCCTTCCGATTCGAGTGATGTAAGCATACAAATATAAGTTTCTTTATCCTCTTTTACAGGGTAGAAGGTACGATCTTTACAAACTGAGCCATCAGGGTAAGATGGATAGTTAGCTAAGTGAGGGTTAGTAGCCGGATCTTTTGGTATCCACGCATATTTGAACCCTACAGGAGCCGTCACACCGTTTTCGCCACCGCTACAAGAAACACCCTCAATCGTAGCCTCTTGGCAGTCGAGCGAGAAGTAAGCATACGCGAAGTGTCCCCCTTGCTTACAGTCGTTGGTAGTAAGACGTATTTTAATGTTTTGTCCTGCATAAGGAGTGAGGTCAATACCGATTGTTGTCCAGTCTTTGTAGAGTACAGTAGCGTAACTTCCTGTGGTTTCACCCACCGCCAATTTAGAGCCACAATTCACCCAGTCTTGCGTATTTGCTCCAGCCGTAAAGTCAGCAAAACCACAATGTGAGTCAAGCAGATTACCCATACGGTCGAGGATTTCAATCGTGAAGTGCGGTTGCGTAGAGATAGAGTGCGCTTCCGCCGGATATTGCAACACAACCGCATATTTCAAGAGGAGGATTTTGCTTTCTCCACGTGAAATACCCATGTCGTAGGTAACAGATTCAGAAAACCAATGGTTAGTGTTACCCGTTACAGCCCAGTTACCCAAACGCACCACCGCCAAGTCCTTACTTTCAGGTGGCATTACAGAGAGTTGGTAGTTGGTCCATGGGTCTTTTTCTCCCGGTATGTAGTGCAATGTATGTTGACTGTAGTCATCTCTAAAGCCATTATCCACTTTTTGGAGTTTATTAGGCACATCCACGTCTTTACCTGTACGGCATTCAGCCAGGTCTAAGTTCATGTAGTCCACGCAATAGTTAGAAGGGTCATACACCACTGTGGGTTGAGAGAATGTCCATGCACTGGTAACTCCAGTAGAAGGAGTAACCGATCTTACCCAGAAATCATATACACCATCAGGCATATCATAAATTGTATGGTTAGTTACCGCAATGTCGCGAATAGTGTCCACTCGCGCATTTCCGTATCTACTATAGAGGAGTTCGTATCTTTCAGCATTTCCGATCCATTGCACATTGACCGTATTATCATTGTTCGGTCTTGTAACCGTTACAGCCGCAGGAGCATCCGCAGTTCCAGAGACAATTTGAATATTATCAATTGCCACCGGTGGTTGATGTGGGTCACCTGTAGAGTTAGCCCAAACAAAAATGAGTCTTCTTGCTACTGCAGTAGGAGCTTGTGGCAATGCACCTTTCACATATACCCATCCGGCAGACTTAACAAAGGTCATTTCCACGAGATTACTTGTTATCCACGAAGGCAAACCACCTGCTATAGTTGAATTAGGTTTTGTATTCGTAGTGGTCCATGCCACATATAACTTACAATTTTCATCCCCCATCATTTTATATTGAAAGGAGATTGTGTGATCTTTACCTCCAGGCAGGATAAAATCCTTATAAGCAGTCACTGCCACCACAGCCGAGTTTGTATAGAGGTTAGAAGCCCCCTCATCATTAGAGATGTATAATGAATTAATCCCCATGCTTGATGTAGCTTGTCCGATAGCCCACTTATTAGGCAGTTTCACGGACTTGTTGCTTACTTGATTCAGCACCCAACCGGCCGTATCATCAGCGGTTTCAAATCCGCAGAAGTACGGTAATTGCGTCATTTGTTGTGCTTGCACAGAGACAGCTATGAACAAGGTTGGCATCCATAGCATTTTCAAGAACCATTTTCCTACTGTCAATTTAGATTTCAACATAGTATTCATTCGGAGGTATTTTTTATGTATTATATTTCTATTTTTTATGCAGGTACATTGACCCAACTTTACACATTCCGCAAAAATAGCATTTTATTTTCGCATATGAAAACATTTATTGCCTCCAAGTACATTTCTTAACAAAAAATAAGTATCTGCACCGTTATATTATGTTGTAGAACATAAAAAAGCCGCACTTATCATCTTCAGAGCGGATAATAAGTACGGCTATTGTTAAAATGAATCTTTTTATTCCAAGACTTTCGTCGGAACTTCTTGATTAGAGTCCGGCAAAATGTTTTTATCTCAAAGCAAGCTTTTGATATTATTCAGCAGTGCGATCTTTAAGAGGATTGCGATAGAAGAGTTTTTCCTGTTCAAACTCCTCAGTAGCCATCAAGGTAGCTTTAGGAAGTTTTTCGTAGTAGCGAGAGATTTCTATTTGTTCACGATTTTCGAATACTTCTTCGATGTGGTCACCATGTTGTACATACTCTTGGAGTTTTTCATCAAGTTCCTTTTTAATTTCCGCATCGATTTGATTAGCACGTTTCGCGATGATTGCTACCGTTTCATAAACATTACCAACCGGTGCACAGAGTGTGTTCATGTCGTGCGTTACTGTGTTGGTAGGTGCATTGATTTTCTTATAATCCATATCTACTATTGTTTATTGTTTTCTTATTTATTTTCTTTTTTTGTATTTTGCTTCTCTGCTTTCAAAAATCTTTCAATTTCCTTGTTCAGTCTATCTGCTTCCTTTCTATGTTTTCCGTTAGGATACTCGTTAATATAACTATAGTATTCATCCTGTGCTTCGCGGTAGCGTTCATCCTGTTTAGCCACGACACTCAGAACAGACTGTTTATACATAGATGCAAAGACCAAGAAAGAGAGTTCTTCTCTATGCTTTGTGAGCGGATATTTTTTCAACGCATTATTCGCAACAATGATAGCCGCCTCATAATTATTACCTCTGTAGGTACCTAAATTATAATATAGTTTTGCGCTGAGCAGTTCTTTGTAGGCGAGTTTGTCATTGAGTTCATCAAGCAAGTTATAGGCTTCAGTCACATTTTCTCCCTCGGGATATTTATCCACAAATTTCTGCAACGCTTTTATTGCCTCATAAGTTTCGTTTTGGTCAAGCCTTGGATCTTCAGACTCAAGATAGTAGCAATATCCCACCATATAAAATGCTTCTTCAGCGAAACGTCCTTTGGGGTAATTGCGACAATAAGCTTGATAGTATTCACCGGCAGAGAAATAGTCTTTTTGTCCAATGTAGCATTTAGATAGATAATTGAGAACATCTTCGGCACGTTCAGTCCCTTTGTAGTAGTGGGCTACTTCATCCAAAAGACTTTGCGCTCGCATGTAGTCTTTTTTATCGTAGTATTCAATCGCTTTGGTGTATTTTAATTCCGGATCATTGCTTTTCAGCAACTTCTGGTATTCACCGCAAGCGGCAAACACACACATTATCAACAATAATCCGATATATTTTTTACACATAGACGAATGGTTTTATCCGTAATTTACTACGAACTGCAAAGGTAGCATTTTTTTTCTGTTTTTACAACATTCTTTTTCATGGGACAAAAAAGTGTGGTTCGGCGAAATAACTTATTCCATTCTTATTCCTATCTTATTCCTATCTTATTCTTATCTATTTCCTATCTAATGGTAACGGTATGGTAACGGTATGGTAAGGGGGATGATAGGACGGGCGGGGCTGTATAGGACGCTTATTGTATTCGCTATAGGATGCTCGCGGGGCAAGCTAGAGACGGACCCCCTCCGTTCCATCCCGCTGACGCTACATTACACTCGGAACTCCGTCGCAACGGGGACGTTGTATGTAGAAAGACCCCCTCCGTTCCGCTCCGCTGGCGCTACACTCCACTCGTCCCCCTTGAAGCGGGGACAGTGCGTTTTTAGTTAGCACTGATATGAGAAAGAGTTATATAAACAAAATGTACAAATACCTCGCTCGTCCTTACTTAGGGCGACAGTGCGATTACTGCTTGAATGTGAATGGGTTATATCATTTTATTATAAATAGTTCCTATAATTACCTCGTTATGTCCCTAAAGGGGGACAATGCTTTTTCGTTAGTTTTTATGAGTAGGTTATATACGCAAGTAAGATGGTGTAAGCATTTCTTACCAGACAGCAATAAATTTATTTATTTCGGTTGAAATAGTTTTCGCTCGTCCTAATTTAAGCAAGGAATATTCTCTTCTATTATTGCACCAATGCATGCATCACCAATTCGCGTCCATCGTGTGTAGTTGCCTTAACGACAAGCACTCCAGCAGGAGCTTCAAGACGCAGGTTAGAGGCAGCCAATGCGAGTGTTTTCTTGCAGAGCAATCTACCCATCACATCGTAGAGAGCCAGTTCACGTAAAGGCTCAGTACATCTTACCGTAAGTACATTTTGCGCATCGTTGGTCACATACAATTGTGCCGAAGTAGCATCATCCACTATTGTCTCTTCACGCAAATCCGTGTTAGGACTGTCAGGTTCATCCTCAACATCTCCACTTGTGATATAGTAACGCGGAGTGTGATTTAGAGGTGTAGCGATTTTCAGCACACGTCCATCTCCGATGCGTTCGTAAGTATCCGTTTCCGCATCATAGAGGTAGCAAGTTTTCTGCCAATTCGGTGTGAGATAGAAAGCCATTTCCACACTATCTGTGCGATAATTCTCTGCCAACAACATACCGACCGGAATTTTTTGAATCGACTTACGTACATCCACCATCATCGGAACTTGATTATGAACCGTGTAAAGATTCATCGGAGTAGTTGCCGTAGCATCATCCTGTTCAGCCTCCACGCCAGAGGAGAAGAAGAGTACATCCTCATTAACCACAAAAGCATTTTGCGCTGCTTCATCAACAGCCAGTTTACTGCGTGCGTGTGCCCATTCATTTGAGACATAGATAGTCATCACTTCCGTTTCATTAGAGCGGGGAGCCATTCTTTTCTCAGCCTGTGGAGCAGGAGCCGGCAGGATAGCCTTATCCGACAAGTCGAGTGTTGTGTGGCTTACCTTCAAGTTCAGTGTAATTTCAGTTGCAGGCGTTTTTGCCTCCAGCAAGACAGAGTACATCGGAGGCAAATAACGATCATCGATTGCCATTGTTGCAGTAGTTGCCACCTGCCAAGCCGAAGAGATCAAGTAAGAACAATTTGCATTCAGCACATCGCTATTATCCGCCAAAAACTGTTTCATATCAATGTAAGCCATCGTAGGATTACCAAACATAAACTTATTGCTTGCCTGTTCATTGGTGAGAGTGATCTTCATGCAGCCAGACTCATCCGGTTCAAACGCCAAGCGATTAGCATTCACACGAGAATCAAGCATATCCACTTTTCCCGTAGGCGTTCCGTCACGACGATAATATTCATATTGATTATCCGGTTTAGGCAATCTCACTATCAGTTCCGTTTCCGCAGTAGGTCCGAAGGCCAGCATTTGGTATCCTTGTCCAGGCACTAAAGGTTCATTCAAAGCGTTGGACACTTTGAAGGCCTCTGTATTTGTGGAGATGACCTGCAGGCGTTCATCTTTGTGCAGATAATCCACCATTCGATTGTAATAAGACAACCAGAAAGCAAAAGGCGCTTCTCCCGAGCGATAGCCTTTAAAGTCAGAGACAGCGAAATGCTCCTCACTTTCCTGTGTAGCTCCCGACCAATCATTCGTAGCATGCGGCACGAACATATCCCCCGAGTAAACATCCTTCAAAGGTACCGCCATGCTATGCCATGTTTCAGTGGGCACCACCATATCTACGAATGCATTCCTATAGTTCAGTTTGTGTTGATTCATCACGAAGCTACCCTCTTCAAAATGGATATCGCGTCCATGTTGCGTAGCGAAATAAGCATCCATAGGTTTTGGATTTTCTCCTGTGACGATAGGATATTTGAGCGGGTTATCCTGTTTAGGAATAATCACCTTAGTACCTTGCAGCGGCACATAGCCCCAGTCCATCACCTTGCCATGTACGACACCTCTCCAGTTAGCATCATCACTCCAATCGTTGTACACATCATTTGAAGGTGTCCATATCATTGTGTCAGGCACAGCCACGACAGTAAAATAGATATATCCATGTCCGCAAACATCACCATCCCCTTGCAAAGCCAAGTCCGTTCCGAGCAATCGATTTCGCAGTGTGTATTCATATCCCGGTCTCATTGTATCCGTGTTGACCACCCAATATCCCGGTTGGTTATCCGGCCATCCTTCATTTGGGTCCCCTGGCAGCGGATGATCATGACGGTGCATCATTTCATTCACATGCGCTTGGTCAATCGGTCGGAAGAGTATGCTATCATTTTTCGAGTAATATTCTTTTTTGAGCGGGTCATCATCTGGGCGGATATTATCTTGCACTACGCGATCATGGTAATAATACAAAGAGAATCCCGTTGGGTTAGTTCTTCTTTTCTCCAGCATCACAGGGTCGTTTGTAGAATAATAGCAAGTACTATCCCATCCCAACACGACACCACCGAAATCAGATACCGGAGTTTTAAATCCCTTGTTAACTTGGCTTGCCAACACACGCGTTTTTGGGATTTCCGCCCGTTGCACATCCGTCATTTGCGTGTAATCCAGAGGAGCCACATTCAAGATAGCCTCTGCCTTTTTAGAACGTATGTCCATCCATATTGGCTCATTACAATCTTCCAATGTAATTGTGACATCCTGATTACTTGCATCCTTCATGGTCACCATTGCCGTTCCACTAATAGGGAACACCCAATATCTCAGGCTCATCTCACTTGGGAGGATAAGCGGCATGGTGTTTATTGATAAAGTCAAATACCCCTTATTACACAAGTCCACTATCATGTCGTAATGATGTTGCGAAGAGAAAGCCTCTTTTTGCAATTCATCAACCGAAGTAGCCGTGTAGTTAGGATTCGAATCATCCGGTGTAGGGATACGTCGCATGTCATATATAGCCGTTGTCACACTATTACGGTCATATCCATATTTTTGTAAGAAGCTCTCATCCGCCTGCGTTTTTTCTGCCTCCGTATACACCCTATCCTTACCATAGGGGCAATCAAATTCAAAACCAATCAGCCAATCCGCCATCAAGAGCGCTTCCACTTGTTGCGGAGTAGCTCCAGCCGATGCAGCGATAGAATTAGCTGCTACCACTTCCACGGCATATCTTTGATTCGGACAATTATCCAAGGAAGGTGCTTGCAAGTCATCACTTTCACCTTTGAAGCGTAAATGCGTAGCCTTCATTACCGGGAGCGCACTCTGCATTGCACACTCCACTTGATCCAAATCATCCGGAGAAGTAGCCATACGCACAATGTACTCATTACGTGCTTCCAATCCAGTCACGACATGCGCGATGTAAAGCATCCATTTCTCCTTACCTTCCACTTCCGTCTTGATATATGCTTTCCCTTTGTGATTAACTTCATCAATCGAGTTAATAAAGTCCACCACAGAAGTCATAATAGGCACATTATTGCCCGTTGGCACATAATCCACATCCGGGAAGAGAATTGAGCCATATGTATTTTGCGTAGCATGATTAGGATCTTCGTGGTAATAAGCCGAATTACCCAAATCATCCATTAGCTCCAGCACAGTAGAAGTAGTAGTGTTATAAATCTGATAATACAGATATTCCGAATTAGCCGTTACTGCCGGCAGCAGATTACCATAATCCAATCTCATTACCGCAGTAGATTGATTATCCGAGTGGCATGCCGAAGAAGCCTGATAAGCTGTGATAGGAAGTTGTGTAGCATACAGATAGACATCATCCACATAAAAGTCGTTACCACTATTTGTATTAGAGAAGTTGTAGATAGACACTCGCGATTCATCATAATTTTCGGCACTCGTGATTGGGAATCGGATTTGTCGCCATCCCGATGCTTTAGGCAACTCACCCACGAAGAAGACTCCAACATCTTCCCAATCACCTCCTGCCTTTCTACCCTGTACATTGCAACGGAAAATCGGATTAGAACCTTCCCTACCCGCAGGACAAGGATTATTCAACCACAAAGAGCAATACATCTGTTGTCCAGAACAAATCACCTCATCCGTAGAAATAGAAACCACCAATCCAGGTTCCATTGTACCATCCACATAAAGCGTATAACCATTAGCCGCTCCATCATGACTTTCGCCCTTAGCCCACGACTTATCCGTAATAGCATTGACCAAGCAATATTCACCAAAGAAGGGGAATTCTCCAGCCGAATAACGTTGGTCAGACGGAGGAGTATTCTGATAAGCATAACCATATGTAACATCCTCCCAAGGCAAGTGTCGGTCGAGGTATTCAGTAGCTGCCGACGCCGGTTTTTGTCCAAAGTTAAAATCCTGTTTTGTCAACAAGATATAGTTTTCTTCAATTTGACGTCCAGAAATCAACGTATTAGTAGTAGGGCCATAGACAGAAGGATCCACATAGGTCACCACATACTTTGCAATGTTATATCCATTCCAAGTCACTGTGTAAGTTTTAGTACCAATCGTATTAGAAGACACCGTCATATTGCCATTCACAAACGAGGTGATGTTATTACCCCCCACTTCACGACACACCACCTCATTAGCCGGCACACGCTTAGGATTAGTGGCATCATAAAAATAACAACATTCAGAGATGTGATTCTTTTGTTTGAAGGGATGATTGGTAATCAGATGAACTGTAGTTCCGATTGGTGCGGTGTAGTTATGTACCTCCAAGAATTTATCCCCATTACAAGCATCCAATTCAGCCGCCATTTCTGCCGCCGGGCGCAAATGAAAGAGTTGTCGATAAGACAATGTCGGTTCTTTAAAAGAAGCATTTTCTTCACCATTTTCCGGTGTATAGACGTAGTCCGTATAGTTACTAACATCACATGCTACTGTGTGTGACTTACCATCCGAGAATTTTATCCGAGGAGCCGTTGCATTACTATTTCGGTCAACACTCGTCAATATAGCAGTTGTAGTTATGCCCGGCACTGTTGTGCCAAAGCCGAACAATCCGATGGAGCAATCAGAGTTATTAAAGTCCACAAATTGACCTCCACCCCCTCGCGGATAGACCGACCAAGTAGCCTTTCCTTCCGCATCCGTATTGTAAAAAGGATTACCATTAGTAGTGTAATCATACCATCGCATATAGCCAAAGAAAGCCTGTTCATTCAAACGTAACTCCACGTCTTCTCCCGGCAGATAATAGATGACCTTTTCCACCATGTGCACCGGTTGACGTTCACCTGCTTGCAATTCAGCCATATTCCCCTTACCCTTATTAGGTATAAAAGCCACACAACCATCCCCGGAGTTTTGTCCCAGTTGCCTCATGCGCGGCTGCACACGTGCCGAATACTTATGCGTAGGATCATTGGGATCCTGATAGTCAACCGTACAAGAAAAACGAGCATAACGTTCAGAAGATTCGTTTTGTTGTGCAGTAAGACGTACTAAATTCTCACCCACAACTTCAGCCTGAAGCCATTTACTAGATTCATCGGTAGTCCAGTCAATAGCCTTAATAGAGACTGTGTATCCCGTTTGAGGATGAAGGAGATTCACCTTTTCTTCCCAGGTCACAGTTTCAGAACCCGGTACAGGATTACCATCTGCATCGTACAAGCCCTCTCCATGACGATGCCAACAATCCACCTGCACAATAATACTTTCTCCAATAGAGGGGAATGTGTAAGCAGGAGGTGTAAGCGTCATAGTGTAGGGTTCTACCGCTTTTGCATGGAAAGACTTACGCACCAGACGCAAGGTAGTGAGATAATCCTTTTCGTTCCATGTCATTCTTGCCATCACACGATCAACGTAGTTCACATACTTTTGAACACCCGTTTGGTCGTCCATTTGCATTAAGTCGCGCGGACTAGGTCCATTAGGTGTGATAACGAAGGCATATGCATCACCCTCCTTGCTCACCTCACCCATGGTCATCATGAGGTCAGCCGACGGAGCCGGAGTATTGGTGTAATCCGTTGGGATGATACGCGACTCTTTATTAGTAGTCTCATCCGCTTGTCCGGAGTGAGAAGCCCAAAAGAAATTTACATCTATGTCGTTTAATTCAATTGAGGTAGTATTTTCATTGATGCGTTGATGTTCATACAGATTATTCAAGCAGCTGATGTATGTTGTTTTGTGAGCAGAAGGTTTAAATGTGACATTAATACTTTGCGCTTGTGCAGCCGCATTATCTTCCGCATAATCAAAAACAGTAGTTGAAGGCGAGAAAGTTCCCCCTATAGAAATCTCCTGGTGAGATTGCCACTTTTCCACATAAACTGTTGGCCGCGAATTACGAGACAAAGCAAGGGTATTGTTGTTTAAGTATAGGTAATAACTTCTAGAATTACTGTATTTATAATACATATTTCCAGACGAAGCATCCTTCGTAGCATCATAAGGAAAAGTAAAATAAGAAGCATTTTGCGCCAAAGATATAGAAGCAGAATTTCCGCTTGCATTTACATACAAATTACGTCCGTTAGACACATTTTTGAACGAGACTTGATTGCCATTTTTTGTTATTACCCACAAGGAAGCATATGTGGGAGTTGTGTAGGTTGTGACTGCATTATTACCATTCGCCGACAAATAGTAAGTCTTATCAGCATTGCGAATGCTAATTGACACCGTGTCTTGTGCCATTAGTTGTGTGAATGCAAAAAGGCAACAAAGGCATGAAATAGCCAACAAATAAATTCTTTTCATAGATTACTATTTTTTTCGGTGAATAAACTTACGAACTGCTGTGTAGAGAGCTGCAAAAAACAGAAGCGGAGCCACGCCACCAATTGGCATATCCACTTCTCCTACAGCCGGTGTGCCACTACCCGGTCTTCCTCCCGGAGCAGCCAAAACCAAAGCATAGTTATCCGCTACACCTTTAGCCTGTTGGGGGGGGGGGGGTAGCACTCATGGCACTCATGGCATAAAAAGAAGTAGTACCAGTGGTTTTTACAGTAGGCATACCACCTGCATAACTTACGAATGACTTTCCTTTTTTCAAAGAAGTTGAGATAGGAGAAGAGTAAGTTTGATTAGTCAAATTTTCCCGGAGTGGACTATAGACTTTTTGAGCTTGTGAAGCGGTGTAGTTTTTAAGCATACGAATCTGTTCACCTGTCAGCAATTGAAGGTTGCCCAGATTCATAAAATCCTCCTCCACAGCGTAAGAAGAATTAGGATTATAAGATACAAAAGAGATATCTATGGACGACATAAAAACAATACAATTTTTCTTGATGATTAAGCATGCAAAATTAGCACATTTCTTCAGAATTTACAAGGAAATACTTACTTTTCCCACCCCAAAAACAGCGCGTTTTAGGATTAAATGTAGATTATATATATTGATTTAAGTATCATCATTTAATTATTGACACACAAGCAGTATTTTTAGATGAAATTTTAGTTGTCGGAATAGTGAATACAAGATTTGTCTGTTAGTATCACCCCCTTCTTCCCTCTGCGGTTACTACCCCTAACTAGGAGTAGAGTCTCCAGGAGATCTATGATGGACTAGGAGAATGAAGGGAGTGGACTTTTGGGTGGAGAGAGGTTTATATAATTCCTAACTTTTCTTATCTTATTCCTATTTAGTGGTCCCGAGATGGTCCCGAGAAAAATAGGACGCTCATTGCATTCGCTACGGGACGCTGCGCTTCGCTTACTACAGGATGCTAGGAAGCGAGCTGATGACATACCCCCTCCGCTACACTTCGTTTCGCTCGTCCCCCTACTTAGGGCGACAGTGCGATTAGTATTTGTATATGAGGAAATTACGCTTGTTTGTGCGGTGAATAAATTTTATAAATACAGCGCTACGTCATTGGAGGATGACAGTGCTTTTTTAGTTAGTTTTGGATGAGGAGGGTTTATAGTATACTCACGATGTTCGCTGTAGTATGCTCGCAAGAGAGGTTTAGTGGAGAGTGTGGGTGTATCGAACATGTCGGATTGCCGAAATAATATCAAACCGGGGCTTACTTTTCAACAGAAATAATCCGCAAGAGCTGTGTGTGTGTCGGCATTGCGGAAGATAAATTATGCGATTTAGACTTTTAGCAAACACCAATAATAATAGAGAAAAACGAGGGGTGAGCCCTCGTTTTTCTCTATTATATATATAAGGTATATGTATTCGGAATTATTTGCCCATCAAACGGCATTCCCATGGAGCGAGTGTGAAAGCAGTGCCTTCAGCCACTTCAACTTCTTGTCCGCAAGGAGTGGTGTAAAGACCGGCAGGGATAACTACATCAGCCACTTCAACAGAGTCAGCGCTGAAGTTGAACAATCCAACCACAGTGTTTTCTTCTGTTTGGCGCAAGCATGCAAATACGTTGGCTGCTTCCGTAGCGATGCGTTCCATTTTAGCACCCAATTCGTTGCTACGCAAAGCAGGATTAGCTGCACGGAAAGCATTTAAGTTGGTGTACATTTTGATTTGAGCAGCTTCCGGATTCGCTACAACAGTATCTTTATCGAAGAAGCGTAAGCGTTTTTCATTCGCATATTCTTGTCCTGTGTAGATGAGCGGCATACCCGGAACAGCATAGCAGAATGCAGCCATTGTGCTTGCAGCATCTCCCATACGTTCAAATTCAGTACCATTCCAAGAGTTTTCGTCATGGTTGCTGGTGAAGTTCATACGGATAGCTTTAGCTGGGAAGATTGTGTCAGCCTTAGCGAAGTAGCCCCAGAGGTCTTCCACTGTTTTTTCACCTTTAGCCACACCATTCATAAGGTGGTGGAGTTCCCATCCATAATACATATCGAAAGCAGTTTCTGTGTGAGCAGGCACTTCAGCTTCAGCCAATGTGAACATTTTAGGGTGAGTAGTGCGCAATTCGCCCATTACATCATTCCAGAAATCAGTAGGGATTTCCATAGCCACGTCGCAACGGAATCCATCGATACCGATGCTATCCATCCACCAGTGCATAGCTTGTTTCATAGCAGCGCGCATGTCTTGGTTGTCATAGTTGAGTTCAGCAATGTCATACCAGTCGTAGTTAACCACCAAGTTTCCGAGAGAGTCACGCATGTGCCATCCGTCGTTTTGTGTCCAGGCGTGGTCAGGCGAAGTGTGGTTAGCCACCCAGTCTAAGATAACCTTGATACCCAATTCGTGTGCTTTATTCAAGAAAGAAGCAAAATCGGCACGCGTACCAAATTCAGGATTGAAAGCGCAGTAATCTTTGATAGCATAGTAGCTACCCAATCCACCTTTTCTTTCCAAAACGCCGATAGGTTGGATAGGCATAATCCAGATGATGTCCACACCGAGTTCTTTCAAGCGAGGCAATTCTTGTTCAGCTGCTTGGAAGGTACCTTCCGGAGTGAATTGACGTGTGTTAAGTTCGTAGATTGTTGCATCATAAGCGAAACATGGGTGTTGATGTTCGCAGCAAGTTTGTTGTTTTTTAGGAGCACATGCCACCATTAAAGCAGCAACTGCCAATACGAAAAGTTTTTTCATTTTTAATAATTTGTTTTGTATAAGTTATTATTTAATAATTTCAAATTGTAGCGGTTGTAATGTCAGCGTAACGACATTCGCTTGTATATCCACTTCGTTGTCAAACATTGGAGCGATGTTTTGCAAGCGAGCATTAGCAGGCAATGACAGTGTGATTGTGCGAGCTTGTTCAGCATTGCTGAATGCGCAGATTACCCATTCGCCCAAATAGACGCGTGCAAAAGCATAAACATCCTCGTCGGCATAGAGTGGCAGATAGTCACCATAGATAAGCGGCAGGCTGTTGCGGCGCAACTCAGCCATTGCTTTCATCTTGTCGAGGTGTTGTTGTTCGAGGGAAGTATATCCATCAAAGCGCATCATGCGACGATTATCCGGGTCATTAGCGCCTGGTTGTCCGTATTCATCCCCTTGATAGAGACAAGGGACACCAGGTATGCAGAAGTTGATAGCCTCCAAGAGCGCCAAGCGTGGGTAAGCCACATCAGCATTTCCGACACCCACCTTACGATTCCATCCAGCATACTTGTGATCTTCATCAAAAGAGAGTTCGCCACCCACCAAAGAGATGAAACGCGCCTTATCATGGTTACCACTGATGTTACCCATCACGTGGTGTGAGCCATAGGCTCTACCACTCTCACTTACAACGCGAGCGATTTCAGCCATGCTTCTACCCTCACGTCCGATGGCATCGATAGCGGTGTGGTAAACATTAAAGTCAAATTGAGCATCGAGCATACCCGTCTTGACATAGCTACCAATGAGTTGTGGGCTACCATAGGTCTCACCGATTTGATAGAGTTGTCTATCCGGGAATCTCTCATAGATTTTACGTGTGAGCGTTCTCCAATACACTTCCGGAATATGCTTGCAAGCGTCGTGACGGAAACCATCCAAGTCATATTCAGCCAACCAATAGAGAGCCGAGTCAGTGAGTGGTTCGTAGATTTCTTCTCTTTCCAAGTCAAGCGAAGGAATGTGTGAATCGAACCATGTTGTGAGGCGATATTCATCCCAGAGTTCGAAGTTACGTCTTCCATCAGGCGTGATAGAGTCGGTAGCCCAATCCGGGTGTGCTTGCAATGTAGGACTATTGATGTGCATGTGGTTGGCCACATAGTCTAAAATGACGTTGATGTTATTTTCATGCGCCACAGCGAGTAGTTCCTTCAATTCCTCAGGAGTACCGAATCGGCGTTCGAGCGCCGTGATATAGATAGGCCAGTATCCATGATAGCCAGAGAACTTCGTGCGGGGTTCCAGATAGAGTCCCCAAGCATCGTAAGGATTTTGGCTAATCGGTGAAATCCAGATTGTATTGATATTAAGATCACTGAAGAAGCCCTCTTTGATTTTCTCGGTAATACCCTTCAAGTCACCCCCTTGGTAGTCAACAATGTCCAGCACTTCAGGATTGTTCATTTTCCAGTCGTTATCCACATTACCATTGTGGAAACGGTCGATCATCAAGGAATAGAGGATTTGAGCATGCTTGTCATGGCGTGTGATTTGCTGTGCAGAAGTAAGCACCTTGCCCGCCTCTAAAGGCAACATGATATCACTAAACAGACGTCCGTCAGCGAAGGCATACACTCTCAAGAAGCTACGTTGAGGAGCATTTTCGATTACAGGCAACGGCAGTTTGATTTGCGTAGAGTCAATGTTGATGCAAGTAGGGTCGAGCATGATATTATTCCACAAAGCAATTACTTGTTGTGGTTGTTCGGTGAATCCGATGCGCAAGGTGTCAGCACAAGCACATTGCGTGTAGAGTACAGGAGCCTCAGAAGCATTTGTCACATAGGCAGCCACAAGCGTACGAGCCACGCCATTTGACCAAACAGAGATTGGATATATACCCGGTTGTGAAGCAGCAGCCACAAAAGTGAGAGAAGCTGCGTCATAATTCAAGTAGATTCCATCAGCAGAAAGCGAGTCAATCTGAGCCAATGCCGGGAAGAAGTCGTTGATGTAGTAGGAAGTTGTGTCAGCAGAAAGGTGCAACACAGACGCCACCGGTTGACGATCAGAGCCATCAATAGCCGAAGAAGCACAAGCACCCAAGAACAGAGTGCAGAAGACAGCCATCAAAAAATGTGAATGTTTCATACAAAATTATTTATCAAATTGTTATTTATTCATTGCTATTTTCAGGCATAAAAACAACAATCATCCATAGTTTCACCTCAGCAATTACGCCCAATTTTCCAACAACAAAGATAGTCAGTAAAATTGAAACAGAGAAATATTTAAGACGAACCAACAGATTAGATTGACGAACAGCAGATAGGCGTTTATGAAAGTTACATTTCACACATGCCAATAAGCACCTTTCCATTCCAAAAGGCATCTATCAGAAGTGTTGTGGGGCATAGTTCAGCGACCGTAAACATGGAGAGTAGTTCAGGAAGAATCATGAGATAAGGAGTGAGCGAAGGCAGGCGTTTTAACCATCAGCGTAAAAAAAACAATGCTCCGACTTTCACAAGCCAGAGCATTTCTCTTTTTATTCACTAACCATCAAAAAAAATCTCTATTATTTCATGAATCCATAACAAGACATTCGTCTCGTCCGATATTCAGGCTTTAGAAACCATTTCATTGCATTAGTTCATCAGCCTTTAACCGACAATGCAAAAATACAATGATTTATAAGATGGTTGTGTGTATTTTTAGACACAATTCCGTGTATTAAATGCCATATTTATTCTTTTCTTACGTTTCGCAGTAGGTAAATATGCCACGAAGCGTAGATTTTTTTAGGATAAGTTATTTTTCAACCTTCCACTGCATGCCCAAATGATACATAGCAAACGCATACATATCCGTCCATTCTTCGATTTGTTTGCTAAGCGGTTTGCCCGCTCCGTGTCCCGCTTTCGTTTCAATGCGAATCAATTTAGGAGCATTACCGGTGTTGGCTGCTTGGAGTGTAGCCGCATACTTGAATGAGTGAGCCGGCACCACGCGGTCGTCATGGTCGGCTGTAGTGACCATAATAGCCGGGTAGTTAGTTCCATCATTGCGCACTGTGTGAATTGGCGAATAAGCCAATAAGTAGCGGAACATTTCCTCGTTGTCTTCCGATGTACCATAATCACTTGCCCAGTTCCATCCGATTGTGAACTTATGGTAGCGCAACATATCCATCACTCCCACAGCCGGCAGAGCCACCGTGTAAAGTTCAGGTCGTTGATTAACCACAGCACCCACCAGCAAACCACCATTGCTACCTCCCATGATACCAATGTGTCCTATAGAAGTATATTGTTCTTGGATGAGGTATTCCGCTGCCGCAATAAAGTCATCAAATACATTCTGTTTTTGCATTTTGGTGCCCGCCACATGCCATTCATCACCATATTCACCACCGCCTCTCAGATTGACAATAGCAAAGACACCCCCTTGCTCAACAAAAGGCAGACGTGTAGTAGCAAATGAAGGCGTCATGCTGATGTTAAAGCCACCATATCCGTAGAGCATTACCGGATTAGCGCCATTGAGCACCAGTCCTTTTTTATGAATCAAGAACATGGGAATCATGGTGTTATCCTTAGACGGGAAGAAGACTTGTTTTACTTCAAAATCATCGGGAGTGAATGCCACTTTAGGTGCGCTGTACAATGTAGAAGTATTTGATGCAAGGTCATACGCATAGACCGTAGCCGGGTAGGTGTAAGAAGAGAAAGTATAGAAGATTTCCTCATCGTTCATACTACCACTAAAAGAGACGCTACCCAGTGTAGGCAGAGTAACTTCATGCAGTCTATTTCCATCTAAGTCATACACATAAGCATGGTCAGAAGCATCCTGCAAATACGTCACAAAGATGTGTCCGTTGATCATTTCGCAATCATTCATCACGAATTTATTCTCATTGATTACATCCTTCCAGTACATTTTTTCCGGTTGGACTATAGATGTGCGCACAATCTTGTACATAGGCGCATTTTCATTCGTAATGAAGTAGAGTGTATCCCCTACCGCTTCAAAGAAAGAATAAGAGTAAGCGTCATTATCAGCAATTAAGCGGAAGTCAGAATCAGGCTTAGTAAGATCCTTGAAGAAGAGACGATTTCCTCTGTTAGCCCCTGATTCGTATACAAACAAGCAACGATCATCTTCGCTCACACTGCAAGAATAGAAGCGTTTAGGGAAATTGCGGTTTTCATACACCAGAATATCCTCACTCTGCGGTGTACCCAATGTGTGATAATATATTTTATGAAATTCATTGATATTCGAGAACTCCTTACCTTCTTCCGGAGCATCGTAAGCACTATAATAAAAACCATTTCCACTCCATTGTGCTGCCGAGAACTTACACCACATAATGTGGTCTTGCGTAAGTTGTTTTGTATTCAGGTCCATGACATATATTTCCTGCCAATCGCTTCCACTCCGTGAGATGGAGTAAGCCATGTATTTACCATCCTTAGAAATCGCCGTACTTGCCAACGCCACAGTTCCATCCTCCGACAATGTATTAGGATCGAGCAAGACTTTCCCCTGGGCGTTCAAGGAATCCTTCACATACATCACACTTTGGTTTTGCACGCCATCATGATGTGAGTAATAATACTTGCCATGCTTCTTAGCCGGCGCACTAATCCGTTCATAGGTCATGATTTCAGTGAAGCGTTGTTTGAGCGCTCCTCTGAATGGAATTTGCGCCAAGTGTTTTTGCGTTACAGCATTTTCAGCCTCCACCCATGCAGCCACTTCAGCAGTAGTGTCGTTTTCCATCCATCGGTATGGATCAGGCACCATCGTACCATAATAATCATCCACGACAGCATCTTGTCGAGCCTGCGGATAATCCAGTTTTGAATTCGGGCGATTACATCCCCAAGCAGTAAAGAAGATTCCTGCCATCATACAATAGAATTTAAAATTTTGTTTTTTCATGTGTTTTTATGGTATTAGAATATTTGCATTGCTTAAAGTTCCTTCCCTTTAGGCCTTATTTCGTGCTTGGAAAGCCAGCGCATACATTTTCATTTGCTTCACCATTGCGAGCAATCCGTTGCTTCGTGTAGGCGAGAGATGTTCTTTGAGTCCAATCCTTTCGATGCAATATAATTCGGCCTCAAGCACTTCTTCCGGGGTGTGTCCAGAAAGGATTTGCACTAAAACCGACACTATTCCCTTCACAAGGACAGCATCGCTATCCGCTGTGAATATCAACAAGTCATCCCGCATACGCGCATCCAGCCACACATTACTTTGACATCCCTCAATGCGATTATCCGGTGTTTTAAGGCTTTCATCCAGAGGAGTGAGGTTACGTCCCATATCAATGAGCAGACTGTATTTATCCATCCAATCGTCAAAGACTGCGAACTCTTCAATAATTTCGTCTTGTAATTCGTTAATTGTTTTCATTGTTATTTATGCATAAAATCTCTTTAATATTCCTTTGTAAGCACACAACATGGCACTTAAGCCAAGGCGAAGTCCAGTTGTTTTTTCAGCAAGTCAGCTTTGACCACCTTCACCTTGAGCGGAGCACCGAGTTGATATTTCTTATTCGTCTTACGTCCTACCACACAATAATTTGTCTCATCAAAGATAAAATAGTCATCCTCATCTAACATACGAATAGGAATCATGCCTTCACACATATTTTCTTTCAGTTCAACATATACACCCCACTCTGTCACTCCAGATATAACACCCTCAAAGACTTCTCCCAGCTTGTCAGACATATATTCCACTTGTTTATATTTCACAGAAGCCCTTTCCGCATTAGCCGCCAATTGTTCTCTATCCGATGCATGTTGGCAATAGTCTTCATATTCATTTTCACTCACACTTGCGCCCTCCTCCATGTAGCGTTCCAAGAGGCGGTGTACCATCATATCCGGATAGCGACGTATGGGTGATGTGAAATGCGTATAATAGTTGAACGCCAATCCATAGTGTCCAATGTTGCATGTAGAATAAACCGCTTTAGCCATAGAGCGTAGAGCCAAGGTTTCGATAAGATTTTGTTCGCCTTTTCCTTTCACTTGTTCCATCAGGTGATTCAGGCTAATCGATATGCTCTCCTTCTTTCCTGTGGTTTTTAATGAGTAGCCAAAACGCTTAGCAAAAGCGGCGAAGTTGTTAAACTTATCCGGATTAGGCGTATCGTGAATACGATAGACAAACGTACGTGCCTTCTTTCCTTTACCAGGTTTTCCGATATGCGTCGCTGTCGTACGATTAGCCAGGAGCATGAATTCCTCAATCAATTGGTTGGCAGCTTTAGCCTCCTTAAAATAGACCCCAGTCGGTTTTCCTTGTTCATCGATGTGGAATTTCACTTCCACACGTTCAAAAGCGATAGCACCTTTTTCGAAACGCTGTTGACGGAGTTTTTGTGCCAAGCCATTCAGTGTGAGTAATTCATCAGCCAGTTCGCCATCCCCTTTTTCAATAATTGTCTGCGCTTCCTCGTAGGTAAATCTTCGATTACTCTTGATGACCGTACGGCAGATGCGATAGTTGTGTACCTGCGCATTGTCGTCCATTTCAAAGATAACAGAGAAGCATAGTTTTTCTTCGTTCGGTCGTAAGGAGCAAATTCCATTCGAAAGATGTTCCGGCAACATCGGTATGGTGCGATCAACCAGATAGACCGAAGTAGCCCTCTGGTAGGCTTCCTTATCGATGATACTGCCCGGGCGTACGTAGTGTGTAACATCAGCTATGTGAACACCTACTTCCCACAATCCATCCTTTGTTTGTTGCAAAGAGAGCGCATCATCAAAGTCTTTAGCATCGGCAGGGTCGATGGTAAACGTACAGACATTGCGCATATCCACACGCTTTTTGATTTCTTCCGGTGTGATGCCATCATCCATTGCATTCGCAGCCCTTTCCACTTCAGCCGGGTAGGAATAAGGAAGTCCGAATTCAGCCAGTATGGCATGCATTTCCGTATTATTATCGCCCGCATTACCAAGCACGTCCATCACTTCCCCTTCCGGATAAGGTGCTTCCGGCGTCCAATGTAGGAGTTTTACCACCACCTTTTGTCCCGCACGCGCTTTTTTCAACAAGTGAGAAGGGATGTGAATATCACTTGACATTATTTTATTATCCACCAGCAGGAACATCTCCGTACCCGTTTTTTTGAGAATACCTACGAATGTATCTTTAGCACGTTGAAGCACTTCGACCACTTCTCCTTCCGGAGGCAATCCACGTCGTCTTGCATAAAGATAGACCTGTACTGTGTCGCCAGCCATAGCATGATTAGCCTTTCTTTCCGGAATGAAAACTTCCTCTCCACCGTCATTAGGCAGCACATAGGTTTTGACTCCACGTCGTTCAATCACACCTTCTACGAAAGCCCCACGCGAATTAAGTTTGTATTTTCCCCTTGAGATTTCCACCAAAAACTCTTCATCATGCAGTTCATAAAGTACTTCGCAGACCAACAAGCGCTGTGCGTCGCCTTTCACTCCCAAGAAAGAAGAAAGTTGTTTGTAATTAAATGTCTTCGTCGGGTTATCATTAAAAGCAGCAATAATACGTCTTACGATCTCTTTCTTTTTCAGAGTGCCACTTGCTTTTTTCATTCTTTTGTCTTTCTTTTTCATAGCAGTAGTGTTTTAATCCGTTCAACAATCGTGAGGCGAGCAACTTATCCCAAACTATTATTTCAGCAGGGCCTTGATGTGTTGTTTTGCATTGTCGGCAAAGGTAGCCTCCACGAGATAGAGCCCTGCTGGGAGTTGGAAAGTTGCCTGATGATGGAGCACCGACATTTGCTGTTCAGCCATCCGTCTTCCTGCTACATCATACACTCTAATCCGGCGCATAGCTTTGTTAGAGACAACCGAAAGCAGCCCTGATTGTTCATTATAAGCCCACAGTTGCGCATTTTCAGCATCCACAGCAGACGGATAGGTGATGGAGGAAAGATTGTCATCATCGTCTTCGTAATCGTCCTTTTCATCCGGTCCTTCAATGTAGTAGCGCGTTTCGTGATTATGCGACATCGGCAAGTTGAGCACCAATCCATCCATGATGCGATAACGTGCACCCGTCAGTTTATCGCAGAAGTAGCAGACACGTGTCCAGTTGTGCGAAAGATAGAATGCAAATTGCATTGTATCCCTTTTATGCGCCTCTTGCACCAACAAAGCAAGCGGAATAGAGTCAAGATTTCGGCGAACGTCAGCCATCATTGCATTCTGTTCATCCAAGGTGTAGATATTAAGAGGCGAAGTTACCAGATTAGCCGTTTCCACTCCGGAAGATATGAACGAAGCATCTTCACCCACGCAGAAGGAGTCCTTAGCATTCAGATGTACAGCCAATAGTGCCCTTGCATAAGCTCTGTCGGTGTAAGCACAAATGGTCATGACCTGCGGGTCTTCCCCTTTTATTTTCGAAGCAACTCTATGACGAGGCATAGCAGCCGGTTCATTTTGTTGGTCAATCTCACATATGTGATTATTCAATGTAAGGTGTTCCAAATTCAGGGACAGTTCCAATGTTTTAGCAGGAGCCTTAGCTTGAACCAGTGCCGAACGCATTGGAGGCAAATATCTATCCTCAGACTGTGCCGGCACATCCGGATGTGCGCCATACCAAGCATCATCCCTCATGTACTTAAACGTAGGATGTAATAGGGCACTATTAGTAGCCAAGAAAAGGCTCATATCAATGTATGCCATAGTGGGGTTGCCCAACAAGAAGTCAGTACCTTCCGTTTCATTGTTGAGTGTGAGAATCATTTTTCCATCCGTAGGTTCGAAAGCCAATTTATTAGCATTCGTTCTCACAAGCGTCTCTGTGGATTGATTTGTGAGTACCCCACTATTCGAGTAATAATAATACTTATCATCCTTTTTCGGGAGTCGGATTACCAATGACTTTTCAACTTGCGGATTGCCCGGTCCGTATCCCTTTAAGTTGAATCCTTCGCCCACTGTGAGTTCTTGTGACATGGTGTTGGACTGCACAAAGTCGGCCGTAGGGCTAAGAATGGTCTTTCCGTTATTTTCATGATGCAGTGTGACCGTTTGATTGTAGAATGCTTGCCAGAAAGCATACGCTGCATCCGCATGGCGTATTCCTTGGAATGTCTCCGTTTCAAACGGATTCAGGGTTTCTCTCTTAGCATTAACATTGTCCCACCATCCCTCATGCGGAATGAACATATCTCCCGAATACATGTTATGAAGAGGAGCTGCCATGGAGTTCCACTTACCCGGAGCGATTTCCATATCCACAAAAGCATTTTGGTATTCCAATAAGTGTTGATTCTGGATGTGAGCACCTGCAGCAAAGTAGATATCCTTACAGGTATGTTGGTCGTTATGAACCGTCATCGGATAGTGGTCGTGGTCATGTTCAGGCACAATGTAAGGATAGAGCAAAGGATTGCCCAAATCAGGAATCACCACATCCGTTCCCTGCATCGGCACAAAGCCATTGATGAGTTCACCCTCATCCATGATAAAGTCAGTATCCTTATCAATCCATCCTTTCCAGTTTTGATTCAGTCCCCATCCGTTAAAAGAAGAGCCCGTAGGTTGCCACACCAGTACATCCGGAACGACTTGAACTGTGACAAAGATATGACCATATCGGCAATCTGTTCCTGGCGCCGGGTATTCCTCTTGATTACTGCTATTTTTCAGTGTCAGACGAATGGTGTATTCCTCACCCGAAATGATTGTAGGTCTCTCTGGTAGTTTTTCTCCAGTGTGCAGGTCATAGAAAGTGAGATTACTCTTTTCCAAATCAAGCGTGATTACCCCCTCACTCATTCCCTCTACGGTAAGTATATTGCGTGCTTGTTCTGTGAGGTTTGTTATCGGAATAGTCACATTGTTAGCATCCGTTGCCACCACTTTGAGATCAGGGATTAGCATTTTTTGACGAGAATCCTTTTTCGATGTTTCGATTGGAGCAACATTTACATGATAGTCTGAGCCTGTAGAGGAAATGAAGACTCTTCGTGGCTCGTTGCAATCTTTGAGTATAACCTCTGTATCTTGGACTCCATCACTATTCGTGTCAATCATCGTTTTTGCTGTTTCAGCAATCGGGAAACACCAAAAAGAAGCAGTAGCGTTAGGTTCGAGATAGAAGTGGGTTGTACTGTTATAGAATTGGATCCACTCACGCTCATGCAAGTGTCGTATAATCTCATAGTTCTGTTGCGACAAGAAGGCAGAAGGGATTAACTCTTCAAAACTTTTAGCCGTATAGTTCGGATTATTCGGGTCATCCAGTCGCATGTCGTACATAATAGCAGTGGTCACTTGTCCCGGTGTGTATCCATATCTATTCTTAAACGCCAAGTCCTTCTCTGCCTGCGAGATACTTTCGTTGTTCATCGTATCGTTCAATGATGTATATCCCACCAGCCAATCAGCTAATATGGGTGCTTCTACACCTTCAATCGTATTACCAGCCCCTTCAACTGCCAAATGATTAATCACCTTCGCCGTCAAGAAATAGAGGTCATTCGGACAGTTATTGGTTGAGTGATTAAATATAGAAGTCACTGAGCCACTTTTGTCTGCCACCAATGTTTGTCCTTCCTGCGTATGTTTAATCGTTTCACTCTCAGAGTTACGCAAAGAGAATACCGTTTGCTGTGTAGCATGCAGAGGTGTGGTGAGGTTACATTCCGGAGTTGCCAGTTCGTCGGCACTATATGCCATGCGCATGGAATAACTATGTCCGTCATAGAGGTGTCCGAGAGGGAGTTGTTTTTTTTCTTCGTTAGGAATATTAGCATCCTCCATTTGTTTATCCGTGATATTGTCAATGACATGTGCGACGTACAACAACCATTTAATAGCCCCATTATTTTCTGTTTTCACATAGGCTTTTTCGTGTTTTGTATCCGGTGTAGCAATTAAGTCATCCAAGAATTTTGATACAGAACCATAAATCAACACCGTGTCTTTACCAGCGCTTTTCATCTCAGCATTATAGCTTTCCGGATCAAAGTTTGCCTGAGGAATGTGTACAGAACCATAAGGATGATCATGGTCTTGGATATTCGCATCGTCATCATAGTCATGATAATATCCCTCATCCCCCGTTAGAATCATTGGTGCGCCCTTAGGTCCATCCCCATTTTCATAAGACTCATTAAAGATTTGGTAGTACATATAGCCATTAGCACCCGCATTGATGTTTCCGTAGTCAATACGCAACACCGCAACGGCATTTGTTTGTTCCGCTTCTGTTGTGCGGCATGCCATTTTTCCTTGGTAAGCGGCAATAGGCAATTGAGATACAAATAGCGTAATATCATCCACCATGAAGTCGTTACCCTGGTTAGTAGTAGCGAAGTTGTAGATTGAGACACGAGTTTCGTCATATCCACTCGCGGCTTTTACCGGGAATACTATTTGATTCCATCCAGAGCCTTTGAGAAGTTCTCCCACGAAATAGACTCCAGCATCTTCCCATTCAGAATATGTTCCCCCGGGCAATTTCTTTCTACCCTGTATATTGCATCGGAATATCGGGTTACCTTCACCAGACCAACCCGCAGGTGCCGGATTGCAGAACCAAGCCGAGCAATACATTGTTTGTCCTGAGCAAATAACCGCATTTGTAGATATGGTAGCCACGAGTCCCGGTTCCATAGTTCCATCCACATATAAAGATTTTCCTGTTCTGCCATGCGCCTCAGCCCTTGCCCAATCCTTATTGACTTCAGAAAGCACTGTGTATTCTCCATAGAATGGGAAAACGCCCTGACTCGCTCCACGTTTATATTCCGCAGAGTTAAGCGGAGAAGAGTTATAGACATAACCATAGGATATTTGTTCCCAAGGTAAATGAGAAGTCACATCATTAAAGTTGATTTCCGCAAGGTTCTTATACTGAGCGTTGATGCGTTGTTGTGTGATGATGGTTTTGGTGGTAGGACCTTGTTTTTCAATATCCACAAATTCCACTTCAAAACGTGCGATACGCAGTTCTTTATTGCCATTTCCAGTCCCTGCAGGCAATATCAAGAGATATACTTTCGTACACGGAGTTTCACTACGCACAATCAGATTGTCCAGTTCGGCAGAATATTGAGCAGCAAAACGTGAATCTAATTGGAGTTCACCATTATTACCCTTGTCATAAGCCCTCCAAACGACAGGCGTATTGGCATCGATCCTAAAGATTTGCCCATCCGTACCTTTGTAAAAATAGCACATTTCAGAGATGTGGGAGCGATATTTTCGGTAGCGATATTCTGTAGATAAGAGTACCTGCTTACCGGCAGGCGCCTGGTAGTGGTATTCTTCCAGGAACTCATTCTCTGCCAAAGACTCTAACTGCTCAGCAATCTCTGCAGCCGGGCGAAGATAGAATAGTTGGCGATAGGACAGCGTAGGTTCGGTGATTGATTTTATTTGATTATTTGCATATTCAAACGTATAGTCCGTATAGGCGCTGACATCACAAGCCATCGTGTGTGCTTCACCCTGGCTCCATCCTCTCAGGATAGGAGCAGGATTGTCGGGATTGTCTTCATCAAGCACTCCCCCATCCTCCTTATTGATGGCATACAAGCCATAAGAATAGCCCTCTTTGCCTATTGTTTCTGAACTTTGAGGTGTGTTAATAGCCGAGAACGGACGTCCATTAGCAGCACGAGGCGAGCGTACCCATGAAGTAGATTTAGTGGCATCTCCACGTCGGTCATTGTAAACAGGGTCACCATTTGTGTCGTAATCATACCAACGCATGTAGCCCGAGTAACCCGATTCCGGGAGACGTAGTTCGATTTCTTGATCAGGCAGGTAGTAGATGGTGCGTTGTGCTGTGTGTACTTGCTGACGACCATTCAACAATTCATCACCCGAGTGTCCTTTATTTGCTACAAACTGAATACCCCCTTCCTCGCCACGTTGGTAGAGAGGAATGGTGAAAGAGCCAGTATGAGTTGCTTCCGTATTGTTGGTGAATGTACCTACTAAGTCAAACGAACGTTTTTGCGCATTGGTTACATCATTGGCTGTTGCAGAAACCTGGAGTGTGTTTGCATCCACCACTTCAACCGTCAGCCAATCAGCACTGTTGAACGACAAATTCCACTCTTCGTCATTGAGTGCGACCTCAGAAGGCATCTCCTCATGCTGAACTTCCACCACTTGATGGTCAACATTGTATAACACAGTGCCATGTTGATGCATCGGGAGCACATCTATGTACACCGTTTCAGCCAACTTATTAAAAGTGTAAGTTACCGGATTGATAGAGAAGGTCAATGCTGGCAGATTTTCTTCGTGATAGGACTTGCGCACTACACGCATTCTTTCCGTGAGTGTGTTGTCACCATAGGTGTATTCCACTACCACATTGTCAGCATAGTCGATCCAACGTTCCAACTGATTAAACTTATCTTTCAGCCCCATCGGACTCTTACCATTCGGAGTGATGGTGAAGGTGTAGGGCACATCGACATCCTCATCAGGCACAATGGTCATCATGGCACGTCCGTTAGGTTCCGGACAATTGACAAACTTACTCGCATCAAGTGTGGACACAGTCGCTTGATTGCTTTCCCAATAAATAGCCGTCACGCGTATGTCAGCACTACTTACTCCCCCCGTGGTTCGTCTAAGCAAGGCTTCTTCCGGTCGGTGGAGACATTGGAAGTAAGATTCTGTAGTTGCCTCCACATCAAAGGTCACATTTCTGGTTTGATCGTTAGCAGCTGCTTCATCCTGTGCATAGACAAACTCTATTTTAGAGGGGGCGAAATGTCCTGTAGGCGTTCCGGCACCCTTTTGTTCCCATTTTTCAATATCGATTCGGTCAGCCCATGTATTGGCCTTAAACACAGGAGTGTTGTTCACCCATTCGTACATCACGTAAACATGTCTCTGTTCGGTGTACCACTCACTATGCACTATGCTATAGACATACGATAATTTCGCTTTGAGATAGTTGTCTGTTGTTGCTGCTTCGTCCACTTCCGTAACCAGAAAAGCCGTTTCAGCGTCTTTCAGCATGAGGGCATAGGTATTGTTTCCATAGTCACGAATACCAAGGTATTTTCCTGTAGAGACATCTTGCAGTGTGTAGTGGTATGAGTCTCCGTTGACATACTTTCTCCATCTCCATAGAGAGTTGTCGGTAGGGAAATTCTGTGTGAGCAATCCACTGGGGCTAGCCTCAAGGTAGTAGTGAACATCATTCGCCACGAAACTTAAAGTCACATAGTCTTCGTTAGAAAAATATCCGTTGTTTTGCGCCATGGCAGGAGAAGCGATACAAGCAATGGCGATAAGCAGAAGAATATAGATTTTTTTCATAGCCAACTCTTATTTAAAAAGATGAGAACACTTGAAAATTGCATATACCAAGGCCATAGAGAGCATTGGTAACAACATATCTCCCAAGGGGAGGAGTTGCCCTGTAGCCGGTCCGGACTCACCACGTCCGGAGTCGCCACGACCGGAGCCCGCATCTCTTGTTGTAGAGAATGGAGCAAAGGTGGTCAGAGCATTTTGATTGTAGGTATTGTTATTGTCTGAAGAAACAGAGTTTCCACGCACAGAGGAATAAGCCAATGCGACACTCCCAGCAGAAATATTCGAAAGCGTTTTGTTTGATTTTAGGGCAGAATAGTCCACTTTCAGGACTTTTTCTCCTCCATTCAGTCTTTCATTCAATGGGCTGTAAGTAGCATTGTGCTTACGCAGATTGATTTGTTTTTTCTGAAACAAGAGTTGTCCGCTTAAGACCAAGGAGGGATAGTCTTGCGTCAAATTCAACACATCATCAGCAAACGTCACGTTATATGTATCTATTGGCACTTGCATATCAATGAGTTAAAGGCAGATGGTTAGACTTACAAAGGTAAGTTTTTTTTTCAAGTTTTACAAACATAAAGATTGGTTTTTTATATCCTTTCAAGTAAAATTTGAGCAGAGATAAAAAATCGTCTTGACAGGCATGTTTGAGCAATGGAGATTGTCACGAAAAACATTGCTTCATCCTATCTAGTTCCTATCTAGTTCCTATCTAGTTCCTATCTGTTTTGTATCTGGTGGTCCCGAGATGGTCGCGAGGTGGTCACGGTGATGGTAGCAGAGTGATTGCTCATCAGAGTTCAAGACTCACCCATGGGACTTTGCCTCCAAGGGGAGGATTTTTCTTAGCGACACGCACGGTGAGTTGAGATATGAGGGGGAGTTCAGCGATGAGTCGCTGACGAATGCGCCATACGAGGTGTTCGAGGAGTTCGGAGGGAGTGAGCATTTCCTCTTTTACTATATCGTAGATTATCTGATAGTTAAGTGTTTGATCCAATTGGTCGGTAAAGCAAGCAGCAGGCAATGGGAACTGCAGGTCAACATTGACCAAGAAGGTGTTTCCCTGTGTTTTTTCCTCCTGAAGAACGCCATGGTAGGCATAGAACTCCATGTCGTGAAGGTGTATGGTGATGTGAGAAGGTTGTTGCATATAGTGATGAGTTTTTTTATTCTACAATCGAGGTAATTGTTCCGTCGGCAAATTCTGTAACCACCCTATCGCCCGGCTTCACATCGGCCGCAGACGTGAGCACTCTACCGGCGATATGCGTAAGGGAATAGCCTTGTTTGAGGATTCTTTGTGGCGAATGCAGTTCTATGGTTTTCTCTGCCAAATCAAGTTGAGATTTTTCGTTTACCAAGCGTCGATGCATGTGCGAAAAGACGCGCATTCGGAGTTGTTCAAGCGCATGATTTTGCGAAAGCAGACGTTGTCGTAAGGCTTGGGAGACCCTCCTTCCGATTTGGGTCAACTTATCATCTTGCAACAAGAAAGCCTGCAGGAGAAATTCAGCCACCGCTGTTGGTGTTTTAAGGCTTGTGTGGACGACCATATCAAGCACAGAAATATCACGCAAGTGGCCGATACCAGCCACAATAGGCAATGGGAATTGGGCACAATGTGCAGCCAAATCGTAGGCATCAAAACATGTGAGGTCGGTAGTGGCCCCTCCACCACGAATAATTACAACAAGGTCAAAATCAGAGATATGTTGGGCTATTTGGTCTAAGGCTTCAATGATGGATGCAGGCGCTTTATCACCCTGCATCAATGCCGGGAAGAGCGTCAGGTCGAACGAATAGGAACGAGGATTGTGGCGGAGCTGATGACAAAAGTCGCCATATCCGGCAGCCGTGTCGGCCGAAATCACAGCGATGCGTCGTGGCAAGAGCGGAATGGCGAGCATTCTATTCATATCGAAAATGCCCTCCTGCTTGAGGCGCTCAATGGTGAGCCTGCGTTGGCGCAACAATTCACCCACTGTGAAAGAAGGCTCGATGTCAAGCACCGTGAGACTCAATCCAAAAACCGAATGAAAATTTACTTCCACAGCGAGCATAACCTTCATGCCCGGAGCCAAGGATTGTCCAGTTTCACGCGTGAAATAAGCCTGTAGAGAAGTGTAGATCGATGCCCAACAGGTAGCCCTGATTTTTGCCGCAAAGTTACGTCCGGAGTCATCTTTTTCCACCAATTCCATGTAACAGTGTCCTTTGCGCACATTCAGTTCACTAATTTCAGCTTGTACCCACACCGACTCCACAAAAGCCGTATGCAAGACAGATGAAATTCTGCCAGTGAGTTGAGAAAGTGTGAGAACATTAGGCGTCATAGGCATGAGTGCGAATAGATGATGCCTCCTCCGACTACACACTCGTTACGATAGAGGACAGCCGATTGTCCGGGCGTGAGTGCTTCAACGGGAGCGGTGAAGCGTATGTGAGCATGCGTGTCAGACCATTCCACCAGATAGCCCTGCACAGGCATGCTTTTATAGCGTATCTTAATGAGTAACACCTCATTATCAGAGAGCGAGGAGCAAGACGGGAAATAGCAATCACGGATGTACATGTCGGAGGTCAGCAGTTGATTTTTGTCACCTATCATTATCTGATTTTTCTCCGCATTGATTTGCAAGACATAAGCCGGCACACCTAAGGCAATTTCAAGCCCTTTGCGTTGTCCGATTGTGTAGAAGGGATAGCCTTTATGCTTACCCAACACCTTGCCGTCAGGGTTAATGAAATCACCTTTTCCCACCACGACATCAATGTCAGGTTTATGAGCACGAAGAAAATCACGATAGTCACCCTCCACAAAACAGATGTCTTGGCTCTCCGGTTTTTGAGCAACGCTGACAAAGCCATGTTGCATGGCCACAGAGCGCACTTCATCTTTTGTCATTCCCCCCAAAGGCAACAACAAGCGCGAGAGCACATCCTGCTTGAGCCCCCACAAGAAATAGGACTGATCTTTTCGCACGTCAAATCCTTTCGCTATGTAGAAGGTAGCATTATGCCGAAGCACTTGCGCATAATGTCCGGTAGCCACATAGTCACATCCCAGGCGATCAGCCTCTTCAAGAAGATATTTCATCTTGATGTGCATATTGCACTGCACACAAGGATTAGGCGTGCGACCGCACATGTATTCAGACATGAAATTGTCCACCACACAATTACGGAATTGTTCGCTCACATCCAAGACATAATGAGGGATGCCCAAAGCAGCAGCCAATTGTTGAGCCTCTTTCACATAGGTAGGTGTGAGTCCATCCGACTCTTTAGTCCACATCACCATTGTGACACCCACCACTTGATAGCCTTGTTGCATCAACTCAATGCATGCAACCGAGCTATCCGTTCCACCACTCATTCCCACCAAGACTTTCTTAGGCTCCATAGTATTTGTTTTTATATAGCGCTATAAACTGCAACAGACACAAGAGACTTAAACAGAATATTTCTTATCACGCAGTGCACGAATATCCTCGGAAGTGAGGTAGTCGTCATAACTCATCTGCTTATCGATAATGCCATTAGGGGTGAGTTCGATGATACGATTACAAACCGTCTCAATAAATTCACGGTCGTGAGATGCCATCAAGACATTCCCCTTGAAATTAACCAGCGTGTTATTAAACGCCTGAATAGACTCCAAGTCAAGATGGTTGGCTGGACTATCGAGCATCATCACATTGGCATTGCGCAACATCATGCGCGCAATCATGCAACGCATTTTTTCACCTCCGGAGAGGACACCCGCTTTCTTATAGATTTCTTCACCACTGAAGAGCATTTTACCCAAATAGCCACGGATGAACGATTCTGTGGTGTCGTGGCTCCATTGACCGAGCCAATCTACCAGATTAAGATCAGTGTTGAAGAAAGCCGAATTATCCAAAGGCAAATAAGCATTCGTGATTGTCACGCCCCAGTTGTAGGTGCCTTCGTGTCGTTTGTCATTACCTGAAAGAATCTCAAAGAGAGCCGTCATAGCCCTTGGGTCACGAGAGACAAAAGCAATCTTATCATCCTTTTCTACATTGAAATTAACATCACGGAAAAGCACTGTGCCATCCTCAGCCGTTTTGCCCAATCCGGCCACCTCGAGCACCATGTTGCCCGGCTCACGTTCAGGCGTGAAGATGATACCCGGATAACGACGAGTGGAAGGTTGGATTTCCTCCACATTGAGTTTTTCCAACATTTTTTTACGACTGGTAGCCTGTTTTGACTTAGCCACGTTGGCACTAAATCGACGAATGAATTCTTCCAATTCTTTACGTTTCTCTTCCGCCTTCTTATTTTGATTTTGCTGTTGGCGAAGCGCCAACTGGCTACTTTCGTACCAGAAAGAATAGTTACCCGCAAAGAGTTGTATTTTGCCATAATCAATATCCACCGTGTGTGTGCTGACAGCGTCGAGGAAGTGACGGTCGTGGCTCACCACCAACACTGTGTTTTCATAGTTGGCAAGATAGTTTTCCAACCAGATGACCGTATCAACGTCCAAGTCGTTGGTAGGCTCATCAAGAAGCAGGTTGTCAGGATTACCGAAAAGAGCCCGCGCCAAGAGTACACGCACCTTTTCCTTAGCGCTCATCTCAGACATGAGGGTATAGTGGAATTCTTCCTTAATCCCCAGATTGCTCAACAGCGTAGCAGCATCACTCTCAGCATTCCATCCGTTCATTTCAGCAAACTTTTCTTCCAATTCAGAAGCCCTCATGCCATCGGCATCCGAGAAATCTTCCTTCAAATAGATGGCATCTTTTTCTTCCTTTACTGCCCAGAGTTCTTCATATCCCATCATGACCGTGTCGATGACCGTGAATTGGTCGTAAGCAAAGTGGTCTTGTTTTAAGACAGAGAGGCGTTCGCCCGGTCCGAAAGAAATGTTTCCGCGTGTGGGGTCTAACTCACCGCTCAACATTCTGATCAAGGTGGATTTTCCTGCGCCATTAGCCCCAATGATTCCATAGCAGTTGCCTGCCGTAAACTTAAGATTCACATCGGAGAACAAGACACGTTTTCCGAACTGCATTGCTAGATTTGATACTGTAATCATCTTTTATATACCTGTTATTTTATTTCGATAGTCAGTGTTTTTTTCTAATTAAAATCAGTCAACCAATTGCCAGCGCAAGCCGACATTCAGGCGATACATATCATCCACGATATTAGGCGTAAGGAAATACCCAACTCTTCCTGTCAGGGCTCCTAACCATTGATTAAAGGAAGCAAATATAGTAAACCCTTTGCACGGTTGAACTTCGGCAAAGACACCCATATCAGGAACATTCGTCAAAGAGGTGTCATGTGGTCCCATATAGTACTCCGGACCAGGATATACTCCCATTTTCTTGCTATGTTGCGTATAGAAGACGCCTGTGAGTGCATCATATCTATTAGCATAGTATTCAGTGTAATAAGTGAGATCCACACCCGCCTTGATAGCCCATTTAGCAAAACGATGATGATAATACAACTTGCTATAGAGCGTAAAGGCAGGCAGTTCCAACACTTCACTATCAGATGTATATTGGTATACCAAAAGATTTTCCCAACGCAGGTCAGGATGAAGATCAACATTTGCTTTCAGTTCGGCAGCCACCACAGAGAGCCATCCCATTTTCTGATAAGGAGTAGGATATTTACCATCAGCCGTTTTGCCCATATAAACCGGTTGGTGGATGTTATCCGTCTTGACATTGAGCGCTATTCCTTGCTTAGGCAATTCAAATCCAAAGCGTCCGTCAACACGGTGCCAATAATCAAAGCCATTTTCCCATCCTGTGTGTGGGAAATAGAATTTGCCCAAGAACTTGGTGTTTGAGTCGCGATGTCCTCCCACACCATATGAGATGCGCATGGGCACTTGTCCGGCCTTAAAGGAGTGAGCCAAGTCAACGTCCAGATTACATTCAGACTGGAGAGGTCCCCAGAAGAATACATTTCCTGCAATAGTATAGTCAAGATTGCTATGTGACAAACTTCTGCCATCCGAGATATTGAAGCCCAATTGAAGGTTGTTGTCATGGTGTTCAAAAGGCGAACCATCCTTCAGAGAGACCGGCATTCCATCCACATAATTACCATGGAAACGATAGTCATGTTCAAAGAAAGCCACTAAGGAGAAAGGCATTTTTTCCACATTTTCACGTAAGACTTGTACTGCCAAAGTGTTGCGAACAATTTGGAACTCAGCATTAAATCTTTCATCAGCAGGCACTTTCGCCCCACGTTTTACACCCTCCCAACGCGTAGTGTGAATAAGTTTGGCAGTAGGCGCAGTAGCATCACCAAATTTCCAATTATGCGTGAAATGCAAAGTGTGTTGTTTGTATTGGATTGTATCTTTATCCGTGTAATTGTGTGCAATGTCGTTGATAGTAGCCGACAGGCGTGCATCATAGTTGCCAAAATCAAAAGCCGTCCATACTCCCAAGTTCATCACTTGATTGAGCAATTCATTTTTAGCCATCAAACCCGAAGAGGCCATGTAATTACCCTCTACCCCCAAAGACACAGAATTCGACACTGCAGCACTAAAATTAAGATGAGACACCGCATCATACCCATAGAACGGCATACGGCCATATGCATATATGTCTAGACTTACGGGACGTTGTGCTTGCGAGTAGTCAGCAAAGCGTAAGTCACCCACTTTCAAGACATAGGCATCATAGGCATCAGCGAACAACAAAGGAGTCTTAGATGTGCGATAAAAGTAGAGCATTGATTGCATAGGTTCGCCTACTCCACCGAGCCATACATTGAAAGGAGAGTAAGCTTTATCATACATCAGCGGTGCGGTCACTTCAACAGGTTTAGCACCTGTGTTCCAGCCAAAACGTTCATTGATAGAATAGGTAGTCACTTGCGCATATCCCATTTGTACAAACATCATCAGAGTAGCAAACAAGATGGTTTTAACCGAAGAAATAATTTTTCTCATAAAAGTGATTTTGAGGAGTGAGTATTATAAAAGTTTAGTTAGCAATATCACTAAGGTGGATTTCAAAAATCAAGGTCGAATGAGGAGGAATAAAACTTTCATATCCCTCTTTACCAGCCCCTTGCTCACCATAAGCCAATTCACTCGGGATATAAAAAACAAAGTCAGCATTAAGGTGCATCTTACACAAACCTTCCACCCATCCTTGGATAAATGTATTCACATATCCACTGGTTACTCTATCTTCAAAAACCACCCCATCAATTAATTTACCACAATAATCCACTGTAACATAACTTGTGGCATTAGGCTTGCGATCTTCCTTTGTTCCCGGGTATATTACTTTGTATTGCAATCCTGTAGGAGTGGTAATGACACCAGGTTGTGTTTTATTATGTTCCAGCCATAGCCTATTTTGTATTTTCCAGTCATCGTATTTATACTGTTGGCATGCAGTAAAGGCAAACAAGGCAAACAAACAGCCTATCAAAAGTCGTATTATCCTTTTCATATTGATTATTTCGCGAACAAAGTCTTTATAAAGTTTAAATCATCGGTTAATTCATTCATTGAAGGCAACACCCTATCGGCACCCTCCTTTTGCAGTTCATCCGGCATAAGTATACCCGTATTGACTGCGAGCGTGAATATACCAGCAGCTTTAGCCGAACGCACTCCCAGTGGAGCATTTTCCACCACCATAGCCTCATTGGGTTTGAGACCTGCTTTTTGTAAAGCCTTCAAGTAGGGTTCCGGATGCGGTTTTCCAATTTTCACATCAAAGGCTGTCACCATACGTTCCGGAGCGAACACATGAGGGAAGACACGTTCAATCCGTTGGAAGAGACTTGGTTGACCAGAGCCGGTCACAATGTAGGTGTGCCAGCCCGCAGTTTTCACAACGCTGAGTACATCCTGGATGTAAGGAATTACATCAGGCGTCCCCATTGCATCAAACAGTTCAGATTTACGGCGGTAGATACATTGTTTTTCATCCTCTGTAGCTTCACGTCCTTTTTGTGCAAGAAAGAGGTCGTTAATCGTAGCGTGTCCTGTACGTCCTTCGTTCATATAGACCTGATACTCTTGAAAAGAGATTCCCTGTTCACGCATTGCTCCCACCCATGCTTTAGCATGTGCGGGCATAGAATTAAACAGCACTCCATCCATATCAAAGAAGATTGCTTTAGGAGCAAATTCTGTTTGAGTCTGAGCGTTATATTTTGCAATCGCAGTTTTCATATTTTATCATTTAGGACAAAGTCCTATCTCTTCAATTTGCAAAGATAGCGCAAGACGCTTGAAGAAACAAATTAAGTGTGGTGAAATTTCCTAAATCTATGCCTGAGTCGATAGAATTTAATGATGGAATAAACGATCCATAAGTCTTTAGCAGTATAAACAAATGCGCCACACCCTGTGTGCTCAATGTGTTTGAGTTGAGAGAAATAACAAAGCATATTGCATAACATATAGAAACTTTTTGTAAGGTCTAATAAAAAGACTATCTTTGCACCACAAAGAATGACACTATTCATCCATTTATATAAATAACAGTATCGTGAAAAGACACAATGCCGTTTTGCTTATCTTCACCGGTGGTACCATCAGTATGGCAGAAGATCCAATTACCGGCGCATTACGTCCGCTTGATTTTGAGCGTTTGCAAGAATTTATTCCAGAAATCAAGAACACCAAGACCCGCGTAGATTGCTATCCGTTTGATCCATTCATTGATTCATCGGATGTGCGTCCTCCTTTTTGGTGTGAATTAGCTCAAACCATTTATGACAACTATGACAATTATGACGGTTTTGTAGTCTTACACGGAACAGACACAATGTCTTTCTCAGCCTCTGCGCTAAGTTTTATGCTTGACAACCTGTCAAAGCCGGTAATCTTCACCGGTTCACAGTTACCAGTAGGCATGATGCGTTCAGACGCCAAGGAGAACCTATTGACCGCCATTGAGATAGCAGCAGCTGAATTAGATGGTCGTCCTCGCGTTCCAGAAGTGTGCATCTTCTTTGAGGACACTCTATTTAGAGGTAATCGTACCACCAAGAAAAATGCAGAACACTTTAACGCATTTGATTCTCACAATTATCCACCTTTGGCTAAAGCCGGCGTACACATCAAGTATTTCCCAACAGCTATTCATTATCCATCAAATAACTTACCCTTGTCGTTACACAAGAAGGTGGATCAAAATGTAGCCATTCTCAAGTTGTTTCCCGGCATTACCGAACACACTGTTAATGCCATACTAAACATACCGCATCTGCGTGCGGTAGTATTAGAAACATTCGGTTCGGGAAATGCTCCACAACATCCATGGTTTTATCAGACTCTCAAGAGAGCCACTGAACAAGGCATTATCATTGTAAACAAGACACAGTGTAGTAGTGGTGCTGTAGAAATGGGTCGTTATGAGACCAGTTTGAACCTCTTGAATTCAGGTGTCATAAGCGGACATGACATCACCACCGAAGCCTTAGTGACAAAGCTTATGTATCTTTTAGGAGAACATGGTGATGACACTGAGAAAGTGCGTGAACTTCTTCAACAGAGTCTGTGTGGAGAAATGACCATTGAGGACTAATCATTCAAGCATAAATTTATCAGCATGCAAGGCAACCAAGTATTCCTGCTCGGTTTGTCCCGGTGTGGGTATGAGGTGTGTTTTATTGAGGAGCCCTAAGACCTCCATATCCATAATACTCGAATAGCCTGACCTACACACAATGCGTTTTGCGCCCAGCAGATAAGGCAAGAGTTGTTCATCAGTCATGTGCGGATGGATATGGACGTTGTGCGTAGAAGCAAACATAGACATATTGCCAGGACGCCCTTCTAACAACAGCACATGTGCAGAGGAAGATGCATATTGTTTCAGCAGTTGTCGTTCTAACAAGGTTCTGTGAGGTTCCAAGCCCGAGAGAATCACCACATCATCATAGGTTGAGTCGGGCAAAGGAAGGGAGAGGTCCATAAAGCGAGAGAGAGGTCCAATGAAACGCGCGTTAGAAGGGAGCGGATAAAAATGCGACAAATCTCCACTCAGTCCTTGCCTCTGTTCGTAATCCGGAATGAGGCACTCATCATAACTCATAATCAGCCAGGAATGCAGTTTATTCCCCCACCCCTCCATCCATTGGAAAGATGCGGGCATTTTGACCATCAATTGATGTGAAATATAGACAGACCTAAGCTTTTTAGAAAACATACCAAAGCGATTGTCCGATATGACACAATCAAAGTGTTCATTCCTAAGTAAACTTTTCAGCCATCTATGATCCCTATAAGCATGCCAACACAATTTGGGGATTTGACACAACACTGCCCCCACCTGCGAGGAACCCTTGGCATAACGTAAAGAAAGAGATGGAGCTTCTCTACATTCCAAATGAGGAAAATATGTTCGCAAATAACACAAGGCGACTCCATCAGAAGCCACAACCAAGTCATGGCCATGTTGCATCAAGTAGCGTATGATGGGCACGCAACGAGTAGCGTGTCCCAGTCCCCAATTCAGCGGTGCGAGCAGAACCCTCATGTTATTTTTATCCCGCTACAGAAACTTGATAGCCGAATTCGCGCAGACGATCAGCAATCGTCTCCAACTCGTCACGTGAAACTTTCTCTAACGTTTTTACGGGTGTAGCTCTATCTATAGCATAAATCATCACCTGTTTAGGATTGATTATCTTCACAGCCTCAATCCATGCGTTCACCTCTTGTTCGGTTGTATTATCAATGATTTGTCCATTATGTTCACCTCTCAAGAAGATGGTTTGTACAATCAGGTCGCCCTTGAATGAACATAGGCGTTCCATCAAGTCATCCACATTAAAACTGTCATTAACCGGCTGGTCAATCAATCGCATTGTGTGATTGAAGGCAGAGTCAAACTTCAGGATACGATTATCAGCCTTCATCAAAGCCCTTACCACAGCTTCATTGCCCAAGCGTGTAGAATTGCTCAGCACACTAATCTTTGCCATCGGGAAGAAGCGGTCTCTCAACATCACAGTATCGTCAATAATCCCTTCGAATTCAGGATGCATTGTAGGTTCTCCATTGCCAGAGAATGTAAACACATCCGGAGTTATCCCATCATGTTGCAATTGTTTTAACTTTTCCTCCATAGCATGTGCCACTTGTTGGCGTGTAGGCAACTTGTAGTGACCCTCAGTATTGAATCCACACTCACAATAGACACAATTAAACGTGCATATCTTGCCATCAGGTGGCATAAGATTTATACCCAACGAGCAGCCCAATCTACGGCTATGAATAGGGCCATATACAATTTCAGAAAAAAGCATATCAGTTAAATTGAAGTATTTATTAATTAATACCCAGTCAACTCCAAAGTAGGAGCTATATAATAAAGGAATCCGTGTTGCCTGCAATAGTCTTCAATTTCTTTTTGTAAAGCAGCAGAGGCCCCATATTCCGTAAGGAATATACTCAATCCCTTATCAGCACATGTTTCGATGTATTCTTGGTAATACAATCTATCCTCTTCTGTTTGACGTCCATAGGTTTCCTTTTCAAAATCAATAGAAGTGAATACAGTCTCTTGATTGACTGCCTGTATGATTTTTTTTCCTTTCGATTCATCCAACAGGCGTAAAACAAACTGATCACCTCCATTAATCATTAGTGTTTTATTATACTTACCCAGGCCCTTTGTAATAGCAATCAGCCCTTGATAAATAGTTTCTTGTGGAAATTCATAATAGACATCCGCATTATCCAAAAAGAATCCATCAACTCCCTTTTCAATCAGGTTGGCCGCCAGTGTGTCAATCATGAACTTCTGCCATTCAGGGTCAGCTACATTCACCCAACGTTCATCTTCCCAATTTTCATATACGCCCAAGGCAAGATGTTTATAACGCGAGTAATAATCTCTGTATTCCTCCACTGCACCTATATTCAAGTAGGAATAGACTTGTTGACCCGCATTGTGCAACATGCGGATATCTTCTGCTGAAAATTCTTGTCCTTCAAGTATGAGCAAATCGTATCCTTCCATCTTGTGTGCATCTTCCGCATTGAGTCCTAAGAAAAGTCCAAACGTTCTGTTATTTGGGTCATCTACTACATCAGGTTCTCCACATGCTCCCATACCCAATAAAATGGTACAAGCACAACTTATACAGATAGTTATTTTTTTGATTTTATTCATTGTAGTTACTTATTAGTCAGAATAATCAGCACAATTTTCAAATGGTTAAAAGGGTGTGTCATACTCTATATATTGACACACCCTTTTGTAAATTATATTTCACAAAGAACTATTACCATGCAAACAATGGATATTTAACCATCATTTCGTTCACTTCTTTGCGTACTGCTGCAATTACAGCTTCATCTTCCGGAGCATTCAACACGCGGTCAATCAAGTCAACAATTACAGGCATTACATCCTCTTTCACACCACGAGTAGTAATAGCCGGTGTACCAAAGCGGAGTCCAGAAGTTTGGAATGGGCTACGTGTGTCGAAAGGCACCATATTTTTATTGGTAGTGATGTCAGCCGCCACAAGTGCTTTTTCTGCCACTTTACCAGTCAATTCAGGGAATTTTGTGCGAAGGTCAACCAACATAGAGTGGTTGTCAGTTCCACCAGAAACGATTTTATATCCTTTGTTAACAAATGCTTCAGCCAAAGCAGCTGCATTTTTCTTTACTTGCATTTGATATTCTTTGAATTCGGGTTGTAATGCTTCACCGAAAGCAACTGCTTTTGCAGCGATAACATGTTCAAGCGGTCCACCTTGCACACCTGGGAACACAGCAGAATCCAAGAGAGCAGACATCATTTTCACTTCTCCCTTAGGAGTAGTTTTTCCCCAAGGATTAGGGAAGTCTTTACCCATCAAGATGATACCTCCGCGAGGTCCACGTAATGTTTTGTGTGTAGTAGAAGTAACGATGTGAGCATGTTTCACCGGGTTTTCCAACAAGCCTGCAGCAATCAAACCTGCGGGGTGAGCCATATCCACCATAAAGATAGCTCCGATTTCGTCAGCCACTTTACGAATGCGTGCATAATCCCACTCACGAGAATAAGCAGAAGCACCAGCAACGATTAATTTCGGTTTATTTTCGCGTGCTACACGTTCCAATTGGTCATAGTCAACACGTCCGTCTTCTTCTTTTACGCTATATTCCAAAGCCTTGTAGTTGATACCAGACATATTAACAGGCGAACCATGAGAGAGGTGTCCACCATGAGAAAGGTTTAATCCGAGGAAGGTGTCACCCACATTAAGTACAGCCATAAATACAGCCATGTTTGCTTGTGCTCCAGAGTGAGGTTGCACGTTAGCCCATTCAGCGCCAAAGAGTTCTTTGATGCGGCTAATAGCGATATTTTCAGATTGGTCGACCACTTCACATCCACCATAGTAACGTTTTCCAGGGTATCCTTCTGCATACTTATTAGTCATTACAGATCCCATAGCTTGCATTACTTGTTCGCTCACGAAGTTTTCAGAAGCGATTAATTCGATGCCTTTAATTTGGCGTTGTTTTTCTTTTTCGATTAAATCGAAGATTTGATTGTCTCTTGTCATGATAATTTGTGTTTTTATGGTTATTATTTACGTTTCTTTTTTTGTACACTCCATCCGAACTTTCCGATAGGCTCTCCGACTTTGTAGTAGTGTCCATGTGAATAGGCCATCAAGTTGGCTTTTTCCAATTCAAAGGCGTTTGTTTGTGGATTAACGAGGCTTTCATCCACCTGTACATTCACTACTTCAGCAATGAACATATCGTGGGTTCCGAGAGGTATGATTTGTTTTACTTTACATTCTATATTTACCGGAGACTCAGCAATGATTGGCGCATTAAGTATGGTAGCCTTTGCCGGTGTTAGTTTCATTTCTTCAAATTTATTGTATTTAGCACCGCTTCTGACTCCACACCAGTCAGTGGCTTTAGCCAAGCTCTCTGTGGTGAGATTAAGCACAAATTCTCCTGTGCGTTTTATAATAGGATAAGAATGTCTTTCCGGTCGTACGGAGATATAACACATAGCCGGGTCGCTACATATTGTGCCTACCCATGCCACTGTGAGTATGTTATATTCTTCGGGTGTTTCTCCACATGATACCATTACGGCAGGCAGTGGATAGATCATTGTTCCCGGTTTCCAGTTAAGTTTCATGCTTTCCTTAGTTAATTTTAGCATTTTCGCACTTCAGGTCTTTTTCGCAATAATGGCAATGTAGCAAGATTTGGCCATTAGCTTGTTTTTTCACATGGAAAACTGTACGCACCGGGTCGTTATTGGTGATGCACTTTGGATTAGGGCAATGTACAATTTCTCTTATTTCTTGTGGCAGGGTTACATATCTTTTTTCTACCACTTCATAGTTGCGTATGATATTTATTTTGGCTTCCGGCGCCACCAAAGCAATTTTGTTAGCTTCAGCTTCGTCTATATATCTATCAGAAATCTTTATGATACCTTTACTACCCATCTTCTTGCTATCCAAATTATTTCCAATTGTAATTTGGTTTTCATAATGATGTAGATGGAGAATATCCACTACTTTGAAGACTTGTCCTGCCGGGATATGGTCAATGACTGTTCCGTTGCGCAAAGCTGCTACTTTTAGTTCCTTTTCCATAGTGTATTGTTGATTTAGATGGATAGTCCGAGTACTTTGGTCAATATTGCTTGTCGGACATAAAGTCCATTTTGTGCTTGCTGGAAATAATATGCTTTTTCGCTCGTATCCACGTCCATGTCAATTTCGTTTACGCGAGGCAGTGGGTGTAGGATTCTCATCGTGTCTTTTGTACCTTCAAGCATGTCTCTATGTAGGCAATAGACGTCTTTGACTCTTTCATATTCCATGAGGTCTTGGAATCTTTCTTTTTGCACGCGTGTCATGTAGAGGATATCCGTTTTCGAAAAATTACCTTCTAGGATTGCGTCCTCTGTGTAGGGTATGTTGTGTTCTTTACAGAAGAGTTTGTATTCTTCGGGCATTTTCAGTTCATCGGGTGCGATGAAATGGAATGTCGGATGGAAGTGGTACATTGCATGTATTAAAGAGTGTACTGTTCTTCCGTACTTGAGGTCACCTACCATTGTGAGGTCAAGGTTTTCCAATGTTCCTTGTGTTTTTCTTATGGAATAGAGATCGAGCAAGGTTTGTGAAGGGTGTTGATTAGAACCATCTCCTGCATTTACTATCGGTGTGTCTGTAATTTCAGAAGCATAGCGTGCAGCGCCTTCAATATAATGTCGCATCACGATAACGTCAGCATAATTGCTTACAATCTTGATTGTATCATTGAGGCTTTCACCTTTAGAAGAGCTACTTGTAGCGGCGTCAGAGAATCCAATCACACGTCCTCCGAGTCGATTGACTGCTGTTTCAAAACTGAGTCTTGTGCGTGTTGATGGTTCAAAAAAGAGGGTAGCAATTACTTTACCTTCTAGTACCTTTTGATTAGGGTTGGCTTCAAAATGAGCCGCCAAATCTAAGATTTCAAGGATTTCATCCTTTCCATAATCCGAAATAGAGACCAAAGAATTTTTCATAGACTCCGTGCATTATAAATAATAAGGCAAAGATAGTACAAGAGGAGCGAAATAGCAAAAATAAGTTGATTTAATTTTGTACTTCCAGATAGAATGTGTGGAGTGGCGTGCTATCTAGTTCCTATCTGTTTTGTATCTGTTTTGTATCTAGTGGTCGCGGGATGGTCGCGGAGTGGTCGCGTGGATGGGAGCATGGGTATGGCACAACCGGAGTATGTTTGTGTAGCTGACAGGTATAAAAAAACAAGCCTCAACATTAGGATGTCAAGGCTTGTGAATATAAGTGATGAATGAATTATTCAGCGACTTCTTCTGTTTCGACTGCTTTGTTTCGAGCTGCGAGTATTTTTTCGTATTCTTCTTTAGATCCTACGATGAGTTTTTCGTAGCCGCGTAAACCTGTACCAGCCGGGATGAGGTGACCGCAAATAACGTTTTCTTTCATACCTTCAAGACGGTCAACTTTACCGTTGATAGCAGCGTCATTCAAGACTTTAGTAGTTTCCTGGAAGGATGCTGCCGACATGAAGCTGCTTGTTTGAAGTGCAGCTCTGGTGATACCTTGAAGAATCTGGTTTGAAGTAGCCGGAACAGCGTCGCGTGTTTCAACTGCCTTCAAGTCACGACGTTTAAGCATTGAGTTTTCATCGCGGAGCTTACGCGCTGTGATGATTTGTCCTGCCTTTAAGTTAGGAGAATCACCTGCATCTACGACTACTTTTTTACCCCAAATGCGGTCGTTTTCTTCCATGAATTCATTCTTATCAACCACTTGTTTTTCCAAGAAACGAGTGTCACCCGGATCAAGGATTTCTACCTTACGCATCATCTGACGTACAATTACTTCAAAGTGCTTGTCGTTGATCTTCACACCTTGGAGACGGTAAACGTCTTGTACTTCATTAACGATGTAATCTTGTACGGCAGTAGGTCCCTTGATGAGGAGGATGTCTTCCGGAGTGATAGCACCGTCAGAAAGAGGTGTACCTGCACGTACGAAGTCGTTTTCTTGAACAAGGATTTGTTTAGAAAGCGGAATCATGTACTTCTTCACTTCACCTGATTTAGAAGTGATAGCCAATTCACGGTTACCACGTTTGATTTTTCCGAAGGATACTTCTCCATCGATTTCAGCCACTACAGCAGGATTAGATGGATTACGTGCTTCGAACAACTCAGTTACACGTGGAAGACCTCCGGTGATGTCACCAGCCTTACCGACTGCACGAGGTATCTTAACCAAGGCTTGACCGACTTGAATTTTGTCTCCATTTTCAAGTACCAAGTGGGCTCCTACAGGGAGGTTGTAAGTTTTGAGCACTTCTCCACCCTTACCTATTACGTGAGCAGAAGGCACTTTGTCACGGCTTCTTGATTCGATTATAATTTTTTCGCGCAAACCAGTAGCGTCGTCAATTTCAGTTTTGAAAGTTACGTTTTCTTCAACGTTTTCGAACTGCAATTTACCAGCTTGTTCTACGATAATTACGGCGTTGAATGGGTCCCATTCGCAGACTTTAGTTCCCTTAGCGCAAGTGTCTCCATCTTTCACATAAAGCTTAGAACCATAAGGAACGTTTTGTGTAGTGAGTACGATGCCGGTAGTTGGGTCAATGACACGCATTTCAGCCAAACGGCTTACAACTACTTGGTAAGGATTTCCATTTTCGTCTTTGGCTTGTACGGTGCGCAATTCGTCGAATTCGAGGCGTCCGTCGTAGCGTAGTGTGATACCAGATTCGGCAGCAACGTTAGAAGCAACCCCTCCGACGTGGAATGTACGGAGTGTCAACTGTGTACCCGGTTCACCGATTGATTGAGCCGCGATAACACCGACTGCTTCACCCTTGTTAACCATACGACCAGTAGCCAAGTTGCGTCCATAACATTTAGCACAAACACCTTTTTTAGCTTCACAAGTGAGTACGGAACGTATTTCGACTTGTTCGATTGGTGAATCTTGAATTGCTTTAGCTGCATCTTCACGAATTTCTTCACCGGCTTTCACGAGGATTTCGCCTGTGAGAGGATGAATTACATCGTGTACAGAAACACGACCCAAGATACGTTCGTATAGAGAAGCGACAACATCTTCGTTGTTTTTAAGCTCAGTAGCCATCAATCCACGCAATGTACCGCAGTCTTCTTCTGTGATGATAACGTCATGAGAAACGTCAACCAAACGACGTGTCAGATAACCAGCATCGGCAGTTTTCAAGGCGGTATCCGCAAGACCTTTACGTGCACCGTGGGTAGAGATAAAGTATTCCAATACTGACAAACCTTCTTTAAAGTTAGAAAGAATTGGGTTTTCAATAATTTGTCCACCTTCGGCACCCGCTTTTTGAGGTTTAGCCATCAAACCACGCATACCAGAGAGCTGACGAATCTGTTCTTTAGAACCACGGGCACCAGAGTCCAACATCATGTAAACAGAGTTGAAACCTTGATTGTCGGAAGACAATTGTTTCATCAAGACGTTAGACAACTTAGAGTTGACGTGTGTCCATGTATCAATAATTTGGTTGTAACGTTCGTTGTTGGTGATGAAACCCATGTTATAGTTGTTCATGATTTCTTCTACCTCAGCGTTACCTTCTGCCACTAATTGTTCTTTTTCAGCCGGGATGATGATGTCGTTCAAGTTGAAAGACAATCCACCACGGAATGCCATATAGTAACCTAAGTCCTTGATATCATCCAAGAATTTAGCTGTTTTAGCCACGCCACATACTTTGATGATGTTACCAATGATATCACGCAAAGACTTTTTAGAGAGGATTTCGTTGATGAATCCTACTTCCTTAGGAACGCATTTGTTAACCAAGATACGTCCTACAGTAGTCTTAATGGTTTGCAAGGTCAATTCACCTTGTTCATTCAAGTCTTCAGTGCGCACTGTGATCCATGCGTGTAGGTCAACGCATCCTTCGTTGTAAGCGATTTCAGCTTCTTCCGGAGAGTAGAAGTTGAGTCCTTCACCTTTAGCTCCATCACGACCTTTTGTGATATAGTAAAGTCCAAGCACCATGTCTTGAGAAGGCACAGTGATAGGTGCTCCATTGGCCGGGTTAAGAATATTGTGAGATGCCAACATCAATAATTGAGCTTCAAGCACAGCTTCATTGCTCAAAGGCAAGTGTACAGCCATCTGGTCACCGTCGAAGTCAGCATTAAATGCAGTACATGAAAGTGGGTGTAACTGAATAGCTTTACCTTCAATCATCTTAGGTTGGAAGGCTTGGATACCTAGTCTGTGCAATGTCGGAGCACGATTGAGCAACACAGGGTGTCCTTTCATTACGTGTTCCAAGATGTCCCATATCACCGGTTCTTTGCGGTCGATTACTTTCTTTGCAGATTTAACCGTCTTAACGATGCCACGTTCAATGAGTTTACGGATTACGAATGGTTTGTATAATTCAGCCGCCATATCTTTAGGCAATCCGCATTCGTGCATTTTCAATTCCGGTCCTACGACAATAACAGAACGAGCGGAATAGTCAACACGTTTACCCAAGAGGTTTTGACGGAAACGTCCTTGTTTACCTTTCAAACTATCAGACAAAGATTTCAAAGGACGGTTAGCATCCGTTTTAACTGCACTTGACTTACGTGAGTTATCAAACAGAGAGTCAACAGCTTCTTGAAGCATACGTTTTTCGTTACGCAAGATTACTTCAGGAGCTTTGATTTCGATTAATCTCTTCAAACGGTTGTTACGGATGATGACGCGTCTATACAAGTCATTTAAGTCAGAAGTGGCGAAACGGCCACCATCTAATGGCACCAAAGGACGCAATTCCGGTGGAATCACAGGAACGGTTTTAATAATCATCCATTCAGGTTTGTTTCTTGTGCGAGACGCTCTGAAAGATTCAACAACTTGCAAACGTTTGAGTGCTTCGTTTTTACGTTGTTGTGATGTATCCGTGTTAGCTTTGTGTCTTAATTCATATGACAAACTATCCAAGTCAAGACGTTCTAACAAGTCATAGACTGCCTCTGCACCCATTTTAGCCACAAATTTTTGTGGGTCTTTGTCTTCCAACAATTGGTTTTCGCGAGGCAATTTGTCCAACAAAGCTAAGTATTCATCTTCAGTGAGCAGTTCGCCATCAGCAACCACTCTTTCATTTGTTGAACTCTTATCTCCAATAAGTTCTCCTTCTAAGATACCTGCTTGAATGATAACGTATTTTTCGTAGTAGATAATAGAGTCCAATTTTTTAGTAGGCATACCCAGCAAGTAGCCCATTTTGTTAGGCAACGAGCGGAAATACCAAATATGAGCCACAGGCACCACCAATTGTATGTGTCCCATGCGTTCACGACGTACTTTTTTCTCAGTTACTTCTACACCGCAACGATCGCAGACGATTCCTTTGTAACGAATGCGTTTGTACTTTCCACAATGACATTCATAATCGCGTGTAGGACCAAAGATACGTTCACAAAACAGACCATCGCGTTCAGGTTTATATGTACGATAGTTGATTGTTTCCGGTTTCAACACTTCTCCGCTTGACATTCTCAATATTTCTTCAGGAGAAGCCAATCCGATGGATATTTTACTGAAACCACCTTTTTTATTATCGTTTTTAAAAGCCATAGTTTTATCTATTCGGTTTTTATTTATAAGGCTCATGGGGATTTTACTCCCCACAAGCTGTTAGTCTAAAGTAACGTTAAGGGCTAAACCACGCAATTCGTGTAGCAATACGTTGAGTGATTCAGGGATACTTGGAGTTGGGAATGGGTCACCTTTAACGATAGCCTCATACGTACGAGCACGTCCCATAACATCATCCGACTTAACCGTTAATATTTCTTGCAAGATGTGTGATGCACCGAATGCTTCCAGTGCCCAAACCTCCATTTCTCCGAAACGTTGACCACCAAATTGAGCCTTACCTCCAAGAGGTTGTTGGGTGATTAACGAATATGGTCCAATAGAACGAGCATGCATCTTATCGTCAACCATGTGACCTAACTTCAAGAAGTAGGTAACCCCCACAGTAGCAGGTTGGTCAAATCTATCACCAGTTCCACCATCGTACAAGTATGTTTTACCATAGCGTGGCAAGCCAGCCTTATCAGTCCATTCATTCAAGTCGTCGAGCGAACATCCATCAAAGATAGGTGTAGCAAACTTCACACCTAATTCTTTACCGGCCCATCCCAATACTGCTTCAAAGATCTGTCCTAAGTTCATACGAGAAGGCACACCAAGTGGGTTTAAGACGATATCAACCGGAGTACCATCAGCCAAGAACGGCATATCTTCTTGACGTACGATACGCGATACGATACCCTTGTTACCGTGACGTCCTGCCATTTTGTCTCCCACACGGATTTTGCGTTTTTTAGCGATGTAAACTTTTGCTATTTGCATAATTCCGTTAGGAAGTTCATCACCTATGGTAATATTGAACTTCTTACGTTTGATTTGCGCATCCAGTTCTTTGTACTTCTTCAAATAGTTCATGATCAATTGACGAATCAATTCATTCTTAGAGTCGTCAGCTGTCCATTTTTCCAATTGAACTAAGGTATAGTCAATTTCACGCAAACGTTCAGGCGTAAACTTGCTGTTTTTGCTAATCAAGTCAGTACCCAAGAAGTCTTTAACACCGGCAGAGGTTCTTCCTTCCGTCAAGACAAGCAATTTTTCGATAAGTTGTTCTTTCAACTCAGCAACTTTAGCGTCAAATTCTTCATCCAATTTAGGAAGAATAGCCTTGTCAGCCATTTTAGCTTTTCTATCTTTTTGAACTTTAGTGAACAAGCGTTTACCAATTACCACACCTGATAAAGAAGGAGTAGCTTTCAAGGAAGCGTCTTTAACATCACCCGCTTTATCACCGAAGATAGCTTTAAGGAGTTTTTCTTCTGGAGAAGGATCAGATTCTCCTTTCGGAGTGATTTTACCGATGATGATATCACCCGGTTCAATACGTGCTCCGATACGAATAATACCATTTTCGTCCAAGTCTTTGGTAGCTTCTTCACTTACATTAGGAATGTCAGAAGTCAATTCTTCCATACCACGTTTCGTTTCACGCACTTCCAAGAGTTGTTCAACAACGTGTACAGAAGTAAAGATATCTTCACGAACAATACGTTCGTTCAATACGATAGCGTCCTCGAAGTTATAACCTTTCCAAGGGATATAAGCAACTTTCAAGTTTTTACCCAAAGCCAATTCTCCATTTTGTGTAGAATAACCTTCTGTCAAGATTTGTCCTTTGACAACACGGTCTCCCTTACTTACAATAGGACGCAAGTCTATTGTAGTATTTTGATTTGTTTTTTGGAATTTAGGTAATTTATAACTTACAATTGCAGATTCGAAGCTGATAAATTCTTCATCCTCTGTTCTATCATATTTAATTTGAATACTATCAGCATCTACATAGATTACTTCACCATCACCTTCAGCCATTACTTGCGTACGGGAGTCGGTAATCAATTGGCGCTCGATACCAGTACCCACAATCGGTGCTTCGCTACGCATCAAAGGTACAGCTTGGCGCATCATGTTAGATCCCATCAACGCGCGGTTAGCATCGTCATGTTCCAAGAATGGGATTAATGCAGCAGCGATAGATGCGATTTGTGAAGGAGCTACGTCCATCAAGTTAACTTCAGAAGGTAGAACCACTGGGAAATCAGCTTCCAAGCGAGCTTTTACTCTTGGACGAATAAAGTTTCCATTATCATCCAGAGGAGCATTACCTTGAGCTACGGTTTTATTTTCTTCATCTTCAGCAGTCATGTAAACCACACCTTCTTTTGAAAGGTCTACTTTAGCATTTTCCACCTTACGATAAGGAGTTTCAATAAAACCAAGTTCATTAATCTTTGCATAAATACACAAAGAAGAGATAAGCCCGATGTTAGGACCTTCAGGTGTTTCAATTGGACACAAACGTCCATAGTGTGTATAGTGTACGTCACGCACCTCAAAGCCTGCTCTATCACGCGACAAACCACCAGGTCCTAACGCGGACATACGGCGTTTGTGTGTGATTTCAGCCAATGGGTTTTGTTGGTCCATGAACTGCGACAAAGCATTTGTTCCGAAATAAGAATTGATAACGGATGAAATACTTTTTGCATTGATCAAATCAGTAGGTGTAAAGACTTCGTTGTCACGCACATTCATACGTTCTCTGATTGTACGAGCCATACGCGCCAAGCCTACACCAAATTGATTGTACAATTGTTCACCAACAGTACGCACACGTCTGTTACTCAAGTGGTCAATATCATCCACTTCAGCTTTAGAGTTAATCAATTCAATGAGATATTTAATAATCTCAATGATATCTTCCTTAGTCAACACACGCACATCCATGGAAGTTTCTAGAGCCAACTTTTTGTTGATTCTATAACGTCCCACATCACCCAAGTCATAACGCTTTTCAGAGAAGAACAAATTATTGATAGCTTCTCTAGCAGTAGAATCATCGGGTGGTTCTGCGTTTCTAAGTTGACGATAGATATACATTACAGCTTCTTTTTCCGAGTTGCTCGGGTCTTTTTGTAATGTATTATATATAATCGAATAGTCAATTTGATTTGCTACTTCTTTATGTAACAGAATCGTAGAGACTCCCGATTCCAAAATATCAGTAATATGTTGTTTTTCCAATACAGTTTCACGGTCAATGATTACCTCATTACGTTCGATGGTAACCACTTCACCTGTATCTTCATCTACGAAATCTTCTACCCATGTTTTAAGAATACGTGCTGCCAACTTACGACCAACTGCACGATTAAGACTAGTTTTAGAAACTTTAATTTCTTCAGCTAATCCAAAGCATTCCAATATAGTTTTGTCGCTTTCAAAACCAATGGCACGCAACAAAGTAGTAACAGGCAATTTCTTCTTACGGTCGATGTATGCATACATCACGTTATTGATATCCGTTGCAAACTCAATCCAAGAGCCACGGAAAGGTATAATACGAGCTGAGTACAGTTTAGTTCCGTTAGCATGTACACTTTGTCCGAAGAACACGCCCGGAGAACGATGTAATTGTGAAACAATCACACGCTCAGCACCATTTATGACGAACGTACCTTTAGCCGTCATATATGGTATAGTACCCAAATATACGTCTTGCACGACTGTATCGAAATCCTCATGATCAGGATCTGTACAGTATAATTTTAATTTAGCTTTAAGAGGTACACTATATGTATAACCTCTTTCTAAGCATTCTTCTATGGAATAACGCGGTGGATCGATGTAATAATCGAGAAATTCCAAAATAAAGTTATTACGCGTATCTGCAATAGGAAAGTTTTCAGCAAATACTTTGTAAAGTCCTTCAGTCTTTCTTTGCTCTGGAGAAGTATCCATTTGAAAGAAATCATGGAAAGACTTCAATTGAATCTCCAAGAAATCAGGATAAGGGAACTGATTTTTAATGGAAGCGAAATTAATTCGCTGATTGATTGATTTTGAAGACATTTTCAAAGAAGTTTTAATAAGACAAAGAACCTAAAATGAATTTATAGACAAAAAGGTTTAGAACCTCCTTATAGAGGTCCTAAACCATAAATTTGACTTAAAAGTCATTATTTAAGTTCAACTTCTGCTCCGCCTTCTTCAAGTTGTTTTTTCAAGTTGTCGGCTTCGTCCTTAGCAACGCCTTCCTTGAGTACAGAAGGAGCAGCATCAACTAAATCTTTTGCTTCTTTCAAGCCAAGACCAGTTAATTCTTTCACGAGTTTAACAATAGCCAATTTGCTTGCACCAGCTGATTTCAATACTACATCAAAAGATGTTTTTTCTTCTACAGCCTCAGCTGCAGCAGCAGGGCCAGCAGCAACAGCAACAGCCGCAGCAGCAGGTTCAATACCATACTCGTCTTTCAAAATTTGAGCTAACTCGTTTACTTCTTTTACGGTCAAGTTAACTAGTTGTTCTGCAAAAGCTTTCAAATCTGCCATTTTCTTAAAATTTATTGAGATTATTTTTTTCTATTTTTTTATTTATTATCTTTCTCCCAGCGTTTTCAATACGCCATGGATTGTATTTCCTCCAGATTGGAGTGCTGACACAACGTTCTTAGCAGGAGATTGCAACAATGCAACGAGGTCTCCGATAAGTTCGTTTTTGCTCTTCAATTGAGCCAATACGTCTAATTGATTTGCACCTACGAAGAAAGTTTCTTCTACATAAGCAGCCTTTAATTGAGGTTTAGCGTCCTTATCTTTTCCGATGAATTCTTTGATTAACTTAGCAGGCACATTACCTGTATTAGTAAGCATCAAAGCAGTTTCACCTTTTAAAGAGTCAAATAAAGGAGAAAAATCTACAGAAGATTGTTCTAATGCTTTAAGGAGTAACTTATTCTTCACTACTACCAATTTCACATCTTTTTTGTAGCAGAGGCGACGCAATTCGCTTGTACGAGCAGCATCTAAACCACCGATATTAGTAAGATAGAAATGAGCGTATTGTGAAAGAATATCTTGTAGTTGCGCAATAACAGTGCTTTTATCTTCCTTTTTCATAATTACTTATTTTTAATCTTCTACCAACTTAGGATCGATTTTAATACCAGGTCCCATTGTACTTGAAAGATAAATGCTCTTTACGTATGTTCCTTTTGCTGTAGCAGGTTTTAATTTAATCAAAGTAAGAATAAATTCACGTGCATTTTGTTCAATTTGTTCTGGAGTAAAAGATACTTTACCAACAGAAGTATGCACAATACCATATTTATCAACTTTGAAGTCAATTTTACCTTGTTTAACTTCTTTTACAGCCTTTGCTACATCAGGAGTAACAGTACCGCTTTTAGGGTTTGGCATCAAGCCACGAGGTCCTAAGACACGGCCTAACGCACCTAATTTACCCATTACAGCTGGCATAGTAATGATTACATCAATATCGGTCCAACCGCCTTTAATTTTTTCGATGTATTCATCCAATCCAACGTAATCAGCACCAGCTTCCTTCGCTGCAGCTTCTTGATCTGGAGTACACAACGCAAGAACCCTCACTTGTTTACCAGTACCATTAGGCAATGACACCACTCCACGAACCATTTGGTTAGCTTTACGAGGGTCAACACCCAAACGTACGTCTATATCAACAGAAGCATCAAATTTAGTTCTAGTAACTTCTTTTAATATTGTAGCGGCTTCGTTCAAAGTATAAGCTTTTCCTGCTTCTATTTTCTCCAAAGCCAATTTCTGATTTTTAGTTAATTTACTCATAATTTTGCGTTTGAAGTTTATTGTTTAACAGTGATACCCATACTACGTGCCGTACCAGCCACCATGCTGATAGCTGCTTCTAATTCAAAGCAGTTAAGGTCAGCCATTTTGTCAGTGGCAATAGCAGTTACTTGTTCCATTGTAACGGTAGCAACCTTCTTACGATTAGGTTCAGCCGATCCACTTTTAATTTTAGCAGCTTCCAACAATTGGATTGCTACAGGTGGAGTTTTTACAATGAAGTCAAATGACTTATCTGAATAATACGTAATAACGACCGGAAGAACTTTTCCAGCCTTGTCTTGGGTTCTGGCATTAAATTGTTTGCAAAACTCCATAATATTGATCCCTTTAGAACCCAACGCAGGTCCTACAGGAGGAGAGGGATTTGCAGCACCTCCCTTAATCTGCAATTTAATAAGTCCAGCAATCTCTTTTGCCATAATTACTTAATTTATTTGTTTCATAAAACACAGATAGGTTCGTAACAACCTAATCCTTTTTCTCCACTTGGGTAAAACTTAATTCTACCGGATTTTTCCGACCGAAAATCATAACCATTATTTTCAGTTTCTTCTTTTCAGTCATGACTTCTTCGATAACACCTTCAAAGCCATTGAAAGGTCCATATACTACACGAACCGTTTCACCAACTACGAAAGGAGTCATTAATTCAACATCAGCTTCTTGAAGTTCGTCCACTTTACCGAGGATTCGGTCAACCTCAACTTTTCTCACCGGAATAGGAGCATTATCCTTTTCGGTCAAAAAGCCGAGAACATTAGGAACATTTCTGAGTTGATGTTGAGTCTCACCTACAAGATTAGCTTCTACCAACACGTATCCTGGTAAATAGGTTCTTTCTTTAAGAATTTTTTTACCATTACGTAATTGATAGACTTTTTCTGTTGGGATTACAACTTGTGCAACGGTGTTACCTAAATCAGAATTTTTGATAGCTGCATCAATGTATTCTTTCACTTTAGATTCTTTACCACCGATAGCACGTAGCACGTACCATTTAAAATTTGTATCAGCCACTTTTGTATACCTCCAGAAAATAATTAGAAAATCTTATAAACAAGAGTCATGAGAGATTCAAAACCCAAGTCCATAAGCCATACTACCAATGCAATTATGATGGAAGCTATTAAAACCACAACCGCACTATTAACTAATTCCTTGCCTGAAGGCCAAGAAACTTTATGGACCAGTTCTGAATAAGATTCCTTAATACTGTTTATTAATTTCATACCTTATGGATTTTAGCACGGGCAGAGAGGCTCGAACTCCCGACCCTCGGTTTTGGAGACCGATGCTCTACCAACTGAGCTACGCCCGTGTATTGAATCCTAAAGTTTGGACACTCACATGTCCAAACTTTAGTGATTCGTTTATACTTTATCTACTTTTGATTAGTCAATCAAAGCTGTGATTTGACCAGAACCTACAGTACGTCCACCTTCACGGATAGCGAATGTAAGACCCTGTTCCATAGCGATTGGATGAATCAGTTCGATAGTCATTTCTACGTTATCGCCAGGCATGCACATTTCTGTACCTTCTGGTAAGTTACAAACACCAGTTAAGTAAGTTGTTCTGAAGTAG
>JAGCLD010000017.1 GCA_017647145.1 Paludibacteraceae bacterium
GCCTCCACGAGCCGCATACTCCCATTGCGCCTCGGTAGGCAATGTATAGGTCTTGCCCGTCTTCTGGCTCAACAAACGACAAAACTCCATCGCTTCTTCCCAACTAACATAATACATCGGATAAGTTGGACCAACACCATAAGTACTGCTACCACCTGCTTTAGATTTTTGCTGGTAAATATTGGTTCCCACCACCTTTTCCCATTGCTCTTGGGTCACCTCCAGCATGCCGATATAGTAGCCGTCCACAGTCACACGACGAACATTTTGTTCATCGGAGCTACAATCTCCTCCTTGTTCGGAAGTGCAGCCCATCAAGAAATCGCCACCTTCCACCCAAATCATCTTCATATTAATGCCCCAAGCAGTTTCGGTAAAGTCCCTTCCCGGAGCGGATGTGCTAAAAGAAGATGAGGAATAAGAGGACGAGCTTGTACTGGACGAAGGCATGGCTCCCCCTACATTAAGTAATGTTTTGGCTATGTCAATACATGACTTCGTCAGAGTTTCCGAATCCATTGATGTCACTTTAGGGATGGAAGAGTTTACAATCTGACCGGATTCAACATCCACTAAATTAGCCATAACCAATATCTCTGTACTGCCATAGTTAGCCGCTTCGGCTATCAAAACATACTTTGCACCGGTCATCTCACCCAAACGCTTGATTTGTTCATCACTCACCATACCTGTACGTTGGAAATTTTGTTCACCGGTAATTTGCTTCATATCTACGCGGTTATAGCCTTCATAACCCGAAGTACGCTGAATAGCAAACGTAAGTGTCTGACGCAAGAGCAATTCTTTTGCATAATCTACATTGCCTTCTTTATCCACAGTTTCAAGAATAGCAACACGCTTAGGGTCTATCTGCCCCATCGCCACCAGCGAAATAGCAGAGAAAAAAATAATTAAAATCTTTTTCATTGGATATATTGTTTGATAAGTTTATCGATTTCTTTCGCAAGGTCTTTATACGCTGTGCGAGCTGCTTGTGAATAATTATGGGTGTGTCCGCCCTTGATGCTGAGGAAGTCATCATAAATACGCTGACCGGTAGCCGTCTTGGTGAGCGATATATCGGCATCTACATAAGCAAAATAAGCCACATTGCCTCCAAAGTCTGCACGATTGTATTCTCGCGCTTTGGCTTGCACAGTGATGACATAATCCGCTTGTGACGGATCCGCCACAAAACTGCAACCCAATGCTGAAAGCTGACCCTTCACTTCGCCCTGAAGTGCTGTATAGGGAGTGCCAAAACAGTCGGCTGTACAAGTGAGACAAATAGCAAGACCGTGTTGCAAGGAAGCAATCACCCCCGTAAGACGATGTTGCAAAGAGCGAGTAAGTTCAAGTTGCAGGGTTTCTTCATCGGCCAAGTCATCCACAGCTACTAAGAGTTTTTGCAATTGCTCTACCTCGCCAAACTGAGGCAAGGTCTTTTCTGCCAATGTGCGTGCCTCCAACTTCTGACCGTTAGCGATGAGTTGGTCTATTTGGTCGAGCGTGGTCTCAATCTTTGTGAGCAACACTGTGATTTTCTTCTCCAACTGACGTATCAAAGAGGCTTTCTTCACATAGGCAAAGGCAGATATCATGCCCGTGGAAGGATTAGTCCACGCATCTACCTGCAGGCCGGGTATCTCCACATCCACTGATGTCTGCGTGTGGGAAGCAAACTGACGGGTGGATTGACGAAACGTACCCTCCATCGTGCGCAAAGTCTGACTCAAAGCTTGGTTTTGAGTGCTGTTTTTCACATGCACCTGTATGGTGCTCACTGCTTCCACTCGAGCTGCATCCTTGATACGCTTCGTGGCACGCTCCACTGACTCAGACCCTACACGCTGTCCTTCTGAATAGCCAGTAAAATATGTTCCATCCGGATAAAATGCTCGGCGTTGGTCAGAATCAACCCAGGCAGGTTCGCTTTGTGCCATGACAAGAAACGTCATCTGCAACAAGAAAAAAAACAATGTAAATTTCTTCATTTTTCTATAATGATTATAAGCTAATGCTCTGTTTTTCTCAGGTTTAATCAGTCATAATTCAACAGGTGGAAAGAATAAATTGTGCTGAGAAAAACCTCCTCATACAAGCCACCCATGTAAGAAAACCGCTGCGGCAGACGGAATCTTCCGCTGCCGCAAGACGATACATCCTACGATTGTATTAAAATCACATGTTTAATGTTAAGACTCAGCATGCACCCTATTGCACATCTTGCAAGAGTGCTTCCACAGATTCTTGTGATTTGTCCTTAAAGTGTTGGTCAAACTCACTCTTGAAAGATTGATAGTCGGCATCAATCTTCAGTTCTTCATCCTTTTGGATACCATCATAAATAGGTTTGAGCAATTGGTCTTCACCCAACTCAATCACCATATAGGTCTTAAAAATACGCTCACCATTTTGCACATAAGTGGTAGTCTTGTGGCAAGCCACACGATAACCGGTTGTTTGATCCACTTCGGTCATGGTCAAACCTTCCACACGACGCAAAGATTCACGTTTCAAGTTTTGACGTACGGATTTTTTGTAGTTCATCAAGAGGGCTTGAACTTTAGTGGTGATTTGTGAACCTAAATCAGCCAAAGCTTCAGAACGAGCAATGTCGTAGGACATTTGATGTTCAAGGTCTTCACCAATACCGCGCGCATAGATAATGTTAGCTGCAGAACGAAACTCTGAACAAGGTTCACTGTATTCTTGTTCTTGCAACAAACGGGCTTCTTCAGCGGCTTTTGCTTTTGCCTTGGCTTCTGCTTCTGCTTGACGACGCTCTACCTCTTCGCGTTGAGCAGCTTCTTCAGCAGCTTTCTTTGCATTGCGAATACTGTCCATTCTCATTTCATGAAGCAATGCTGCTTCTTCGGCAGCTTGTTGCTGTTGTTGCTCCCATGCTGCTTTTTTGGCTTCTTTTTTGTCTTTACGGGTTTGAGCCATTGCTGGTGTGATAGCCAACATAAACATGCTCAACATCACTAATACACTGATTTTTTTCATAAACTTAGTCAATTGAATGATTAAACTTTTTGTTTCAACGATGCAAATATAGCAACAAAATTCATATTTTCCTAATATATGCGGTTTATTTAATTAAACTTAATATCTTAGGTACAAGCAATGCGGTTTATTTTGTGAAAGAAGACCACTAACTTTGTTCTCTGAAAATGATGACTAACATGTGTAAGACTATTACTCCTGCTGAAGACCCTCGTTTAGAAGAGATTGGACGTCGCATCAAAGAGCTACGCGTAAAAAAAGGCTATAAGAGTGCGGAGATTTTTGCGTATGAACATGGACTGAATCGCGTGAGCTATTGGCGCATGGAAAAGGGGTGTAACCTCACTATCACATCCCTGCTACGACTCTTGGACATTCACGGAATCACACTCGAAGAATTTTTCCTACAACAATCCGGTGAAATGGGAATAAACGGGTAAAACAACTCCTCCCTCCTCTACTACTCTTACCACACTCCCTCCCTCCTCCACACACCCTCTAAGCCTGAACACCTTAAATCCCTACACTCATTAACTCATTAAATCGTTCCACTTCGCTTGCGAGCGTACTACAGCGCAGCGTACTACAGGCGAAGCTGTACTACAGTGAGTGCAACGAACGTACTACAACGCACTCTGTGAGCGTACTATAACAAATCCATCCTATCCCCAAAAATCCCTACCTTTGTAAATTTTTTCTTACCGGACACGTAGGATACACGTAGGATACACGTAGGATACACGTAGGATACACGTAGGATACACGTAGGATACACGTAGGATAAAAATACCATCAAGCAACCCAAAAGATAGCTCAAAAACAAAAAATCCCCAAGAAACACCATCCTCCGGCCAGTGCAATAACCACCTTTTAACAACTCTCCTCATCCAAAACTAACTAAAAAAAGCACTGTCGCCCTATAGAGGCATAAAGAGGTAAAAATAGAATTAGTTTATATAACTCCCTCACATTCAAGTTCTAATCGCACTGTCGCCCTATAGGGGGCGTAGCGAGGTACTTGTAGGATGTACTAAATGTACATCCGTGCCGAGCGAAAGGCTACGGGTAGGCGAAAGGCTACGGGTAGGCGACCAAAGGTCGGGAATCTGAAGGTCGGGAATGGGGAGTGTCGTCCCCGACACGACAGAGTTCCGAGCGAAATGAAACTTTAGCGAAATGGAGCGGAGGGGGTCCGTCTATGTATCTACAATAAACATCCTCCAGCATAGCGTCCTATAGTGAGTGAAACGAACGTCCTGTAGGCTCAGCCGTCCTGTAGCTCACTCCGTGAGCATCCTGTAGGTCTCCGACCATCCTGCAGCAAGCATAGCAAAGCGTCCTATAGTGAGCAAAGCGAACGCCCCAACACCTGTCATAAACGAACTCGGGGCATGCGTGTTGCATGCCCCGAGTGTATGGGATGGGCAAGGATGTTGAGCACTCGCCCGTGTTATAATTCTGTTATAATTACTCCGCTTCTTATCGTTTAATCAACTTGAAGGTTTTAGCAGTTTCGTCTGTCGTAAGTTGGAGCAGATAGATACCGCTGTTAAAGCCTGTCATATTGATTTGCTTTATATCTCCTTGATAGCTGCCCACTTGTTTGCCTTGTAAATTATAGATTACTGCTTGTTGAAGGGTTGCTGTACTATTAATGAAGAGATAATCATCAACCATGGTTGGATAAACTGTGCCTTCAAACTCCGGCATGACAATGTTGTCGGGGTAAGTAAAATCACCTTCTATGCTTGGAAGTTGCTTAGCAGTAGATGTATAGATGCGCAGTTCGCCGGGTTGAAGTGTGATGGCATCAGCTGTGCTATTTACATTGTAAGATGTTTGGCGATAGTAGTCATACCATTTACCGGCTTTAGGGAATGGTGCGATAGTAGCAGTTCCTGTATATTGAGTACCACCTTCTACATTGAAGTTACCCACAATCACAATATACTCACCATTATATTCCCACACAATGGAGCGAGCTGCCTTACCGGTTCCGGCATTTAGCGTACACTTACCATTAAGGAAGAATTCAGCCGGATAGAGTTGAGTACGCAAGCGTATGAGTTGAGCCATACGTTTGTAAGCATCCATACGATTGGCATCCTTGAGCCATCCAAGGCTTTCCGGTTGTGGTTTCGGATCTACACGATGGTTTTCATTTTCATTATACACACCATCTGCACCACTCTTAATACTGAAGTCAAATCCGAGTTCTTGGAATTGCCACATCATCTTAGGGCCTTTTTGTAGGAGCGCAAATGCCCCAACGAGCGGCACACGCTTGATATAAGCAAAGGCATTGGCTTTAAGATTACCATTACCCCATTGTTTTGCCTTAAACATATTACGTTCTTCGTCATGGCTCTCGGCAAAATAAACCCAGCCATGCTTATTGCCATCGGTAATACGACCATCTCCTTCGTGTAGCCAACCCATAGCTAATTGAGAGAAAGCATTATTGTAGTATTCACCTCCACCCCAGCAGAGCATGCCATTGTTCACAAATCCACCTTCTTCACTGCCTTCCCAGTGTTCAAGAATGAACAAGGCGTCAGAACGTACTGACTTAGCAGCATTATAGTAATCGTTAATAACCTTCACACGATTTGCACTGATACAGGTAGGTCCGCAGAATCCTTTGGTAAGGTCCATACGGTAGCCGTCCACTTTATACTCTTGCAACCAGTATTTGAGCACACGCTTGAAGTATTCTTGTGTCGCAGGAGAATCATGGTTGAAGTCCGGTCTGTATTCAGGGAAGTTAGCCGGTTGAGAATTAATCCACGGATTGTCCTTGCCGTTGTAATCATCGGTGCGATAGAGTTGCACAAATGGATGCTTACCGTCAGCTTGATTAAACACCATGTCCAGAATCACCGCCATGCCTCTCTTGTGTGCCTCATCCACTAAGGTTTTGTAGTCATCTGAAGTACCATAAGCCTTGTCAGGCGCAAAATAGTGGTGAGGGTTATATCCCCAACTGATGTTTCCATCAAACTCACAAATTGGCATTAACTCAATCACATTTACACCAAGGTTTTGGAGATAGTCTAAGCGATTGATTACACCCTTGATGCTGCGTGCAGGAGAAAAGTCATGTACCCACAACTCATAGATAACAAGGTTGTTTCGGTCGGGATTCTTAAAGTTCAGAGTTGCATCACTCCATTTAAAAGATTCCTTTCCTGTCTGAAGCACAGCAGTAAGTCCGTCGGTTTGACGTGGATAAGACTTCAAATTAGGATAGATTTCTTGAGAAATGTATTGGTCGTTCCATGGGTCAAGTACCTTTTCGGTGTAAGCATCGGTAATCTTGATGACTCCGTCAGCAGTTTTAACCGCATATTGGAAAGCATATTCCTTTTTCGGTTCAAGATTGCTGATTTCAAGCCAGAAGTACCCGCTGTTTTGAGCATCACGCTTCATTTGAAAATCATTGCTGAAGGTCCAATTATTAAAATCACCAATAACAAACACATTGTCAGCCACAACACCTTTAGTGTTTTTAGCATACATTACGAGGGTGACTTTGGTTGGGTCATCATTGTGGTAGTTGATACCATCAATCATTCCGGAGGGACGAACTTGTGACACAGGAGCAGAGATCACACATACTTGGATAGTGTCATACACTGTTTGTGATGTACTTTTAGCTTGGGCAACAAGTGTGTAGTCGCCTACAGTAGAAGGAGTAAATGTATACTGTAAAGTAGTCACATTAGAGGCTGACTGAAGCACTGTACCATTAGAAAGCAAACTGAGTTCTACTGCTTCAGAAGATGAAATAGAACATTCCACTTTTTCTCCTATATTAAGAAGTTGATTACCTTCCGGGAGGTCGAATCTCACATTAAGTCCTTTCTTATTAACGGGAATAAAAATGTCGGTTCCATCGGCATTTTTACCCTCTTTACCACCAGAGACACCATCATTAAACACAAGAACAATACCCTTCACATCTTCAGTAGTAGGGCATTTGTAGGTAGCATAAAGATCATTGATGACGAGTTGCCACTTATCCCCTGCCTTAGTACACTTAGCAAAGTCTTCCTTGCCACACCATTCAGTGATGACATATTTCCAGTCTTTGTTGTCTTTGGAAGCGGAAGTGATAAGCCCCATGTGGGCATAACATTCAGATGCTCCCACCATTCCTCCGGTTCCTTGATTAGGATCGAAAGTAACAGTGATAGTTCCGGTATAACCTTGTTCAATGAATGTTGGCGTTGTGGTGACCACCTGTGCCAAGAGATAGAGTGGCAAGCAGAGCATTGCCAATAATAGAGTAAGTTTTCTCATGGTTGTTATAATTTGAGTTTTTAGTTATATGTGCTATTAAGTCGGCAAAGTTAGTGTTTCTCCCTGAAATTTACCTCACAAAACCGACGAATGAGCGAATAAGAAACCTGAAACGTCAATAAGAGAAGATGGAAAGATGGGTTTACTTAAATTTAAATGGATTATAATCAATATCTTGATCAAATACATCGGTATCTTCCTTTTGTTTTACCCATCTCACCAATTTATTACTTATGGGGAGCATGATAATCTCATAGATGGTCTTCATGAGGGCTTGTGTGAGAATGAGCAGGAGCAAATCTTTGGTAGGAACAATGCCCACAAAAGCAAGAAAGAAGAAACACATAGAGTCAGCCCCCTCACCCACCATAGTGGATACAACAGCACGCAAGGAAAAATTACGTCCACCTTGTAGTATCTTCATACGGCTCATGACATAGGCATTGAGGAACGAACCAATCAGAAAAGCAGCAAAAGAAGCCAATGTGATGCGCAGTGTGGCTCCTAGCACAAGGTTAAACTCCGCATTATGCAGGAAATGTACAGAAGAAGGAAGCGCAATGCTCAACTGAAATATAGCCACTGCCAAAAAATTAGCAAAGAATCCCATCCAGATGATATAACGTGCCTGACGATAGCCCCACACTTCAGAGATGACATCATTAAGGATATAAGAAAAAGGGAAGATGAGCAGACCGGCAGTTGCCTCTATAGGACCAATCTGAATGAGTTTTTGCTCTACAATGTTAGCAATGATGAGGCAAACGGAAAAGAGAATACCGCATGCCATAAAGACGAGGGATACTTGTTTTTTCATATTACTTGTTTTGTTCTACGGAGATTATCCGTTGGCTGGTTTTCAAGCACAGCCTGAGTGATTAAATATTAGTTGATAGTTATTCCTTTTTAGTTGATGGTTACTCTTTGATTTCTTCATACTCCACATCCTCAGCATCCGTAGCATCAAACTTTTTGCGTTGTCGTTCGGGTTGTGATGAAGAGGAAGATGATTGTGTGTGTTTTTTTATGCTGAGCCATCCTAACAAGACTCTTATCACTGATGAGATTAAGAATCCTATGAACAGCAAGAAACAGAAAAGGAGAAATAACATATGTTCTATACGATTATCAAATGAGGATTAAAATACATGTTGTGCTACTCTTCTGACACTTTGCGTAGCCATGAGTGTGTAGAAGTGAATGCTCGGCACTCCGTGAGCAATGAGTTGTTTCACCTGCTGTGTGCACCACTCTACTCCTACTTCTGTGGCTTGAGCATCAGTCGTACATTTTCGAAGTTCTCTTGCAAACTCTTCCGGTATGTTGGTGTGGAATATTTTAGGGAGTACATTCAGTTGATTGCAAAGTGTGATAGGCTTAATGCCCGGAATGATGGGAACATTTATTCCTATTTCACGGCATTTCTCTACAAACTGAAAATAAGCATTGTTGTCAAAAAACATTTGCGTAACAAGATATTCAGCACCATTATCCACTTTTTGTTTTGCCCAATAAAGGTCTGACTCCATGTTAGGGGCTTCTTCATGTTTTTCAGGATAACATGCCATTCCATAAGAGAACTTTTCTCCTATGTCGGTCATGGGTATTCCGGCAGCAAAGAATCCACGGTTGAAGTCATTGACCTGTTGTTGTAGGTCAGTAGCATGAACATTACCGGTGGGTGTATAAGTCTTTTCGTGTTTTGCCTTATCTCCTCTCAGCAAAAACAAATCGGTGATACCGAGAAATTGCAGGTCGATGAGCACATACTCTGTTTCCTCTCTTGTGAATCCACTGCATAAGATGTGAGGCACAACGGGAATTCCGTATTTATGTTGAATAGCAGCAGCAACAGCAACAGTGCCCGGACGATGACGTTCAGAGACACGCTCAAAGAGTCCTTGTGCGTTTTCTCTATAAATAAGTTCGCTTCTGTGTGTAGTGATATTGATGTATTGTGGGTCAAACTCCCTCAATGCGTCAATAGTTTTGAAAACAGACTCCAGCCCCTTTCCTTTTAGTGGCGGGAGCAACTCAAATGAGAAGGCTGTTCTTTCTTTGTTGGCTATTCTGTCAATTACGCTCATTTATCAACATGTAGTGATTAGGGGTACAAAGGTAAGAAAAATATCTTTATTGTTATTATTCTTTCAACAATCGCTTCATAAGGATTACTTTTAGTAAGCGAAATGGACGTGCCACCTCTGTATTGACACGCCCACTTCTTGATTTATAGAAAGAGTTATTGTGTTTAGTCTTCCTGTTGTGTTGCTTCGTATTCTTTGAGCAATTTATCTTGTACATCAGCAGGCACAAGTTCGTAGCTTGCAAACTTCATAGAGAATGAAGCACGTCCTCCTGTAAGTGAGCTGAGTGTAGTAGAATAAGTGCTGAGTTCTTTCAAAGGAATCTTAGCGATGAGTTTTTCAAAACCTTTTTCACTTTGCATACCCATGATGATAGCACGACGTCCTTGCAAGTCACTCATTACATCACCCATTTTATCAGAAGGAACGAGCACTTCGAGATCATATACAGGTTCAAGAATCTTCGGTCCTGCATTTTTGAAGGCTTCTGCAAATGCGTTTCTACCAGCCAAGCGGAAAGAAATTTCATTAGAGTCAACCGGGTGCATCTTTCCGTCATAAACAATGACACGTACGTCACGAGCATAAGAGCCGGTGAGAGGACCTTGTTCCATGCGGTCCATGAGTCCCTTCATGATAGCCGGAATGAATCTTGCGTCGATGGCACCACCCACGATACTATTGATGAGTACAATCTTACCACCCCAATCAAGGTTGATTTCTTGCGTGTCGCGCACACTGATTTTGTATTCTTGTCCGTTGAACTTGAATGTTTCAGGAGCAGGCATACCTTCGTAGTAAGGTTCGATGATAAGGTGTACTTCACCAAATTGACCAGCTCCACCAGATTGTTTTTTGTGGCGATAGTCAGCACGAGCAGCTTTGGTGATTGTTTCACGATAAGGGATTTTCGGTTCAGAGAACTCGATCATCATTTTATCATTGTTTTCCAATCTCCATTTCAATGTACGCAAGTGGAATTCACCTTGACCATGAATGATGGTTTGCTTAAGTTCTTTGGATTGTTCTACTACCCAAGTTGGGTCTTCTTCGTGCATACGAGTAAGAATAGTAGAAAGTTTTTCTGCTTCAGCTTCGTTGGCCGGACGAATAGCTCTACGGAATTTTGGGTCAGGATATTTGATTGAACCAAATTCGTAGTCGCAATCCTTAGCGTTAAGGGTGTTACCTGTGCGTGTATCTTTCAATTTTACAGTAGCACCTATATCACCGGCATAGAGAGTGTCAACCGGAGTGCGCACTTGTCCTGCAGTAGCGTATATTTGTGAGAGGCGTTCTTTGCTACCTCTTGTAATGTTTTGCAAGTCATCACCCGCGTTGAGTGTACCACTCATCACTTTGAAGTAGTAAACTTCACCAATGTGCGGTTCGACACTTGTCTTGAATACATAAATGCTTGCCGGTCCGTTTTCATCGGGCTCAATTTCTCTTGCATCAGTAGTAATAGGTTTGTTTACCTTAGTTACCGAAGGAGAGATATTACCGAGGAATTCCATGAGGCGGCGTACACCCATGTCTTTACCAGCACAAACGCAGAATATAGGGAATAGGTCTCTTTGGATAAGTCCTTTTCTGATGCCGACTCTCATTTCTTCTTCTTCGAGGAATCCTTGTTCGAAGTATTTATCCATGAGAGTTTCGTCGTTTTCAGCAGCAGCTTCAAGGAGTGCATTGTGGAGTTCTTTAGCTTTCTCCATTTCGCTTTCAGGAATGTCGGTGATTGTAGGTTCTCCACCTTCCGGTTTCCATGTGTACATTTTCATTTTGAGTACGTCCACGAGTGCATTGAAACCAGGTCCGACTTGTATAGGATATTGTATTTGTACCGCTTTATTGCCGTAGATTTCTTTGATTTGTTCTACAGTTCTATCAAAATCAGCTTTTTCATGGTCAAGTTGGTTAACAAGGAAAATAACCGGTTTGTGGTGTTTTTCTGTGTATCTAAAGTGGTTTTGAGTTCCGACTTCAACACCATTTTGGGCATTAATAAGAATGATAGCTGTGTCAGTAACATTAAGCGAAGTGACTGTTCCCCCGATGAAATCGTCGGATCCCGGGCAGTCAATAATGTTTAATTTTTTGCCAAGCCATTCGATGTTTATCACTGTAGAGAAGACAGAATATCCGTATTCTTTTTCCACCGGGAAGTAGTCGGATACAGTGTTTTGATTTTCAATTGATCCTCTACGTTTTATTACTCCACTCTCGTAGAGCATAGCTTCTACCAGAGTGGTTTTTCCGGCTCCAGAACTACCCAAAAGGGATATGTTCTTAATTTCGTTAGACTTGTAAGTTTTCATAACTCTTTCAATAATAATAGATTAATATTAATGTGAAAATACTTTTCATTTATTAAGTAAAATCGGTCGCAATGTATAAAATAGTAACGAAATTATCAATAGCGAATTACATGTTATACAACATACTTTTTATTATCTTTTATGATTTAGCGATTTATTGTATTAAATCCCTTGTGTGATTGTTCTGTGATCAGGCCTTCTGTCTTTTTCAATATGTACTTATTTATTAGGATTTTAGATTTTATCAATTCATGTTGGTATTTTTTTGTAGAGATTCTGAGATGGTATGTTTTATTATGTTTCTTCGGTGATTTATGCTTTATCCTACGTGTATCCTACGACTATCCTACGTGTATCCTACGTATCCGGTAGGTGGATGGGGGAGCCCATCGGGGGATGTGTTTGTGGGTGCAAAGGATGTGTGCCTGTGGCAGGATGAGTCTGCTGGCGCAGAGGTGGAGGGGGTATAGTGTATGGGGTGTGGCGGACACGGCAGGCCGTTTTTAGATAAGATAGGCTACGGCTCGGAATAATCAAAAAAACAAACCAGTTTATTTTTTTGTTTCTTCACTCGCCTTTCACTATCTTTTAATAAGTAGGAGGCACTTTAGCATAAAAAATAAAATGAATTTTATTTTGTTCTGCTTTCGGTTTGCACTATCTTTTGATAAGATAGGCTGCACTCGCTGTGAAAAATATTGAAGTAAACTTCATATTTCTCGCTCGTTTGCACTATCTTTGTAAGCAAATTGGGGTAGTATGCGTAATTTGATTCAATTTTTTCTAAAGTATATTGTATTTATTCTCTTTCTTTTGCTTGAGATAGAGAGCTTTGTGTTGTATTTGAAACATCATCACTATCCTAATAGTGTGTTTTTTTCTTCCACAAATGTAGTTACTGCAGGGGTGTTGAATGTGAGTAATGAAGTGAAGCAGTTTGTAAATCTGCGCAGTGCCAATTCCTTTTTATCTTCGGAAAATGCACGACTGAATAATCGGGTTGCTGCATTAGAACAAGAACTGACACGCTTGTCTCGCTCAGAAGGTGACAGTACTTTTTTCACTTACCCCGCAAGCTCTCCCATACGTTTTTTAAGTGCGCGTGTGGTGAATGCATCAAGCAATCGGGTTCGTAATTATTTGACATTGGATCGTGGAAGTGATGATGGCGTTAGAGAAGACATGGGGGTAGTGAGCGGTAATCAAGTGGTAGGTATTGTAAAATCCGTGTCGCGTCATTTCTGTGTTGTACTCCCATTGATTCACCCCTCAACAGGTGTCAGCTGTAAGTTGAGATCGAATGGTTATGTAGGTGTGTTGCGCTGGGAGCCCGGAGATGACAGTGTGGGTTTGCTTGCCGATGTGGGTCGTCATGTGAGTGTGACGAGGGGTGATAGTGTTGTGACAAGTGGCTATACATCTGTATTTCCGGAGGGTTTTTATGTTGGTCGTGTGTTAGATTGTGAGTTGCCAACAGGTGCAACATATTACACCATTCAGGTGGGTTTAGGTGTGAATTACAAGACTTTGTCTCATGTGGAGATAGTGGATAATAAGTATTATGAAGAGCAACGCGTTTTGGAAGAAATGTTGGAGGAGGAATAGTTTATGAAAAACATCTTGAGTCATCTTTTTCGTTTTATCGGTGTTGTATTGATTCAGGTTTTGCTAATCGACCAAATGTCATTATCGGTGTATGTGCGTCCGGCATTTTACATCTATTTTCTATTGTGTCTTCCTGTGTCATTTCCTCGATGGATAGAATTGCTTGTGGGTTTTGGTGTGGGCATGACAATGGATAGTTTTAGCAACACTCTGGGGCTTCATGCTTTTTGCTGTGTGTTGCTGAGTTATCTTCGCCCTTTTTTGATTCAGTTGTTTGTGAATGAAGAAGACCGTAAGGCCGGAATGACACCCTCTTTGTCACTGTTTGGATGGAACACCTATTTGAAGTTTTCAAGTATATTGGTGGTGGTGCACCATTGTGTTTTATTCTGTTTAGAGAGTTTTAGTTTTTTCGGATTCGGACAGACAATTATTCGCATTATGCTGAGCAGTGTTGTTTGTTTTTTGTTGATACTGATCTTTGAAGTTGTTAAGAAAAACAATCCATGATAAACGATAGATTTTATAAGCGTCGCTATGTGCTCACTGCTGTGATTACAGTGGTGGTTGTGGTGTATCTTGTACGTTTGTTTTCGATGCAGTTACTGGATGATAAATATAAAGATGCAGCAGATAGTAATGCATTTTTCCATAAGACAGTCTATCCTCCTCGTGGATTGATATATGACCGTAATGGTGAATTGTTGGTGTTTAACAGTCCTTCCTATGACATCATGGTGATTCAGCGTGAGATGGCAACCAATCATTTTGACACATTGGATTTCTGTGAACATCTTCACATTGATCGGGAGGAATTTAATCAACGTATGGAGGATATGCGTAATCGTCGGGGGTATTCTCGTCGTACTCCTCAGATATTCATGTCACAATTAAACAGTAAAGATGTGGCAGATGTTCGGGAGGTGATTCATAAGTATCCCGGCGTGTCTATTCAGAATCGTACACTACGCGGGTATTCTTATCCATACGCCTGCCATGTGTTGGGGAGTGTGGGTGAAGTGTCACAACGTGACTTGGAGAGAGACTCTTATTACTCGATGGGAGACTACTCAGGAAGAGATGGAATAGAATATACTTATGAGGCAGATTTGCGCGGTGAAAAGGGTGTGGAAGTGTTGCTACGTGATGCACGTGGCCGCATAAAAGGTAGTTATGAGAACGGAGTGTATGACAAGGTGGCAACCGCCGGAAAAGATATAACATTGACCCTTGATATAAATCTTCAGATTGTAGCAGAGCGTCTGCTGAATGGAAAAATAGGTAGTGCAGTAGCAATAGAACCTCATAGCGGCGAGATATTAGCCTTAGCCTCAAATCCCGGTTGGGACCCCTCATTACTTGTAGGACGTCAGCGTTCATCCAACTATTCAGCACTATCAAAAGATGTGAACAAACCACTGATGAACCGAGCCACTCAGGCGACATATCCTCCCGGATCTACTTTTAAGACCGTTCAGGCCCTGGTGTGCTTGGAACGTGGAGGCATTACTCCTCATAGTTGTTTTGCATGTAGTGGTCCGGGGTCGAAGCCCATTAAGTGTACTCACCACCATGGCTCACCCGTGGACTTACTGAATGCCATAGAACAAAGTTGTAATCCCTATTTTTGGCAAGCATTCAGAAATACATTAGAACGAGATGGATACGGAAGCGGTAATGCAGACTTTATTCGCAACTACAAGTTGTGGAGAGAAGATGTGATGAGTTTTGGATTGGGCGCCAAGTATGATGATTCAGACCTATACAGCCAGAAGCCGGGAAGCATTCCAACAGACAAATTTTATGAGCGTTACTATGGAAAGACCGGTTGGCGTGCATTGACCATACGTTCATTGTCGATAGGTCAGGGTGAAATATTAACCACCCCACTACAAATGGCCAACATGATGGCAGCAATTGCCAATGAAGGATACTATATCACCCCACACTTGAATAAGGCAGACAGTATGTTGGCAAGACGTCATGAAACGTCGGTTTCACCGAAACATTTTTCGGTAGTTAAAGAAGGAATGTGCCGAGTGTTTGAATACGGAACCGGTCGTTGGCATAAGATAGATGGAGTGGAAATGGGAGGAAAGACCGGGACTGCACAAAACCCACATGGCGAAGACCACAGTCTGTTTATAGGTTTTGCACCCAAGGAGAACCCACAAATAGTAGTGGCAGTTGTGGTTGAGAATGCGGGATTTGGAGCTACATGGGCAGCACCAATAGCGAGTTTGATGATAGAACAATACTTATTTGGCGAGATAAAGCGCAGCCAAGTATATGATAAGATGTGTAACACTTCAACCAATAGCAATGTCGCAAAAAGGCCGTAAACAATTCGCATTAGATTGGGTAACCATAGCCTTGTATGCGGTTATGGTGTTATTCGGTTGGCTTAATATCTATGGAGCCACCTACAGTATAGACCAAGAATTTATCATTAGTTTTGATAAAGAGTCGGGGCGCCAACTTATATGGATGGGCATGAGTGTGTTGTTGGGATGTATAGTGTTGTTGATAGATTCTAAGTTTTATGATTTATTTTCTTATGTGATATATGGTGCTATTATCTTGTTGTTGATAGCTACAATTTTTATAGCAGAAGACGTTAAAGGTTCGCGTTCTTGGATTTCTTTAGGTCCGTTAAGCCTTCAGCCGGCTGAGTTTGCCAAGACAGCCACTATATTAGCATTAGCCAAATATATGGGAAGATATGGATATAAGCCGAGCAAATTATCCGATTTCATCGTACCAATTTGCCTTATACTACTCCCGGTAGGATGTATTATACTGCAGAAAGAAACAGGTTCGGCTTTGGTGTTTTTCTCTTTGTTCTTGATGTTATACAGAGAGGGATTAAATCCGATTATCTTATTATTGGCAGTAGCCGCTGTAGTGTTCTTCATACTCACCATCCGTTTTGGCGAGACCCCATTGCTGATAGGCAGCGGTTCATTAGGAATTATTCTCTGTTGTGCACTGCTGTTGCTTATTGCTCTTTACTATCTATATGTGCAAGAACACAAGAAGAAGGAGAGTGCATATGTAGCCGGGGCGGCAGTGGTGTGTTATACAGTGAGTTTGATATTATGCAAATGGATCACCGTGAATTTACAATGGGTGTCAATAGGCATGGTAGTGGCATGCAGTCTATATTTAGGTTACCTGTCATTGTCAGAACGCCGGCTTCGCTGGGTATATTTATTATTGTTTCAGTTGTTTTCATTAGGATTTTGTTTCTCGTGTAACTACATATTTCAAGATGTATTACAAAAACACCAGACAACACGTATCAAGGTATTCTTGGGGATGGAGAACAACTTGAGTGGCGAGGGATATAATGTAAACCAATCAAAGATAGCCATTGGTTCTGGTGGTTTTTGGGGCAAAGGTTTCTTGAATGGTACACAAACCAAGCTGAAATATGTGCCGGAGCAACATACAGACTTTATCTTCTGTACAGTGGGTGAAGAATGGGGCTTTATAGGTTCACTTTGTGTATTGCTTATCTATTGGTATTTCCTTCTAAGAATGATTAAACTAGCTGAACGTCAGCGTAATAGCTTCAACAGAATCTTTGGTTATGGTGTTGTGAGTATATTCTTTTTTCATTTGGTAATCAACATTGGTATGGTCATCGGATTGATGCCGGTAATAGGTATTCCTTTGCCATTTTTCAGTTATGGTGGTAGTTCCTTGTTAGGCTTTACCCTATTGTTATTTATATTTCTGCGTTTAGATGCAGAGCGCTTAGAGAAGATAAAACAAATATAAATCAGATAAACTTAATAGTAGATGAATTTCAGTTATGATGTAATAGTAGTTGGTGGAGGTCATGCAGGGTGTGAAGCAGCATCAGCATCAGCCAATTTGGGTTCACGCACCCTTCTTATTACTATGGACATGAACAAGATTGGACAGATGAGTTGTAATCCGGCAGTGGGTGGTATTGCAAAGGGTCAAATCGTTCGTGAAATAGATGCATTAGGGGGTCAGATGGGTATAATAACCGACAAGAGTGCTATTCAGTTTAGAATGTTAAATCGCTCAAAAGGTCCGGCCATGTGGAGTCCCCGTTCACAGAGTGACCGTAAGCGTTTCATAGAAGAATGGACCACTGTGCTGAGCAATAATCCCCATTTATCCATTTGGCAAGACACAGTAGTTGAATTACTGATTGAAGATGGTGTTGTTAGAGGTGTGAAAACACAATTAGGGGTTAGCATGTATGCCCGTTGCGTTATATTGACCAATGGAACATTTCTGAATGGTTTATTACACTTTGGTCGCGTACAGATGTCAGGTGGTAGAATATCCGAACCTTCATCATTTGGGATTACCGAACAATTAAAGTCTTTAGGCTTTGTGAGTGATCGTATGAAAACAGGAACTCCTTGCAGGATAGACGGACGTACAATCGATTTTGGGAAGATGACTGAGCAAGTGGGTGAAGATGATTTTCACAAGTTTTCCTATTTATCAAGTGTTAAGCGTGAGTTGCCACAAAGTAGTTGTTGGATTACTTACACAAACGATTTGACCCATCAGATTTTGCGTAATGGTTTAGAAGATTCTCCGTTGTATAATGGTCAGATAAGAAGTATAGGTCCGCGTTATTGCCCGAGCATTGAGACTAAGATTGTGACCTTTGCCGACAAAGAGGCCCATCAATTATTTTTAGAGCCGGAAGGTGTAGGTTCACAGGAGTACTATGTGAATGGATTTTCCTCTTCCCTACCCTTACAGACACAGATTGATGCATTACACACAATCAGCGGTCTTGAAAATGCAGCTATATATCGTCCGGGTTATGCGATTGAGTATGATTATTTTGATCCTACACAACTCAAACACACCTTGGAAACTAAATTAGTGAAGAACCTTTACTTTGCCGGTCAAATAAATGGCACTACCGGTTATGAAGAAGCCGCAGGACAAGGTCTTGTAGCAGGTATAAATGCCCATTTACGTGTTGTAGGAGGAGATGAATTTATCTTAAAGAGAGATGAGGCATACATAGGTGTGTTGATAGATGACTTGGTAACAAAAGGAGTGGATGAACCATATAGAATGTTTACTTCCCGTGCTGAGTATCGCATATTATTACGTCAAGATGATGCAGACAACCGCCTAACCCCCCGTTCATACGCATTAGGCTTAGCCACAGAAGAGCGTTATTCAGAATGGAAGCAGCGCCAAGAAGCAGAATCAGATATTATAGGATTTATTCAAGAACACTCGATTAAACCCACCCAAGTGAACAGTTATTTACAATCAAAAGGTTCAGCAGAGTTAAAACAAGGTTGTAAATTATCAGAGGTAGTGATGCGTCCACAGGTTTCTTTATCAGAATTAGCAGAAGAACTACCATCATTAAAAGAAAGGTTAAGTCATCATCAAGTGTGTCAAGAAGAATTGATAGAGCGATGTGAGATAAGTTTGAAATATAGCGGATACATTGAGCGTGAGCGTCAGATAGCGGACAAGCTTCATCGATTAGAAAACATACCTTTGTCGGGTCGTGTAAACTATTCAGAAGTTCAATCCTTATCAACAGAAGCACGCCAGAAGTTAACCAAGATAGATCCAGCAACAATAGGTCAAGCGAGCCGAATACCAGGAATATCACCCAATGATATAAATGTTTTATTAGTGTTATTAGGAAGATAATGTTTCACGTGGAACAATTGATATTATTATGAATATAGAAGACGTTAAAAAAGAGATTAGGGATATAGTAGATTTTCCTATACCCGGCATTATTTTTAAGGATTTGACTACAGCCTTTAAGAGTGCAGAATGCATGAAGTTTTTTGAAGAAGAGATGTATAATCTGTATAAAGATTCAGGAATAACAAAGGTAGTAGGCATAGAATCCAGAGGTTTTATTATGGCACCTATATTAGGAAATAAATTAGGTGTAGGATTTGTACCGGTGCGCAAAAAGGGTAAGTTACCCGCAGAAACCATTGAGGTAAGTTACAGCAAAGAGTATGGTACGGACACTATTCAGATGCACAAAGACGCATTAAGTTCAGACGATGTAGTGTTGTTACATGATGATTTGTTAGCTACAGGAGGAACTATGAAAGCAGCATGTGATTTAGTTCGTAAATTTGGCGTAAAGAAGATATATGTGAATTTTCTTGTAGAGTTAGACGCTTTAGAAGGACGTAAACTCTTTGACGAGGACATACAAGTAGATTCTTTATTACACTACTAATTGTTGATATTAGAGAAATGATTGACTGTGGGAAGAAATATCTTCTCACAGTCTTTTTTATTAAATACGATATAAACAAAAAGAGATAAGGGAAAACCAAAAAGAGTTAGGAGGAAATTGATGTGAGAGATAGTAATAATTTTAATATATAGAAAAAAGCCCTTATTTTTGTAGAGATGAATGAGAGAATAGCACATATTAAAAATATAATTTCGACGATGCCTGAAACACCAGGCGTTTATCAGTACTTCAACAAAGAAGGTGTGATTATCTATGTCGGAAAGGCTAAAAACTTGAAACGTCGTGTATCATCCTACTTCACGAAAGATCATGATTCTGTGAAAACAAAAGTATTGGTGAAGAATATCTATGATTTAAAATACATTGTTGTAAACAGTGAGACAGACGCTCTGTTATTAGAAAATAATCTGATTAAACAATATCAACCTCGGTATAATGTTTTGTTGAAAGATGGAAAGAGCTATCCCTGGTTATGTATAACCAAAGAAGAATTTCCACGCGTCTTTCGAACACGTCAGGTAGTACGCGGTGCAGAATACTTTGGTCCTTACAGTTCCGTATATACATTAGACTTATTGTTAGAATTGATACGTGAGATATATCCTATTCGAACATGCCGTTATCCATTAAGTGAAAACAGTATTGAAGCAGGACGTTATAAAGTGTGTTTACAATATCACATAAAGAATTGCTTGGGGTGTTGTGAAGGATACCAGAGTAGAGACTCATACCGAAAGATGATAGACGAGATTAAAGAAATAGCAAAAGGTAATAGTCATAATATAACAGACTATTTGCTAAAAGAGATTGTTAAGCTATCATCCGAACTTCGTTTTGAAGAAGCACAAGAACTAAAAGAAAAGTACGATTCCATCGTTAAATATCAGTCAAAAACCGTAATTACAACCACGCATGATGATGATTTAGATGTATTTGGATATGAAGAAGATGAGAATAGCAGTTATATCAACATGCTTCACATTGTAAAAGGGTCTGTAGTTAAGGGTTATACTATTGAGTATCAGAAGCGTATGGATGAGTCAAAAGAAGATTTACTTGCTATGGGTATATTAGAGTTACGTGATAGGTTAGGAAGTAAATCAAAAACACTTTTAGTACCATTCCTTCCCGATTTATGTATAAACGGAGTAGAATTTCACATACCAAAGATAGGCGATAAGAAGAAGCTTTTAGATTTATCCTATCAGAATGTACGTCAATATAAAGTGGATAAATATAAGCAAAGCGAGAAGTTGAATCCAGATCAACGTATGACGCGTTTATTGAGTAGTCTTCAGAAGAAGCTTGGAATGTCAAAAATGCCCGTTCACATCGAGTGTTTTGACAATTCGCACATTCAAGGTAGTGATGCAGTAGCAGCATGCGTTGTGTTTAAGAAAGCGAAGCCATCTCGTAAGGACTACCGTAAATACATATTAAAGCATGTAGAAGGCAATGATGATTATGCCAGCATGCGTGAAGTAGTGAGTCGTCGTTACAGTAGGCTATTAGATGAAGGCGGCGAATTACCAGACTTGATAATAGCAGACGGCGGCGTAGGTCAGATGGAGATGATACGTCAGACCTTAGAAGAAATAGGTATCGAAATTCCGATAGCAGGATTAGCAAAAGATTCTAATCACCGTACTCACGAGTTATTATTTGGATTTCCTGCTCAAGTAGTGAGCATGAAGCCAACAGAAGAGTTATTTAAATTTTTGACACAGATTCAGGATGAGACCCATCGCGTGGCGATAAGTTTTCATCGTGACAAGCGTAGCAAGCGTCAGACTCAATCTTTGTTAGATGATATACCCGGAATAGGTGAAAAGAGTAAAAATCAGTTGTTATTGCATTTTAAGAGCGTTAAGCGTATCCAGAATGCCGAAAAAGAAGAGATTGTAAAAATTATCGGAAGTAACAGAGGTTCAATTGTTTACAGTTATTTTCACCCATCTATAAGCCATTGAGAATGCTTTATTTTCAATCGTTTGATAGATTGGTCAGGAATTTTAGCATTAAAAGCGGTGTAAGAATGCGTTTTTAGGTGGTATGAGAGAGGTAATAAGAGAGTAGTCGGGAAAAATTATTTAAGTCCCCTACTCTTTTTTATTTCCTCATAAGCTTCGTTTATTTTTCTAAATTTTTCCGTTGCAGATTTTTTTGCTTCCTCACCCGAAGCCGCAACTTTGTCCGGGTGATATTTCATGGCCATTCTTCTGTATGCTTTTTTGACTTCCTCATCCGAAGCAGAAGGATCAATTTGCAGAACCTTGTACATCCACTTATCATCTTTCGATTTATGATACATAGAGTTTAGAGAGATGAAGTCAGCTTGTGTGATAGCAAATACATCCGCTATTCTTTTGATAAGCGTTAGTTCAACATTTGATAATTCGTTATCCGCATAAGCAATATCAAGAAGCAAATGTATGAGTTCAAGTTTTGTTGAATAATTCATATAGTTGCTAATTTGCATTGCAACTTCTATTTCGTTGATATTTTCTTGAAGGAGTCTTTTTAGTATTTGAAGAGCTTCCAATGATTCATCTTCAGAGAAGTTTCTAACAAGGAAACGTTTTACGACGTCCAGTTCGTTTCTTTTAACCTTTCCGTCAGCTTTCATCACACAAGCAATTAAAACGAGCAGAGAGACTTTAAAATCCCCTTCAGCAGTGTTATTTGTTCTCTTTTCGGAGTTATTATAATTACTTAGCTTATTATTCGTGAAAGAAGACGATAAGAATAATCCAATTAACGCTCCTATAGGTCCAGCCACAACAAAACCCAATCCAGCAGCAAACAATTTAGAAATTAAACCCATAATTTAAACACTATTATTCACTGATATAAGCACCTGTGTTTCTAATATCAGTGTAATTAATCTTATTATTTATACAATATTCAATTAGTTTTTTAGACTTCCATGCGTTAAGAGCCGGCGTAATAATTATATTTTCAGCCTTAATCATTGCTGTTATTTCTTCTATGTATGTGTTTTTAATATCAGCCATGATTAGATAATCCGTGATTAGCCGGTCATTGGTCAGTTTGTTATGAAGAATATCCCCTTGCAAAATGCAATACTTTTTGCCCTTAAATATAAAGCCTTTGATAGTGTTTTCATCCAATAGATTATAAACATTATTAGCTTTGTGCTTCATTGTAAAATTCTTTGTGTAATAATTTACACTTGTAGAATCATTGGCATAGATTGTAGAATGTCTTCCTTCTATAATCTGTATAATAGGTTTATTTCCAGCATTGTAAACCACTATTTTTTGTTGTTCGTTCAGATTATATAGTTGAACTAAAACATTGATGAACAGACATAAAAGAGCAGAGGCAGAAACAATTATTGCCCACAATTTATATTTATTATCAAGAGTTATGGCAAATAATATGCCTACTATACAAATAACTAAAAGAATTGCTTGGTATTTATTGATAAAACAAGGAATAATAGAGAGAGGTAAATGTTCAATCCATTTCACAAAAGCGTTTAATATACTTAGTTCAGCATTGAGAATGAGCGCTAAGCATTGTGGTATGAATGGTATAAAGGCAAATAAAAAGAAAAGAGCAGCCGAGTAAAGAATAATCGTTGCGATTGGTATGACAATCAAATTAGTGAGTAGAAAGTAAGTAGAGAACTGGTGAAAGTAGAGTAATGACCAAATGAATGTGCCAATATGTGCAGCAATAGAAACAGTGATCAGTCCCCATATATAGTTTAGTATTTTATTAGGCAGATAGCATAATTTATACAATTTAGGTTGTAAGAAAACGATAGCCAGAACAGCCGAATAACTTAATTGGAAACCTACATGATAGAGGTAAAAAGGATTATATATCAAAAGTAAGAAAGCCGAGAGTGCAATAGTGTTGTAAATATATGATTTTCTTCCAGAAGCCTTTCCTATCAATATAACAGATAACATTATAGTGGCACGGAGAACAGAAGGAGATAATCCAGTGATAAAAGCATAACACCAAAGAGCTATGAATATAATTAAAGAAGAAATAAGAGAGTTGTTTTTTCTTTTTCTGAGGGGATATAAGAACAAATACAATATAGCATAAATAATACCCACATGCAATCCGCTTACAGCCAGTATGTGCATTGCTCCAGATGCGCTGTAAGCCATTTTCGTGTCCGGATCCAGTTGTTGTTTGTCGCCGAGCGTAAGAGCGGCTAAAACGGCCAGATTTTGTTCCTTTATATTGTATTTTTTATAGATGTTCATTAAGAAATTTCTGCAATTATGCGCAGTTTTTATGATAGAAAAAGAAGTGTCCTTCCCTACCCTCTTCCACTTATCAGCAGGAATGTATGCAGTAGATGAGATGGATTGTTTGAACAAGTAGTTGTTATAGTCAAGCACATCCGGATTGCCCGAAGGTCTATAAGCAGGGAAAACAGTATGACACAGAAGAATATCCCCTTCAGAAATAGAAGCCGAAAGAGAATCCTTTTGAACGTAAATTATAACATTTCCTCTTGCACTAAAGGAAGAATCATTTAGGAGTTTATGCGTTATTTTAGCCTTACATAAGAACGAATTAGGTTTTTCTATAGGCTTATCCATAATGGTCATTGTGAAGAGGGCTTTTTGGTCTGTGAAGTCACTCTTGACTTGTTTTGTTTTTATGTGAGCCAACGTCATTCCGCCTGCCATCAATAAAAGTGCAATTGGGATGATGTATAGTATGTGTAGCGATATTTTTCTTTTGAAACTATTGTGCGTTAATAGTTTATAGAGTAATAGTGTGGTCAGCGCAATAGCAGTGAAACAGATAGCAAAAAAGAAAGGTATATTCATGGAGATGTACATGAATATACCCATAATAAGAAAAGATAGTAAGAATAAGAAGGGATTATTTCTTAAGTTTTCCATTCTTATTCTTTCATCATTTTAATAGTTTTAATAGGATCTTCAGCAGAGAAGACAGCACTACCAGCCACTAAAGAGTCAGCCCCTCTTTTGAAAAGTTCAGGAGCATTAGCTGTGTTCACTCCCCCATCAATTTGTATGAGTGTAGAAAGATTTCTTTTATCAATTTCGTTTCTGAGAGCATCTAATTTTTGATACGTTTCTGGAATGAATTTTTGTCCACCATATCCCGCAAACACAGACATGAGGAGTGCCATATCAATTTCTTCCAAATAGGGATAAAGCAGTTCCACCGGTATATCCGGATTGATGGTAAGACATGTTTTAGCTCCTTTGTCTCTGATGAGTTTAAGGATAGGTCTTGGATCTTCTACCGCTTCGAGGTGAAAACCAACAGAGAAGGCTCCAGCGTCAACGAATCTTTCAACGTATTTTTCCGGGTGAACAATCATGAGGTGTACGTCAAGAGGTTTTGTAGAAGCCTTTCTCACTGCTTCCATTACGGGGAATCCGAATGAGATGTTTGGAACAAAAACTCCGTCCATTACATCGATGTGTAGCCATTCCGCTTCGCTATTATTGATAATTTGGCATGCTTCATCCAGTTTACCAAAGTTAGCCGCAAGTAGAGAAGGTGAAATAATTTTTTGTGGCATAGTGATTAGATTTAATTATTTGCTCATTTCGAGCATTTTGTTAATTGATTTAATAGCGAGTTTACTAATATTTTCATCCACTATTATTTCATTAGTTTCATTTAAGAGACATTGATATAGTTTTTCGAGTGTATTCATTCTCATGTAGTTACACTCATTACATTTATTATTATAGTCTGTTGGTAGTGGTATGAATGTTTTATTAGGATTTTGTTTTTTCATTTCGTGCAGAATACCACTTTCGGTAGCAACAATGAAGGTGTCATCCTCAGAATTAGTGGCATAATTGAGAAGAGCTTGAGTAGAACCTACGACTTCAGCCTGTTGAATAATATGTTTTTTACATTCAGGGTGTGCTAAAGTTTTTGCATTCGGGTATTGTTTTTTCAGTTCGATAAGTTTATCGACAGAGAATTGCTCGTGTACGTGGCATGCACCGTCCCACAATAGCATATTTCTTCCAGTGACAGAGTTGATATAATTTCCGAGGTTTCTATCCGGTCCGAATATGATTTTCATATCCTTTGGCAACATATCCACAATGTTTTTAGCATTTGTGCTTGTGACTACTATATCTGTGAGTGCTTTAACCTCAGCAGAAGTGTTGACATAGGAAATAACTGTGTGATCAGGGTGTTTGTCAATAAATTGTTTCAGGTCATTAGCTTTGCAGCTATCAGCCAAGGAACATCCAGCATTCATATCCGGCACGAGTACTTTTTTGTCAGGGCAAATTATTTTAGCCGTTTCTCCCATGAAGTGTACACCACAAATAACAATTATATCAGCAGTAGTAGTAGCAGCTTTTTGTGCGAGTGCGAGGCTATCACCAATAAAGTCAGCTACATCTTGAATATCATTTTCTTGATAGTAGTGAGCCATTATGACTGCATTTTTTTGTTTGCTGATTTTTTTAATTTCAGCCATCAATTGGATTTTATCCATAACGTTATGAACTTAACAATAATATTATAAATTCTTTTAATTAAAAATAATGATAATAATGATAGCCTGTTGAAAAGGTTGAAAACTATTTTCCTATTTATTTGCAAATATAAGTTATCATTTTGAGATAGGTAGTATTCAACAGCATGTTTTTTATTATAAATTTGTTTTAGAGCATATTATAAACTTTATTAACATATTGTTGAAAACCTCATTATTGATAAAAAGAGGTGTTTAAATCGTAGTGAAAATGTTAGGAATGTTATTGAAATGTTTATTAGATAAATTGAGTTAAAAATTTGTATGTTTAGCATAAAATTTTATTCATAGTTTAGTCATAATCTTCCAAATAATTTTGTTAGAATTTTTCGTTGATTTATCCGATAGTTTTCAACAGTGTTTGTTAATAAAGTTTGTTGATTATAGTATTTATTGTTTATTAGCCAGTTGTGCAATGATAAATCCTCTGAGTGTAGAGTAAATTTTTTTGTATTTAAAAGGGTGTGCTTCAGCATTTTTCTTGTATTCTTCATATCTATTTTCCCATTGAGATTTTAGGGTAGGGTCTAAAAGAATTAGTTTAGTTTGTTTTGCTAATTCGGCGAATTTATTTCTTGCCAGTGTTTGTTTTTCCGTAGCGGGTCCATTATATGGATTTTTTACGATGTAAGCTTGTGTTTTTCCGTTTCTTGTTCTGAAGTGTAGATTTTCACCTTTGTTGAGTTTACCTGCAATTTCTTTTACCGGGTCAATAAATTTAATGTTTGCCATGATGTGTTTGTTTTTAAATTGTTATTAAATATTTTATTAGGACGCTTCGTTTCACTCGCAGGAGGGCATTAGTGTAACTTTTTACTTAAAGAGACCCCCTCCGCTCCATTCCGCTAGTGCTCCATTTCGCTCGTCCCCCTAAACAGGAGGACAGTGCTTTTTTAGTTAGTTTTTGGATGAGGAAAACTGTTAAAAGGTGGTTATTGCACTGGTTGGAGGGTGGTGTTTCTTGTATATTTTTTGTTTTTGAACTACCTTTTTTGTTGCTGCTTCATATTTTTATCCTGTGTATATCCTGTGTATATCCTATGTATATCCTACGTGTATCCTACGTGTATCCTACGTGTATCCTACGTGTATCCTACGTGTATCCTACGTGTATCCTACGTGTATCCTACGTGTATCCTACGTGTATCCTACGTGTATCCTACGTATTAGGTA
>JAGCLD010000018.1 GCA_017647145.1 Paludibacteraceae bacterium
AGTCGTGCCAGTCTTAAATTCTCCGACTTGGGTGAAAATGTAGTTCGTACTGCTATCAATCGTTTTTCAGAATTGCATTTTGATAAACTACATGCGCTATTCCCATCGCTAACATCTATTCGTATGTTTATGCAAGATGCTTGCTATTTGAGCAGAATCCAATTTGTCGTAATAGGTGCATCCGATGAAATTGAAATAGGAAGGATGTCGCAGAAAAATAAACTCTATGTGGCAACAGAAGTACTCCGCCAAATTGTGCCGTTACTCTCTAAACAAGAGAAACAGTATGTCGGGACAACCGAATTCAAACCAGCAGATATAAAAATCATCTTCCGTGATCATAAACTGCGATTTGAAAATACGCATAGTGGTGAGCAAATAGGCAAATCCATGAATAATCCATACAATACGGGCTATCACTTAGATTTAGGCACACGTAATTGGTATGCCTATACAGATTGTTTTGGAACTTCCGAAGAAAAAGAACTCGTCAAGTACATTGATTCTATTTACAAGAAGTTGCATGATAAATACAGCGAAGAAGTATGGTTAGTGCGCAATGAGTTAGATTTTAAGATTTATAATTTTGAAGACGGAAAAGCCTTTGCGCCTGACTTTGTGTTATTCTTGCGGCGTAAAGATGGAGAGGATTATGATAACCTGCAAATTTTTATTGAGCCTAAAGGAACACACTTGTTGGCAAATGATCAATGGAAGGAAGATTTCCTAAATCAAATACAAGGAGCAGATATAGGTATGTTGACGCTCAAAGGGGAGAAATTCAATATCTACGGAGTACCTTTCTTCAATAGAGATTCTAATCGTCCTGAGAAACTTCAGAATTTCGAGGCGCAACTAAAAGAAATCACAGGATTAACACCGAATCCTAATTTTCTATACTCTTGAGGTAGACCAACAACTCTACACAAAATATAAGCTTTCGGAAGATGAAATCAACTTCATCGAGAAGATGGTCAAACCAATGGAGTAGAAGACAAATATTAAACTGAGAAAAAAGAATTGTTTTTGGAATAGTTAAGCACTTTGCTGAAAGAAACTTAGGCTTAGTTCTTAAGGAGGTATTTCCAATTCATTGCGTGTGTTTTTACCTTGTGCAATGAGTGTAAATACTGAGAAGTAGATACCATAGTTTTTCCCAATTCATCAACAAGCATATTCTTATCCTCAGACAAGAAATAAATGTCTCTGATATCCAAATGTCGGTGACATGTCGGTAACTACGTGTACAACAGGATGGGTCCTTCTCAGATAAAATGCATCTTGCTTTACCCCAAAGATTACCAAAAGATGGGGCAACGATATGTTTGTGTGTCTATTTTATTGGTGTGTTATAATGAATTAGTTCAACCTTCGGCAAACTCAACCTTTTTATAAAGAAAGATAGACTCACGTGACAGGGCGGTAAATACTGTACTGCCCGTGTGTTGTAGAGGCTTTTTAAGCTCTCATAATATGATTATGATCCGGAAATATCATGACGTAATGTAATTTATTGTAACGAAAAGCCCAAAATGTAACGGAATGTAACGGTGCGCTTTGTTGGTGTTGTATCTTTGTGTCGACAGATGAAGCGCTCTTTGACATTTTGAAAAATATTGCTGTCCGATAAAACATCTTTGATAGTATAAAAAATGTTCTGACCCCCAAAGGTGTATATGATACCAGTAATTTGGATATGTATGGGGGAAAGGCTGCGCAGGAAGGTTTAGGCGGGGCGCATTGATTGCAGGATGTGTAAAGCCTTTTGAGGTGAGTCAATATGTTCGATGCTCACGGAGCGTTTGCCGTTGGCCTCCCGCAGGCGACAGTCGCGCGGATGAGTTGTGATGTATTGCAGAATCAGTCCGAAGGTGTCGGATTGGTAGTAGGAAGAATGAGGATTACTGACAAAGAATAAAGACATCTTTCCGCCTTTGAGGAACACCTTTTCGATGCCCAATGAAATAGCCTCCCAACGGATGCGTAGTGTGCATATCAGGTCTAATCCTTCAGCGGGTATTTCGCCAAAACGGTCGGTGAGACGTAGGCAGAACTGTTCTAATTCAGCGGAGGTGTGCAGATTGTCCAGTTCGCGATAGAGTGTGATGCGTTCAGATATGTTTTCGATGTATGTATCCGGGAAGCAGAGTGATAGGTCGGACTCAATCTGGCAGTCGCTTACATAGGTTGTTTGATTGTCTTTGTTCTCCAATTCGTCTTTATATAAGTCGGCAAACTCCTCTTCTTTCAACTCAATAATAGCTTCATTCAAGATTTTCTGATAGGTCTCATATCCGAGGTCGGCTATAAAACCACTCTGTTCGGCACCTAACATATTGCCGGCTCCACGAATGTCTAAATCCTGCATGGCGATGTTAAAACCACTTCCTAATTCGGAGAAGGTCTCAATGGCCTGTAAGCGTCGTTTGGCATCGGAAGTGAGAAGGGAAAGGTCAGGCGTGATCAGGTAGCAGTAGGCTTTGCGATTGCTTCGACCCACGCGTCCGCGCAATTGGTGTAAATCACTCAAGCCAAAGTGATGAGCCTGGTTGATGAGGATGGTGTTGACATTCGGGATGTCAATGCCCGACTCAATGATGGCAGTGGCAATGAGCACGTCATAATCATAGTTGACAAAGTCGGTCAAGATTGTTTCAAGCCGTTCGGGTGGCATTTGTCCATGACCAATTGCGATACGAGCGTGAGGAACGAGGCGATGAATCATGTTTTGAATAGTTTCCAGGTTGTGAATCCGATTGTTGATGATGAACACCTGGCCATTGCGGTTGATTTCGCGCTCAATGGCTTCTTGGATGATGTCTTCGTCTGTGTTGTGAATCAGTTCTGTGAGAACAGGGTAGCGATTAGGGGGCGGCGTGTTGATGATGGACAAATCACGCGCACCCATCAAGGAGAACTGCAGAGTGCGTGGTATTGGAGTGGCTGTTAAGGTCATGGTGTCAATGTTGACTTTTAACTGCCTGAGTTTTTCTTTGACGGCAACGCCGAATTTTTGTTCTTCATCAATGATGAGGAGTCCCAGGTCCTTGAATATAACTTTCTTGTTGACCAATTTGTGTGTGCCGATGAGGATGTCGATTTTTCCTTCGGCAAGGCGGGCGAGGATGTCTTTGGTCTCCTTGGTGGTGCGTGCACGACTGAGGTATTCCACGCAGCACGGAGTGTCTTTGTAGCGTTCCTTAAAAGAGTTGTAGTGTTGAAGCGCCAGTACGGTGGTGGGCACTAAGACGGCAACTTGTTTTCCATCACAAGCCGCCTTGAAAGCCGCGCGCATTGCAATTTCGGTTTTCCCAAAACCAACGTCACCACACACCAATCTGTCCATGGGAACCGTGGATTCCATATCCCGCTTAAAGTCGGCAGTAGCCTTGGCTTGGTCGGGTGTGTCTTCGTAAAGAAATGAAGCTTCTAATTCGTGTTGAAGGTAATTGTCAGGAGAAAAAGCGAAGCCCTGCTCCGCCTTACGTTTGGCATAGAGCATGATGAGGTCGCGTGCGATGTCTTTAACCTTGCTCTTGGTGCGCTCTTTCAGGCGTTCCCATGCACCGCCTCCCAATTTGTTGATACGAGGAGCGTCGCCCTCTTTGCCTTTGTACTTAGAAAGGCGGTGGAGCGAGTGGATACTCACGAAGATAATGTCGTCATCCTTATAGATGAGTTTGACCATTTCCTGCGGTTTGCCATTAACATTTGTGCGAACCAATCCACCAAACTTGCCGATACCATGATCAACGTGCACGAGGTAGTCGCCAATTCGGAACTGATTAAGTTCCTTTAGTGTCATGATGACCTTGCCTTTGCGAATGCTTTCAGACTTGGAACTTACACGATGGAAACGCTCAAAGAGCTGGTGGTCGGTGTAGCAACAAATGGAGAGGTCGTGGTCAATAAACCCATCGTGCAGGGTGTGGTCGATAGGTGTGAAGCGGATTGCCTCTCCTTTGTCTTCAAAGATAGAAGCCAGACGGTCAGTCTGCTTCTTGCTATCGCTCAAAATATATAGGTCATACCCCTCGTTGGACAACTGCATGAGCGCTTGGCTGATGAGATCGAAGTTTTTGTGGTAGAGGGGCTGGAAAGACGTGTTGAAATCAATCGAAGCGTATTCGTTGAAAAAGGATTTAGCCGAGAACTCTATGGTGTAGTGTTCAGCACAATGCGCCGTGACAGCATCCGGAGAAGAGACCAGGTGTTCTTCATCGTGTGGAGCCGAGAGCAGATTGTTGATGTAGTTTTGTACATAACAAAGATCATTGAACACGTAGAGCGTGTCAGCCGGGAAGTAGTTGAGAAAGAAGGAGTAGTGGTCGGTGGCCTGTGAGAGCTCCGGGATAATCTCGATTTCCTCTTTTCTCTCTGTGGAGAGTTGCGTCTCAATATCAAAAATTCTAATCGATTCAATCTCATCGCCCCAGAAGTCGATGCGGTAGGGATTTTCGCATGCATAGGAGAAGATGTCCACGATGCTTCCGCGGACGGCATATTGTCCCGGTTCGTAGACGAAATCCACCTTTTGGAAACGATGTTCGAAGAGGGTGTTTTGGATTTCATCAATGCTGATGTTTTGTTGCACCCGCAGCGATAGGGTGGAGGTGCGGAGGTGTTGCGAATCGACCACTAACTGCATGATAGCATCGGGGTGGCTAACGATGATGCAGGGGGTGGGGTTGTTGGCTAAGCGATTGAGCGTCTCGGTGCGAGAAATTTCGTTAGCAGAGTCTTTCAGTTTATTGCGTGATTTTGTCTTATAAAGTGAAGGGAATAAAAATACATCTTCAGAGGATAATAAAGTGCATAAATCCCCATAACAATAGGAGGCATCCTCCGCATTGTCGAGAATGATGAGGAGGTGTTTTTTTGTGTGTAGGAATATGTTTGCCAAAGCTACGTAGCGAGCTGAGGCATGCAACTGCCGGATGAGCATATGCTTGCCTTGTTTTGCCCCTAACCACTTCTCAATTTTTCGAAGGTTGGGGTGTTCTCGATATAAATTACGCAACGCAGCTATTTCCATACCATGCTAACTTGGGGTGAGTGAGGGAAATTGACATCAAAACGACTGTTACTTATTTGTTATGGCGCATGTGAATGTCCTTGCTCAATAAGCGATAAATCTCTTTTTGGAGATCGGAGTGAAGCAAATCCAGATGATGTTGCATGACCTTGGTGTCTCCTCGTTTAGCAGGTCCGGTTTGCGCATTTGACGGTCGGATTTCCTTTACCTTGGCGGCAGTTTCCTGAATTAAAGGACATAATAACTCAAAAGGTAACTGTGCGTTCTCCATAATTTCCTCGGCATTGGCATACAGACAATTGACAAAATTACATGCGTAGATAGCAGCCAGATGAAGTTGTCGGCGTTGTTCGGAAGAAATGATGTGAACATTGTCGGAAATGCTTAGCGCAAGCGTCCGGATTATGTGCAGGGAGTCACAATTATTTGCTTCAATACAAATAGGGATCTCTTGGAAGTTAATCGGACGTTCTTTGGAAAATGTTTGGAGCGGATACATGACGCCATAGTTTCCATTGTCAGCCTGAAAGAGGGAGACACTACCCGCAGTGTGGAGGTGAAGCGCATGTGGGATGTGTACTTGTTGCATGACTTGGTGGATAATGTCATCTTTCAGCGCATATATATATACGTCGGCATCGGTGTGTAAGGTGTGTAAATCAGTGGTGTAGGAACACGATAGTTGATGTGCAAGTTGTTGCGCAGAACGTTCGGTTCTGCTGTACACTTGTACAATCTCATGCTGAGCCTCTCTCAGGCTGGCGCCAAGGTGAGTGGCCAGATTACCGGCACCAATTAACACAATTTTCATTGATCCGCTTTATTTTGCTTCCGAATGAACCTCTATTTCAGGCAGGCTGTTAATGTCTTGAGGTAGTTTCATGGAATATAAAACCGCCTCTAATTGACGCAAAGCATTACGTTTTTTCTGACCAGCGCCATAGATGAAAACTTCCGCAGTGATGATGCGTTGATTCACGGCGTCTAAACGTGTGTGGCTGATAAACGGACCTCCCATTGCATCGCCTTCCATCATGCGCCACAAGCCTCTTATTTCAGCGCAATATTCGCCTTTTACGTTGATGGCTTTGTATTGTGGAGGAATGTGGCGATATTCGGTGCCCATGTAAGAACCCTCTACACTACCATGAATGTGTTGTTTCATGATGGAGTCGCGTTTTGCCAACAAATACTCTTTTGTGAAAGTCTCAGCGTCGGTGTAAGGATAGGAGTAGATGACAATGTCCTTACGGATTTGACCTTTGTAGTCGCTCACCCAAAGGAAGTCGTCTTTACGGGTGAGTTGAGCAATGTCATTCGGGATGTTGATTTTGATTCCAAACATTTCGTTGGCAACCTGGTGTGCATTTTGGTTGGTGTATCCTTCGTAGAATTTAATCTGACGCTCAATCTCTTGCTTTACAAAGAACTGAGCTATGTTTTCTCCGTAGGCGTGCATGAGCGATTCGAATTCCACTGTGTTGGGCGCAGCAACCTTAACCACAGCTTGTGGTTTAGCCCATTGGTTGGTGTAGTAAGAGATTTTTCCTTGTGTGTATTTAGTAGAGTCGATGTCAGCAATGAAAATGTTTCTGACAGGTTTTAAAATACTGCTAAACCCATTGAAGTTGGTGTGGGAAAGAGAAAATAAAGGCTCAATTTGAGGCATACATTCCATGTCGGAAGCTAAGTAACAGCGTACTGAGTCGCCCGGTGCCCCTTTCCAATGTGCAGTTTCCATTACCACTAAATTCTCATATATTGTGCCTGTAACGCTGGGTAAAAGATTTCCAGTGTCTTTGCAACTTGTCAATGTGGCGATGCACGTAAGGAAGATAAAAATATACTTTCTCATGTCACTATTCTTTGTTGTTGGTCTGTTTTTGTTTAATCGTAAGAGGGTTGGCAGAGAGTTCAAGAAATTGTGTTCTCTGTTTGTGTAGATCAATGGCAGCAAATACGGCTTCTCTGAAAGAAGATTCGTTAGCTTGGTTGGTTCCGGCGATGTCGAAGGCCGTGCCATGAGCAGGAGAAGTGCGAATGATGGGAAGACCGACGGTGTAGTTTACCCCTCCGCTTCTGTCTAACGCTTTTAAAGGAATCAGGCCTTGATCGTGATACATGGCTAAGACAGCGTCAAAGCGTTGATAGGTGCCATTGCCAAAAAAACCATCAGCAGGGTAGGGACCAATGGCCAATACGCCATGTTCTCTCTCTGCCTGTTCGATAGCAGGAATAATAATGTCTTTTTCTTCGTTGCCCAACAGCCCTTCATCTCCACTGTGAGGATTAAGCGCTAACACAGCGATGCGAGGACGACGGATACCGAAATCTTGTTTCAGGCTTTGAGCCAGTGCTTGCAATTTATTTACAATTAGGTCCACGGAAAGGTGAGAAGCAATTTCGCCAATTGGTAGGTGGTTGGTCACTAAAGCGACGCGCAATCCTTCTGTGGTAAGCAACATCAGGGGAGTGTTGTTTTCCGTAGCAAAGCGGCTGGATAGATATTCTGTGTGTCCGTTGAAGGTGAATTCTTTGGATTGAATAGCATATTTACTGATGGGAGCAGTCACTAATGCATCAACCAGACCGTTTTTGAGGTCTTCGCATGCACGTTCTAGCGAATCGTATGCTGCTTTTCCGCTTTCGGCAGTAGCCTTTCCTATCAGCAGAGGAGTGTCATCGGCAACGCACTTGATGATGTTCAGCTTATGTTCGTTAGCTTCAGACGCCTTGTTGATGTTGTGGAACGCAACATTTACATCTTCCAGAGACTGTTTGTGGGCAGAAGCGAGTTTTGAAGAACCATATAAAATGGGTGTACATACTTCAAGGAGGTGAGGGTCGGAGAATGTTTTCAGAATCACTTCATATCCCACTCCATTAATGTCGCCATGCGTAATGGCTATTTTAGGTTTTTTAGTATTAGAATTGCTCATGATGTATTTTGCTGTAGTCTAATTTGTTCAAATCATATGGCTTGCGGTCTTCGTTTTTGTAGCCGATAGAGATTACGCAAAGGACGGCATATTGTGCCGGGATGTTCAGTAACTCTTTTACATATTCCTCAGCAGTTTGTTGTTCATTTCTTTCTCGGCGTTGAATCTGTACCCAACAAGCACCAAGCCCAAGGTCGGTTGCGGCTAATTGGATGTTGTGTGCAGCGATAGAAGCATCTTCCATCCAAGTGTCGCTACGTTCTTTGTCGGCAATAACCACAATTCCTAAAGCAGAATTAGCCAATAGTTGAGAGCCGGCAGGGCGCGCATCAGACAGTTTTTGTAGGGTTTCTCTTTCTTGTACCACCACAAATTCCCAAGGATTAAGTCGCTTACCGGCAGGCGACATAAGCGCTGCTGTGAGAATTTGATTAAGGAGGGTATCGTCTATGGTGCGTTCTTCGTATTTGCGAATACTACGACGGTTTTGGAGTAATTCAAAAAATGATTGCATATTTTATTTGTATAATAAGGTTCATTGGCAAAGGTAGAGTAAAATTATTATATCGCAAAATAACAGCACAACTATAGTTCATCTACATCAAATGTCATGAAAAACTTGCCTGTTTCCGATTTTTTTTTTATATCTTTGCAAACGAAAATAGAAGAGGTCTAATTTAGAAAAATTATCCGAATGAAAAATGGGGCAAAAGTCTTGTTTATATCACAAGAAATATATCCGTATCTAAATGAAAATCCTTACTCTTTGTTGGGAAGAAAGTTGCCACAAGTAGCCCAAGAGGCCGGTTGTGAAACGCGTACTTTCATGCCTAAGTTTGGTGAAATTAACGAACGTCGAAATCAATTGCACGAAGTGATTCGTCTTTCGGGTATGAATTTGATTATAGATGATACAGATCACCCTTTAATTATTAAGGTGGCTTCTATCCAAGCTGCAAGAATTCAAGTTTATTTTATCGATAGCGATGATTATTTCAAGCGAAGAAAAGGTGTGGCTGACGACAAGGGAGTGGAGTATGAAGATAATGATGAACGTTGTATATTCTTTGCGCGTGGTGTGCTTGAGACAGTGAAAAAGCTAAGATGGACACCGGATGTGATTTGTTGTCAAGGATGGATGTCGGCTTTAGCGCCTCTTTACATTAAAAAGGTGTATAATGATGACCCATTCTTCAAAGATGCTAAAGTAGTTCTTTCCTTGCAAGATCAAGATTTTAAACAAGCGTTTAAGAGCAATTTTGCGCAAAAGATTCTTATGGATGGTATCTCCGAATCCGATTTGCAGACTATAAACCAAAAAGAAGTTGACTTTGTTTCATTGATGAAGTTGGCTACAGATTATTCGGATGCAGTCATTAAGGCATCTAAGGATGTAGAGCCACAGCTTGTGGAATATGCAGCATCTAAACAATTGCCTTATATGGATTTCCCCGGGGAAGAAAACTATCAAGCTTATATTGATTTTTATAACGGATTGTTGTAAGCATTGACAAAATTCAAATACTTTTACGCTACATGAAATTTACTCGTTTTTTCTGTATTGTCCTTTTTCTGCCAATCCTTCTGTTCGCATGTAAAGAACAAGGGCAACCTGACATGGGGGTAACTATCCAACCGTTGGGCGACCAGATTCTCGTTGAGGCCGATACTTTTCATGTGCGTTCGGCTAATTGGCTTGCGCCTTATATTTATTCCTCTCCAGATTCTTTTTTGTTGGGTAATTTCTATAACGAACATTTAGGAACGACCAAAGCTGAGATTATGACCCAATTGGCATGCCCTATAGGCTATTCTTTCCCAGAGGGGGTTGTGCCTGATTCTGTAGAACTCTACCTGTACTATTCTTCATGGTATGGTGATGGACACTCTCCTATGAGAATCAATGTATATGAGATGGATAAGGAGACTTTTCAATATCATGAAAATTACCCCTCTAATCTTGATGTAAATAAATATGTGTCGGGTAACTCTTTACTCTCAAGCAGGGTGATTACGGCTGCCAATGCTGCAGATTCTGTTTTGGATAACGTTTCGGGTAATTATCTGTATTATGTGAGATTTACCTTGCCGGAAGACTTTACTCAACGATTCTTTGATGATAGTCATTATGCTACATTAGAAGATTTTAGTGAGTTTTTTAAGGGTCTTTATATTACGACTGACTATGGTACGGCATGTGTGCTCAATGTAGCCCAGTTGGATCTTACACTTTATTATCACTTCACTTATCAAAAGGAAGGGAAAGATACTACAGTGTATAACTATAAAAACTATCCTGCCAATGAAGAGGTCAGACGTGTGAATCGTATACTTCATCCGGATAGAGAAAGTGTGATAAAAGATGTAGATTCTATTCATTATATAGCAGCTCCGGCACATGTTTTCACGAGTTTGGAACTCCCTGTGCGTCAAATGAGTGATACTATTAATCAACGCATTGACCATAAACGTCCTTATGTCAACGCTGCAATAATGAGGGTTGAGTTGGCAGATGTGCCTACTCATGAATGGGCTATGCCTCCTTCTCATCTTATGCTTATCAAAGAGTCGTCGTTGGATCGTTTCTTTGCTCAGAAAGAATTACCTTCAGACACATGTGCTATTTTAGCAGAGATGAAATATTCGGTCAAAGCGGATAAGTATTCCTATTACTACGATTTTTCTATCGATCAAATACTCATGTCGGAACTGCGTAAGGAAGAACAGATGCAGGAATTTATTAAAATGTATCTGTTGCCCGTCACTGTTGAGATGAAAACTGATTCTTATGGTAGCTCTTCTGTTTCGGGAGTTAAACACGATCAAGGTATGAGTATGGCTATTATTAGAAGTGCAAAAAACCAAACAGCACCTCTAAAAGTATCCTTGTTGTATTGCGGATTCTAAGGGATATTTAGTATCGCAGTCGCTTTCCTATTTTTAATATGTCAACGAACACCCCCTCGGTTAGCGTAGTGGGTGGTTGGTGTGTCACTGCCGGTGGGTGAGAAGACCTCACTCTGCCTATATCTTGCGTGAGGGTTGGGTAAAGAATAAGAACTTAGCTATGCAAATATTGGTGTCCGATAAATGAAATAATAAAGTTTGTTGATGATGTGTTGTTTCAATCTGTTGTGTGTCTTCATGCTATGTAATGCTCTCCCGAGGTATTGGGCAGTGATGTGATAATGCAAGCGTTCTTTGGCTTGTTGAAAAATATTGCTGTGGGATAAGTCTTACCTCAATAAAAATTCCGATATTTGCATTTGTAAGTATAGGAATGGTTTAGTGTCATGCGTGTTGACTTTTTTATAGCTCGTCGCATCTATTTCAATCAGAAGAATAATGAATTGGTGTCTCGCCCTGCCGTGAAAGTAGCGGTGGCGGGAATCATTATTGGTGTAGCTGTGATGCTGATTACCATTGGTGTGGTGATAGGGTTCAAGCATGAGATAAGTCACAAAGTGATCGGATTTGGTGGGCATATACAGGTGGTGAACTTTGATAATAATAACACCTATGAGATGCAACCGGTAGTGGTAGATTCGGCGCTGATGGCTAATGTGCGTTCTCAAGAAGGAGTGGCTGATGTGCAACGCTTTGCTACTAAACCGTGCATGCTCAAGACAAACGAGTCGTTTGAGGGGGTTGTGCTGAAAGGTGTGACGGTTGACTTTGATTGGGACTTCTTTGTGCAACATCTGGAGGAGGGAGAACTTCCGGTGATAAGCGACTCGGTGGTGAGCAAGGATGTTCTTATCTCACGTACCATAGCTAATGCACTGCGCTTGAAGGTGGATGACCCGATATTTGCTTATTTTATACAGGATAATGTGCGGGCACGTAAGTTCAGAGTGGCAGGTATTTACAATACGCATTTCTCTGAATACGACCAATTGATGATGCTGGGTGACGCAAGGCAAATACAACAACTCAATCAGTGGCGTGAAGATCAGTATAGTGGGGTGGAAGTGAAGATAGAGGATATGTCACGCTTGCAAGAAGCAGCCGACAATGTTTATTATGCTACAGCCAACCGTTTTGATGTGGATGGAAATGCTTATTACACCCAGACGATAGAGGACCTTAATCCGCAGCTGTTTGCATGGTTGCGTCTTTTGGATATGAACGTGTGGGTGATTATCTTCCTGATGTTGTCGGTGGCAGGGTTTAATATGATTGCAGGACTCCTCATCTTGATACTGGAAAAGGTCAATCTGATTGGTACACTCAAAGCTATGGGAGCTAATAATGCATTGGTGAGGAAGATATTTCTCTGGCAAGCCGGATTTCTTATTCTGAAAGGAGTGTTGTGGGGTAACTTGCTCGGATTGCTCTTATGTGTGTTGCAATACTATTTTCACATTATTCCGCTTGACTCAAATGCCTATTACGTACACTTTGTGCCCATCGCATTTACATGGGGGTATTGGGCATTGCTTAATGTCGGTACGGTGATAATTTCTATCTTGGTGCTCATTGCGCCTTCACATATGATTACCCACATATCACCTGCCAAGGTGATGCGTTATGAATAAAACCTGATTATGCAACTCACTACTCCTGTTATTATACCACCGGCACCGTTCGGCATCTCCTACTCGGATGTGATGATGTCGATGGGCTCATGTTTCTCCGACAACATTGGGCGTTGTATGAAAAATGCCTTGTTCCAAATAGAAGTGAATCCATGGGGTATTTTGTTTAATCCGGCTAGCATTGCGCTTGCCTTGCAACGAGTTCTTGATGGAACGTCTTATGTGGAGAGTGACTTGGTGTTTGCAAATGGTCTGTGGCATAGTCTTGCTCATCATGGCAGTTTCTCGTGTGAGAGCGCAGAGGAAACGCTCAGCAGGGCAAATGAGACATTGCAGACTATGCAGACTCACATGAAGAAAACCAATCGCTTGTTGCTCACATGGGGTACGTCGTGGGTGTATGAACGGAATGGACAAGTGGTGGCTAATTGTCATAAACTGCCGTCTCAGCAGTTTGTGCGTCGTCGGATGAGTGTGGAGGAAATTGTGGGGCAATATACCGTTCTGATTCAGCGACTGCTAGAGTGGCAACCCTCATTGAAAATTATTTTTACCGTAAGCCCTATTCGTCACTTGAAGGACGGATTGCATGAGAATCAACTAAGCAAGGCTACGCTGCTTATGGCTGTGGAGACGCTATGTGAACAGTTTTCGAATGTGACCTATTTTCCGGCTTATGAGTTGGTGTTGGATGAATTGCGTGACTATCGTTTTTATGATGAGGATATGATGCACCCTTCCGCACAAGCGGTGCAATACATTTGGGAAAAGTTTTGTGCGACCTACATGGATGACTCCACTCTCGCTTTGGTGGAACAAGCGGAGTGTGTCCTACGCAAACTTCATCATCGTCCGCTTTATCCTAACTCACCCCAGGCAAAAGAATTTCAAAAGCAAGCCGTGTTGGAGGCAGGTCGCATTCAAGAGTTAATACGTAATTTGTAAGGTCACATCTTATGGACAATGTAAAGCAATATCAATTGACAGACTTTCTTCCTACCACCAAAAAAGAACTGGAACTCCGAGGATGGGAGGAAGTGGATGTGGTTCTGTTTTCGGGTGATGCCTATGTGGATCATCCATCTTTTGGAGCAGCAGTGATTGGTCGCACCTTGGAGGCTATGGGACTTCGAGTGGCGATTGTACCTCAGCCCAATTGGCGAGATGACTTGCGCGACTTTAAGAAAATGGGACGTCCGCGACTTTTCTTTGCTATTTCGGCAGGATGTATGGATTCCATGGTCAATCACTATACTGCCAATAAACGTTTGCGTTCAGATGATGCCTATACACCCGATGCAAAGATGGGTATGCGACCTGACTATTGCACCATTACTTATTCTAAAATCATTAAGCAACTCTATCCGGATGTGCCATTGGTGATTGGAGGAATAGAAGCCTCTTTACGTCGATTTACACACTATGATTATTGGTCAGATGCGCTCATGCCGAGTATATTAGCGGATAGTGGGGCCGACTTGTTGGTCTATGGTATGGGAGAAAAAACCATCAAGGAAGTTGTGCGCCAAATGCAAGCCGGAAAGTCCATGAGGGAGATTACTGACATACCGCAAACAGCCTACATGTCAGTTGATAAACCGGATGCGCCTTCGCTTATCGAATTGGCTTCGCATGAAGTCTGTCTGAAGGATAAAAAGCGCTTTGCTGCCAACTTTAAGCATATAGAAGAAGAATCAAACAAGATAAGTGCTTCACATTTGTGTCAAGCGGTGGGTAAACGATATTTGGTGGTCAATCCGCCTTATCCACCTTATTCGACCGAGGAGATTGACGAGGCGTTTGACTTGCCTTACACGCGTCTTCCACATCCGAAATATAAGGGCAAAACCATCCCTGCCTACGAGATGATTAAGTTCTCGGTGTGCTTACACAGAGGATGTTTTGGCGGATGTGCCTTTTGCACTATATCTGCTCACCAAGGCAAGCATGTGGCCTCTCGTAGTGAAAAGTCGGTGATGAGAGAGGTAAAGCAAGTGGTGCAAATGCCCGACTTTAAAGGCTATCTCAGCGATTTGGGCGGACCATCGGCTAATATGTATAAGATGGGAGGAAAAGACCGACAACTATGTGCCAAGTGTGCACGTCCGTCGTGTTTGGCTCCTAAGATATGTCCTAATCTCAATACCGACCATCAGCCTTTGTTGTCGCTCTACAAGAAGGTGGATGCCTTGCCGGAGATTAAGAAGACGTTCATCGGAAGTGGTGTGCGCTATGACTTGTGTATGGCGCCTACCAACGACCCAGCAGTGGAGGCTTCGCATCAAGAGTATATGAAAGAGCTTGTCGTTAATCATGTTTCCGGTCGCTTAAAAGTAGCTCCGGAACATACATCTCCTAATGTACTTCGCATAATGCGAAAACCATCTTATGAAATGTTCAAGAAGTTTAAGCAAATCTTTGACCAACTGAATCAAAGATACCAACTAAAACAGCAAATCATTCCTTATTTTATATCTTCTCATCCGGGGTGTACGGAAGAAGATATGGCTGAACTGGCTGTGCTCACAAAGCAGATGAACTTCAAACTGGAACAAGTGCAAGACTTTACGCCAACCCCCATGACATTGGCAACAGAAATTTATTATTCCGGCATACATCCTTACACGCTGCAACCCGTTTATACAGCCAAAACGAAGGAAGAAAAACTCCAACAAAGAGATTTCTTCTTCTGGTATAAACCTGAATATCGACCTAAAATACAGAAAACACTGCGAAAAATAGGACGTATGGACCTATGGAATAAACTGATAGCCGGTGCTCATAAAAAAGATTACTAAAGAAAATTGTGAAAAAATTTGCAAGATAAAAGAAAATGTATTACTTTTGCACTCGCTTTGAAGGAGCAAACGGGCGTTTAGCTCAGCTGGTTTAGAGCATCTGCCTTACAAGCAGAGGGTCGGCGGTTCGAATCCGTCAACGCCCACGAAGAGTCACTCATCGAGAGTGACTCTTTTTTTTGTGTTATGTTTTGCAACTGCCTCGCGCTATCTTTGCCTGTGGCTAAGATAGACTCCACCTCGGAAATACAAATTCATGCAAGCATGATTTTAATAATCCAAGCTTCGGTTTAGCATGAAAAATACGTGAACGCATTTTTATGCATTCACCTTGCATTGGATTTGCTATTTCGCTCACCTTGCACTATCTTTTAATAAGATAGGCTGCGGCTCGGAAATGCTCAAATAAATTTGGCATTTCGCTCGCCTTGCACTATCTTTGCATAATTGTAAAAGTGCGAGAATTTATGGAATTATTGCAAGGCTTATTAGAAACCACTTCATTCCCCTTTTTAAGCGCCTTTTTGTTAGGATTGATGATGACCATCAGTCCTTGTCCTTTTTGCTCCAACCTGACTGCTATCGGATTTATCGGCAAAGATGTACAAAATAAAGCCACTATCACCTGGAATGGTCTGATGTATATTGCGGGTAAGATGTTGACGTATTTTGCTTTAGCGCTAATCTTTTTGATTGGCACCGACATGCTTCCTATTCGTCGTTTCTTTGAAACCTATGGCGAGCCTATCCTTGGACCGTTTTTAATTGTATGTGGAGTAGCCATGTTGGGTGTAGTACATTTTCATCACCATCATCATCATGAAGATGAACACGAACATACGCATGGACCTTGGACGGAGCGTCTGATGAAATCTGCCAAGTTGGGGAGTCCATGGTGGTCATTTCTGTTGGGGATAGCCTTATCGCTGGCATTTTGTCCCTACAGTGGAATGATTTTCTTTGGCATGTTGATACCTCTTTCTGTGACTGAGTCAGTGGGGTGGGCGTTGCCATTGGTGTTTGGTTTTGCAACGGGTTTGCCGGTCTTGCTGATTAGCTGGGCTTTGGCTTATAGTGTGGCTACAATCGGAAAACTCCATCATAATATTCAGGTGATTGAAGTGTGGCTGCGACGGATATGTGCAGTGCTTTTTATTGTGATGGGAATTTATATTACAGTCGAAGTGTTTGGCGGTCATCATCACCACCATCATCACTGCACTGAGGAATCATGCACAGAACATGTTCATATTCACGAGTAATACAGATTAATATATAATTGATATACAGTCAGCCGGTCTGTCGCTTCGTGTAATAGCGAAGAGGAAAGTCCGGGCAACACAGGACACCATATTTCCTAACGGGAAGCCATTCGTGAGAGTGGAGAAGTGTAGAAGAAAATAACCGCTCCTTGTGAGTAAGGGTGAGAAGGCGGGGTAAGAGCCCACCGCTGTTTTGGCAACAAGGCAGGCTGTACACCTTATGGGTTGCAAGATCAAGTAAACCGATGTTTGAGGGCTGTCCGTCCGAGTCGGAGGGTAGATTGCTAGAGCTGATTGGCGACAATCATCGTAGATAAATGACAGACATTTCGCTTGCGAAATACAGAACCCGGCTTATAGGCTGACTGTTTATTTTTTGAAAATTCAAGAGTCATGAAAAATACACTCCAGTTAATCAAAAAGATGTATCGCTTCGCTAGATATGATGTGTGGCGAATTACAGAATCGGAACTAACCCGAGGATGGCGTTTTCTATACCGCTTGATTAAAATTATTGTGCTGTCGGTGAGAGGGTTTGTGAATGATGAACTGAACTTAAAGGCTTCTGCCTTGACTTATTCCATCCTTTTTGCCATTGTTCCGATTTTTGCTATTGTGCTTGCCGTAGCAAAAGGATTTGGTTTTGAAACCGCCGTGGAGTATTGGCTCAATAACAGTTTTCTCAAGAACACGGAGGTTATTCCTGTCATCATGGGATTTGTGGAGCGCTATCTGCAAACAGCTCAAGGGGGAATATTTTTAGGCATTGGTATATTGATTTTGCTGTGGTCGGTCACCATCTTTTTCATGCAGGTGGAGATGAGTTTTAACTCCATCTGGCAGGTGCGCAAATCACGTTCCATCGTGCGTCAATTCACAGCCTACTTATCCATCTTGTTGCTCATTCCCATTATGGTGGTGGTGTCGGCAGGATTCTCCATCTACATCAATTCACGCTTGCCGGCTTTACAGGAGATCAGGCTCATTAGCCCGGTGGTTACATTTCTCATCAAACTCATTCCGTTTGTCATTATGTGGATTATGTTCACATTGATGTACGTCATTATTCCCAATGTAAAAGTACGCCTTGGGAGTGCAGCCATCTCAGGATTGATTACGGGTAGTGCCTTTCAGTTTTTTCAGATGTTATACATCTGGGGACAAGTGTACCTAACGCGCTACAACGTGGTGTATGGTAGTTTTGCCGCTATACCTTTGTTGCTGTTGTGGCTTCAGGTGTCTTGCTTGATTATCTTGTTTGGGGCAGAACTCTCCTATGTCACTCAGAATGTGCGTAATTATGATTATGAGGTAGATACAAAAAACATTAACAGAAGATATCGCGACTATGTGGCGCTCTTCTTGACCTACCGTGTAGTGAAGCGTTTTGAATCCGGAGAAACACCCTATTCAGCCGAACAACTTTCGTTGGAAAACCATCTGCCCATCCGTTTGGTCACACAATTACTGCAAGAATTAGTGGAAGGGCACATTCTGACTGAGGTGTACACAGATGGTGCACAAGCCAAAACCTATCAACCCGCAATAGACATCAACTCCCTCACCATAGAAAAAGTGGTGAAAAGCATTGATTTACAAGGAACAGAGTGCTTCCTTCAATCACCCACCGAAGAGATGACCCTGTTCTGGAAAAGAGTCATTGAGACCAAGGCCTATGTGAAAGACACCTATTCCGACATTCTGGTCAAAGACATCCTCGCTGACCAACTTACAGTCACCGATAAACCATAGAAATTTATACAACTAAACAATATACGTATCGAATGAAACAGATTATAGACACTTTTATACGTGAGACTAAACGATTAAACGACCGCAACATCCTCCTGCGTTTAACGGCAGAGGTGGCTTTGCCTCACTTGCAAGCCGGACAGTTTGTAGAAGTACAGGTGAGTGCGCCGAATGTATTCTTAAGACGTCCCATCTCCGTGCATTTCTACTGTGCAGAAAAGAATGAATTGTGGCTGCTGGTACAATTAGTGGGCAAGGCAACTCATGAGATGGCATTACTGAAAGAGGGCGACAAGCTCAACCTCGTTCTGCCTTTGGGCAAACCCTTTAGCATCCCCACAGCAGCGGCTCAACGCTTATTGTTAGTGGGAGGTGGAGTAGGGGTAGCTCCATTGCTCTACTTAGGCGCAACGCTAAAAGAACAAGGACATCACGTCGCATTCTTGCTCGGAGGCAGAACCAAAGGCGATTTACTCCAATTGGACGAGTTTCAAAAGTATGGCGAGGTATATGTTACCACAGAAGATGCTTCGCTGGGAGAAGGCGGTTTTGTCACCCAACACTCCTTGTTGCAAAATGAAACATTTGATTTTATCTATACATGCGGACCTACACCGATGATGCAAGCTGTGGCTCGCTATGCTCAGCAAAAAGGCATTGAGTGTGAAGTCTCCTTAGAAAACAAAATGGCTTGTGGCGTCGGAGCATGCCTCTGCTGCGTCACCGACACAAAAGAAGGACACAAATGCGTGTGTACAGTAGGACCTGTATTTAACATAAAAGATTTAAAATGGTAGATTTAAGCGTAAAAATAGGCAATCTAAGCCTCAAGAATCCGGTGCTTACCGCATCTGGCACATTCGGATATGGTCATGAATTTGCTGACTTCATAGATTTAGCACGCCTCGGAGGCGTAATCGTAAAAGGAACAACACTCCACCACAGAGAAGGAAACCCCTATCCGCGCATGGCAGAAACTCCATCCGGAATGCTCAACGCCGTGGGTCTTCAAAATAAAGGAGTGGATTATTTCATAGAACATATCTATCCTACATTAACCGGTATTGACACCAACTTTATTGTGAATGTGTCAGGTTCATCTGTGGAAGATTATGTGGCAACAGCAGAAAAGATTAATCAGCTGGAAGGAATTCCCGCTATTGAACTAAACATCTCCTGCCCTAACGTAAAACAAGGCGGTATGGCATTTGGCACATCCCCTAAAGCCGCCGAAGAAGTTGTTGCAGCCGTAAGACGAGCTTATGACAAGACCTTGATTGTGAAACTCTCGCCTAATGTTACAGACATCACCGAAATAGCACGTGCGGCCGAAGCAGCAGGAGCTGATTCTGTCTCGCTCATCAACACTCTCTTAGGTATGGCCATTGATGCAGAAAAGCGTCGTCCTTTGCTCTCAACAGTTACAGGAGGATTGTCAGGCGCATGTGTGAAACCTATAGCATTACGCATGGTATGGCAAGTGAGACAAGCTGTAAATATCCCTATCATTGGTTTAGGAGGTATTATGTCAGCAACCGACGCCATTGAGTTCCTATTGGCAGGAGCCACAGCAGTAGAGATTGGAACAGCCAACTTTATCGACCCTGCCATCACGGTGAAAATTGTGGATGGAATCACAGATTATCTCCAAGGTCATAACATGAAAGATGTACACGAACTGATAGGAGGACTGATAGTGTAAACACCCACACCCTTCAACACAAAAAAAGACAGGCATCCCATCCGAGGGTGTCTGTTTTGTTTTGTATATGCAAAGTGATAGTTTAGGGGACGCTTCGCTGTAGGACGTTCGTTACACTCGCTGTAGGACGGCTTCACTTGTAGTGTGTAGTAGGGACACGGCGTGCCGTGTCCGAGAGGAAATAAGTAATGTTATAATATAACAGGCGGACACGGCACGCCGTGTCCCTACAGGATATTCGCAATTTATTCAAATGTGAAAGTATGGCACTAAAATTGTAGTAAATAATGAAGTAAATGTAAATAACATGCAAGCGAGATTTTTCTATACGGTTTTATTTTTACTGTTTGCCATGGTGGCTATGTCGCAAAAGAAGGCTAGTACTCCTCAGCGCACTCCTCAGCAAGAGGCTGCTAAGCAAACGGAAATGTTAGCAAGGATTTTGCCTGATCTTACTGAGCAACAAAAGCGAGTTCTTTACGATATCAATCTTAAATACATCAAAGAGCGACAAGAGCAAGCTGAACGTACGGCTACTATTGAACGTATTAAACGCAAACATCTTGATTATCAGGCTGTACTGACCCGAGTGCAGTATGAAATTCTCAAAAAGCAGTGTGAGAACAGCAGGGTGCATTGTCAGCCGGCTGTTCATGAGCAGGCGGCTGCTGTATATACCACCCAGTATTGAGCGATGTCATCTCCGGGTTTTCAGTTTAAACAATTTTATGTGAAACACGATCGGTGTGCAATGAAAGTGGGCACTGATGGTGTGTTGCTTGGTGCATGGGCAGGTGGGATGTCGTCTTGTGGCAGTATATTAGACATCGGTACGGGGAGCGGGGTGGTGGCCCTCATGCTGGCTCAGCGCTATGAAGGGGCGCGGATTGTGGGAATAGAGATTAATGAAGATGCGTGTGAGCAGGCGTGTGAAAATTTTGAGTCTTCGCCTTGGCGCGAAAGTCTGTGGGCTAAGCATTGTTCTTTGCAGGACTTTGCTTGTGTGTGTGAGGATGTGTATGACTTGATTGTGTCTAATCCGCCTTTTTTTAAAGATTCATTGAAGAATCCGAATGAAAATCGCTCGCTTGCCCGACATGCTGACACACTTCCTCACTCTGTCTTACTCGAGTTGGCTGCTCAACTACTGCATCCGGAAGGCTTGTTTTGTGTGATTCTGCCTTCTGACTTGATCGATGAATTCTTGGGTTTGGCGCTAGTGCAAGGGCTCTATGAGTGTAGGCGTATGGATGTACACCCCGCCTCTCACACGCCGCCTAAGCGCACTATGCTGGCATTGAGCAAAAAGAAATCAGCCTCCCCCGCGAGGGAAAGACTGATTATAGAAACGGATGGAAGACATTGCTATTCGGAAGATTATCAGAAGCTCACGAAAGCGTTTTACTTGGATAAATAATTACCATAAATGTGCGTCACTAGGCATGCTCCAAGCGCCTCGGGGTGATAGTCCGACTGTGCCTACTCTCGGACCATCGGGCAGGCAAGAGCGCTTGAATTGCTGGGTGAAGAAACGACGCATAAATGTGGTGAGCCATTTGTCGATCACTTCAGCGGGGTAGGTGTTGTGGAAAGCCCATTGTGCCAAGTGTTGAATCTTGGCTTTTGAAAATCCCATGTTTACAAAGTAGTACAAGAAGAAATCATGCAACTCATAGGGGCCCACGATGTCTTCGGTCACTTGAGCGATGTTGCCTGCATGGTCGGCGGGCAATAGTTCGGGGCTCACGGGGGTGGTGACAATGTCGAGCAGAGCAGTGGATATGGCTTGCGAGAACTTACTTGCGGCATATTGCACCAGAGTGCGTACCAGCGTTTTAGGAATATCGGCATTCACGCCATACATGGACATGTGGTCGCCATTGTAGGTGGCCCATCCCAGTGCCAGTTCAGACAAGTCGCCTGTTCCTACAACAAGTCCGTTAGTTTGATTGGCTACGTCCATCAATATCTGTGTGCGCTCACGTGCTTGGGTGTTTTCGTAGGTGACATCATGCACCGACACATCGTGTCCGATGTCTGCAAAGTGTTGTAGCGCCGCCGCCTTAATGGATATTTCGCGCATGCTCACTCCCAGTTCTTTCATGAGGGTGAGGGCGTTTTGGTAGGTTCTGCCTGTTGTGCCAAATCCGGGCATTGTGATGGCAATGATGTCTGTGCGTTCTCTGCCGAGTTTGTCACACGCCAAAGCGGCTACGAGCAGTGCTAAGGTGGAGTCTAATCCGCCTGACACTCCAATCACCAATGTGGAAGCCTTCGTGTGTGACCAGCGATGAGCCAGGGCTGTGGCTTGTAATTGGAAAACTTCCTCACACAGCTGCTGCTGCTTGTCGGAGGCAGGGACAAAGGGGAGCGGATTGATTTTTCGTAAGAGTGTGCCATCGGTGTGGGGTTGGTTGTTGATGTACACCTGCTTATAGGCACCATCCATGCCGGGCGAGCTGATGTGATGTTGTTGCAGTCGCTTGGCACGCAGGGCCTCGATGTGTATGTCTTGGCATATCAGCTGTCCTTCCATCAAGAAAGCTTGGGAAGAAGCGATCAGCTCGCCTCTGTCGCAAATGTGAGCATCTCCGGCATAAACCGCATCTGTGGTGGATTCGCCCCATCCGGCAGAGGCATACACATAAGCACATTGCAAACGATGTGAGTGTTCACAATTTTTGGACAGACGGTGTTCTCTTGCCCCTAAAACCTCCGGCATGGCTGCTATGTTCAGGATTATCTCAGCACCACAATGCACGGCAACCGCGCTGCGTGGGATGATTTGATCAGCATCTTCGCCCGCGCAGATGGCAAAGGTGAAATCACGGGTGCTAAACACTATGTCTCCAAATGGTACCACACATCCCTCTTGAATGGGCACCATCACCTTGTCTGCCTGATGATAGCAGCCGGATGTGAACCAGCGACTCTCTTGTTTGCCTCTTGTGTTGGCTAAGGCATGCTTAGGAACAATTCCTTTGATGTGTCCGTCGTGAATCACGTAGGCACAATCATACAGTTGTCCTTTTTCGGGCAGATATAGTGGAGCGCCTACAACGAGGATGGCTGCTCGTCCATGTGTCAGTGTCACCAGGCCCTCAATAGCCTTGTATGAGGCGGCAATGAGTTGTTGATTCAGAAACAAGTCGGCACAGGTGTATCCTGTGACACTTAACTCCGGAAAACACACTATCTGTGCGTGTGCAGCTTCTGCTTGGAGGTATAGGTGGGCTATTTCTTTTTCATTGGCTGCACAATCGGCAAGGTGAACGTGAGGAACAGCTGCTGCCACTCTGGCAAAACCCCACAGGTCTGTATTCATATCTGTATAATTTGAGGGTTATTTAATCTTGTTTAATGCAATGCTATAGGCTTCATTATAGTAGGGCATGAAGTGTTTCCATAATGCTTTTTCAGCCACAGCAGCCGCTGCTTTTCGTGCCTGAATCACTTCTTTCTGTGACAGCTGTGCATAGCGTAGCAGGGCATCGGCGATTCGTGCCACTACTTCATGCGTGTTGTAGTCGGAGCGAGGCACTACTTCTACGCCTTGTGTGATGTCATTGCTGTAGTTCAGCGCCCAACGCCCGAATCCGGATAAGGATGTGGTGAGTGTGGGGATTTTGAATGCTACGCTCTCGAGCGGGGTGTATCCCCATGGTTCGTAGTAGGACGGGAATAGCGTGAGGTCGAAGCCGATCAGCAAGTCGTAGTAAGAACAGTTGAATATTCCGTCGTTGGTGTCGATGTAGGAGGGTATGAATAGCACTTTCACCTTGTCATCGGCTCTGTTTTCAAAGTGAAACCAGCGCATGGCTCCCATCACAGCATCTGTTCCGTAGTCGTGTAGTTCGTGTGTGGTGTATTTGTTCCATGATTGCAGAGAATGTCCTTTGCTCAAAGCCTCTTGCAGGTCTTGTCGTGGTCCTTTTACATAAGCCGGTACGGCCACGAAAGCCACTACTTGTCTGTTTAGTTCTCTGCTGTCTGCCACTCGTTTGATGCTTTCTAAAAACACGTCGATTCCCTTGTTTTTGTATTCATAGCGTCCGCTGGTGGCCACCAGAAGAGCGTTGTCGTCAATCTCTGTGCCGAATACGGTTTTGGCAACATTGAGCAGTTTTGTGCGCGCCTCATTCCGTTTGACCTCAAACGCTTTGCCTTTAGGAACAAAGTCGGCTTCAAATCCATTAGGTGTGACCACATCCACGGGTTTGTCTAACAATTGTGCACATTCATCTGCGGTAATTTCACTCACTGTGGTGAAGCAATCAGCCCACCAAGCGGCCTGTTTTTCGACAGAGTGTTTGGAAACCATGTTTAGTTCTTGTGCCATTTGGTCGCCATTGTATTCTGTGAAATAGTCGTACAGTGGCTTGTGGTTTCCGGCAATGGAGCGTCCGATGGAAGTGGCATGAGTGGTGAAGATGGTGGCTACGCCGGGCAGGTGTTCTTTCACATAGAACAGAGCGAGAGCGGTCATCCATTCGTTGATGTGTGCCACAATGTTTTTTCCTTCCACTCCGATGTGCTTGCAGAAGCTCTCCATGGCTTGTCCGACGGCATAACCAAACATTCCGGATTCGTCATAATCGCCATAAGCAGCAATGGAATTGACGCTAAATCGCTCCCATAAATGTGCATAGATGTCATTTTTTCTGACGAACATGTGCTGAAAATCCACCAACACGGCTATGGGCTTTCCGGGAATGAGCCAGCGACCGACCTTTATTTTTAATCCCGCCTTCTTGGCTTGTGCTTGCCAGTCTTTTAATAAGGATTTTGATTGTTGGAAATAAGGGTTAGTGGCTGTTTTCCAGACATCCGGTCCGAAGAAAATAACTTTATCTTTATGTTCTTTTTGCATGGAAGCGGCTCTTGTGGAAAGGACGGTGTAGATTCCGCCTACTTTGTTGCACACTTCCCAACTGGTCTCTAATATGTATTCAGGTAACTTGTTTTCTTTCATTTTTAGCGATGATTTGTAATGAGTGGCGAAATTAACTAAAATTCGGCAGAAGACAAAATGAAAGAGTACTTGTGCATGTTCGAGCAAAATCGTACCTTTGCTTGTCAGTGTGTGAGAATCATGGAAGGTTTTGTTCAGTTGAAAATAGCGTGTTTAGCTTACTTGGGAAAAGAATCACGTGGGGTGGTGCTCACCCTGCAGGAAGTGGGCGGAGAACGCAAATTTTCCATTGTGATAGGGCGTGATGAGGCGACGTCAATAGAAGCCTTTATCCGCCAAATCGATCTGCCGGTTTCCTTGACTCACGACATGATGTGCAAGGTGATGAGGAATTTTGAACTTAGGGTGCATGATGTGATTATTCAGGGCATGAAGGATGGAGTTTTTCAGACAACGATGGAAGTGGTGAATGAGAACAGCTCTGTGCGCGTGTCAGCACGCGTGTCAGATGCCATAGCGATGGCTCTACGGTTTAATAGGCCGGTGTATATAGAAGAAACATTGTTAGAACGAGTGCGCAGACAACAAGCGGGCGTTTCTTTGTCAGCAAAGAAAAACGAAGATGTAGACAAGCAGATGGACCTTGGCGCTTATAGTGTGGAGCAACTTAATGCATTCCTGAAATCGTGTGTGAAACATGAAGACTATGAGCGAGCCATCCTTGTGAGGGATGAATTAAACCGGCGCAACTCGCTGCAATCGGAGAATTAATATAAAAAACACATAGTATATGAACATGAAATTACGTCTTATCATCATGAATTTCCTCCAGTTTGCTATCTGGGGGGCTTATCTTACCTCGATGGGCAACTTTCTGGGGAAAGCCGGACTGGGTGCGCAGATTGGTATTTTTTATTCCATTCAAGGGGTTGTCTCTATTTTCATGCCGGCATTGATGGGCATTGTGGCTGACCGCTGGATACCGGCGCAAAAGTTGTTGGGAATTTGTCATGGGATAGCAGGCGGACTGATGATAGCCGCAGGATGTTACGGACTGACAGCCGAGACGGTTGAATTTGCCACAATCTTTTCACTCTATAGTTTCAGTGTTGCTTTTTATATGCCTACCTTGGCATTGTCAAATTCTGTGGCCTACAATGCTTTGGATAAGGCGGGATTAGACACAGTGAAGGCATTTCCGCCCATTCGCGTGTTTGGCACCATAGGGTTTATCTGCTCCATGTGGGCGGTAGATTTGTTGGGATATCAACCCACTTCAGCACAATTTGTGGTGAGTGGAGGATTGGGCTTGTTGTTGGCGATGTATTCATTCACACTGCCGGCTTGTTCCATCGCTGCCAATACGGGCAAGAAGAACATTATGGAAGCCTTGGGGCTCAATGCATTTACGCTCTTTAAGGAATACAGAATGGCTGTGTTCTTTTTGTTCTCCATGTTGCTGGGCATGATGCTTCAGATTACAAATGGTTATGCCAATCCGTTTATAAGTAGTTTTGGAGCCTTTCCGGAATTTGCCAATACATTTGGTGTGCAACATGCCAATATGCTCATTTCTTTGAGTCAGATGTCAGAAACCTTGTGTATTCTTTTGATTCCATTCTGCTTGCGTCGATTTGGCATTAAGAATGTGATGCTCATGGCGATGTTGGCATGGATGCTTCGCTTCGGTCTCTTTGCTGTGGGAAATCCGGGCAATGGCGTGTGGTTGTTTGTGCTCTCTATGATTGTTTATGGTATGGCATTTGACTTCTTCAACATTTCGGGTTCGTTGTTTGTGGACAAGGAAGTGAGCAGCAATATGCGTTCGAGTGCGCAGGGCTTGTTTATGATGATGACCAACGGATTTGGAGCCACTATAGGTGTGTTGGCAGCACAAGCGATTGTGAACCATTACTGTCAATACAATCCCACCGGACACTTAGTGGGTGATTGGACTACAGTGTGGTATATTTTTGCGGCCTTTTCATTGGTGGTGGCTGTGCTGTTTGCTGTGTTGTTTAAGTATAAACACCAAGCAGATAAACAATAAATACTCAAATAAAGTCAATACTTTTATAGAATTCAACTTATAGTAGAAGATGGATGAAAATATCTCAACCCGGATTAGCGTACCCTATGATGAGACAAATATGATTCACTTGGAAGACATGGAGCATATACGCTTGCGTCCGGGTATGTATATAGGTAAGTTAGGGGATGGTTCACATGTGGACGATGGTATTTATGTGCTGATTAAGGAAGCAATTGATAATTCCATTGACGAATATCGCATGGGTGAAGGCAAGCAGATTGAAGTCACCGTGATGGATGGAAAAGTCAGAGTGCGCGACTATGGTCGTGGTATTCCGTTAGGTTCGATTGTGGAGGCCGTTTCAAGACTTAATACGGGCTCAAAATATGACTCAAAAGCCTTTAAGAAATCAGTGGGCCTCAATGGGGTAGGTACAAAGGCTGTGAATGCTTTGTCGTGGAAGTTCTCTGTGCAAGCTTTCCGTGACGGCAAAACACGCCGAGCAGAGTTCAAACAAGGTAAATTGATTACCGACACCGGTATCATTCCTTCCGGAGATGCAAGAGGAACGCTCATCGAGTTTGAACCGGACAATACAAAATTTGAGAACTATGCTTTTCACAATGAATTCATTGAGCCACTGCTGCGTAACTATTGTTATCTCAACACCGGCCTGACCATCATCTTTAATGGCACTAAGTTTCATTCCAAGAACGGGCTCCTTGATCTCTTGACTGAAAATCTCACCTCAGAACCTCTCTATGCCCCTATTCATCTTAAGGGGGATGATATTGAGATGGTGTTGACACACACAGACCAAAACAATGATGAATACTACTCCTTTGTGAATGGTCAACACACGACTCATGGTGGAACTCACCAAGCAGCCTATCGTGAGGCTATAGGTCGCACCATCAAGGAGTATTTCAATAAGAATCACGATTTGTCAGACATCCGTAACGGTGTAGTGGCGGCTATTGCCATCAATGTGGAAGAACCGGTGTTTGAAAGTCAGACCAAGACGAAGTTAGGTTCGCGTGATGTGGATAAGAGCGGGCTCACTGTGGGTAAGTTTATTGGCGACTTTGTTAAGCGTGAATTAGATAATTACCTACACCGCAATCTGGATGTCAGTGAGATAATGTTGCAGAAAATTCAGGCATCTGAAAAAGAGCGTAAAGCAATTGCCGGTGTCACAAAGTTGGCACGCGAGCGTGCTAAAAAGGTAAATCTGCACAACCGGAAGTTACGTGATTGTCGCATTCATTTTAATGACCCTATAGGCAAAGACGAAGAAAAGAATGCGCTTATAGAAGAATCATCCATATTTATCACTGAGGGTGACTCTGCGAGTGGCTCTATTACAAAGAGCCGTAATGTGCAGACACAAGCCGTCTTTAGTTTGCGTGGCAAGCCCCTTAATAGTTTTGGACTGACCAAGAAGATTGTCTATGAAAACGAGGAGTTTAATCTGCTGCAAGCAGCTCTGAATATTGAAGAAGGGCTGGATGGCTTGCGCTACAATAAAGTGATAGTGGCAACCGATGCCGATGTTGATGGTATGCACATTCGTTTGTTGATGATTACATTCTTCCTTCAATTCTTTCCCGATCTGATTAAGAAAGGACATGTTTACATCCTTCAGACACCCTTGTTTCGTGTGCGTAATAAGAAGGATACAATCTATTGTTACTCAGAAGATGAGCGTCTTGCTGCGATACAAAAACTGGGGGCAAATGCCGAAATCACACGCTTTAAAGGTTTGGGTGAAATCTCTCCCGATGAGTTTCGTGACCTTATCGGTGAGAACATGCGCTTGGACCGCGTCACACTGCGTAAGGAAGACGCTGTGGCTGACCTTTTGTCTTTCTATATGGGCAAAAACACAGCAGAACGTCAAAACTTCATTATCGATAACTTAGTGGTGGAAGAAGATGTTGCAGGCGAATGATGATGACCGTCGCTTCATGCGTCTTGCATTAGATGAGGCGAATAAGGCATTCACAGAAGGAGAGATACCAGTGGGTTGTATTATTGTGTGTAATGGGCAGATAGTGGGTAGGGGACACAACCTGACAGAAATGCTGCAAGATGTCACAGCCCATGCCGAGATGCAAGCGCTCACTGCTGCCATGCAGACTTTAGGGAGTAAGTATTTGCCCGAGTGTACGCTCTATGTTACATTAGAACCTTGTGTGATGTGTGCAGGCGCCATTGGTTGGGCACAAGTACGCCGTCTGGTGTTTGGTGCATGTGATGAGAAAAGAGGTTATCAACAATTTGCCCCACATGCGCTTCATCCTAAGTGTGATGTGCTTTCCGGTGTGCTGGAAGATGAATGTGCATCCCTTATGAAACAGTTTTTCGCTTCGAAGCGATAAGCATAGGATGAAGAAGCCTCTCAGATAAGGGTTTGTAAATAGGTATATAACAAAAGCGAGAACCCGATGAGGATTCTCGCTTTGTTGTTATGTGGGTTTATTGAAGTGAATTATTTCACTGCAACACCGGTAACAGTATATTTCACACCATTCTTGATGATGTAAACCACACCATTTTCAATTACCTTAACAGCTTTTGCTTCAATAGTTGCATTTTCCAATGCTGTGCCATCACCACCTTGGTTAGGTTCGGTCAAAGTGAAGTTAACATTGAACTCAGTGATGATTTGAGAAGAACCATCCATAAGTCCCCATCCGGTAGATGCATAAGCTTCGCCATATTCTACTTCTAAATCTTCTATGGTGAGTCCACCTAAATCTTTTTTCAAGCTGACAGTAATACTTCCTTTCACATTTCCATTTGCATCAAGTGGGAATGTATATTGCTTGCCGCCAAAATAGTCTTCAGTAACACTTGCATTTTCTGAAACGATTATATCAAACAGATAATAAGCATCAAATGATGGAGCAAAAGCAATGAAGTTGTCTGCTTCTACCATTTCATTTTCTTCATTGTAATAGGTGTATTTAGCAGGAATGTTTGTTGCTTCAAACTCAATGGTTTTGCTTGCTGTTTGACCTTCTTCAATGGTACCAAGATCAAAATAGGTATATTCCCAACCTTCATAGGAACCTGTTTGACCACCAATAACTTTCAATTCAGGAGCAGGAGCTGTAGTGGTCAGTGTGAGTCCGCTTACGCCACCATCACCTTTGGTTTGGTCAGAAACAATGGTTACAAGGTTGTTTTGTGTGTTGCTTAAACGAACAGAGAAGCCATTTGTGATAGCAGTGGGAGTGGTTTCCACTCCGTTTACATATACTTTGATTGCGCGTTCAACTGCCCATGTGAAATCAACCTTGTATGCAGGACCAAAGAAGAATTGCACGCGGTTTTTACCTGAAGAAATACGTCTGTTGGCAGCTTCTTCCACTGACTTGGCAAATCTCCATCCTTTGTCGGCTGTGTAGCCATAAACACTGGCGATGTATGTTTCTGTAGAGTCAAATACGACAGTTCCTTCGGTGGTTAATGGGTTAATTTCGTGATAGTTTACGGCGTATTCAACGTTCCCATTTGCTCCACCGAGAGTGATGACGTCATTGTTGAATGTTGCAACAGCACCTTCACCTTCCAATCCAGATGCTTTTACGAAAGCAGGTTTTGTGCTGGCATAGTACACTTCTACAGTGTTTGTGTCAGTGATGAAGGCATCAAAACCATTATCGAATATTGCTTGGTAGAGTTGTGGCACTCTTCGAGTGATGTCAATGGTGTAGGTTTGTGTGGTAGTGCCATCTTGTGCAGTAACTACAACTGTGGCTTTTCCGGGTAATGTTTCAGGTAGTGTAACGACTGCTTTTGCTTCGCTGAAATTAGGCGTTGCGCTTACAGTGACTTCATCCTTGTATGCGATTTCTACGGCATAGTTGAGTGAGTCAGCTCTAAAACCATTAATTGCTTTGCCTGCCACTGTAAGGTCGGCCAAAGTAGCGTCGTTAGAAAGCACTGTGGCTACGCTAAATTGAATGTAATAACTCTTTACGTGAACTCCATCTTCTGCTGTAACAATGATTTGTGTGAGCTGATCTAAAGATGTAGCAGGAGTGATGACCACTGTTGCGTTAGGTGAAGCTGTGGTAGCAGTTACTGTAGGGACTGTTGTGGTTCCGTAAGGTAGTTGAACAAGGAAAGTGTCTGTTTGTGCATTGAATCCTTCTAATTCCACACCGTTGATCATAATAGAACTCAAATCTGCGTTGTCGGTGGTTATCAGGTTGGCATAAGTCACTGTGTATTGCAGATTAGCTTGTGAGGCAGCACCATCAAACACGAATACAACATCTTTGGTTGCGTTGATATTTGTAATGGAGAATTGTGCACTTCCTGATTTGTTAGGTAGAGTGACCGGAGTGAATTCCGCAGCTGTTCCATCTACATATACCGTGCTGATGGTAGAGGTTTTGGAATTGTCATTCACATGTCCATCAACTGAAATGGCAGTGATTTTGTAGCCGGCATTTACAACAAAGGGTAGTGCGTTCTTAGTGTCTCCATACGCTTTGTTAATGCGGAATTTAATACCCTTTTCAGTCATTGTGCCTGCCATAGCACCACCTTTACCGGCGATGTAAGTCCCACCGATGGTGTAACTGGTGGCTACCATATCAATGTCTTTTGTGGCATCAGCCGGATTGGTTTCCGTTTGAGCCATAACGCTTGATGAGAATACGCTCATCATGAATAGCGCAAATAATTTGAGTAGATTTTTCTTCATAATACTTTGAATTAAATGGTTGATATAGTTTATCTTTATTATGATTGATGGCACAAATATAAAAGAAATATTTTAGAGCCAATGGGGAATAATTGTCATAAAATGTAATAATTTTATTCTTGAGAGTTCCACCTACCACACTATACGGGTGTGATGTGTGTGTTGTTATTTTCGTTTTTGATTTTTTTTATTCTTTTTTTTAATATTATATATTATTATATAATACTATTATATGTATATATATGGTATATGTATGGTATATGGGTATATATATAGATTATAAATTATTATAGTGTTTATAGTGTTTATAGTGTTTATAGGGGGAAGTAGGTGGTAGGTGGTAGGGAGTGGGGATGGGGGGTTAGAGGACGCTGCGCTGTAGTGGGAAGGAAGTAGGGACACGGCGTGCCGTGTCCGCAGTCAG
>JAGCLD010000019.1 GCA_017647145.1 Paludibacteraceae bacterium
CTCCATAATATTTAGCGATATGTACATCTCTATCTTCATCTGTCCAACCTGCTCCCCAATAGTTCGAAATGGCATGACCACCGCCCCAAAAGCAATAGGCGTAGTTATTAGGGAAGGTATGAGTAAGTTCAGTGTTTCCTTCGTCCCACCAAGTATACATTGCAGACATATAATCACCATAAGTTAACGGACCACCATATTGTGGGTTGTCAATCAAGTCGCTCCAAGTGGTAATTTCCACACCTGCATAATCAAGGGTATACGGCTCAAACGTTGCATCTTTATCCTCAAACGTCAACACACGTAATTCATACGAAGGCTCCTTCACCAAACTATTCTTAGCAATATTAGTTTTAATACGAGAGGTCTTTCCACTTTCAAAGTTCTTGGTAAGTTTTTTCGTTTCTGTAAATTTACTACCATCAGCAAATGAATAAGTAATAGTCAATGTTTTACCACCAACAGCAGCAGGCAAACATACCATTGCAGCCATTACATCTTTGTTTGATGAAACCAATGTATGGCCTCCTGCAAAATTAAGCGTAATGGTAGAACTGCCTTCGGTCACAGTAGAATTCCATCGGTCGTTTTGGAAGTCATAAGTCTGTTTACCAGCAATGTTCACTCCATCTGCATCTACAGTAATAGAAAGCAACTTCGGCATATTCGAATCTCCTGTAGTTGTGTCAAACCACAAATAGGAGGTCTTGTGCTTTAGACAGAAAGAGTTAAATTCATCAAGCACTGCATATCCAAAATCCCCATCATTACCTAAATTTCCATCTGCTGTTTGGGTTGCAAGTACATATGCATTTTTATTTGTTGAGATCATATTATAAAAGACATGTCCAGTACCAACAACAGCAGCAGAACCGTTACTGAAAGTAAAATTGGCAATCTGACAACCTGCAGATATTGCATCACTTTTCGTAGTACCCAACCAAATATAATCACCAGAAGACCACAAGAAAGGAATGGTCGATGTATTAGGAGTACCAAAGGATGTACGCGAATCTGCATTTGTTTCATTATAACCTTTTATCACGAAATTAGAAGATGATTCCAATTCTTCCATCTCATTACAAGCTGTAGTCAATGAAACTACAGCAAGTACCATCAATAGTTTTTTCATCGTCTTTTGAGTTTTAAGCATTTCACAATCGTCTTTACAAATCTTCCCATGGAGAATCTTCTTGCTGATCTGAGGTAGCAAACCCCTTTTCCACTTCCACTTCGATAACCTCCACTAGAGGAGCTGTGTAAACTACATTTTCCATCATGAACATATTTTTAAGTTAATAATAATCTTGCTCGATAAATGCAGGATACAGATATAACTCAAAACATGTTCCGATGGGGTATAGACAATATGTTACAAAAAGGCTATGGCAGACCTATACTATACCCCGTAATCGTCTCAAAAAACAATGATTAAAAAACAAGTTTTGATTCACACCCGTATCCTGCAGGTACCAATCGTCTAAATGCACAGGTAGGTCTTCTGACTCATCTCGTTTGTTGCGCCTTCCCAGTATTTACCAGTGGCAAAGAATGCAACAAACTTAAACTTTCCGAATGAAAGTCGAGATACACAGCAACAGGAATTGTTCCGGATTCACACCGGATTCCCTTTTCACTCTTCAACCAGCAAAAGTGGCATCTGAGCTCCATGTGCACTGCAAATGTATGTGATATTTTTGATTTCGCAAAAGAATTTTGTGACTGTTTTTCTCCTTGTTAGGGTTATATCTACGATATAAAATTTTGAAAGGATTCTCAAATAATCGTATTTTCTTCCCATTGAATCACTTTACAAAAAGAAACATATTGAAACATTAGCGAGAAATCCGAGTAATACTAAGACTTTGCCGCTGACACATTCACTTCGCCACAATTGAAAAGAATCTCCGTCACATATTATGACGGAGATTCAGCACATCATATCACGAAACTTCGTCACAAATGTGACGAAGCAAAATAAAAAGCAAATAATGATTAAGATTTCAGGTTCTTTTCCACTACTTAATCCATTCCGAAGGATAAGTAAACTCATTTATCACCTGACCATCCTTCAAACGAATCCAACTACGGAATTGGCGCACACCTTCCGTCAACTCAATGATACGGGCACCGTTTCCGCCTGGCATATCGTGATAAACAGTCTTGCCTCCAGTAAAGCGACCATAACAAAGCATGATGCCTTTCCAACTCACGGCGTAGTCATTCACATGATCATGTCCCACAAATACGCCCAACACATCGCCAGCTTCCTTCATGGCAGCAAACAAACCGGTATTGATTTCCGGAGCACAAGCTTTTTCCTTGCGAGTACCAATCAAGAACGAGCCTTCGTTCTGAACAGCTTCGTGAAACTCAGGCAATGGGATATGGAAAAACGACAAGGCTGTAAGCGGAGTGCCTCCATTGGCCTCGGTGAACTTCTTGCTTTCATCGATGTACCATTGTACTTGGTCATGCTTAATCCAGCCGTAACCTTTTATACCTTTCAACGTTGCATAAGAATGGCTATCGAACACATACAAAAGGGCTGCATCCTTACTTCCATCCGATGCTTTTACCGGAAGAATAAAATTGGTTACTCCCGATAGTCCTCCTATGGTAGAAGTGAGATTACCCGGCATATCCTTGATGAAATCATACAATTCCTTGCGGCTCATACCCAACTCATCATCATGATTTCCAAAAGTCACAGCAAACGGGATACCTCGATTAATGGTAGGTTCCAAAGCACGTCGCATACTTTTATCGGCAGGTTTACCAAAAATCACATCACCGGTGAAAATCACCAAATCCGGCTTCTCTGCATCGAGCACTTCACCCATACGCTCACCCGCTTCTTCCGAGGCAATGCTATCGGCCTTCCAATGCACATCGGTAAACTGGACAATCTTGAACTTCTTGTCTTCACCGAACTTCAAATCTTGCGATTTCATCGGAGAGATTCCGATACACATCAGTAAGCATACTATTTGCAATAACTTTGTTATTTTCATGGTTTTCTTATTATCTTATCCATTGATTTCCCCTTTGCCAACTCATCCACCAACTTATCCAATTGGCGGATACTTTTCATCAAAGGGTCTTCTATTGTTTCTACCCGAATACCGCACACTACCCCTTTAATCAAATCGCGATGAGGATTCATCAAGGGAGCCTCAGCATAAAAGGTGGCCATATCCACTCCTTTATCCAACTGACTTTGCAAACCAGCCTCATCGTAACCAGTCA
>JAGCLD010000020.1 GCA_017647145.1 Paludibacteraceae bacterium
GAGTCAATGCGTTCGTTGGCTTGCTGATAACCACATCCAGCCAATAGGGTGGTAAGGATAATTATGATGAGTGTGTATTGTTTCATTTGATTGCAAATATAGCGAATTTTCTCTTTGGAAGCAACTCCACCCTCCAACTCCCTTGCGAGCGTACTCCAGCGTTCCGTCCGTCCTACACCCTCCTCATACAAAAACTAACTAAAAAAGCACTGTCGCCCTATAGGGGCGTAGCGAGGTATTTATAAAATTATTTGCAGCATAAATAGGCATAAATACCTCACATACAAATACTAATCGCACTGTCGCCCTGGGTTAGGGGGACGAGCGAAACGAAGTGAAGCGGAGGGGGTCCGTCTAAATAAAAAGTGAAAAGTGCGAGTAAGTGAAAGGCTACGGGTAGGCGACCGAAGGTCGGGAATCCAAAGGTCGGGAATGGGCAGAATCAAGCTTGCTTTAATTATGCCGAGCGTAAGCACTTTATTGTAAAAGTTGTTCTTTTACAAGCACTAATCGGTCATTAACTATCCCCCTAATCCTCATAACCTCATAGCCTCATTAGCCTCATTAGCCTCATTAGCCTCACTAGCCCCCTCAGCTCGCTTGCGAGCATCCTATAGGCTTCGCCCGTCCTGTAGTTCACTTTTATGAACGCTCTACAGCTCACATCGTGAGCATCCTATAGTGTCGTCTTCGAGACGTCCTGTAGCTCGCTTGCGAGCGTCCTACACTACACCCCTCACATTCACTACCATATCATCGCAAACAGATACAAAACAGATAGGAACTAGATAGGAACTAGATACCAACTAAGTAGAAACCAACCATAATCAAGAATAATTTTAACTTTACTCTCAGACATATACGAATCATCCGACAAGTCCTACCCATACACATCCCACCCCAGAAACACAACAAAACAATATGTTTTCACATTTAGAAAAATATTCATACCTTTGCGCCCGTTTTATCTTTCTGTCACAGAAACGCATGGAAAAGAATCTTGTTATTGTCGAATCACCCTCCAAAGCCAACACAATCGGTAAATACCTGGGCAAGGACTATAAAGTCATGTCCAGTTTCGGACACATACGTGATTTAGATGAGAAGGGTTCCGGTATAGGGATAGACTTTACCAATGACTACAAACCAAGATATGTTGTTTCAGCCGACAAGAAGAAACTTGTGAACGAGCTAAAGAACGCAGCAAAACAAGCAGAGGTTGTGTGGCTTGCATCCGATGAAGACCGTGAAGGAGAAGCCATTGCTTGGCACTTGTTTGACGAGTTAGGACTTGACTCACAGAAAGCCAAGCGTATTGTTTTCCACGAAATCACCAAAGAAGCCATACTACACGCTGTAGAAAACCCCAGAGACATCGACCTCAACCTGGTAGATGCACAACAAGCGCGCCGTGTATTAGACCGCATCGTGGGATTTGAACTCTCCCCCATCTTGTGGAAGAAAATCAAGCCCGCCCTATCTGCCGGTCGTGTACAGTCAGTGGCTGTACGTCTCATTGTAGAAAGAGAAAGAGAGATTCAGCAATTCACCCCGGAAGCCGCTTACAGAGTCACCGCACTCTTCAATGGAATAGACGCTAAGGGTATGCCCGTTGAACTCAAAGCCGAGCTCAACCACCGTTTCGCGCACAAAGAAGAAGCCGTGGCGTTTTTGGAACAATGCAAACAGTCAGAATTCCGCATCGCGGACATCACAAAACGACCTGCACAAAAATCACCTGCAGCTCCGTTTACCACTTCCACACTGCAACAAGAAGCTGCACGGAAGTTAGGATTCTCCGTGAGTCAAACCATGCGCGTCGCACAACAACTCTACGAAGCCGGAAAAATCACCTATATGCGTACCGACTCAGTGCACCTTTCTTCTTTAGCCATCAACAGTTGCAAACAAGAAATCACCGCAATGGCTGGAAGCGAATACGTCAACTCACGACAATTCGCCACCAAAACAAAAGGCGCACAAGAAGCCCACGAAGCCATACGCCCTACATACATCAGCCATCACCACATTGATGGAACTGCACAAGAAAAACGTCTCTACGACCTCATCTGGAAACGCACCATCGCCTCACAGATGAGCAATGCACAGCTTGAGAAAACCACTATCAGCATTACCGTAGAAAACAGCCCTTACCTGTTTGAAGCCAATGGTGAAGTCATCACCTTTGATGGTTTCCTGAAAGTGTACATGGAAGGCACTGACGATGAAATCGAACAAAGCAATGACGATTTACTTCCACACATGTTGGTAGATTCACAGCTTAACGCCCAACAAGTGATTGCACAAGAGCGATTCACCCAAGGGCCATTCCGATATACCGACGCCAGTTTAGTTAAGAAAATGGAAGAGCTCGGCATTGGTCGTCCTTCTACTTACGCTCCTACCATCTCTACCATCCAAAACAGAGGATACATTGAGAAGGGAGACAAGACCGGCGAGCAACGCAACTATACCCAACTCACTCTAAAGAACGGAAAAATCAGCACAGCTACTAAGACGGAGAAATACGGTAATGAGAAAGGCAAGTTTCTTCCTACCGACATAGGTATAGTAGTTAATGATTTTCTCACACAATACTTCCCCGACATCCTCAACTACAACTTTACGGCAGAGGTAGAAAAACAATTTGACTCTATTGCCGAAGGTGAAGAACAATGGATAGAAGTCATTGACAACTTCTACAAGAAGTTCCACCCCACCGTCACCAAAACTCTAGAAAACTCTGAAAAGAAAGTAGGAGAACGCATTTTAGGCATCGACCCCGTATCCAAGAAACAAATTTCAGTAAAAATAGGTCGATATGGATTAATTGCACAAATTGGTTTGGCTAATGACGAAGAAAAGCCTATCTTTGCACCGCTAAAGAGAAATCAGTCTTTGGAGACCATCACACTTGAAGAAGCCTTAGAGTTATTCAAGTTGCCAAGAACTTTGGGTGAGTATGAAGAAGCCGAGATAGCAGTAGCGACCGGACGTTTTGGTCCTTATCTTAAGCATGCCGGCAAGTATTATTCACTCAGCAGCACAGACGATCCACTCAGCATTAGCATAGAGCGAGCCATTGAAATCATCAATGCCAAAAGACAAGAAGAGCTCAACAAGATTATTCACACTTTTGGCGACATACAAGTCCTCAATGGTAGATATGGTCCTTACATCACTAGCAACGGCATCAACTACAAGATACCCAAAGGACAAGACGCACAAGCAATCACAGAGGATCAGTGCAAAGAGATTATGAATAGCCAACCCGCAGCCAAGAAGAAGCCCTTTAGGCGCGGTTCAAAGAAATAAATCGGGATGTAGCGCAGTTGGTAGCGCACTACGTTCGGGACGTAGGGGTCGGGCGTTCGAGTCGCCTCATCCCGACAGAGATAGCCAAATAACACTCTCACAGTGATTTGGCTATCGTTGTATAGTAAAGGCTTTAAAAAATCGTGCCAGAAACGTGCCATTTTTTTGGATGTTGTAAGTAGCAACATCTTAAAAAAAAATGTCCTCAAGTCAGGTTTTTGAAAATCAGAAATTGTATATTCCTGCATCCTTGCGTTACACGTCGTCAGGATGGCATAAAAAGCTCCACAGAATACATCCATAGAGCTTTGTTGTTAGAATAGTGTTTGTATGGATTGTTTTCGTTTATTCCTTCCGGTTGCCTTGATGTTGGATGTTTTTCGTCTTGTTTTTTGCATATTTGTGTAATTGAACAATTTGTTGTAACTCTGCGGTCGGTTATAAGTCCGTAATATTGTGAAGAAATTCGCTTAGTGCACAAGTCCCCGCCCACGATGCTTCACTTCTATTTTAGGGTTAAAAACGATATTGCGCAAACTGGGGCAGGAATATAAGCATCTCTATGTAGATGCTTATTTTGTTTGTATAGCTGTTATGCAGTACTGCACCTTTTCTTGTGAACTTCGTCTAATTCCCACGACTAATTTCACTGTTCCTATTGCTGTTTGATGTGGGGATGGATTTGGGGAATTATAAATGTATGTTGTTGGTTTACAATAGGTTATATTTTGTAACATTTGTAACATGTTTTTTAAGAATTGACAGAAAATAGAGTGTTTTTTTCGTAGTCTGAGCACAAAAAAGCCCGGCCATTTTTTTGACCGGGCATTATATAAATTGCTCTCGTTCGGCATAATTCAAGCAAGCTTGATTCTGCTCTTGCTTTACTCGCAATTTTGGATAAATTGCTTATGCTTGGCGATATCTATGTGTGTTTGTATTTTTGGTAATTACCTAAGATTTGTTCGATGTGTATGACTTCCGGGCAGGCGTCCCAGGTTACTCCTCCTCCAACAAGGTACCATTTGTTTCTTTGGTTGAGTGGTACTTTTTTTATGGATGGGAATGCTGCGAGTGGAACAATGATCACTCGTTTATCTTCTAAGGTGACATGCATTTTCCCTCTGATGAGAAATTGTACTTTTTTTATTTTGGGTGTGATTTCACAGAATCCTTCTAGTGTATTCATTGTTTTATTTTTTTACCTGTATGATTTTAATGGATTTTCCTTTTTTAAACTGATTCCACTGCTTTAACAGTGTGTTTTTCTGTTGTTCTGCAATTTCTTTTATTTGCTATATTTGTTTGGTACTGAGGTCACCGGAATCAGCTACTTCTATATCTGGTTCTAACCATATTTTACACAGTCGTTCTGTTCCTTTTTTACCTACGTGTACATGAGCTCTATTTTCATTAAAATCTGTATTCCAAAATAAGAATATCCATGTTATTTTGGATGTTATATATAATAATACTTTTGGCATGGTTTTGTTTTATGATTGCAAATATAATACCATTTTTAATTTGAACAAAATTATTGTTGTTCTTGTTTTGTGAGTTCTTCTATTTCGCTTTTTGTGAGCACGAGGTCGCGCGTGATAGTGTGCACGCGTGCCGGTGGGAAGGTGCGGTACTTCTTCATGTAGTGTCCGGCGAGTGTCATTTCCCATTCGGGTATGCGTGCACGTTTGACTGTGTCTTCTCGTGGCAGGTTCATATCTTTGATGACTTTGTTAATTTTGCTTGTACTCTCTTTTGTTGTTAAGTTTGACATCTATTTACACCAAAATACTTTCAAGCACGCTCATAATGATTTCCCTCTCCGATGTAGTCAGTTTCGTTCTGCCGTTATAGCGATCGTAGTATTGGTTAATGCTCCGGCCACATCGCTGCATGATCGTGCGCTTGAATTCGGGACAATCTGCTATCCGAAACTCTTTAATTAACTCCTTTAGCATGGCAATGATTTTTATTTATTACAATTATTTTGTAAATTTACGACCGTAAAGCAAACACTTTCTTTTCATGCAAATAAATTCTTTACCACAAAAATTAAACACTTAATTTGCGTTTTTTATGAAACACATTGGAAATGAGATTGATAAAATTATAAAGAAAAAAGGATTAAAAACCAAAGATATTGCTGAAGCTTTAGGCATTTGGCTATCGTTTTTTATTCACATTGGTTCTCACTTCATGCCTGCATGAATAGACTCAACACCTTACCCGAATGGATTACATTCATGCACACTCCGTATGTATATCTTGAAAAATTGACACACAACACACACCATGAGAAAATATTTAATCTTATTCGCACTATTCACCACCATGGCACAAGCTCAAACGAGCATACAATTATTTTACGACTTTGGAAGCAAGAACACCGCCTGTACTAATCAACGAGAACAACAACTAACGGCTACAATTGAACATTTATCCTTTGACAATTGCGGGAGTAATTTCTTCTTTGTCGATATGGATTTTGCCCCCAACGGCGATAGCCCCTTCTGCGCCTACTTGGAGTACGCACGAACCTTTAATTTTTGGCAAACCTCAAAAGCCAAAGATTTATCTTTGCACGTCGAATACAATGGAGGATTAGCACTTGGCTATGGCATTTCCCACACCATCCTCGGCGGACTCGAATACCAATTACACTCTGACGACTACCGCCACTTCATTACATTCATGGCACTTGCAAGATACACACCGGGAGTCACAGTGCCGTTACAAGGAACAGTGGTTTGGGGCTGTGAGCCGGCAAAAGGCTTATCTTTTAGCGGATTTCTGGACCTCTACGAAAGCGAAGGACTCTTTGCCTTCATGAGCGAACCTCAACTGTGGTACAACATCGGAAAACACATCAAAATGCCACAACTATACATCGGAGCAGAGATCGAACTATCATACAATTTCGCAGGTCGCGGCTTCATGTGCAACCCATGCATAGGCTTTAAATGGGTGGTGTGACAACCAACAAGGAATTTACACACGAGCAACGCCACACACCAATCGTGTGGGCTTGGTAAATGGATGTAGTAACGAGAACTACACTGAAGATAGTTGGCAATCCACCCAAAATACTTTTCTTTTTTTATATCCGTCATTCTTCTCACTTACACCTCCTCTTTCCTCCCAAACCACTACTCAAAAAAAACACCTAACTTTGTAATTTTTTTCCTACCGGACACGTAGGATCCACGTAGGATCCACGTAGGATACACGTAGGATACACGTAGGATACACGTAGGATACACGTAGGATACACGTAGGATAAAGATAGGATAAAGATAGGAACTAGATAGGAAGAAGATAGGATAAAGAAACCATCTTCCTCACTCCCCCATCACATCATTTTTCCCACCCAATAGAGAAAACACCACTCAAATAAATGTATGAAATTGCATCAAAAGTTACATTTCATACACCCAGAAGTACCTTTCAAACATTTGTGCTTAAAACGCTTGAAGGAAAGGGGTTTTATTTGCAACTTTGCATTGAGCAAGAGACTTAGAGAGCACTTATGCGTGCCATTACAACAAGTTAAAAACAGACTGATGCATTATTTGTTTAACCCTATAAAATAACACACATTATGAGTACACAAACACCTAAAAAACGAAATTGGGCCATCAATTTACCCACACTGCGTCACATGACTTTCAAACAAATCATCCTCATCTTCGGTTCTGCCATCATTCTGATTGCACTGACCCATGCAGCCATCGGAACATCTAGCAGTTCAAAAAAACACCTGAAAAATGCCATCTATGGAGAGGAAATCGGAAACAACGGACTCCGCTACAAACACGGCGACCACATCTACAACCCCAAAACGGGCAAGATTCTTATTGACAGCATAGCATGGCTGCACATACCCTATGGTGACTCTATCGGAATCTTGGCAAAGAACGGAAAACGCGCCTACATCAATTTGAACACAGGAAAGACTATCACACCCTTAAACTATGACAAGGCATGGGAATTTAACAACGAAAGAGGAATCATGGTAAAAGATGACTCCATCTACATCTTCAAGCCAGACGGAGAATTAGTAAACCCGGTCGGATTGAAGTACAACGGACAATACGAACTGCTGTTCTACCGAGGCAAACTTGCCCTGAAGATAGCAGACAAAAAAGTAGGACTCATAGACACCGCTGCTCAATGGATCTTGCAACCTGTGTACACATACATCAAAACCGAACACCAACATAATCTCTACAACACCAAACTCGATGAACAATGTATCGTCTACAACTACGAACTTGACACTGTCCTTATTGGCAACTATAAAGAAATAGCCATCGACTGGTCAGAAGGAATCATTGCCACAGAACACAACGGTATTCAACACCTCTTTGACTACAAAGGAAAACTCATCTACGAAGTAATATTTCAAGACATCAGAGAACTCACCTACAACACCATGCGACTAGACAGCGATGGAAAAGAAATATGGGAGAGCACCGAGTGTTATGCCTACATCGACTATAACGATAAAGAAGGACTCATGGACAAGAACTACAAAGTATTGACTCCTCCACTCTTCCATGACATCAAAGCCAAGGGAAAACACATCTTCTTCGCTACATTCGGAGAATATCATGATAAATTTGGTACCCTTATTGACAACCATGGTAAGCCGATTCGTTAAGTTACTGGGCAATCTCTTAGCCATTTGGTTTATAGTCAGCCTAACGATGGTAGTAGTGTATAAGTTTCTACCTGTCAAGATCACGCCGCTCATGCTCATACGAAAAGCAGAAGCAAGACAAGAAGATAGAATACTGAGAATTCGACAAACATGGGTACCGTTGAAGAATATCTCACCACACATCATCAACAGCATCATAGAATCTGAAGATGCACACTTCCTGGAACATTATGGATTTGATATCAATGCCATCAGGCAGGCTCATCTAACCAACGTGAGTTACGGATACATTGTGGCGGGTGGAAGCACCATCTCACAACAAACAGCAAAAAACGTGTTCTGCACACCACACCGCACTTGGTTCAGAAAAGCTGTAGAAGCCTATTTCACCATCTTAATTGAGTTTATCTGGGGCAAAGAACGGATTCTTGAAGTCTATCTGAATGTAGTGGAAATGGGGGATGGTATTTTTGGCGTACAAGAAGGAGCATTATCTCACTATGGAAGGCCGGCGTCTGACATCAGTGCTGATGACGCATGGTGGTTCAAATGGACACTGCCCAACCCCCTATATCGCAACTAATAACATTCACAACCAAACGAGAGGATGTATCAACAAAATCGTGATACATCCTCTCACTATGTTTACTTTACAAAAAAGTAGTCCTATAGGGGATTGTTGACATGGAAGATTTTCAAGCGTTCTTCCAGCAAATCATAGTCATCCTCTTTCACTGCCGACGAGCATGCACGCAAACCTTCTTGCTCACTGCCGGTCGAACCCAAAGCAATGGCACAAATACCATAATTCAACAACTCACGCAACAAACCATTACCCGTGTAGCCTTTATAGCCAATGGTGAAGAAAAATCCATCGCTCAATGGTTCGTCATTGTCTTTATCATACACAATGTGAAATCCGTTACGCAAGAATATATCTTTGAGACGCTTAGTACGACGTGCATATTCGGATGTAATTTCAACAAAGTTGAGTCTACCATCAGCTGCCGCATCCATCATAGCTGCCAAAGCATGTTGAGCTGAATGACACACTCCCGATGAGAATGCATAAAGAATCACCTGAATATATGCTTGACCAAAACGAGCCATTCCATAACGTTGACGGAATCCTTCATATTCACGTGCAAACAACTTGTTGGAAATAGCGGCAATGGCAATACGCTGACCGGCATAACTGAATATCTTCGAACCGGACATCAACAACACATAGTTGTCTGTATATTTAGCCACAGTCACTTGATAAGGAGCCTGGAATGGTTTACCCAAGTCACGACGAGAGTCCATGCCCATATAAGCAAGGTCTTCTATTACCACAACATCATAAGCAGTAGCGAGTTCACCTATGGTGCGCAATTCATCATCATTCAAACAAATCCACGCCGGGTTATTTGGATTAGAGTAAATAATAGAGGCTATGCGCCCTGTCTTCAAATAACTTTCTAACTTCTCACGCAACTTATCACCGCGATAATCATACACGTCAAAACTTTCTTGGTTGAAGCCCATAATCTTCACCTGCAACGGTTGCACAGGGAAACCCGGATTGATAAACAAAACCGTATCGCGTTCAGGAAGACGACTTTGCACAGTAGCAAGAAACATAGAGTAAGAACCCATCATGGAGCCCACCGTAGGAATACAGCCTTCCGGTGCAACATCTATATCCAAAAATGCTTTGATAAAACGTGATGCGGCATTCTTAATTTGAGGAATACCGGCTATGTTGGGATAAATAGAGGCTACACCACTGTCCAAAGCTTCTTTTTCTGCTTCAATACCCACTTGACAAGCAGGAAGACCGGGAGACCCCATCTCAAAATGAATGAAGCGTTTACCTGTTGTTTGTTCAATCAATTGAGACAGACCCACCATCTGACGGATGGTGGCTTTACCTATCTCTGGAATATGCAGCGTATCCATTGTCTGCTGCACCAATTCAGAAGAAATCGGAGTTAACATAAATAGTGTGTGTTTTCTGGTTAGATGGGGCAAAAATAAGCAATCCTTTTCAATGCACCAAATTATAAAACCTCTTTTACAACACTATCCGAGCACCTTATTTTTCGCTACTGTGGCTTGAAACTCTTTTAAATAGAAAGGCTCAAAGTAAGCCACATCTTCCATGACACCACGCTCGAGTAAGGGTTCTGCCAACTGTACAGAATAATAGGCATCCGGAACTACACCTGACAAGAAGACGGCATTGGAAGAACTAATCACCTCACTACACTTATCCGAACCATTACCAAAAAAGGCAATGCGTGCATGAGACAATTCATCTAAAAATGAGTTTTCATCTATCACCTGAGCACTCACAGGGGAGTGTTCTTGTAAGTCTGAACTAAAAAGTGCCTGATAGACCTCCATGCGCCTCGCATCAATCATAGGACAAAGCAATTCACAACCCGCAGCAAGAGCACTCTCACGGGCAGAAACAGCCATCAACTGCAAGGTATTAATGCCCAACAAAGGGATGTTTTGAGCATAACAAATACCCTTAGCCATGGAAGCACCAATACGCAAACCGGTGTAAGAACCCGGTCCTTTGCTCAATGCTACAGCATCTAACTTCAGGTCTTTGTCGGTCAAAAAGCGTAAGGCTTCATCCACAAACAGAGGTAAGACACGTGCATGATTATGTCCCTCACGGTCAATGCGATGTAGCAACACTTCACCATCCCGGCTCACAGCAAGTGAGCACACATTAGTAGTTGTCTCAATATGTAATATCGTCTTCGTCATACAAGTCTATAAAATGATGATGTAAAAGTACAAACTTTCAGACAACCGACAAAATCACACAACACATATTACTGCACATTAAGTTTATTCCGACAACACGCGTTGTGCGCGTGAATAAATTTCCCCACTTGTTTGCACAGATTTTCGCTCACTTGTCCGTATATTTGCAAATAAATTACACATACAACATCATGCACACATAAAGCAGAGCAGAGCATGGGCAGACTATTAGCAATTGATTACGGACAAAAGCGAGTGGGAGTGGCAGTGAGCGACCCACTAAAGATTACCGCCAACGGACTTGACACCATTCCTACACACCTGATAATGGAGTTCCTGAAGAAATACACCTCAACCGAGCAGGTAGAGCGCTTTATCGTGGGGAGTCCTAAGCAAAATGACAATAGCGACTCAACCAACATGGCGAGAGTGAAGACATTTGTCAAACAATTAGAGAAAACCTTTCCGAATATACCCATCAGCATGGTGGACGAGCGCTTTACATCTGTACTCGCACACCGGGCAATGATAGACGGCGGACTACACAAAAAAGCACGACAAAACAAAGCACTTGTCGACAAGATTGCTGCTACCATCATATTGCAATCTTACATGGAAAGTTTGCGTTTTTAAACACCACCAACCAAAATTTGGAAAACCAACAGAAATATGCTACCTTTGTAGTTGTCTTTAGAGAATCATAGCAATGGAAAATTTTGTTGTATCTGCACGCAAATACCGCCCCTCAACCTTTGAATCAGTAGTAGGACAGAAAGCGCTCACCCAAACGCTCAAAAACACAATAAAAAACAATCACTTGGCTCATGCCTATCTATTCTGCGGTCCGAGAGGTGTGGGCAAAACCACATGTGCCAGAATATTCGCAAAGACTATCAACTGCGAACACCCGACAGGCGACTTTGAGCCTTGCAATGAGTGCGCATCCTGTAAAGCCTTTAACGAGCAGAGATCATTCAATATACACGAATTAGACGCTGCATCCAACAATAGTGTGGACGACATTCGTTCCATCATTGACCAAGTGAGAATACCACCGCAAATAGGTAAATACAGCGTATATATCGTGGATGAGGTACACATGCTCTCACAAGGAGCATTTAATGCTTTTCTTAAAACACTAGAAGAGCCACCTGCACATGCCATATTCATTCTTGCAACCACCGAGAAGCATAAGATTCTGACCACCATTTTGTCACGCTGTCAGATATACGAATTTAACCGCATCACCATTTCCGACACAGTGCAACATCTTGCCAATATAGCCCGAAAAGAAGATGTGGAGATTGACACAGAGTCGCTTCACACCATAGCACTAAAGAGCGACGGAGGTATGCGTGACGCACTCTCCATATTCGACCAATTAGTAAACTTCTGCGGAAACAAAATATCGTATGAAGACACCATACAAACACTCAATGTACTGGACAGGGACTACTACTTCAACCTATTGGACACATGCATGGAGGGCAACGTGACAAAAGCCTTGTTACTGCTGAACGAGATTCTGAAGAAGGGATTTGAAGGACAACATTTTCTCGATGGATTTGCCTCGCACATACGAGACGTCATGGTGAGTAAGAATCCGGAAACTATCATTCTATTGGAAACTGCCGAAACCATAGCACAACGTTACAAAGCACAAGCGACCAAAATACCACTGGCTTTCTTGTACAAAGCTCTACAGGCAACATCAGAGTGTAGTTTCAATTATCGTCTCTCACGTAACAAGCGTTTGGCGATAGAGATATTGTTAATAAAGTTGTGTCAAATCAATGACACCCCCCTCAACACACCTCCCACCAACCCCAAAGCCACACCTTCAACAAACAATGTACAAAGCCGGCCCGCCAACACACCCTCCACAACGGGCACAAACTATAATACCACAAACAACGGCATAAAGGACAACACAAATAAAGAACCAACTAACACTGCAGACAAGAGTGTATCCTTCAGTGTGCCACAACCCGTTCAGAAGTCAGCACAGCAACTCTCTAAACGTCCTCAACAGCACAGCATATCCATCAATGAGTCATCAGTGAGCACTTCCAAACAAGAACAAACCACGACGGAAGAAACACAGGGAGAACCCATTGAAAAAAAAAACAATGAATTCACCCTAGAACAACTACAAAAAACATGGGTACAGGCCATTTCTGCAGTAGCAAAGGATGATGAACGACTAAAGAGCACACTTCGAAAACACTATCCAGAACTAAAGGATAACACCACACTACTCCTCACACTCAACAATGAGTCACAAGTGACCAATCTGAAAGAAGAAGAAAAGCGCCTGCTTTACTTCTTGCGAAGTGCGCTACAAAATGACTATATCACCTTTCAGTATAGCATACACGCCACCGAAGATGACACCCCTTACACCTCCGAAGACAAAATAAAGTATTTCACCCAAAACAACCCAGACATCGAAATACTTAAAAACGAACTTAAGTTACAGATAGAATAATGTTGCGAATAAAGAAATCTTACCTACTCACACTCTTCACAACAATCCTATCTCTGTGTTGTGCGCAATCCAACACTCACTTTGCATTGCTCACTGATACACACATCTGCCACCGACATCCCGAAAACACTGAGCACCTACAACAGTTGGTCAAACTCATCAATACAACGGAAGTTGATTTCATCGTTGTCACCGGAGATATCACCCAAAACGCCGACAGTCTATCTCTCTTAGTGGCTAAACATACTTTAGATCTACTCGAGAAACCTTATTACGTGATAGCCGGCAATCACGACTTTCATCAAGGCAATACCCAAATATTCAAGCAAATATTTGGAGATGACCGATTTCACTTCCAACACAATGGAGTAAACTTTATCGGGTGTTCTGCCACACCCGTAACCGGAACATCAGCAGGATATATACAAGACACCACCTGGACTTGGATAAACAAGCAACTTGAACCAAACAAAACAAACCTATTGTTCACACACTATCCATTACTACCCGGAGACATCATCAACCCAGAAGAAACGGCCAATCGATTGCAACAACACAATGTCATGCTCATACTCAGCGGGCACTACCACCGATACATGCTCACCTCATGTGGAAACATTCCAAACATCATACACCGAGCGCCACAACGCACCGGTGATACAACCATAGCTTATACACGATACGAACTGAAAAACGACACAATACAAATATACGAACACATACACGGCAACGCACCTACCTTATGGTTGACGCTTCCGTTACAAATAAAGTAACACCAGTATGAACATTAACGAAATAGCACAAATCATCGGTGCCTCTAACACCCGGACCGAACAAAAAGGCATCAAATGGCTGCTCACAGATAGTCGTTCTTTGTCTTTCCCTGACACTTCACTATTTTTCGCTCTGCGTACGCAACGCAACGACGGGCATAAATACATCAGCGAATTATACGAAAGTGGCGTACGCAGTTTCGTAGTAGAGAGCTTACCCCAAAAAGCTGAAGAAATGAGCCAAGCATCCTTCTTGGTGGTGGAAAACACATTGGTTGCCCTACAAAAACTGGCAACCTACCACAGAGCACAGCACACCCTCCCCGTCATAGGTATTACTGGAAGTAATGGTAAGACCATAGTGAAAGAATGGCTATTTCAACTCCTCAACCATCAATACAACATTGAACGCTCACCACGTAGTTACAACTCACAAATCGGAGTGCCCCTCTCCGTGTGGCAACTCAACCAGAATACACAATTAGCCATCTTTGAAGCCGGAATCTCCCAGCCTGGCGAAATGCAATACTTACAACCCATCATAGAGCCTACTATTGGTATTTTCACCAACATTGGAGATGCACACCAAGAGAATTTCTCATCTTTGGAAGAAAAGGTCAAAGAGAAAATGAAACTCTTCAAAAATTGCTCACTACTCATCTACAACAAAGACGAAGAACTCATTGATGACTACTTGCAGAACACGCAAATCAAGACTTTCACATGGGGTACACACCCACATGCCAACATTCACATACGCAACATAAAGAAAATTGATGATAAGACTTGTATTGAGTACAACTACCAGAACAAGGATTATTCTTACATATTGCCTTTTACTGACGCTGCAGCCATTGAAAATAGTTTGCACTGCATCACACTGATGCTACACCTCAACTACACCCCGGAGAGCATTCAAGAAAGCATGATGCAACTACAGCCTATTGCCATGCGATTGGAAGTAAAAGATGGGATACAAAACAACTTGATCATTAACGACAGTTATAACGCCGACCTCACTTCACTTGCCATAGCGCTGGACTTCCTAGACCAACAAGCAACCGCAAAAAGACTTACCAAAACAGTTGTACTCTCTGACATCATGCAGAGCGGACATAATAATGCCGAGCTACACAATGCCATTGCCGACATGTTGAGAAGCAGAAAAATTAACCGACTCATTGGAATCGGGCATGTCCTCAAAGAAAATCAAATGGCATTTAGTGGTATGGAAACATCCTTCTATAACACCACACAAGACTACATAGCCTCAGGAGATTACCGCATGCTAAAAAACGCTGTCATACTGCTGAAAGGTTCACGTCTATTCTCCTTAGAGCAACTGTCAAAACATTTGGAAATAACCACCCATGAAACAGTCTTAGAAGTAAATCTTTCTGCATTAGCCGACAACTTCAACCACTTCAGAAGCAAACTCCATCCCAAAACTAAAATCATGTGCATGGTCAAAGCATTCGCTTATGGAACAGGAGCCGTGGAAGTGGCACGCACCCTACAACACCATCGTTGCGACTATTTGGCTGTGGCTGTAGCCGACGAAGGTGCAGAGTTGCGCAGAGCCGGCATACACACGCCCATCGTTGTGATGGACCCTGAAATGAATGCACTGGACAGCATCATCGAGAATGAATTGGAACCCAATATCTACAACTTCAGAATCTTACAAGCCTTCTCTGATGCTGTCAAGTCACAAGGCCTATCACACTATCCGGTGCACATCAAAATTGACAGTGGCATGCACAGACTTGGATTCGCACAAGATGAAATGCCGGTACTAACCAATCTGCTCGCATCGCAAAGCACGATGGCGGTACGCTCAGCCTTCTCACACCTTGCAGGAAGCGATGATCCACAATTTGACGATTTTACATTGCGACAAATCAACACTTTCACACAGTGTGCCAATGAACTACAACAGGCGCTTACTTATCCCATCATGCGGCATATACTCAACTCGGCCGGTATAGAACGCTTCACGGAACACCAATTAGACATGGTGAGACTTGGCATAGGACACTACGGAATCAGCGCCCTGCCCGACACACAACTCAAAAATGTTTGTACACTCAAAACGGTTATCTTGCAAACCAAACACGTAAAAGCCGGAGAGAGTGTGGGCTATTCTCGCAAAGCAATGCTCACCGAAGACAAACAGATTGCCATTATCCCCATCGGATATGCCGACGGATTCCATCGCAAGTTGGGCAACGGACTCGGACAAGTGCTCATCAACGGACAAAGATGTCCGGTCATTGGCAACATCTGCATGGACCAAGCTATGATTGACATCACACATGCAAATGCAAAAGAAGGCGACGAAGTGATTATCTTTGGAGAGGAAATAAGTTTGAACGAAATAGCGACTAAACTCGACACCATCAGTTATGAAATACTCACCGGTGTGTCAAGACGCGTAAAACGTATCTACTATCAAGAATAATAACAACAAGAGCACAATGGAACTTAACGAATACTTACAAAACTACGAACTAAAAGTCACAAAGCTCCTCATTGAAAAGGCAGGACAATACAAACTGCTCGAAGGAAATCTTCTACAATCAGAAGATCTCACCCACACATGGGACAAAATAGCTCCCCACTATTTGGCGGACGCTATTCCACAAATTGCCGAATACCCTTCTGTTGCATTCGCATGGGCTGCTTATGTAGGCATGGCGTGTGCTGCATTCTGGGATGAAGATTGGCAATTCTATTCCCACATAGACAATCTATACACCTACATCAGAGACAAAAGAGGATTTGACTACATGGATGAATACATCTGTGAAGACATACTCAAACTCACCCAACAAGAAACAGAAACCATCGAAAACTGCCTGCGTACATGTGCACGCACAGCCACTGACCTGATACGAAAAGAAGACCTTGAACCACAAAGCAAAACAGCCTTTCACGCATTTGCAAGAAGCACAAAAGCATTCTTCAACATCGGAGTATCCATCGAGCTCAAAAGAAGAGGCTACAAATACGCCAAGGTAGATTTAAACTAAAGAAGACATAAAACCACTATTATCAATTCTTTTTTCGTAACTTTGCAGTTCGAATAAATTCATCACAAAGCAGCAATAAAAAACAATATATATGGCAAAAGAACTAAAAGAACTCACTTCCAGAGAAGAAAACTACTCTCAATGGTACAACGACCTTGTAGTAAAGGCCGACTTAGCTGAAAACTCAGCCGTAAGAGGATGTATGGTAATCAAACCTTACGGATATGCCATCTGGGAAAAGATACAACGCAAGCTTGACGACATGTTCAAAGAAACCGGACACGTCAATGCCTATTTCCCCTTGCTTATCCCCAAATCATTCTTAAGCAGAGAAGCCGACCATGTGGAAGGATTTGCCAAGGAATGTGCAGTAGTAACTCACTACCGTCTTAAAAACGACCCTAACGGAGCCGGAGTGGTAGTGGACCCGGCTGCACGTCTCGAAGAAGAACTCATCGTGCGTCCTACGTCAGAAACCATTATTTGGAACACCTATAAAGGATGGATTCACTCCTATCGCGACCTACCCATCCTCTGCAACCAATGGGCAAATGTCATGAGATGGGAAATGCGCACACGTCTGTTCCTTCGCACAGCCGAATTCCTATGGCAAGAAGGACACACTGCACATGCCACACGCGAAGAAGCAGTAGAAGAAGCCGTAAAAATGCTCAATGTTTACGCTGACTTCTCAGAAAAATATATGGCCGTACCTGTTGTGAAGGGAGTAAAATCAGCCAACGAACGTTTCGCCGGAGCCGTAGAGACCTATTGTATTGAAGCCATGATGCAAGACGGCAAGGCCCTACAGGCAGGAACCTCACACTTCCTCGGACAAAACTTCGCCAAAGCCTTTGACGTACAGTTTGTCAACAAAGAAAACAAGATGGAATATGTTTGGGCCACTTCATGGGGAGTATCCACCCGACTCATGGGAGCACTTATCATGGCTCACTCCGACAACAACGGACTCGTGTTGCCTCCTGAACTGGCACCTATCCAAGTGGTTATCATTCCTATTTACAAAAACCAAGAACAGCTCGACGCCATTTCTGAAAAAGTACAACCTATCCTCGCCGAACTCAAAAAGATGGGAATCAGCGTGAAATATGACAACGCCGACAACAAAAAACCAGGATGGAAGTTCTCTGAATACGAACTCAAGGGAGTGCCCGTACGTCTTGCCATCGGAGCACGCGACCTCGAAAACGGAACCGTGGAACTCATGCGCCGTGACACACTCACCAAAGAAACACTGCCATTGGAAGGCATTGCACAACACATTCAAGACCTGCTGGAACAAATCCAACAAAACATCTTCGAAAAAGCACGCAATTTCCGCGACTCTGTCACACGTGATGTAGCCGACTACGACACCTTCAAAGAAGAAATCGAAAAAGGAGGATTCCTACGTTGCTACTGGGACGGAACTCCGGAAGACGAAGACCGCATCAAAGAAGAAACCAAAGCCACCATACGATGCATCCTGCTACACCAAGCAGACACAGAAGGCAAATGTATGCTCACCGGACGCCCAACCAAGCAACTCGTACTCTTCGCAAGAAGCTACTAAAAAACAACATACAGATGCACCCAAAGCATCTACCACTATACAAAAATATCCCGACCAAATAAATGAGTCGGGATATTTTTTATTGCAATAAATCACTAACAGCACTCACACTCATTAAGCATAGTGCACCGGAGGGGGTCCGTCTAATAGTAAATAGTAAAGTGAGAACATACCCCCTCCGCTCCATTCCGCTAAAGCTTCATTTCGCTCGTCCCCCTACTTAGGGCGACAGTGCTTTTTTAATTAGTTTTTGTATGAGGAAATGATATCCAAACCTAAGTA
>JAGCLD010000002.1 GCA_017647145.1 Paludibacteraceae bacterium
AAAACAACCATCCTCAAAAAAAAGCCCTAACTTTGTAAGTTTTTTCCTACCGAACACGTAGGATACACGTAGGATACACGTAGGATACACGTAGGATACACGTAGGATACACGTAGGATACACGTAGGATACACGTAGGATAAAGATAGGAAGAGGATAGGATAAAGATGGCAGTACTTTCCGCTGAATCAAAATTAAAGATACTTATTCTTGTTTCTTCACGCTCCTTTCACTATCTTTGTGAAGAATTTGTAAATGACACTCCATGAGCCACGAAGAATTTAACGAAATCCGTTCATTCAGAGACAATGAGGTACAAGACGCTGTTGCACGTATTGCTGCCAACGAACAGTTCCAAATGATTGCAGCCTATTTATTCGGCAAAGAGCAAGCACCTGCTTTCTTGCAGAAATTTCAACAAATGCGCACAATACATGAATTTCAAGGAAACATCATCCTTGCATTCTTGTTACACCTGCAAAAAACTACAACCAAAGGCATACGAATCGAAAATTTAGATAGATTAAAACACACAGCCAACCTGTTCATCACCAACCATCGAGACATCGTGCTCGACTCGGCATTCCTCAACAAATGCTTATTTGAGGCTGGATTGAAAACATCGGAAATCGCCATCGGAGATAATCTCTTGATCTACCCATGGATTGCCGACCTGGTGAGGCTGAACAAAAGCTTCATCGTAAAACGTGGAGGCTCACGTCGCGACCTGCTACAAAACTCTATTCGAATGTCGGCTTACATTCGACACGACATCACCGAACGACAAGAATCGGTGTGGATTGCACAACGCGAAGGACGATGCAAGGACTCTAACGACCGTACACAAGAAAGTTTACTTAAAATGTTGGCACTCTCGGGAGATGGATGCATTGCTAAGCGACTCGCAGAACTTCACCTCACTCCCGTAGCCATCTCCTATGAATACGACCCATGTGATTATTTGAAGGCCAAAGAGTTTCAACAAAAACGTGACAATCCCGACTTCAAAAAAAGCCCCGCTGACGACCTGATGAGCATGAAAACGGGTGTCATGGGAAATAAAGGTAGAGTGGTCTTTAGAATATGCGAACCAATGGACGGATTCCTGGCTCAGGTGGAACGTGATGTGGAAGACAAAACCATCCAGCCAGCAATAATTGCACAGGAGATCGACAGACGGATTCATGCCAACTACGAACTCTATCCGTGCAACTGGGTGGCTGCTGACTGTTTGCTAAACACGAATGAATATACTCAACACTACACTCCGGAAGAAAAAACAGCATTTGAAACATACATCCAACAACGCTTGGACATGATTGATTTGCCTAACAAGGATGAAGACTTCCTACGTGAACGCATACTCACCATGTACGCAAACCCAGCTATCAACTATCTGAAAACCCTCTCCACCAAGAGCAATATTTAAATACAAATCTTAGTCTCCGAGCCTACGCCCTACAGGCGAAGCCAAAACTCCTTCTCTGTAAATAGGGGCGTAGCAAGGGGTATAGAACATACGCACACAACCTCCTCATTCAAAACTAACCCCAATAAGCACTGCCCCTTTACAAGGGATTTAGCGGAGGGGGTTCAATATAAAATCAGGCAAAGCAGCCCCACGGCGAAGCAGCCTCCAAGGTATAAAAAAAGAAATATAGAATTATGGTTATTGTATCCAAAGCACTACCCTGCATACAACAATTAATAGCTGAAGGTATCAGCCCAAATGACATTACGGATAGCACACCACAGGGAGTCAACCCCCTACAAATCATAGTAGTCAATCTCATGCCCATGAAAGAGGAAACAGAGAAAGACATCCTACGCCTTCTCGCCACATGTGCACAGTGGGTAAAAGTCACCTTCCTCACCATGGCCACACACACCAGCAAACACTGCACCCAAGCACACCTGGATGCTCACTACCTGCAATTCAACCAAATCGCCTCCCACACATGGGACGGAATGATTGTCACCGGAGCACCCGTCGAACACCTGCCTTTTGAAGAGGTAACCTACTGGAACGAACTATGCGACATTATGGATTGGGCACGCCTGCACGTACGCTCCACCATGTACATCTGCTGGGGAGCACAAGCCGGACTATACCACCGATACGGTATCCGTAAACACGCCTTCCAACCAAAGAAGTTCGGCATATTCCAACACCATCTCAATCCAAACTCTCATCCTCACATACTCAACGGATGGGATGACTTGTGCTACATTCCACACAGCAGATACACCGAAGTCTTACAAAGCGAAATCGAAGCCGTAGCCACACTGGATATTCCTGTCATCTCTGACGAAGCCGGCGTGTACATGGTGGTTGAGAAAAATGGTAAAGACATCTTCCTCACCGGACATGCCGAATACAACAAATATACACTCCACAACGAGTATCAACGAGATTTGGCAAAGGGTTTGCATATAGATATACCAAAGAATTATTACAAACAAGACAACCCGGACAAAGAGCCTGTCATGCGCTGGAAATCATGCGCAAACCTGCTGTTCCACAACTGGTTAAAACACTACGTATCACAATAACTCGGAACAACATCATGCTGCGCCTGTCTCGGGTAGTTACTGCCATAATGGCGCATAACAAAAAAAGACTGACTAAAAACATGACATTTAACGAATCTCTTTATAAGGTTTTTCTTTTTAGCCGACAAGAAGCCGAAAGACTGGGCAACGACTATGTCTCACCTGAACATTTCCTGCTCGGACTACTCCGAATGGAAGAGTGTCAAGGCAGTAAAATCTTGGAGGAATGTGGCATACAGACAAAAGAACTCAAAACATCCATTGAAAATCAAGTGAGAGGAGGCTCAGCGCCGGTAAGTGATTTTTTGTCACTCACCAAACAAGCGGAAAGAGTAAAAAACATGACCGAATTAGAGGCCATGCAATGCAAGGCAGAAGAGGCTGACACCGAACACCTTCTATTGGCCATCCTAAAAGACGGCAACAGCCTGGCTGCTGTTGAACTCAACAAGATGGGAGCCAACTATGAGACCATAAGAAACAAAATTAACAACCAACACAACACTAACAATACGCAAGCCATGTTTGTCAGAGATGAAGATGACGAAGAAGAAGATGCTCCACTCTTCTCGGGTGGTGACAACAAAGCTACTTCCACACAACAACATGACGCTCCGGTAAAAACCGACACTCCTGCACTGGATAGTTTTGGTAGCGACCTTACTAAAGCCGCTGCTGACAACCGACTCGACCCTGTAGTAGGACGTGAAAAGGAAACCGAACGCCTCATCCAAATCCTCAGTCGTAGAAAGAAAAACAACCCCGTCCTGATAGGCGAACCGGGAGTAGGTAAATCTGCCATCGTGGAAGGATTGGCACTACGAATTGCACAACGGAAAGTATCCAGAGTGCTCTATAACAAACGCATCATCTCACTGGATATGGCGTCCTTAGTGGCAGGCACAAAATACAGAGGACAATTTGAAGAACGCATCAAAACCATCTTGCGCGAACTCGCCGAACACCCGGAGGTGATTCTGTTTATTGACGAGATACACACCATTGTAGGAGCCGGTAACACTACAGGCTCTTTGGATGCAGCTAATATGCTCAAACCGGCATTGGCGCGTGGCGAACTGCAATGTATAGGCGCCACTACATTGGATGAATATCGAACCAGCATTGAGAAAGATGGTGCTCTGGAACGTCGTTTCCAAAAAATACTTGTCGAGCCTACCACAAAAGAGGAAACCATGCAGATTCTGCTCAATCTGCAAGACCGATATGAGCAACACCACAACGTACACTACACGCCCGAAGCCATTGAAGCTTGTGTCAAATACGCCGACAGATACATCACAGATAGATGTTTCCCCGACAAGGCCATCGACGTCATGGACGAAGCAGGTGCGCGTGTACATGTCACCACAGTGGGTGTACCCCACCACATTGAGGAAATGGAAAAATCCATCGCACTCAAAGAGGAAGAGAAATTAGCCGTACTGGCAGAACAAAAATATGAAATTGCTGTCGCACTGCGTGATGAGATTAAAAGCATGAAGGCCGAACTGGATGCGGCTATGAAGCAATGGGAAGACGAAAACCAACGTGAACCCGAACCGGTCACTGCTGATAATATTGCTGATGTAGTGGCAGCTCTATCGGGTATCCCCGTACAAAGAATGGCTGAATCTGAAAGTGCTCGACTGAAGAAAATGGCTCCAGCACTGAAAGAGCAGGTTATCGGACAAGACGAAGCCATCAACAACTTGGTGAAATGTATTCAGCGCAATCGTATCGGGCTCAAAGATCCTAACCGCCCCATCGGTTCGTTCATATTCCTCGGACCTACAGGAGTGGGAAAAACTCACCTCGCTAAGAAACTGGCTGAACTGATGTTCGGCTCACAAGATGCACTCATACGCGTTGACATGAGTGAATACATGGAAAAATTCAGTGTCTCACGTCTCATCGGAGCTCCTCCGGGATATGTCGGATATGAGGAGGGAGGACAACTCACGGAGAAAGTGCGTCGCAAACCCTACTCCATTATTCTGCTCGACGAAATAGAAAAAGCTCACCACGACGTGTTCAACCTTCTGTTACAGGTACTGGACGAAGGTCATCTCTCCGACAGTCTCGGACGCAGGATTGATTTCAAGAACACCGTGGTCATCATGACCTCTAACGTAGGAACACGCCAACTCAAAGACTTCGGCAGAAGTATAGGTTATATGAACACCTACGAAACATCCACCGGAATGAACACCACCTACAGCAGAGGCATACTCCAAAAAGCGCTGGAAAAGACCTTTGCACCGGAGTTTCTTAACCGTATTGACGACGTGATTATCTTTGATCAATTATCACAAGAATCCATCCGTCAAATCATTGATTTGGAACTACAAGGTCTGTTGCAACGCACAGCCGAACTCGGATATGACATCCGACTCACCGACGAAGCGAAAGACTTTATCGCTGCCAAAGGTTATGATGTGCAATACGGTGCACGACCTTTGAGAAGAGCCATACAGAAATACATTGAAGACCCTCTGGCCGACATCATTCTTGATGATGAACAACAAGCCACTGTGCTGACTTTCCAAAAGAAAGAAGACGAATTAGAATGTGTCATCACCGACAAGTAACATGAAACAAACCTCATGCGATTAGAGAAACTATCCATATTAAACTACAAGAACATACGGGAGGCTGAACTGGAACTCTGCTCCAACATCAATTGTTTTGTTGGAAAAAACGGCATGGGAAAGACTAACTTGCTGGACGCCATCTATTATCTCTCTTTCTGCAAGAGCCACTTCAATGTAATCGACTCACAAAACATCTGCCACGATGCCGACTTCATGCTGATTCAAGGGCAATACTCTCGAAACGAAGAGACCGAAAACATCTACTGCGGCATCAAGAGAAAACAGAAAAAACAGTTTAAGCGCAACAAAAAGGACTACGAAAAACTCTCTGACCACATCGGACTCCTGCCCCTCGTGCTGGTGTCGCCTAATGACAGCGAACTCATTGCAGAAGGAAGCGAGGAGAGAAGACGCTTCATGGACGGAGTCATCTCGCAGCACAACAAGACCTACCTGCAATGTCTCATGGCCTACAACAATGCGCTCAAACAGCGCAACGCATTGCTCAAAATGGAAACTCCCGTGGAAGAAACGCTCTACGCCGTCTTGGAAGAACAAATGGCTCGGAATGCGGAGTACATCTACGCAGAACGTAAAAAGTTCATCGCTACCTTTGAGCCCATCTTCCAAGATAACTATGCCTATATATCCGGCGGACAAGAACAGGTCACACTCAACTACACCTCACAACTCGACAACCGAGACCTCACCGAAGCTTTTGTCAGAACCCGAGAAAGAGACAAAATACTGGGCTACACCACCCAAGGCATACACAAAGACGACCTTGAAATGCAACTCGGCGACTACCCCATCAAGCGTGTGGGCTCACAAGGTCAAAACAAAACCTATCTCATAGCTCTCAAGTTTGCACAGTTTGAATTTCTACGACAAATACACGGACTCAAACCACTACTCCTGCTCGATGATATATTTGACAAGTTAGACTCATGGCGTGTCAAGCGCATCATCGAACTCGTGGCTGGCGACAAGTTCGGACAAATATTCATCACCGACACCAACCGAGAACACCTCAACGAAATCATTGCTCAAATCACAGCTACATCCGCCCTGTTTCAAGTGGAAGACGGTGTAGTGACTCAACTTTAACACCACCATGCGTATATCTCTCTTACAATACCCCATCATCTGGGCTGACAAGGAAGCCAATCTCTCGCTTTGGCAACAACGTTTGAACAAACTCATAGGCACTACCGACCTGGCTGTATTACCCGAAATGTTCACCACAGGCTTCTGCACCGACCGAATGGATTTGGCTGAAACAATGGACGACACCACAGTCACATGGCTCAAACAGCGCAGTGCCGAAACAGGACTCGCACTCACTGGTAGTTTTATGGCTGCTGAAAATGGAAAGAAGTACAACCGTGCTTTCTTTGTCACCCCAAACGGAGATTTCCACTATGCCGACAAGCGCCACCTGTTCACCATGGGCGGCGAGCGTGAATACCTCTCCGAAGGCAACAAATCCTTGATTGTCCACTACATGGGAGTAAACATCAAAATACTGGTATGCTACGACCTGCGATTCCCCGTATGGGCACGCAACCGTAACAACGAATACGACCTCCTGATCTATGTAGCCAACTGGCCACAAGCACGCATTGCCGACTGGGACATACTCCTTCCTGCCCGTGCAGTGGAAAACCAAGCCTATGTATGTGGCGTCAACAGAGTGGGCGATGCACCCGGCGACCTACACTACAACGGCCACTCCCTCATCATCGACCCACGTGGCAGAGTGGTAGAAAAACTCCAAGACGACCAAGAAGGCACACTCACCACCACCATCGACCTTAGCCTGGTAGAAAAAGGACGTGCCAAATTCCCCGTCTGGAAAGACGCCGACCAATTCAACATCATCACCCCATAACCACCCCACCCTCCACCACAAGCGAAGCCGTACTACACTCTCCCTATCCAAAACTAACTAAAAATGCACTGTCGCCCTTTAGGGACATAACGAGGTAATTATAGGAACTATTTATAATAAAATGATATAACTCCCTCACATTCAAGTTCTAATCGCACTGTCGCCCTGTTCAGGGGGACGAGTGTAATGTAGCGTCAGCGGAATGGAGCGGAGGGGGTCTATTTCTTTCTTTAACCTCTCATCTCTAACCTCCAGCAAGCGAAGCGCAGCGTCCTGTAGCTCACATCGTGAGCGTCTTGTAGGACTTTGTCCGTCCTGTAGCGAATGCAATGAGCATCCTACAGCAAGCACAGCGAACGTCCTCCCTCTTTATTTATTTAACACACTTTAACACTTTACCCCAATCTAAATCCCTACCTTTGCACACTATTATTACTTGGGGAACTAGTATTATGTCCGAACCCTTCCTATGGAAGAAGATGAAAAAACGGCAACATAACAGACAAGTAAGCAAACACTGCATAAACAACTGAACAAGAAACGCTGTTATAAAATAAAGGAGGGGAATATCCCCTCAGAAAAAGTAAAATAATCAACCCACACCCGGGCACAACCCAACTATGAAAATAAAGACAAAGACAAGGAATGAAATATAAAATATTGACATACATTAACATTATTAACAAGCACTTAATGCTTCTGTTAGCATGCGGTCTTTCTCATGCCGTGATGGCTTCCATTGACCCACAACGCTTGCTGGACAATTACCTTGCTGTACCCATGCAAGGCAACACCATCATGGAGTCTTACCAGCCACGCACATACTCTACTCCCTCCCGAATACAACACTACACACCCACCGAAGCCAACTACTCAGCGCAAGCCTTGCGCTCCGGCACACGCAGTGTAAATAGTTACGGCGGTGGAAACCATCACCAAGTCGCTACTCAAACCATGGTAGCACAAACACCACAAACGGGCACACCCGTTGCCATACGTGACATCGACACATGGAAACGCACACGCACATCCTCACCCACTTTGGCAGATGATATCGCTCTGGCCGATGATGCACTGATTATGAAAGCCCCCGGTGGAGGTGGCATCGGTGACGGAAATTCCGACAGTGGCAACCAACCTGCTGTTACCCCCATCGGGAATGGCACAGCACTACTCATCCTTCTTGCCATAGGATATGCAATTCTTAGAAAAAAGGAAATGATTATTCACACTCTAAATAAATAAGCCCTATGAAAAAGACACTCATCACGCTCAGCCTCCTCATAGGATTAATACTTGCCACACAAGCGCAACTCAATATAGGTTTACCACCAACATTGACCTACGACAATACACCCGACTCTATAAAAGCCTCACTATTCTCCACAAATGACACAGCCATGCCATTTGACTCGCTTTACATCACAGTGGGCACACCATGGACTGAGACCGTTAATTTCTACCACTCATCCCGTGGTGCAGACATCAGCACAGGGCTCAATGCATCCTACGTTTTCACTGGCACACCTACAACAGCTAACGCTGTGGGTAAACGCCCCAAAGCAGACGGTACAAGAGGGCCTAAATGTAATTTCAACGATCTAAACAACTTTGAAACCACCAATGATGGATTCTTGCGTGATAACAAACGTACAGAAACCACAACACTGTATTATGGATGGCATAAAATTCAAGCAACAACAACATATACTTGTTCACATACACAAACACAAAATTTATCTAGAAAACGGAAATGGTTATTTGTATACTATTGGGACGATTACAAGGTTTCTTCTACCACGGATAATGGATATAAAAGTTCTCAAACAACAACTACTTATTCTTATGTAGAATCCATATATACAAACACAGGAGAAGCGTCGTATGAAAACATTGAAAAACCTAATAATTCAAACAACACATTACCTAACAATTGGCAAGAATTAGTGGATAATGAATCTTGGAATCCAGAACCACTAACAACACCCAATGAAAGTCATTTTACAGGAGACGCCGATACAGCAACATATTCAAGCACAAAAAGTAAAAGCTTCTATACAACTAACTACATCTACATTTGGGCAACCAAGGAAGAGATAGAAAGTGGCACATTCACACTACCTGCCACCAATGCTGAAATTGAAGCACTTATCAACAGGTCAACAACCAATTCCACAGGCTACACTTTTAATGTTACGCAAAACGCTACTCTTTATGACATTGTAGGTCAAGTACGTCACCATTTTACAGTAGGAACACCTAATAGTGCCACTTACGGAACTTGTCATTACAACTATTATGACACCACTTGGTATAATTTAGCTTATAGTTACAACGGACAGCGTTATAACACATCAAATCCAAATGCCTCCTACCATGAATATGACACAAACTACGAGAAAACAGGAGAAGTCACCAAGATAGTGAACGGCGAAAGCAAAAGCGAGTACTACTCCACTATCATCAACAAAAAGCCAGCAGTTGCTATGTTGGTATATGCAAAACAAGGCAATGAGTTCCAATACGTACGCACAGCCAATCCACGCAACCAACGAGCAGGACGCATCACAGACAAGAAAATTTATATCCGTGCCTATGTAGATGACCTCTTTTGGAACTCAGGCGACCAACTTGGCTGGATGCAACCAGTATATTGTGATATCTATTTAGACAATGTCAGACTGAGAACAGCGAATGACACAACGACGCACAAGTTATTCATACAAAAAATGCAATTAGATTATAATGGAAGCCTACCATCCATTAATCTAAGCACACACAACGACATACACTCTTCTGTTTTTTTTCTTCCGGAAGGAAATACTACCATCCACACTAAAGGAAAGAACTATTTAGCGGGGAATATAGGAAAACGCCTACAAGTAAAACTCACTGTAGAAATAAATGCTTTCAGTGTAGCAGCTTTGGTAACTCGCGTGGTTGAAACTTATATACCTAATTATAGTTCTCCTATTGAAATAAAAGGTGCATATTTATTTGATAATAACGAGCAACCCAATATTACTTGTACTTTTGATTCGCAATGGGCTGATGGTAGCAATTCAAATGGGTATCTTGATTTATCTACTCGCACATGTCAGCATTCTGATTCTGTTAAACTAAAGGCAAACGATTACACCATTACAGCAAGTAGGATAGAGGCTGCTGTTTTTTGGACCACACACAAAGGCTATCGTTATGCATCTCCGCTTAACACTGGGGGTCCAAATGGTTCTTTTATAATAGATGGTGGACATATTAATTTTTGGCCGGCCAATGGGCATGCTGCAAATGTAGAATTACATAGTTATGGTACAAAGGATGTACCTCTTTTGGGGACTATGGAAATTACTTTCTCCATCATTGGAGGAAAATATGCGAATTATTTAGTTTGTGGAAATAGACAATGGGACCTACATTGCAATGGTTCTACTTTTGATCGTTCCGGAACCTCACGAATCTACGCAACAGATGGTACAGAACTTAAAAAAACGACCGTACCACTTGACATTGACATTATTAAGTTAATGAATGACAATCCATCTAACGCCACTCTATACGGCATCGGCAACGGTGTTCCGGAGGGACACCTCATTATTAATGGAGGAACAATTTCCGCAAATACCGACCCCAATAGTTTTGCATACAAATGGACAGATTACGTAGGTGGCAAAAGTGTTGTTAAAACTGCAGAGAACGTAGCGGATGATGAAAGTGGACAACCTTTATTCGGACCAAACGTTGAAATTATTGGAGGAACATTCTTGCATCCATTATATGGCACAACCGATCACGGAACGGGTAGCGCATTACACAAAGCCTCCTATAATCGTGACGGGTTAAACCCCATCAGTCAATGGAACAACAATGGTATCCTTGACTACGTTGAAACGGATTTCAAAGCTAAAAACAATAAAGGTGATGCCGTATTCCGTCATGCATATGCTTTGCCGGAAGTAAATACGGACTATACGACATATAACGAGATTAACATTACAGACGAACCTGAAGCTCATAATCCTTTGGCCGAAGAAGGCAAAAAAGCAGTAATGGGTAATGCTGGAACAGACAAAGAATATCTCTATGGCATGACCAATGTCCGGTCTGACGACAAGGCTTTGGGATACTTCTATTTGCCGGAAGAACGTAGTGGAATCATGCAAAATTATTACATCAAATCAACCAACAAACTCACTGCTTTCACACAAACCACACAAGGTGAAATAGCCTCTACACACTTTCCCTACCATCTATGGATAGACAAGGGAGGCGAAATCAGTGTGGATGACAACTACATCATACACGGACGTCCTCACTATCGTGCCACTTATACAGAAGACACTTATCAAACCATCGCCATGCCGTTTACGGCAAAGAGATTCTTTGTCACCGACCCATGGGATGACCAATTCCAATTCTACTCTTATGTGGAGGTGGATGATGCCAATGCAGCAGGTGTGCCGGAAGCCGACAGAATAGCCATTAACAACAATGCTTATTGCTATCTCTACTTCTTGGATGATGAAGCTACTAACTCTGCAGAAGATGCTGACATAGTACACGATCAACGTGCTACAGGGGTAAACAACACCTTCCGCAGTTATTATCACACCCACACAGATGGTTCTACAATGCAAGCGGGCAAAACATACGTGATAAAATTCCCGAAAGTGGATGACGCCAACTACTGGGGAACAAACATTGTAACTTTGCAAGGTGAGAAAGGACAAACTATCTTAGGCAATAACAACTTCAAACTTGCCACTCGTCCTGAAACCACCCCAAATGACACAGAAAACCCAACCTTCATCATGGATGGTAACACTACCTTTGCCACACAAAACATCAGCGAAGAAGGCGAGATTTATTTGGTGGACCCGACACAATGGGGAGATGATGCCTTCCATGCTACCACCGTGAGTTCCTTAGCGCCTATGCAAGGCTACCTTGTGGGAAGCACCACCACCATGCAACTCTACCGCATCATAGGTCGCGAGGGCAAGGTGGAACAAACAGCCCTCGACCAACTCATACACACAGGATGGACGGCTGTGGGAGCACACCAAGCCATGCTCATCATGACGCCTCAAGATGCCACAGCACACATCTACACCGCTGAAGGCAAATTGTGGAAGACCGTTTCGCTCACTGCCAACACCGGGGTAATCATTGACGCCCCTGCCGGATTCTACATCGTGCATGCCGGCAACGACAGCAAAAAAGTGTTGGTACACTAAGCACATTTCATCCAATTCAATTATACACCCAAGAGGATGCGCCATTTGGCGCATCCTCTTTTTCATTCATACGTGTAAGTGCCCGGTAAAAATAAGGTTACACCATGTCACTTACATATATAACCCATTCATCCAAAACTAACTAAAAAAGCACTGTCGCCCTTTAGGGATATAACGAGGTAATTATAGGAACTATTTACAATAAAATGATATAACTCCCTCACATTCAATTTGTAACCGCACTGTCGCCCTAAGTAGGGGGACGAGGTGGCTTGCCACCGGAGGGGGTATGTCTGTGAGGGTTTAAGCGTAGTTTCACGACGGAGTTCCGAGTGTAATGTAGCGTCAGCGGAATGAAGCGGAGGGGGTCCGTCCTCCAGCTCACTCGCTCACTAGCCTCATAGCCTCATAGCCTCCCCGTCTCCAGCTCGCTTGCGAGCGTACTACAGTGAGTGAAACGAACGATCTACAGCGAAGCGTTCTGTAGCTCACTCAGTGAGCGTCCTGTAGGCTTCGCCGTACTGTAGGGCTCAGCCCGTTCTACAGTGAGTATAACGAACGTCCTACAGCGTAAGCGTCCCGTAGCAAACAAAAAAACACCCCCAAAACTTGCAAAACGCCCAAAAATTTCGTATCTTTGCATACTTATTATCCCCCAATAGGGGGGGGGGTAAAAAGAAGACACCAACCAAAGAAATAAAATATTGATAATAAAGAATTTATGAATATAAAAACCAGCCATATCATCCTCACCTTCATGCTCATTTTGAACTGTAGTATCGCGCTGTTTTATCACGCAGCGCCAAAAGAAGGAATCATCACCGAGCAAACAGGAAAAAGTGTATTGCTGGGAGCACCGGGCAACCCCTACACCAAGTTGCCAACCTATACACCCACACAACGTACGTCTGTGACACCAAACACCACATCAAGTGCAACTGCACTCCCATTGGTAAACACTGATGCAGGAACATATACAGTACACCTCAGCAATAGGCAAGTACGCTCCATTGGAGGCGGACTAACACCCAATGTACACAATAACCCTGCACTAACAAACGCACCAACCTCCTACACTCCGACATACAATCACTTCATCACACCCTATAAAGCACAAGCCATCCACACACCTACCCCACGCATGTTGGCACACAACCCACAACTCATAATGCAGCGAGCACCGGGAAGTGTAGATGACAACTATCAGGGTTGGATAGATGATTATTACGGAAGTGGATACGGATATGGCGACTTGACAGGACTGAAAAACTGGTGGGAAAGCACCTACGGCAACGGAGCTACACCGGATATTTTTGAGGAATTTTACAACTGGGCGATGGACACCCAGGTACCACTACCCGACGGACTGTTGTTTAGCCTCCTACTCGCAGTCGGCTATGCAATTAGAAGACGCTTCTCTGCTACTCACAACTAAAAAAATAACGCGATATGAAAATAACAAATCACATACACCGAAACATACGCACACTCTTCCTAATAATGAGTGTAGTCCTAATCTCATGGGGAAATGTTCAGAAAGTGAAGGGACAGTTTCCGCAAATAAAAATATTCTCTAATGGGATACAACCAGCTGAAATGCAAATATTAGAAACCTTTTTTCCTACTAATTTTTATTCCATTACCTTCTCTGAGGGTGTTCCTTGTTTTGATTATATTATTTTTCCATTAGCTGATGGATCCGACATCCAATTTCTCGTTTTTAAAAGTACTTTTGAAATGGGAAGTACACCTCAACACTACTATAAAATGGTTGGAGAGATCCCTATTACAGTAACCCTACCAAACACTTTATTTACCAAACTCAACCCCTTAGATTTCACAAATAAATCTATTTACTACATAGAAACTAACTCTAACGTACAATGGATAAGTAATACTTATTTCAACACAACCACATTTTCTTCTTTGAACACTAAAGAGTTTTTAACTTCAAATATTTTACCTGAGGATTTTCCATTCACTTTATTCAATGGAAACAACCTGCAGATGGACCAACTCTTCATTGCAGCCAACTTCAACGAAAGTGAAATAGCCTTAGCACAAAACGTATTTGCTAACAACAGCATCACTGCAAATCAGAGTTACATGTTACCTTTTAGCAAAGTTACATGTAGCGACGGAGTGCAATTTTACCTCTCCACAGGCGCATACCCAACAAAGTCAACAAACTTCACACTTAACAACATCCACAACAAAAAAATCTATTTCACAGGTACTGTAGATGAAGCGTATGCAGGGACTGGCAAAGAAAGTGAAGGTTTTATACACTTAAAAGGAACAGACACAGAGAAAGCTCATATATACCTGGATAATTTTTCCATCAAAAAAGTAAAAAACAAAACAATAGAAATCAGTCCGAATGACATCTTGAGTTCTGGACTTCCGGGAATGGCTGCTCCTATTGCTGTAAGTTCTGCGGGATTTAATAAAAACAATCCAATGGAAGTGGCATTCCACATCAGAGGAAACAACAAACTCGTAGGGGGAGCAAAAACAAACTTCAGCATGAAAGCACTATCGGGAGACGAATCTTCCGAAGAAACCACAAATAGCATGATTTTCTCCATGCTACTCTACCTACTCAACATGAATGCTTCTCCCATCACGGTGCGTCCGGAACCTACCGATGAAGGTATAGACGGAATCAAAAATAAAACTTGTTCACTCACCTTCGATGACAAATGGATAAGTGCTGATACAGTGGTGCGCACCAACGGTTTATTAGACCTCCCCACAACAAGAGACGGCCGAGAAGCTCCGGCTATCAATCTGGGTAATGCATACGGCAGATGTTCATTTGACGGCGGACAATACAAACTGGCAACGGCTGTAAGCAACAATATGTTTTATGTAAGCTCGATGTCCATTGCCTACCGCATGGTGGATATCATTGGTATTAAAATATATGGACTCGGCACAACCATGGCTACACCGGCATCGGACAATACCGTGCCCTACACACTGAAAATCAACAACGGAACTTTCTCTGTGTATTCCGCTGAGGATATCAAAGACAGCATCGACGTAGTGGGACACGGATGGTATAAAGCGTATGACGACATGCGTTTCCCCATCAAGACTATTATTGATGGTGGATCGTTCAATAGCTATGTGTATGCTTGCGATGCATCTGCAGAACAAGGAACCGTTGTACTCAACTCAAATGGAAAGTCTCTTTGCAGAGCTGGATATGAAGTGAGCGAACCCAACGACACTACAGGACTGAGTTCACTCAACCTACCGGAATATCCATACTATGGTACACAGTCGCTCACACCTGTGCAAGAAGGAAGCCAATGGTGGGTGTATCCTTATCTGCCTGGCACTGATTGTGAAGATAGGGAGTCGGAACACATCTACAACTGGGTAACCGTGATTCCTCAAATGGGAGTAGAACAAATGAAAGTGACAATGGGGGGAGACATTGAGGTGAGAACTGAAGACCCTAACTCACTTTTGCCTCGCAAAAACAACTACTTCTTCTACACACGTCTGAATGAATACACAAAGAAAAATGGCACTGTAAAAATAGCCGGTATCCCTGTACCTATCTACGCTGCAATTGAATTAGGTGGTAATTATGAATTTACCAAAGTAACCAACACAGAAGATTATAAAATTGAGCATGGACTCTACACCATGTTGTCCTTCAACTCAAATACATGGGCTACAATATGCCCGCCTTTTGACGTGCACAACATATACGTAATAGAAACACTCCCAGATGAAAAACTTGCTGAACATGGACTCACCCAAGCCGACAAAGGAACAGAGAAATTCCTCAAAGCGCAAGGTAAGTGTGATGCAGTATTGGCTCAAGGAATTGTTACTTCACTACTGCCCGACATACTATCAAAGAAAGGTTCGGGTGTAGGGATGAACTTGATTGATATTTGCCGAAACACACTCGGCATAGAGCCTTATAAACTTACACACTACAACCCTAACCTACCGGGACACTCATCGAAAGAGGCAAATTATTACCTATACGAGCAAAAACACGATGCGGATGAATGGGGATTCTCCGGTGCATGGACAAAAGCAAACAACTTGGAAGATTATGCGGACAAATGGATGTATGCCACACCTGTTGAAGGTAATACATACACCGACCAGGATGGAAACACATTCACTGCTCCTATACTGATGAAACGTGACTCGGTGTACTCCATCTTCTTACCTGCAGGAAAGGATAAATACTGGGATGGCAAATACCTTATCTTTGAAGGATATGGGCCTCAGGAAATGCACGGTAGTCAAGCAACAGAAGATGCAAAATGGAATGCGTTTATCATGGACTTCTTTGAATACAGTAACGACCAATTCTTCTTGGCAGGAAATAGTAGTTTTACAAACCTACACATTGAAACTGCAGATGATTTAGTATTCTTCCCGGATACAGATGGCAAAAAACACGACTATGTACGTGCAAATGTAGGCGATAGCATCTTGCCGTGGCAAGCATACATGGCAATGAACCAACACAACACTGAAACATATGCCACACTATCAGCATTGTCTCCTTCAAGAAATGCAGTGCAAGCAGCACCTCAATCTGATGAACTCACAAATATTCCTTTGGTGAAAGATCGTTCGCTGATAGCATACGAACAGGAGGGATTGGTGCTTTGCGCTTATACCAAACAACAAATTGCCGTATATGGAGTGGATGGAATCTTAGTATGGAAAGGCGAAATGAAAGAGGGCGAACAACAACACCTATCTATCCCTGCTGGAGTTTATATCATACAAGGTGAACAAGAAACAACAAAAATCATAGTAAGAGAATAAGCAAGTGCAATCCTGTACACCTACAGTCGCTAAAGCGATGAAGCGCTTCGCTGTTTTGTAACAAAAATAACGGCATCAGCGGATGCCTACAAAAATAATTAAAAATTGATCTTTGAAAATATGTTGTTATTAAACTATTTTATAGATGCTACATGTTAACTACGTTCACATAGTCTATAAATGTCCAATCGACACCATTCAAGCAAGCTTGTGGTGCCACTTGTCCACTTATTAGTGATTGATTATTATATAACCAATCAAGCAACTATAAAATACTTTAAATAGATTTGATCCATGAGTATTAACTCAAATTGAATTGATGATTTGGCTTAAAAAAACAAGCGTAGCGTCCTATAGCCTATAGCCTCATCGCCTCTAATTTATGGGTGATAAATTGCATGCAAAGCTGCAATGGATAAATGAATTAGATTAGTATGCCAAGCTCGCCAAACTATTGATGATGTATGTTCATCTGATATAGTTTGCTGATAAGTTGATGTAAAAGATTATATGGCTACAGATAATAAGCGTGTGGATAATCAATTTGGGTGGTTATCGATTAAATATATTGGTGATAAATTGGATGCATAGCAGACAATGGATAAGCGAATTAGATTAGTATGCCAAGCTCGCTTGAGCATAATAATATAAGACGTTTATCAAATGATGAACATCGTTCAGCATAGACACCAATATATTTAATACATTTCTATCTATTTTTGTAGCAAGTGTAACGCAGCGTATTTTTGTATTCTAAAAAATTGACTTTAATTGACAACAAGTTGACCTAAATTGTCTTAAATAGTAAGATTTATATAAATAAAGAAATAGAAACAACTAAATAACATAAAGAATGAAGAAACTTACTTTACTTTTATTAGGACTTACCTTGTGTAGCGCTTTATGGGCATACGAAGGTGAATCATGTACAAAAGCCATAGAAGTGGAAGCGGAGTACAGTGGTACTTTTGCTGAAGGTGAATACTGGTTTACATCAACTACCGCATTCCTACCACTCACCATCTACTATTATCCGGAAGATACTACCGCACAAGCTCCGGAAATATGGATTGACCTGACCTGTACACCGGGTGTATATGAAGACTCGCTGGTAGCAAAAATGTTACTTAGCGCTGACCAATATGGACTTTCTTTCCCTATGAAAGAAGTACCAAGCAAGGAATATGATGACAAAGGACGTATGTTCTATCGAGTAACCTATGACAAAAACTACCGTGACATGCTCTACAATCAAGGTGTGACCTATGCCATACCCGCATACGTACGAGTAGTGAACCACGGACAAGCTGCAGTGGATATTATTTCTAAATCCATCAATGCACAATGTAGCGAATATGTCAACACCTTGGGACTAAACACATCACTACGCGTAGCACCGGAAGATTCTGTATATGTACACCTTTGGCCCATCGGAGAATGGATTAACAAACAATATCGAATCACATGGGAAGGAGAAGGAAGTTTGGATTTCTATGACGGAACAACCTGCCGACTCACAAAAGATGCCTTTACCCGTGATAAATTTACCATGCCTAAGGACACCATCACCATGAAACCGTCACGCACATCGGAATGGATTAACGATATTTACCAAACTGAACTATATGTGCGCCTATATGCAGAAAAAGAAGGAGTCCTAAAAATTGAAGAGTACCAGGAAATCAGCCTTTTGAAGGAAGTAATACTCACCTACGGCGATCAAACATTCAAAGCGATGATCGACCACGAAACACTCACCATCACTGCTGTATTCCCACAAGGGGCTACACGCGCCAACATGCTGAAGAGCTGGCAAAATGCCACCTACGTATATGATGCCTACAACGGAGAAAAGCCTTCACTCAACCGTCAAGGTACCGAACTTACATTCGGCAAAAAAGTTTACATCTTGAAGAATTCTGCCATAACAAGCACAGGAAACGTAGATGCAACCCTGAAGAGCATTACCATTGATGGGGTTGCATTAGAAAACTTCTTACCACAAACTGCCGTGTACAACGATGTTGAAGTAACTACCACATCGCCTATTGTGGCGGCTACTGCCAACGCAAGTTCATCTACTGTGGAAATCACACAGGTAACAAGCATACCGGGAAAAGCGACCATCACAGTAACGGCTGAAGCTGGAAACACACAGACCTACACCTTAAACTTGATCGCGGGAAGAAGCAAGGATGCCACACTCAAAGAAGTGACCATAGACGGTAAAGCCTTTACACTCACTGCAGGTGAAGTAAGCTACAGAACACAAGTGAGCAAACTGCCCGTAGTAACCGCCATAGCTAATGACGAAAAAGCCACTATTGTTATTGAACAAGCAAAAGGGGTACCGGGATTTGCACAAATCAGAGTGACTGCGGAAGCTGGAAATGTGGAAACATACACCTTCAACTTCGTGATGGACCCTCGTTTTGAAGTATGTCTTGGTTCTACTCCAAGACTGGAACTCAACCAAACTACCAACTTGACAACGGCTGACGCAGACGCAGTGCTGAACATACCGGTGAAACAATGGACGAATAATTACGTACGCTTTGTGTGGTCACAAGCATCAAACCTGAAAGTGTACCTGGGAACTTCATGCTTCTTTGACCCTAAAAACCCGGATGAAACGCTCATAGACAGTTTCACTGTAAGCCGACCTAAAGGAGAAGACATCACCCACTACGACCTACGTCCGGACAAACTGAAAGAGCTGGCAAAACGTTCTTTAGACGGAACACTATATGTGAGATTTAACATACCGGAAGACGGACAACTATCCCTCACCGAATGGACAGAAAACTGCCACACCGAAAGCCAGTTTATTGAACTCAACACTACAACTGAAATACCTGCTAACGCACGACTCAAGTATAAAATCTACATCCCAGACTGGATGAATAAAGACGTGAAACTCACATGGAAAGGGGATGCCGCAGTGACTGTATATGTAGCAGATGCGTGTGACTTCTATCTCACACATGACAATATACACGTATTGGCTCCTTCACCCTACTCTCTCGCTGCTGGAGAAGATAGCGTTTGGGTGGAAAAAAACACTACTCTATTCTGGAGCTACTACGATGATGAAGACTATATCTTCCTACGATTCGTAAATCAACTGCCAGGAACATTGACTGTAGAACCTAAAGTGGAAGCTTCTACCGGACTACACGAAACACAAAAAACAAACATTTCATGGAAAAATACAACAAATGGTGTTGAAATTTCCACAGAAAAAAACCAAAAAGTAAACATTTTTAACGTCACAGGCGTTTGTGTAAAAGAGATATATTTACTATCTTCACAACCTCAAAGTGTACACATCCCAAAAGGAGTGTATGTAATGCAAGGTGAAGATGGAGAAACTGTAAAATTAATCAATTATTAATACAGCATTCATCCACACTAAGCTACAGAGAAAAGCATTGAATATGAAAAAGATAACATTAATATACATCATCATGATGACTTTGCTCACAACAAGCAAAGCATCGGCTGGAATCTTTGATGACATAATTGGGGGAATTCTATGTAGAAACCCCAAAACATGTCAGGAAGAAAAAGAATGTCTTGAAACATTGGGCATTAAAACTCCCTATTTCTACTGCGACTGCAAAACAGCTTCTACGCCTTTCAGCTACGGAACTGACATAATCGTTAATGACACCATATGGTTTACTGCTAAATTGGCTGACATCAAAAAGGGTATCACTGCCTATTGGTTCTCTACAGGAGGTGTACACTTTGACATCTTCCCTACATGTACATCCGACACTTCCATCTTATCAGTAAACATCGGAAAAAATAGTGCATACAATCTTTCTTCAGATGACATACAAGCAAAGTTGGACGCTGCAGGAAGCATGGGATCTATTGCAGAACAAATGAGCGTAAATATACGCGTCGCACCGAAGAATGGTGCAAGTGGACGTGCCATCTTCACTTCATACAACGAAGGACACCACTCCACATGTGACTATCCCATGCCGGTGCACTACAAAATACCTTATGTGCTATCCGAAAAAGATAACCACTACATGCTCACCTACACTGCAAAACCCAAACCGATGGCGGTACAATGGATTCAAAACAAAAAAGAACCAGTACGCGTGGAATTGACAAAGGGAAGTTGTGCTACTACGGAAGTGGTAGCTTCTGTCGTATTAAGCGACTCTACTAAAGTGTGGATACCAGACATGAGCATCCTACAAAGTGCGTACGACAATAAAGACTCATTGTACTTCCACTTCTACACTGAGGCTGTAGGACGTGTGTTCTTTATCGCACCCTATAAAACGGTTGAAAATACAATCGATACCACCATGTGTAAGGGAAAAGGACTACACCTGGCTGAACAATCTTTCTACGCAAGTACTACGGTACTGGACACTTTCTACATCTCACGGACAGATTCAATATTGTTCACTACCTACAACCTGACTATCACAAAACCGGAGGCGGAATATGACACAATGATCGTAGCTGCATCTGAACTGCCTTTCATCTACAAAGATCAAGCTGTGATTAATAAATACGGAAACTTCCCTATCACCATCCGTGAAGATGGCGAATGTGATAGAGAAATACAATTGCATGTAAAAGCACCGGTAGTAACATCATTGATTGATGGAGAAAACAAACTCTGTGTAGTTCCTACCATAGCTAATACGGGAGAAAATATACAAGTGCAAGGACCAATAGGAGCACAAATGCAAGTGTACTCACTACTGGGAGAACAAGTGATGAACGTAACCATGCAAGAAAACACTACTACATTCTCACTTTCGGTTGCTGGACACTACATCGTGAGAATGGCAACCCAAAAGGGACAAACGCAAACAAGAATATTTATCAAATAATCAATTATATAAACCAACTTTTAAAAACTTAAGCAAATGAAAAGACTTAACTCACTTCTTTTGACGATGTGCATGAGCGTCTTTCTGGCGTTCGCCGGCACGGGTACCTCCGCGTCGGATGCCATCGATTTCGATTGGGCTGCAGGGAATGAACACCCGGGCAACAACGAAACTGTGTGGTACAAAGTAGACTTGAGTGCTGTCCCTGAAGGGGATGACGTGTTGCTCTATTTGAACAACTTATCTACTTCTATTACTGCAAATATCGAAGCAGAACCATTTATCATGCTGGGTTCACTCACTTCTTTGAATGATCCTACAAGCAAAGCGATTCTGCCTACAAAAAATTATGCAATGAACATGTCTGGCTCTACGATTGAAGCCTTAAATGTTTCAGAAGTGTACATCGCTTTGAAATCTGACAACCCTGTGAAGTTCGCCGCAGAACCTGTTGAACCGGGAGAAAAAGACCTCGAATGTATGAACGCTCCTCAGTTCAACTATGCTGGTACAACACAAACTGCTTCTTCTAAATGGTATGTCGTTGACATCACAGAGGCTAAAAGCAATCCTGCAAAAACAGTGGAAATCACCATCACCAACTTAGGTGCTGCTACTGCTAACATTGACGCAAGTGTTAGTTTCGACTGCCCAAGCTCCGGATTGACAAGCAACAATATGAAAGTGGCGGCAGGTGCAACACAAACTAAAAAACTTGACCGCGCATTCTTAGACATGGTGTCAAGCAATGAAGTGTATGTAAAATTAACTACCGACCAAAAAATTACACTCAAAGCTAATGTTGTAGATGCTGAAGTGCAACCGGCTAAAACTGTTGGTACGGCTATTGACTTCGCATTGGAAACTGAATACAACCTTGCTTATGGAGAACAATGGTATAAAGTTCCTGTTGCTTCACTCACTGACGGAAAGAAATTGGCTGAACTTACACTTTCTAACACCTCTACTAAAACTGCTAATATCACCGCTGAAGTTGTATTGACTGAAACATATACTTCTTCAATGTCACGCTCTATCAATTTAGGAGCTAACCAAGTGTTGGTGAAAGAATTGGCAAGAAACCTTATCAAACAAATTCCAACCGGAACTGACTATATCTGGGTGAAATTGAACACGAACACAAACATTATTTTCTCTGCTCGTCTGAAGAAAAGAATTGAAGGTAATGCTTGTAAGGATGCTAAAGTGTTTGACTGGAACACTGGCGCATGGCAAAACAAAGAAACTACCCTATGGTATGCTATTCCTATCAAGGATGCTAAAGCCACTGCCAATAACGACAAAGATATTCAATTAACCATTGAAAACTTGGGAAGCACCACTGCTACTATCCAAGCTTCTATGGCATTTGAATGCCCATGTGCGGCTACTACTGACGCTACAAGAACTATTGCGGCTGGTGCAACACAAACTAAAGTAGTAGAACGCGGATTGTATGCTAACTTAGCTTCTGATACTATTTTTGTGGGTGTAACTACCACACAAAACATTCGCATATCTGCTGAATTGGTTCCAACAACAGCGACTCCTAATGATTGTGACTTGGCTAAAGCAATCAATTTTGACTTAGAAAATGGTCACAAACAATTGGCTGCTAATGGAAAACAATGGTACAAAATAGACATCTTGCCTATCTTGACCATGCGCGACACCGTTCCTGAAATCGTAGTTACTAACTTAGGTGCAGCTCAAGCTACTATCGATAGCGAGATTGCATTTGAATGCCCGGGCATAAATGCCGGTACACGCACTACAACCCTGGCTGCCGGAGGTACAATCACAAAAGCAATCACACGCGACATGTTGGAATCTTTGGATGAAAACATTCAATATGTGTACATCTCTGTTAACACAAACCAAGACATCCAAATCAAAGTTAACCTCAAAAAAGAAAATGAAGGTTTGTCTTGCATGACAGGTAAAGACTTTGCTTGGAACAGTGGATATACCCAAAAAGCGGGTCAAACTATGTGGTATAAGATTGATTTGACTACTATCAAAAACAATCCGGGTACTGCTGCTACTATCGGTATCGTAAATAAAAACGGTAAAGCTGGTAACGTAAAAGCTACTATCTATGCTAACTGCGATGCTGAAGCTATGGAAACTTACTCTGCTACATTGGGAGCATCTGCTGCTCAAGAAAAGAACATTGAGTATGCTACCATCGCAAGCTTAAAACCTGATACCATCTATATCCAACTTTATACCGCTGAAGATGACAGCATCTATGCTAACCTATACATGGAACCTGCCATAACTCCTATCACTGCTTGCGACGGTGCTATTCCAATGGAATATAACACGGATATTGCTCAAGCAGCAGGTGAAAAATGGTATGCTGTAAGCGTGAAATACTTGCAAAACTTCACCAGTGGTGATGCTACATTGACTGTTACCAACACATCAGCTGCTACTGCTGAAATCAAAGCTGAAGTAGCATTTGAATGTCCGGTTACTACACAAATGACTGAACGTATCATCACTTTGGGTGCAGGAGAAAAACATGTAAACGTTGCAGAAAGACAACAAATCAACAACCTCGGTGTGGACTCTGCATGGATTAGAGTAACGGCTAATCAAGATATCACATTCCGCGTGGACATCTCTGACAAACGTGGTGAAACTTGCTCATCTCCTATCTTCTATGATTGGGTAAATGGTAACACTAACCCTGCTGACCAAACTTTGTGGTACTATGTTGAGTTGGATACTCTCCGCAATAGCCCAGACAAAGACATGCAATTGAACGTGACTAACCTCACCACTAATAGTGTTTCTGCTTCTGCTGCTATCTTCTTTGAATGTGGTGGAGAAGAGTTCCAATCATTTAGTTATGATTTTGCTCCATCTGAAGCGAAGTACAAAGTTATTGACCGCAACTTCATGGAACAAATGGGATGGCCTCAAATGTTTATCAAGTTGACTTCTACTAATGGTGATGTACACTTGAAAGCTGAATTGGTTGATGCTTTGCCTACACAACGTGATACTTTAATTCTTGACACTATCGTATGTAAAGGTATTGACAACTTTGTTACTTACACAGGATTGACCTATGTAATCGACAAAGATACCACATTGGTGGACAGTGTACGCTACACTTATACGGATGGACCTCTCACACTCTTGGGCGACTCTATCATCATTCATAAAGTACGTGTAAAACACACTCCATACGTTGTGCCTCTCAATAAATTCGCTATCACTAACGCTCCTGTGGTTGTTGCTGGTCAAGCTATTGACGTAACTGCTACTACAACTGCCTTGATGAACGAATTTAAAGCATATACTTCTGCTGACTCTATATTTGCCGAAGTAACTGAAATTAAATGGAAAATTCTTAACCCAACTATCAATGATTACGTACCATTGAATAACGACTTGTTAGATACGAAGACTACTCAAGTAACATTACGTTATCAATTCGTTACTGACTGTGAATCAAGTGGAATAAGCAAAGAATTTACCTTCTCTGCTGCTGAGCCTCTACGCGAAACAAAAACTATCACAGACATTGTTTGTGAAGAAACAACTATCAAAGGACGACTTGGAAACGTTGTTATCAAGGCTGACACCACTTGGAATGACACCGTGTTTAACTTGACACACAATGCCACAACGCTGAAAGACTCTATCTATGTTTATGAATATAAAGTATGGGAACAACCTACTGTTCCTGCATGGGGAGACCTCAGCTCTACAATCAATGCACAAGCAGGTCTTGCGCTTGACGTAACTGCTACCACTAACGAATTGAAAACACTCACAGGAAGCCCTGCTACTGATGTGTTGGCTGTTAACGATATCGTTTGGGAACAAAAAGCTGAAGATGGTACATTCGCAGCGCTTTCTGTAAATCCATTGGCTTATGACCTCAAAGTTCTTACCATCCGTTACGGATTAGTATTGGATGCTAAATGTGGTGCTACTACTCTATATGGAGAAGAAAAAACCTTCACTGTTAATCCGGCTGACACTACTGTTATTCCTGTGGCTGACACTGTATGCGTTGGAACATCCTACCACCCTGTATTCGGAAATGATGTTACCATCAATGCGGACACCACATGGACTGAATTCGAATACTTGAATGACAAGATCAACCAATATGACTTCAGCCTCGTTACATGGAAACAACCTGTAGTTCCAGCATGGACTGAATTGACAACCATCGTTGCACAAGCAGGTCTTGCACTTGACGTAACTGCTGCTGACGCAGACCTCCAAGCTGCAATCGCTAATAACGCTGCTGCTGATGTATTGACTGTAAATAGCATCATCTGGGAACAAAAAGACGAAAATGGCACTTACAAAGCGCTCTCTACTGACCCATTGGCTTATGAACTCACAGAACTCACAATCCGCTATTCATTAGTAGTTGATTCTAAGTGTGGTGACTTGACACTCTACGGAACTGACAACATCCTCGCTGTTAATCCGGCTGACACTATCACAGAAGTAACTTTAGACACTGTTTGTGCAGGTACATTGTATGACGCAACTCACGGAGATGATGTTACAATCAACAAAGACGAAGTATGGACTGTATTTGAATACAATGCCGCTACTATCTACCGCTATGATTATGACATCAAAGTTTATGTAGAACCTGTTTTAGCTCAATATACAATTGCACCTGAAGCGGTCTGCGGTGATACTTTACACATTAAAGCTACCGGAGATGAAATCATGCAACTCACAGAGGCGTCTCTCACTGATTTACACATGACTATTACAAACTCTGGTTGGGAACTCAAACAAGCAGACGGAACATTTGCTCCATACAACAATGAAGTATCTGCTCCTGATCAAGTTTCTGTTATCCGTTACGCTGCTGAAACTTCTTGTGGAACTACTATCTACTCACAAGAAATCACACTCACAGCTAAAACTCCAACAGCTGACAACTTCACCGAATATGCCAACATTGAAGCCATCAATAAATACGACTGGTTGTTAATGGTGAACGTAAAAGCATTGAACGACAAGGGATATTCTTTCACAGAAGAAGATGTGAAATGGTACAAAGTGGTGAACACTGTTGACAACGTTGAAGATGTATTAAACGCAACTGGTGATGATGAATACACTGGCAAAACAGGATTCTATTACACAATCGGTGAATCATTCAACGGTTCTGGTGACTACTACGCAGTTATCAACATTCCACAAACAGAAGGTGCTAACATCTGTGGTGGACAAATGCGTTCACAAGTTATTGTATTCTCTGGTAAACAAGCTCCGGCTAAAATCGCTCTTAAGAGCAACATCCTTACCACTGGCGAAGAAGTGATTGTTTATGGCTTGGCTCAAGACGAAGAAGCTGTAATCAGCATCTACGATATGATGGGACAAATACTTTACCAGACGAAAGTACAAGGACAAAGCGCATACACACTCCCGGGAGTTAATCGTCAAGGTTGCTACATGGTAGGTGTAACACGCCAACAAAAGAAAGATGCATTGAAGTTTGTCGTAAAATAAGAGGAGGAAATGAATATGAAAACAAATGTAAATAATTATATGAAAAAGGGAATCATTGCCGTAGCCGCTTGGTTATTGGCTTCAACAGCCTGCTTCGCCCAATTCTCGGGCGGAGACGGCTCTAAAGAAAACCCATACATACTCCGCACTAATGACGACTTGAAAGTCTTTGCTCAATACGTTAATGAGAAAGGAGACGAAAGTGCACAAACCAACTGGAGCAAGGACAAATACTTCGTTATTGACAGCGACTCACTCACAGCGGAAGTAAGTATAGGACACGGTGGTATTGCAGAATGCAATTTAAATGACAAAGTAAAACTGAAACTTACTGCTGATCGCTACTGCACTGGAGAACGTATTCCTGAATGGTGCAAAAACCGCTACTATTCTGTAATGCAAGTGGGTACTAAAAACTATCCTAATGGTATCTTGTTGAAAGAAATCTACTCATGGGTACCTGCTACCGAAGTGCTCGACGGAACATACACATTCCAAGGGGAATTAGATGGTAAAAACAATACCCTCTTTGTAAACACTCCTGAAGCAAAAGCTTCTGGATCTGACAAAGTGGATGCTTTCATCAGCAATAGCGGTGTAGTGAAAAATCTCAACCAAGTGCGTGGTGCTGCTCCTAAAGCTGCTCCTGCTCCAGCCACAAAAAGAGAAATCGAACACAGAACACCTGACACTCAAAGCAGCGGAACTATCGTTTACATGCCTAAAGAAGAACAAGTGGAAAATCCTGACTCTGTAGCACAAGCCAAATTGGAAGAACTTCTCGTTGAAAAAGGATTCCATCAATTCTCTATCGGTGTTAGAGGAGGTACTGCTTCATTGATGCAAAACTTCACCAACAATGAAAACGGTAAATGGAATGCTGGTTACAACGCATTGCTTGATCTTCAATATGCTTATTATTTCAAAAAGAAAAATCCTGAAGCTGCTTATTGGGGAATCCGTACGGGTGTATCTGTAGGTTACATGGCCAATGGTGCTAAATCTGGTATCAACGACCAATACTCAATCACAGACGTTGACGGTGACAACATCAACTACACAGTAACAGCTGACAAAGTAGTAGAAAATGACGCACAGCTTCAAGTGGAAATTCCAATCATGGCAACAGTACTCTACAAAGGATTGTTCGCTAACTTTGGTCCTAAAGTTGTTTTACCAGTATTCAGTCATTATTCACAAAAAGTTACTAATCCAAACGTAGTGGCTGACTTCACTGACTACAGCGTTGTAGTTCCTAACGAAGTCATCACCGGTATGGTAACAGACGACCAAACCAAAGGTAAATGGGATAATAGCAAATTTAACTTGATGCTCACTGCTGAAATCGGTTACGAATGGACACTCAAAAACAAAAACTCATTCGGTATTGGCGCATTTGCTAACTACTCTCTACTTGACACCTACAAAAACGATGCAAGCCTCGAAAGCTTGATTCAAGTAACCACAAAACCAGGTGAAAACCCAAGTAATCCACAAGCAATCGTTGACCTGTTCTCTGTAACAGAATCCTACGTTGATAAGATGGGATACTTTGACTGTGGTGTTAAGTTGGTTTACAACTTCAATTTCTTTAAGAAATAAAGAATACAAACCCTACAAACGAAGGAACTCGCTGAACAGCTCAGCGAGTTTCTTTGTTTTAAAAACGACACCACACATCATGTACATCTCAAAAAAATACACTATCTTCGCTTTCTAAATAACACCGGATTATATGATACAAAAAGACATATCCCTATTGCCATACAACACCTTTGGCATAGATGTGAAAGCAAGTTATTTTGCTTCGTTCGAGTCTGTTGAAGAACTACAGAACCTACTCAAAGATACTATCACTAAAGACCACCCTATATTCTGCATTGGCGGTGGAAGTAACCTACTTTTCACAAATGACTTTGATGGTGTAATACTCCATTCTATTATTAAGGGGTACAGCATACTAGAACAAACCAATGACTCTATTGTCGTGAAAGTCGGTTCCGGAGAAACCTGGGATGACTTTGTCGCACTATGCGTCAAAAACACATGGTACGGAGCAGAGAACCTATCGGGAATACCGGGACAAGTTGGAGCCAGTGCTATTCAAAACATCGGTGCCTATGGAGTAGAAGCTAAAGACATCATAGAACAAGTGGAATGCATAGAAATTGAGACCGGAGAAACATGCACTTTTGATGTTGATGAATTAGACTACGGATACAGACACAGCCGATTCAAAACAGAATGGAAAGAACAATATATCATCACATCAGTAAGCTACAGACTGAGTCTCAGTCCCCACTATAACTTAGAATATGGAGGACTGGAAGCCATGGTCAATGCTTTAGGAAAAGTCTCTCTCCAGACAGTGCGTGAAGCTGTATTGCACATACGCAATGCAAAACTACCAGACCCTAAAGTGTTAGGAAATGCCGGAAGTTTCTTTATGAACCCCATTATCACCAACGAAGAATTTATACAGTTACAAAACAAATGGGACAAGCTACCCCACTTCATACTCCCGGACAACAGGGTGAAAGTTCCGGCAGCATGGCTCATTGACCAAGCCGGATGGAAGGGTAAACAAATAGGTGCGGCTGCTGTACACGAAACACAACCCCTCGTATTGGTCAATAAAGAAAATGCAAGTGGAAATGACATATTACACCTCGCTGACACTATCACCAAAGACATATACGAGAAATTTGGCATACAACTACACCGAGAGGTAATCCTGATCGAATAAACTAAAAATCGAACAAAATGTACCTCCATTACGTTTCACTACCATGAGAGAAAAGATAAAAATATTATGGCGTACATTACGCAGCAAAGTCAGTTTACTCACCAACATTCGCGAAGACACTGACATTGAAGCCACCATTGATTCCATCAAAAAAAGTATTGAATTTAAAGGTGTCAATATTTGGATGCTGGCGTTTGCCATCATTGTCGCATCTGTTGGACTCAATGTCAACTCTACTGCTGTTATCATTGGAGCAATGCTTATCTCCCCACTCATGGGACCTATCAACGGATTAGGGCTCTCCGTAGGAACAATGGACATCACGCTTTTTAAGCACTCGTTCAAGAATCTGGGTATAATGGTACTCATCAGTCTAATTGCATCCACCACTTATTTTATCATCACCCCTCTGAGTGATGCACAATCTGAGCTTTTAGCGCGCACTACCCCCACGATTTACGATGTGTTCATCGCCTTCTTTGGTGGTGCAGCAGGCATACTTGCCCTCTCACGAAAGTCACAAGCCATCACCACCATATCCGGAGTTGCCATTGCCACAGCGCTCATGCCACCACTTTGTACGGCAGGATTCGGGCTTGCTTCAACGCAATGGACTTACTTCATTGGGGCATTCTACCTATTCTTTATAAACTCATTCTTTATTGCGCTCGCTACATTCCTCATGGTGAGATACCTTCATTTCCCCATGGCCTCCTACGTTGACCCCAGCAGACAACAATTAGTAAAAAGGGTATTAACTCTGTTTGCGGTCATTGTGATTGTACCCAGCGTACTCATTGCCATAAGAACCATCAAAGAAGCCTCATTCAACTCATCGGCCATTAAATATGTAGCAGCCATACAAGACGACCCCTTCTATCAAGACGTAGAAATAGTTAATACACGAAGAGAGTTTAACAAAAAACACCCGAGCATACACCTATCATTCGTAGGAAAACAACTCACACCCGTACAAGTAGAACACCTCAAAGAACTACTCAAAGAATATGACTTAGAGAAAGCACAATTGGAAATAAAACAATTAGGCTCATCTTACGACATCGAAACACAATCGACACTTATCAGTGATTTACTCCAACATAAAGAAGAACAATTAGCACAACGTGACTCCATTATTCAAGAGTTAGAAAAACAGTTAAGCCTCATCAACAACACAACCAAAGAATTTCAGCAGATAGGCGCCGAAATAAACGTACAATACCCGGAAATACAGTCTTTCTCAGTCGCGAATGCCATATACACACAAACAGAAACTCTCCAACAAGACACCATTCCCGTTTTATTTATCAATTGGCACGAGAAGCCAACTGACACACTAACAGCACAAAAAGTGGCCAACTGGCTGAAAGTAAGACTCGGGCTCTATACACTGAAAATATACGAAACCAACAACTAAATATACCCCGACATGGCACTACAAATAGGAGATAAAGTTCCAGATTTATTAGGAAACGACCAAAACGGACAAGCATTCCAACTATCCGAACAAAAAGAGAAGAAGTGGATCATATACTTCTACCCAAAAGACAACACCTCCGGCTGTACAGCAGAAGCATGCAGCTTTAGAGACGACTACCAACAACTCAAACAAATGGGATATGGAGTAATCGGCATCAGTGCAGACAGCGAAAAGTCACACCAAAAATTCATTAACTCAAAGCAACTACCCTTCCAACTAATAGCCGACAGTGAGCACCAGATGGCCGAGTACTTTGGAGTCTGGAAAGAAAAGAAAATGATGGGACGCACCTACATGGGAATTGTACGCACCACCTTCATCACCAACGAAGAAGGCATAATCACTCACATTCTATCACAAAAACAAATTCAAACAAGTACACACGCACAGCAACTGATACAACTATTGGCATAGCACGCAAGCACTGCACGTTTTTCTTGTCGGATAGTGATAAATAATTGGTATTTAACAAAATGTCAAAGAACGCTTTGTTATGCTACGAATACGTCGTAGGACAACACTGCAAAGATACAACATCCGAAAAGCGCTGTGTTACGTTTCGTTACGTTTGGGGCGTTTCGTTACAATAAATTACGTTATTATGCGTTTTCCTCTTTTGCGTACTCTAAAAACATAATCCGCAATGTTTCTGGTGGGAACATTGCGGATTAGTGTGTTGGGAAGAGGTGGATGAGACTAGGGCACTAAGACTCAGGGAAACTAGGACGGGGGCTGTACGACAGACAGAATAAGCATGGGTAAAGATTTTAGCGGGCAACAATACAAATAAAAAGAAATCTCAACCGCATAAATACTGCGATTGAGAATAACTGATATACACCAGAAAAGTCTTGTCAGACAGTCCTAAAATCTTTATCTTGCAGCTACCATCTGATATAGTTACTTAATGCTATCACTCGCCAGCGTTGTAGGCAGATTTTGACTAATGCTATCCCTTTCTTCTTCATCCGAAAAAGGGAAAACTCCCTTAGGCTGACGAATAGTATAACGAGTCATTGACTGATTGGATTCAAAACCTACACCTACAATAATAGAAGCCGCACGAGTAATCGTAATAAGACTATCAGAATAGATACGTTCTGTCTTCTGATCCCAATAGAGCAAATTAGTCTGGAACTGCTCTCCTTCTTGATTTATTGCAAAGACGTTACCTCTTAATTCCCATATCTGCGGATTCTGGTTATAACGTGCATAATCCCCTTTTATAGTAGCATCAATAGCAAGGCGCGCATTAAATTTCTCCAACAGAATGCCCTTGGGAAAATCCCAATACGGTTCTTCAGCTTTATCATAGACCAGCCACTCAGGAGAAATAATACGATAGCGAGTAATCCCCGAATCAGAAATAACCGTATTCACATCAGTAGCTTCAAGACTCGGCATAGCCGCTCTGTCTATCACAGCAGCCACCTTATCAGGTTGTTGCTTTTTACATGAAAAAACAAGCATGGCAAACACACTAAGTGTCACCATGCTTTTTACAATATGCTTAAACTTCAAAGAGTTCATTAACGGCAAGTGGTACTTACACCAATCCAACCACCAACTGTGAAGGATTTACCTTGACCCAATTCCGGTTGGAAGAAGATTTCTTCGTTGGTTGGGAAGTGACGACTATAGAGACTGATATACTTGTTAGCTTCTTCTTCACAAGTAGGGTCAATTTGTTTTGCTCTGCGCAATTCATCTACAGCCACCCAATAAACAGTTTTGTTCAACACAGCGTCATCATAAGGTTTAGAAGCAGCATACATGTGAGCAACTAAGATGCTTGCTCTACCAGAAGTAGGATCATACTCAGCAGATTTACGAGCGTGAGAACGAGCCACCGGATAGTTCTTGATTTCGCTGTAGTAGATATAAGCCAACATATATTCATAGTTTGCTTTATCTTTATCGTTGTCGGACAATGCACATGCTTCTTCAAAATATTTGATAGCACCTTCGAAGTCTTTATTCTTGAATGTCATTGCAGCACAACCCGCAGCTGACTTCGCACTTGGACTAATCTTATGAGCGGCAATAGAAGCAGAGAAATATACTTCAGACTCCTTACAATTCATCTTTTCATAGAAACCACACACTTGATTCAAGACCGTGATGTTTTCTTGATTAGCTGCCACTTTGTCTCTAAAAATATTATCCATAGTTGCACAATCTGCAGCTCCACTTGACACAAACAGATGATCGACATAGTCTTTAGAAGCCGGAACATAAGGAGCTAATTTGCCTCCTTGAGCAGCAATATTATCCAAACATTCAGACACCATCATATAGTCGCTAATGAACTTCTCAGCAGTCTCCGGACGTGCTTTATAGATATTCATAGACAACAAGACGAAGTTTTGCAACACAGCAAACGAAGACTTATCTTTACGATCTTTAATAGATGTCTCTAACCACTGATAAGCATTTTCTTTTAATTTATCTTCCGGAGAATACTTGATATAATCCACCGCCTTTTCTCCCAAAATCCATGATGTAGGATATTTCGTGTTAGATCCAAAGTATTTTATACGATTGTCATACAACTCCATCAAACGATCACGTAATTGAGCAATCTCTTTTGCATCTTTGGTTTGAGACAACTTCCATTCAAATATCTTCACACCTTGTTGATAGATAGCGAGGTGAGATTCCGGACATTCAGCATAAGCTGCTTCCCATGGTTCAACAGCATCAACAAACTGTTTGTTTTTCACAGACTCAGTGAACATTGAGATGTTTCTTAAACATTCTTCAGAAGCTGCTGTCTGTGCGGCTACATAGCCCATAGTCATCGCAGCAGAAATGATAATCAGTAATTTTTTCTTATTCATACTAAACCTTATTTTGTGATATTATAATTTTCGCTTAAAGAACCATAATTCATTGAAGCTTGCACTGATGGTCAATTTAAAATAATCTTCTCTCAGCGTCGCAAGATTTCCCTTCTTACCATATTCAAATGTGGCATTGACGAGTGTCTTGGAACTTCGTAGTGGTAAACCTATACCAAAAGTAATGCCAAAGTTTTTTTGAGAGTTTCCCATCTCTTTTATGTAAGGGGTTGAGACATGAGCTCCCAAACGGAACGCCATACGGTCGATATACTTATTTCCCAATGGATTATGTCGATATTCTCCTCCCAAAGACAGTTGATGTGTGTTCACCAAACTATCTTTTAGCCCGAAATAATTTGCTTGTGACCACTCTTGCAAAGCGTAATCCATAGCAATGGTCAATCTATTGTCATAGGTATAAGCCAGTCCCGCAGAATAATAAGAGGGAATATCAAATCCATCAATCCCGTATTGCGTTGTATCAGATGTTGTGGTTTCAATCTGACTAAACGAGCCATTTAATTTAGACTTAAACTCATAAGCAAGCCCCAAATTGAAATAATGCTTCTTTGCAAAGGTGTGATAGAATTGCGCTCCAAATCTGAAGCGAACATCACTTACCGTGAGTCGGTTCTCTTGCAATACAGCAGCATATTCGCTATTAGCAAAAGACAGTTGACGAAAATTATTCACCTTGCCAAACATATAATAGGCATTGGCTCCCAAGGACACATGTTTAAAGAGTTCAAAAGAGAGTCCTAAATAAACCTGACTCACTCCCCCCGTACCATAAAACATGGAAGTATAGGTAATTGTATCCGGAGGTAAAGAGGGATTTGAAGGCATCAAGACTTGGTTGTTCTGCGCGAACTCATAGCCCACAAAAGAATATGGAATAAGCCCTGCACTACATGCCAACCATTTGGTGAATGGGAATTGAATCGTAAGATATTCAAGATTACCATTTCCCACATTCTTTATGCCAGATGCATCAGAGAAGTGGGTTAGCTGTCCGGATATTCCCAGATCAAACATAAATGTAAGGCTATCAACCGCCGTATAAGAAGCCGGGTTAGCAGGGTTTATACTACGATTGCTTCTCATAGCCATCACTGTACCCCCCATAGCCTGATATTCGCCTGCTGCGTTTTTATGTATATCACCATATCCAAATCGAGTATAAGGCGAATTTGTGTTGTTTTGACCTACAGCAGTCAAAGCAATACTTCCTAACAGCACGCATAGTATAAGTATTTTTTTATGCATTGTATTCTAAAATTCGGTTAAGCCCATACATCACTAAATTCTTCTCTGCAAAGGTAGTCATATTTAAATGATTATGAAAGTAGGAAAGATTACCTCCCGTCAAAAAAATGCAAATATGTCCATATTTAGCAGTAAGTTCTTGTATATACCCATTCATTTCATATCTGATTCCATTGACTACACCGGCTGCAATGGCTTGTTGCGTTGAGGTGCCAAAGGTAGGCAGTGGTTCTTCCGGAACATTGACCAAGGGCAAAGCAGCTGTATAATCATGCAGGGCACGCAACCGCATCTTGAGTCCCGGAGCTATGTTTCCTCCCAGAAAGTGACCTTCTTTATTCACAAAATCATAGGTAATCGCCGAACCAGCATCAACAATTAACAAGTTTTGATCAGGAGAAAGCGTATAAGCCCCCACAGCAGCTGCCACACGATCGAGTCCGAGGGTTTGGGGAGTGGCATAGTCGTTTTGTATGGGTAGCTTTAAGGCTATATTCATGCGCACATAGTGTGTTACATTTTCCTTTATACATCTTTCAAGCGCTTCATCATAACCCGACACACTACAATAGATAGCCTTCTCTATCGGATATAAAGAACACAATTCATTGAATAATTCTAAGGGATTAGATCTACACAAATGGTCAGTTACTAAATGACCATTATCAAAAACAGCCATTTTGAGTTTAGAATTACCTTGATCGATACAAATATTCATACCTTAAATATAAGCAAAGTGTAGTTCTTACGCAGTAAAAACATTGCAAAGATAGTACAAGACAAGTAAATTAACAAGCTATAACAGGCAGAGTTTGCATTTCTAAAATTGGAGATTCACAATATGATTCAATCCAAACACCAGCATATTCTCTATCAGTTAAAGAGAGTGATTTGTCATTTCAGCTATCTTTTGCTACTTTTGTGGCATCAAAAGAACATTTTGAAGTATTTATGCGTAGATATTGGCTTGTATTGTTGTTAAGCGGATGGATAGGTATTGTCTCTGCCAATGTGGTGGATGACGCTACCTCATTATTTCATGAGCAACGTTATCAAGAAGCAAGTCTGCTCTACAAGAAGTTGGCAGACCAGAATCCCGGCAGTTCGCTCTACCAGTATCGCTATGCTCGCTGCTTGTATGAATTAGGTCAATACGAGCAAGCCATAGTACATTTTCAACTATCAGGAGAGCGATATACATTGCGCAACTACTACATGGGGGTGCTACATGAACTGACCTATCGTTTTTCAGAAGCGACTGACTATTATGCCACTTACGCAGAAAGCATAGAAGAAGAACAAAAACGTACTGCCATTGCAGAACGTATAGAGTATTGCAAACGCATGGAACGCTACCTGCAAAGGGTGGAAGATGTGGTGATTACAGACAGCGTCATCACTGATAAAGAGGCATTTCTGAACGCTTATCATCTCTCGGAGGAAGCCGGTGAGTTAGCCTTTGAGGATGGAGGTGTGAGCCACACCAACCAACGCAATGACAGAAAATATTCATCACGTAAGATGGGTGACAGCATTGCTATTTACGCCACAGAAAAATTATTAGACCAATGGACAGAGCCACACCGCTTGCCCTACCCATTGAACCAAGAGAATTGTTCGTATCCGTATCTCATGTCAGACGGAGTGACCATGTATTTTGCTTCCACCGCCAATAGCATGGGAGGATATGACCTATTCATCACACGCTATAACCACACTGCTGATACGTTTATGAATCCGGAAAATATCGGCATGCCCTTTAATTCTCCAGCCAATGACTACATGATGGCTATCGACGAAACTCAAGGGATAGGTTGGTGGGCGACTGACAGACGACAAGAAGAGGGTAAAGTGATTGTGTATAGTTTTGTGTATAAAGATGAGAAACAGTATGTTGCACCTTCAGATAGTCTTCTAAGAGAAAAAGCACAAATGTTGGTCTATAACACGAACAAGGAGATTCATGCACCGCTGATTACGGAAGAAAAACAGACCATCACGAAAGACTCTCTACTCTTCACTTTTGCCATTAACAGTAAGACTATCTATACGAAAGAATCAGATTTTCAAAGCGAAAAAGCCTTAACTCTGTTTCATGAACTTCAACTCACAGAAGATAGTATCAACAGTATGCAAGGGCGCTTGTCTGACTTACGACAACAATATCGAACAGGAGATACGGAGTTAAGAAATAGTATAAGTGCAGAGATTCTTTCTTTAGAAAAACAACTCCCCCTGCAACAAATACATTTAAAACAATTAACTCTGTCAATCAGAGAAGAAGAGTATAGGGTCACTCAAGAAGTGAAGCCGTAAAGGGGTTGTGTTATAGTTCCCAATGAATGGCCTTTCATGGGTGTCCTGTGAAAAAACTATTATAGTATTTTCCTCCTATTTTGTTCCTATCTGCTTTGTATCTAGTGGTCCCGAGATGGTCGCGAGATGGTCGCGAAGATGCTAGGGTTCTAGGAGAACTAAGGGAGGGCACGGATGTGCGACAGGCACAATAAGCAGGGGTGAAAGTACAGATTTTATCGGGCAGCCATAAGGTTAAAGAGACGTCCTTGATGAGTTTCGCGTTCTGCTATCCGTTTACGGAGTCGGTTGGTGAACTCATAATTTTTGAGGCCCCAATCGGGTGCAATGAGCAATTCTTTAGGCGACTGAGAGACGTAGCGTTCGACATGAATAGCCGGGTTGAGATATTCCAAGAAATCAATTACCAAATCGATGTATTCACTTGCCGTCAGCAGACGGAAATCATCCGAACATTGGATGTACTCTTGCGCCATTCTTGTGCCTTTAATCAACTGTAACTGATGGAGTTTTAGTCCTGTAAGAGGAAGTTGAGAAAGCCGTTGGGCATGTGTCAGCATGAGGTCTCTATCCTCACCGGGCAGACCGAGTATAAGATGTGCCACCACTTGAATACCCCTTGCTGCAGTTTGTTGTATAGCCCTGACAGCACAGGCATAATCATGCCCTCTATTGATTCGCTGTAAGGTGAGATCAGAAGTGGATTCCACCCCATATTCTACAATCACCAGAGCTCTGTTGTTTAGAGTTGCAAGATAGTCTAATAAATCATCATCCACACAATCCGGTCGTGTGCCGATGGCAATTCCTTTGACATGCGGACAGTTTAAAGCCTCCTCATACATCGCTTTAAGTGATTCTAAAGGAGCATAAGTATTGGTGTAGGACTGGAAATAGGCAATGTACTTTTGATTGGGGTATTTCTGCTTGAAAAAGACTATTCCTTCCTCAATTTGTTGGGAAATGCTTTTTTGAGATTGGCAATATTCCGGTACAAATGATTGATTGTTGCAATAGGAACACCCTCCCCTCCCGACTCTTCCATCACGATTCGGGCATGAGAAACCGGCATTGATTGATATTTTCTGAAACCTTGCCATGATTATTGCAGCATCTCCAAAAATTCCTGTTCATTGATGATGTGAACACCCAGTTTACGCGCCTTTTCTAATTTAGCCCGTCCCATATTTTCACCAGCCAGTATAAAGTCGGTCTTTGCAGAGACAGAAGCGAGGTTTTTACCCCCATTCTTCTCTATCATTTCCTTATACTCATCACGTGAATGGAGCGAAAATGTTCCACTAATCACAATAGATTTACCTTGTAAAATAGTAGATTGCGGTGTAATTTTATCCTCCTCCATCTTCATTTGTAAGCCATACTTTCTTAATCGTTCTATAATCTCCAAGTTTTCTGCTTGTGAAAAGTGGAGCATGATGCTTCGGGCTATACGCTCACCCACCTCATCGATAGCGATTAATTGCTCATAAGAAGCTTGTATCAGCGAGTCTATATCATGAATAGCATAAGCTATTTTCTTAGCTGTAGTTTCACCCACAAAGCGTATTCCCAAGGCAAACAACACCCTCTCAAAGGGAACTTCTTTAGACGCCTCACATGACTCTTTAATTTTGTAAGCCGACTTAAGTCCTAATCCCTCTAAGCGAGCTAAATCAGGGACTTTTAGGTCGTACACATCTGCTATATTCCTCAACAACCCATTTTGAAAGAGCAAAGCAATGGTCTCGGTACCCAAACCTTCTATACGCATGGCTTTTCTGCTCACAAAGTGTTCTATTTTACCTTTTTGTTGAGGAGGACAAGAAGTCTCATTCGGACAATAATGAGCTGCCTCACCCTCATATCGCACCAGCGCGACTCCACACTCCGGGCATTTTTGGGGGAAAGAGACCTTATCTCCCAATAAAAATCTCGCTTCTTTATCAACTCCCGTAATCTTTGGGATAATCTCCCCACCTTTTTCCACAAAGACCATGTCTCCGATGTGAAGATCTAAGGCCTCAATGATATCGGCATTATGAAGCGAAGCCCTTTTAACAATTGTACCAGAGAGTTGTACAGGGTCTAAGTTGGCTACCGGCGTGACAGCTCCTGTACGTCCCACTTGATAGGTCACCTCATTGAGTCGAGTACAAGCACTTTCTGCTTGGAATTTATATGCGATGGCCCACCGAGGAGATTTAGCCGTCATGCCTAATATTCTCTGTTGGCGCTCATCATTAACCTTCAGAACAATACCATCAGTTGCTACCGGGAGTAGTTTACGTTGCTTGTCCCAATAGGAAATATATTCCATGATTTCTTCCACCGAATGACACACCTTGACATGCTCCGATGTTTTCATGCCCCACTCTCGTGCATAGTGCAATACTTCAGAATGCAAGGTGGAAGGTAAGCTTTCGCCTAACACATAATAGATGTAAGCATCCAATTTGCGCTCTGCAACCACAGCCGGATTTAGTTGTTTGATAGAACCAGATGCGGCATTACGAGGATTAGCAAATAGAGGTTCTTCTTGACGTTCTCTTTCTAAATTTAAAGCATCAAAGACTGCCCATGGCATTAAAATTTCACCTCTAAATTCCACTGAATCCGGATAATTACCCCACAATTTTAAAGGTACACTTTTTATTGTACGAACATTAGCCGTGACATCATCCCCCATCACTCCATCGCCTCGAGTCACAGCTCTTGTAAGAACACCTTTCTCATAATACAAAGAAATGGAGGTACCATCAAACTTCAACTCACAAACGACTTCAAATGGTCCTTCAATCGTCTTACGAATCCTTTCATACCAATCTCTCACCTCTCCCTCTGAGTATGTATTAGCCAATGACAACATTGGATAGCGGTGAGCCACTTGTCGGAACTCTTTCGTCAAGTCACTCCCCACTCTCTGTGTAGGCGATGTGGGATCATAACATTCGGGATTTTCTTTTTCCAAACGTTCCAACAAGTGCATTTTCTCATCAAACTCGCGGTCAGTGATGGTTGGAGTTGACAAGACATAATAGTTATAATTATGCTTTTCGAGTTCTTCTCTTAATTGCTGTATTTGAAGGATTACGTCCATTTACTTTACAATAATTTTCAGTTGTACTACTTTCGTTTTGCCATATACATTTGCGATATAAATACCGGGTGACAATTTGGCTTTACACTCATAATATTCTGAGTTAATTTCTTCCTCTGCCACATTGATGCCCATCAAAGAATAAATACGCAATCGACCACCCTGCGCATGTTGAATAATGAATGGGAGTTGTTCTGTAACCAAACATGAGACAGGCGGATTATTCCAGAAACTATCTATTCCTGTACCAGCATTACCTCCCAACGAAAGTCCTACAATAACAGGGTCATGATCTGAACTTCTAAACATTGTATTATCCGTACTTTTATCATAAGTATAAGCATCTCGTTCGTCCGAATTGATGTGGTAGGCCGTCATACCGGTGACTTGCTTATATAAGGCAGGGTTAGCCAAAGCGTGGTCCAAATATCCCACAGCACCTCTATAAGAATACGAATAGGATGAGTCGGCATGAAACGCTCTATGAAGGTCAATATATCCTGCATCCAAAAACACCTTGATGGGGTCTTCTTTGGCATAGGCGTTTAGGTCTCCCATTACCAAAACATCTTCATCGGCAAAGTAGCGTTTCCATTCCTCTGCCTCATCCACAACAGCCCTTGCCTCCTTCACACGTGTTGCATTATGTGAGCCCTGCCCATCTCCTTGATCCTTATTATCCCCTGTGGCAGTTCCTGTCTTTGCTTTAAAGTGATTCAATGAGAAAATAAATTTCTCTCCATTTTCCTTTAAGACAAAGGCAGCCGCCTTCTTGCGTTTTTGAGGTGAAGGGTTGTCTATGTGTTGTAATTGTCCAAATGTAGTCAGCTTGTCACTACGATAAATATATCCCACTTTCGTATAACTTCCGGAGCTTGCGCCTCCATCGTTAATATAGGTGTAAGTGTGTCCTAAACGCGATGTAAGCGCGGCTGCCATCTTACTCAATGCGGCTTGGCCCTGTTCTATCTCCATAAGTCCATACACATCTGCCTTTACTGCCGCCAAAGCATTGAGTAACTTCGCATGCTGACGCACCAACTGCGTTTCATCATCTGCACCATATCCGGTGCCAAGATTGTCTACCAAATAATATTCCATATTTAAGGCACAGACTTTCACATTATAATTTCCGATATCATCATGTCCTTCTAATAAATCCTCTCTTGTATTTCCGGCAAACTGCACATCCCCCACCACCGTTAATTGATTAGATGATGTAACTTTTGCTGTAAGTCTCACTATACGTTCTCCTGTTCGATGATAACCAGAGACTCCCGACAAGCGCATCACGCCTGAGGAATTTGCGCCCACAATCGCATTATATTCAGGCGTTAATGGAAAAGCTTGATTAGTTGGCGAAAAGATTCTTCTCGGAGAAACTTCATAGTAAGAATTAGAATAGTTATTGGTAATGTACAGGGGAGTTTCGAATGTTACAACTTCACCTATATGTTGTGACATTTGCGAATAGGTCCATGTATCCGGATTAGAGATTGAAATTACCGTTTGCGCACTGACACATAGACACGTAAGCAGAAATATTCCTAATAGTTTCTTTCTCATTCATTATTGTATTTTTCAGGAACAAAGGTATAAAAAAATCTCCACACTTTTCAGGTGTGGAGATTTTTCTTCTTATCTTGTGAAAGATTATTCTTGATTCAATGTAACACGTTTGAAGGCAGTTACTGTAACGTTAGCTTTTTTCAGAATATCTTTTACTAATTCTTTATCTTCAGACATTACATAAACTTGTTCAACGAGGGTAGATTCTTTCAAGAATTTAGCAAGACGACCTTGAGCAATCATTTCCACTTTTTTCATGTTGATGTTTGCTTCAGCTTCAGCAGGCACAGTAGCACGGATATTACGTGCGATTTCTGCTTGTTCAGGAGTCAACCATCCCTTAGCCATATTGCTTTCGATATGGTCATCGCTATCAGCATGAGCAGGATTCAAGCCAGCTTTCTTCAATGCCACTTCAACAGCTTTATTTACTTCGTCTTGTTTAGTTTTTTCAACAGCCAAGCTCAATTCTTTTTCTTTCACTTCAGCCGGAACAGCGTCAGCATCAACCGCTATAGGTGACATAGCTGCTACTTGCATAGCTACACCGTGCAAAACAGATTGGTCAGCTGAGCTTTCAGATGCAGCTACGATTGTAGCCAATTTATTACCATTGTGGTTATAAGCATCTACTACCGGTGCGGTGAGGAACACATAGTCAGACAATTCCATTTTTTCACCTGTAACACCAGAACGTTCAGTTACCATTTCAGCCACAGTATGACCATCAACTACGATGTTGGTCAATTCTTCCAAAGAAGCAGGCTTTTGTTCGAGTGCAATATTCAAGATTTTCTTAACCATTGCCACGAAGTCAGCATTCTTAGCCACGAAGTCTGTTTCGCATTTCACTGCTACGATAGCACCGAATCCATCAACAGCTTGAGCCAAAACACATCCTTCAGAAGCTTCTCTATCAGAGCGTTTTGCTGCAATAGCTTGTCCGCGTTTACGAAGCAAGTCTTTTGCTTGTTCAAAATCACCATTAGCTTCTTCGAGTGCTTTTTTTACGTCCATCATACCAGCACCGGTGATGTCACGTAATTTTTTTATATCAGCAAGAGTTACTGCCATAATATTTTTCTTAATTTATTAATTATTCTTCTGTTTCTTTAGAAGCATATTTTTCAGCAGCGCGTGCATTCAAAGCAGCTTCATCTTCTTTAGAGTTGCGTGCTTTGCGAACACGAGTCTTACGTTCTTTTGCTTCAGGAGCTTGTTCTGTTGCTGCATCGGCATCAGCTTTTTCGATTTTTCTTTCTTCCAAACCTTCTTTCATAGCTTCAACTAAAGCACCAAGGATAACGTCGATTGATTTAGTAGCATCGTCGTTAGCTGGGATTACATAGTCAACCATGCGAGGATCAGAATTTGTATCTACGATACCGAACACCGGAATTCCCAAGCGTTGAGCTTCGCGTACAGCAATGTGTTCTTTCATTACGTCAACAACAAACAAAGCAGCAGGCAAACGCAACATATCAGCGATAGAACCTAAGTTCTTTTCGAGCTTTTCACGTTGACGAGAGATTTGTAATTTTTCGCGTTTTGATACATTGTCAAAAGTACCATCTTCAGTCATTTTGTCAATGTTAGCCATTTTTTTGACAGCTTTGCGAATAGTAGGGAAGTTAGTAAGCATACCACCAGCCCAACGTTCTGTGATATAAGGCATTCCTACTTCTTTTGCTCTTTCAGCTACAACATCTTTAGCTTGTTTTTTAGTTGCAACAAAAAGTACTTTGCGACCTGATTTAACTACTTGTTTGAGCGCTGCAGCAGCTTCATCAATTTTCACAACAGTTTTGTTCAAGTCAATAATGTGGATTCCATTACGTTCCATAAAGATGTAAGGAGCCATAGCTGGGTTCCACTTACGTCTCAGGTGTCCGAAGTGACAACCTGCTTCCAATAATTGTTCAAAATTAGTTCTTGGCATTTTGTTTTTTATTTAATTGTTTACATTCTGTTTAATCAGCCACACAGTAGTCCTATGTTTAGTTGGAGTCTGTATGGTTTAGATACTAAACGATTATTTGCTTTTTTAACAACTAATTTCCACCCCTCGTTTGAGAGATGGAAATTGTTGATAGGATAAAGATTAACGTTTGGAGAATTGGAAACGTTTGCGTGCTTTTGGACGACCTGGTTTCTTGCGTTCCACTTCGCGTGGGTCGCGTGTCATGAATCCTTCTGCTTTCAATGCAGGTTTGTCTTCCGGATTAATTTTCACCAAAGCTCTTGCGATAGCTAAACGCAAAGCTTCAGCTTGTCCTTTGAATCCACCACCACAAAGGTTAACTTTAATATCATATTTTTCAGCTACTCCCAAAGTGTTTAATGGTTGTTTAACCACATATTGGAGAATAGAAGAAGGAAAATACACTTGTAAATCTCTTTTATTGATAATGATTTTACCGCTTCCTTCGTTAACGAAAACACGGGCAACAGCCGCTTTTCTTCTTCCTAAGGCATGTACTTGTTCCATGTGCTTTCAATTAATTTAATGCATTAATATCAATTTGTTTTGGTTGTTGTGCTTGTTTGTTGTGTTCTGCACCGCCAAATACATAGAGATTGCCCATCAATTGGCTGCTCAAGCGATTTTTTGGCAACATACCTTTTACAACTTTCTTAATCAAGCGTTCTGGAGACTTAGCCAAGAGGTCAGCCGGAGTAAATTCACGTTGTCCACCTGGGTGTCCTGTGTGGCGATAGTACACTCTACCATTCCATTTGTTACCGGTGAGACGTACTTTGTCTGCATTAATAATAATTACATTGTCACCACAGTCTACATGCGGAGTGAAACTTGGTTTGTATTTTCCACGGAGCAATTTAGCTACACGTGTGCAAAGACGACCCAATACCATGTCAGTAGCATCTACTACCACCCATTCTTTTTGCGCAGTCGCTTTGTTTACAGAAACGGTTTTAAAACTTAACGTATCCACTTTATTTTTTCGTTTTATTGTTAATCATTTGGCTTTCATTGCAGACCAACACTTGCTTTGAATGAGGCTAATCGGAACAAATACAAGCATTTACCTCCCGCAATTACAACCTATAAACTCGGATAATAAACGGACTGCAAAGGTAGTATTTTTCTTTCTATTTTACAAATAGTTGGCATTATTTTTTCTCTTTATTTTGTATTTTTTTTCGTGGGACGAAATATGGGCTATGATTAGGGAGAATCTAAGTGGTGATTATTTTTTCTGCCGAATGAATTTTGTATGTATTTTTGGTTGTGTGGTTGCACAACATTTACTCATGGGGATTAGGGAGTAGTTCTTATCTATTTCGTATCTGTTGTGTATCTTATTCCTATCTAGTGGTCCCGAGATGGTCCCGAGGTGGTCGCGGGGATGATAGGACGGGGGCAAGCGAGCTTTAGGTTAGGGCAAAGCCTTTTAGGACGCTCATTACACTCGCTTTAGGCTAAGGGGTGAGAGGTGTGAGAGACAAACCCCTTACTCCATCTTTAAAAAGCCTTTTAAGAATGCATCCGGGAACAGGAATCTCTTTTCTCCACCAAACTTAAATCTGATTAGGATATATTTTCCCCTCTTGTCAATTTTCACGACAGTTCCCTTTCCGAATGTAGCATGTGACACAGCAGAGCCCTCACCCACAGCATTTAAATCATTCACAAAAGCCGCTATTCTCTCTATTTCTTCTTTGGGAAGCGCCATGAGTTTTTTCTCCAATTCTTTTTGACTGAGTGCCGACTGTTGTTGTGTCTTTTTAGGGGAGATATCCTCAGCGGTTTTTTCTTCTCTGCCCATCTCCCCCATTACGGTCATATAGACATCCTGTTCCACAGTCTTCATAGACGTTTGCTGATTATAAAACAACTTTTCATACTGCGTTTTGCGTATGGCAGTGTCCCAACCACCCACTTCATCATCTACGTGCTTATTGACTCCCGTATAAGTGAGGCTGGCATCTTCGTATCGTTTGAATTTGAATATAGCATCACTCATCAAAGGAGCATTAAACACACCCAGCGAACAAAGCATATTGAAGTCCTCCACATTCAGCCCTGTCACTTTCTTAAACAATCCGGGTTCCAACTGCGTGATGACGTCTTTAAGACAACGCTCGCGATAGTCTGTCAAATACATAAAGACTGGTATGCGCGTAGCAAACTTTATCAGTTTTTCCTGAATCTGCTTGCGTTTGTTTTTCAATTCTTTCTCTTCGTCTGAAATTTCTTTCTTTTCCTTTTCTGCTTTTTCTTCTCTTTCCTTTTTCGCTTTTTTTATGTCCTCCGATTTATTTATGATCGTTGTCAAATCATTGTTTAGATTTCGAAATCCCTCAATGTTCATCAAGGCTTTCATCGCTTCGGGACTATTCAGCAAACGTTTCAAGGTATCATTATCCACATTGACCAGAAGAGCAGATTCCCAACGCTTAGCCAACAAGGTAGCCGACGTACCTGCCAAGGCAATATCCAGAATATCCTGTGCATCGACCTCTTTCATGCTGCTGCCGTCGTAAGCCAATACCGGCAAAAACTTGATAAATTCTCCAACCTTTGCTTCAGGGTTGCTTTCGTTTATATCCAAGCGGCAACTGTAATCTGAAATCTGTCGCAAGGCTCTGTCAAGTGCAAAATCGAATACATAGCACTCGTTCTTCATTATGGTTTTGCTTCCTTCCTCGTTCTTTACCTCCCAAGGACTTTGCACTCGGAACGCTGCCTGAAAATAGGTTTCAGGGCTTTTCAAATTACGGAGCATAAATATACCAGTCCAAGGTTTAACTGTTACACCCGTTGTCAACTTACCGCAAGTGAGCGTAATGGTCTTTGTTTCCAATGGGTCGCCCATATTGGCTTGCACAGGATGCAGAGCATCAAGACCGATGCCGGCTGCTGTTCCGGCACAAACTACTACCTTATAGTCATGGTAGAACTTGTTTTGCCTTTGAGCAAGCAGATTAGCCATTGCAAAGCACGAAGCCACATTTGGCAAAAACCACAATGTGTGCGAAAGCACATTAAGCAAGCGTGTATCGCTGAATGGCATTGGCGGTCGCTTGTCTTGTCCCAATTTCAAATCATCGATACTTGCAGGCAAATAACCGCCACGAATAAGGTCTAACCATTTCTGCACCTCATTCTCATATTTGAATCGGACATTCTCGCCTTTACCCTCTGCTGCAAAGAACAGATTGAGGTCGAACTCATCAAATTCGCCTTGCTTTGCCACCTCTTGTATCTCGTCGGGCATACGATAGGTAAGCATTACCATTCGTGGTAAGGCGA
>JAGCLD010000021.1 GCA_017647145.1 Paludibacteraceae bacterium
CAAAAACATTCTTCCAAAAGGTTGCCCTACTGCGTAAGGCTCAAAAGGAGTATTTCAAAACTCGCAACCAAACCGCCCTGCGTAACAGCAAGGCTCTTGACACCGAAATTGATAATGAGATTGAGCGTGTGAATAAAATCATCGGCACACCTCAACCTCCCAAACAGACCAATTTGTTTAACAATTAATAAATCAATTACTACTATTATGACAATTTATGACAAATGTATTCCGGTAGAATACGAAAAAAACGGAGAGAAGAAAACATCATGGAAGAAAATCGGTGTTGTGTTCATTGGTGATGATGGTAAAATGTGGGGTAGGGATGAGTGCATCCCGTTAAATTGGGATGGTAAATACAACCTCTTCCCACAATCACAGAAAGAACAGACAGAACAAACAGAAGGAATGCCTTTCTAATATTCATATCTTATCTTTTTTCAAGTGATCCCGGTGCGTGAGCATAGAGACGCAAAAACAAAAGGGGAACATTCTACTGCTCCCCTTTTTAATATATAATCATCAGACACTGCAACTACTTATTAAAATAGTTCCATATCTTGCTTGTGGGATGTGGCGCATCGGAATCGTTCAGGTAATTCACTGCCATACAAACCAACTTACCATTCAACTCTTCTTCGCTCGCATTCGGAAACCAATCCTTCAACATGCAATAGTTGTCACTCTTCAACATGTTCATGCTTACATAGAAGTCCCAACAGTTATATTCACTCGGAATCTTATGCTTGTTGAGCTCGTAGATGGACTTTACTTTTTCCTCACTCCAATAAGGTGCATAGTGCTTGTTGCCTGCCTTATCTTCGTAGTACATCTGCTCTACCTGCCACTTACCAAACTCCTCGTTAAAATGCTCTCCACACATCGTGGCATACATACCTTTCACTATGCGCCAATACTCGCTCGGATTGCTCTCCTTCAAAGGCTCAATGGCGTCACTCATCCACTGAATAGAGGACCACATCACATTTTCCCCCTTGCCTTGACCATACTTCTTCACTAAATCATATATCTTCATAGCCTAATCCTCCATGCTTTCAATCATTGAATGTAGGTCCTCAAATGCATTCTTGCCCAACTGAATGCCAAACAGATTCACGTAGCCATTCTTCTCAGCTTGTTCCACCATGGCCTTTGACATCTCAAGAGCTGCACTCTTTATTTTGTCTTCCGGCATAAATGCTAAATACTTACCAACTAATGGCGTGACGAAACTGTTGATTGCAGGCTTAGCAAGAAAACCCAACTCTTTCCACACATTGTAACTGGCAAGGTCTATACCAAAGAAACCATTCATCATCTTGCCTATACCGCTTGTTGCCGGGATAGTCACCTTTGGCAATACGCTGGCTGCAATGTTGCCTATCCATTCACTCAATACTGCGCTTAAACTTTCTATTTTTGTCATAATGGTTAAAGTTAATAGGTGTGAGGATTGCTCCCCACACCCGGTTAAACACACTGGCTACTATCTGCCGTTACCGCAGCAACACAATGGGTTGAAAGTTTCCATTGCAGTGGTAGTAGTACCTGCTGTGTAGTCGGCAATCAACTTGGTGGCGAAAGTGCCGTTAGCGTAGCATACAATCTTGTTGTCTGCAGACTCTCTGCGTTCTGCTTCAAGGTTGATCTTGTAGTCAATGTCTTTCGCCAATTCACGGAATGCATCCACATAACCTTGATTGCGCACGTCTTGACCTGCAAGTCGTTGGTTGATTTCTGATATCTTACCTTCAAAGTAACGATATACCTCAAGCATTTTTTGGTCTTGGTAAGTGTTAGCTTTCAAGAGAGCGATTTCGCTATCTTTAGCTGCCAGCTCTTTTTCCATAGCGAGTTCATAACGATTCACGCAATGGTCTTCAGATGGGATGCAATAACCACGATTACCACCAAACAATCCTCCGAGCAAACCTCCATTGCCAAATACGGCATTTGCCAAGCCGATTGAACCGGCTACAGTGTTGTAATTTACTTGTCCTTGATTAGGCACTTTTACATCGTACCCATCGGTTGTCTTAACATGATGTGACATAATTCTTACAATTAAAGGGTTTAACATTTTGTTAATGTCAATCTTGCGCATTTTTGACATAGCAAAAGTACACCCATATTACAACCTTGTAAAGTACTTAATGGCAATCTAATGGCAACTTAATAGCAACTTGCTGCACACAAAAAAAGGGAACGGCATTTTGCCATCCCCCTTTCTTTTCATTTTCTGCCATGCAGTTTCCTGCGCCATTCTCTTATCTTTCTTTCCTCTTCTTTGAGGTCCTTAATCGAAAGTGTCCATCTGACGGCTACGGCTATCAACAATCCTATAAATACACCTAATAATACAAACAACATCCTCATACTGCCTCCTCCAATTCATTGTTAAACACTGATTCTATCTGGTCTGCAAGCATCTTAATGTCCGAGATAAGATGGCATGTTTCTTCAATCAATCCTTGACGAATAAAAGTATCTTTCACTCCGCTTAGCTGCGCCAATAGTTCATGAGCGTCTATTCTGTTTACATACTCCTCAATCTCTTTTACAGAGTTTCCTGATATGATGTATCTGCCATTTTGAGCTACTTCGTTAAATGCTATGTTCATAGTTGTAATGTTTTTGAATTGTTATTTATTGGGTTGATTTTAGTTGAGTGGGTGACGTTGAAGAACAGTGTGGAGCCATGCTCTTCCTTTCTCGGTTACTACGGTGCTCATGCTTGTTCCTATCTCGCCATTACTGCGGAAGAACTTGGCGGTTCTTGTGGCAAAGATACCACGTCCTGCATACTTGCTTGTCGGCATCCACACACCGCTCTGCTTGTAAATTACCTTTAAATTCTGCAACCAAGATGTCAGTTTATATACAGAAGAGAAGCCTAAATCCTTGGCTACTTGTGTCAAGGTATAGGTATCTGTACTTTGCAATACCTCCCTCGTGTAGTCAGCCATAGGACTAAGCTTCTTTATTTCTTTTTCTTGTGCTTCTATCTGCTCCTCCTTTGCTTGAAGGAGCACCTTGTTACGATTGATTGTCTCTTGAGCAATCTGTAAGGCTCTCGCCATGATTACCTCCGGGCTTTCATCTTCCCTGCTTGCAAGGTAACCACCACTCTTGCGAATACTCGGCAATACCTCGCCTGTTATCCATTTGCGGAACGCCTTAGCTTCCGGCTTCCGGCTATCAAGGATGACATCATATAGTCCATCCTCGTTAACAAAGTTCGCTTGTTGCTCTCTGCCAAGAGAATCTGTGATGGGGTGGGTTGAAACAACCCCATCGGATAATCGTTGACGCACATCGTTGGGTCGCAATTCTAATGCTTTGCACAAATCGGCGAGGCAGAATAACGGTTGCTCACTTGTACCGGTGGTACGAATTTGTCCGAATTGCGTACTGCGGAAAATTGACACTTCCATCATACTAAAAGTTTTGAACATAAAAAAGGCACAATAGGTGTTGTTCAGGAACTTTTAGCAAAATCCTTGTGGGCATTACTGCTACCACACACCTTGTGCCATACAATTTCTTTCTCTATGCAGGGTGGGTATAAAAAAAGCCGACTTGCGTCAGCGGTTTCATACCGCTAAAAGTTTTGAACGCTGCAAAATTAAACAAAATAAATCAAACAAACAAACAAATCCGAAAAAAATTATATCTTTGCAAAAAAAATGAGATTATGGAAATTACTATTGAACAAATTCTTGCAGTTTTAAGTAAGAGCACAGGAAAGAAAATGGCTGAGATTAAGAAAGCTGTCCAAGCCGGATTAAAAGAAGAGGTAACTTTATTCGATAACTTCGACAAACAAATAGAAACTGTAATAAGATTAGAACTGAAGAATGGAAATCAATCACAAATTGTAAAAACAAAGGATGGCAAGTATAAGCGAAAATCGGCAATTGCATTACCTAATCCAACTCGCTCTATTGACAAATCTTTTGAGGGTGCTGCCGGTGAAACAGCAGTAATATCGGAATTGTTATTTCGTGAGTTTAATGCCAACCGAATGATGGTTGATAAGGGTATAGATGTGGTTGCTACAAAGGATAATGTTTACCGATATATTCAAGTGAAAACATCCAATATTAAAGAGGGTAGAATAAATTGGCAAATTAAACAAGAACGCTTTGATGCTTACGTAGTAAATAATTTAAGGTACATTCTTGTTGCAAGATATGAAGAGCGTTTCAAATATAAAGACGAACCCATAGCGCGTAATATGTTCTTTGTGCTTTCTTCTGAAGATATTGAAAGAGGTATCAATCAAGGATGGATAAATAAAGGTGTGGAGTGTTTATCTATTAAAGTTAGATTTGACACACAGACAGGTGTGGCTAAATTCTATGACAATAAAGAAGAAGATGCTACATATTATTTGAATAAATTTGATAAAATATAATAAAATAGTAAAAACTGAAGTAATTACATAATGAAATTAAAAATGCACTAATATGAAATTCAATTTATTTATCCTTGGTTTTTTTATGCTTATCTGTAGTTGTAGCAATTCTGAGTATGTGTATGTGGACGATGAACGATGCTTGCATGTGGCTAAGAACTGCAAAAAATTAAACAATTCAAAGATAAGCGAATATGTAGTTAAAAGTAAGATGGAAAGTATAGATCATTTTTATCTGTGCCCTACATGTATTACAGACAAACAATATAATAAGTTGCAAAAAATTACTAAACAAAATTATCAGACTAATCATGCTGATGACCCGGTAGCGGAAGAGGTGGTTGTAGTAGAAGAGGTGGTAGTTGTAGAATGAGAGTAGTTGCATTATGAAGAAAGTTGATGTTATTATTGAGTATGCGGATAATAATTTGAGTGCGTATATTAAGGGCGCACCTATTATTGTGGTTGGCGATACTATTGATGAGGTGAAAGAAAATGCAAACAATGCTGTAGAATTTTACCTTGAAGATAACGAAAACCCATGCGAGGTACTTAAAGGAGAATTTGAATTTGAATTTAAGGTGGACGTGGCTACTTTTATTAACTTCTACAGTGGCGTATTCACTAAATCGGCATTAAGCAGGATTACAGGAATAAACGAAAGGCAACTTTGGCACTATGCAGCAGGGGTGCATAAACCACGTAAAAAACAACTTGAAAAAATACAAAAGGGAATTAGGTCACTGACTAAAGAACTTGCTTCTATAACTTTATTGTAAAACGTTGTGAATTGCTTTCAATTCTATCACTCCTCCACCACCTTATCAAACAATCGTTTCACCTCCTTGCTACACCAACGGAAATAAGGACTGCGCATACGTGCCTCATAAGTCTCCAACAACTGATTGACACTATAAGGGTTCTTGCGATGAATAGCATGAACAATACACTCTCTGCTCATACCAAAGTCCACCAACACCTTAACGGCAATGCATCGGGCATCTACTATGTCCATCTTGCGTGAGACACCCACAATATCTATTACAGGTATCTCACACACATCAGACACTATCTCAAGCACAACAGTGCATACATTGCTACGTTTCATACATTCATCGTATCTTGCCACCAAGCATACGACTGTCTGTACTTGTCATCTCCATGTAATCTATCCTACTATCATCCGCTATACTTCCACTCAAACAAACACGGAAATACTTACAGTCAACCCGACTAACTTGGCAACCAATGTCGCTAAACTGACCTTTCTTCTCGTTACCACCAAGTAAACCCCACCGCACTCCGTCATAACTTCCAAATACATAAAGCCCCAAACGGCTGTCCGCAGGATAAATGTGATAGTCTGCACTCCATTCTTCCAAACTGCTATCATCTTCTCGCTTGCACCACATCACAACTTGCCACACACTATCAGACGAACCATCCTCCAACTCAATGCTAACAGGGATAGTCACATCTACACTTGCACTTTCATGCGCTTCAAGAGTACACAACTCATGATCTGATATGTTGACATCTTCATATTCTGCAGGGTTGCGTTTATAACCCAAACCAAACACCAAAGTCTTTTCGCTTGTGTTGGTTATCTCAAATGTATAGGAACGACCTTTCCACACTCGCTCTATGCCAAGATATGGATTGATTAACTCACACATCACACCAAACACATCATCACTCTCTCCTCCGGTGTAATGCCCCACATCTGCACCTTTTAACACATCAAACTCCGTGCGCATCCTACCTCGCACAGCAAATCTGTAACCTTGCTTGAATCCCACATTACCCAACTTTAATGTATTACTCAACAGAAAAACATGGTTGTGCTCGTTCTCTTCTACACCTAAGTTGTATAACACCAAACCACTCAATCTGTATAGGCTGGGGTAGTTGTTTACATATTCCTCTGCGCTATATCCATGGCGTGTCCATTGACCATTGCGGTCCATAACATAACTCCAATCATAGTCCGGGTTACTAACAATGAGTTCGCGTTCGTGATGGTTGTAGCCGATGATACTTCCTTTGATATAATCCAAAAAACTCACACTCTCCTTGCCACTGAAATCACCTATGCTCTTATGCAGAAATGCACTGCTCGCTACAGGTATGTAATCTCCGCTTTGGTCAAGCATGAACATCTCTGCTTCTCCCTCGCAAGACTGACCTATCTCCACAACTTGCTCTCCATTCATCATCATAAGCCCTCTGTCGGTGCTAAATACAACACCCATATCTGTCGGAACTATACTGTTGGGGTTGTTACACACATCTCTTGCAATGATACGAGCTGTTCTATATGCCACCTCGCCACTACTATCTACCATCAACACATATACTCCATCTTTGCAGAATACATAAAGAGGTGCACTACCGGTCTGCCCGGTACCAACAGCCACCGCATTACTACACATGCCTATTATCTCGCTACTGCCTACCGGGTACACTTGCGATGCAGGAAAATAAAGCGGATTGTCAGTTTTGCTCACATAGATTACATTGGAATCAACATGACGTGTAAGGTTTTTCGACGCATAATCTTCTGTCGTATCTTTACCATTTATCAATTGAATAGGTTTGAGGTCCTCAGTCAGATGATATGAAAACGGATAAAGCGAATGTCGCTTGAGTTCCTTAGTCACATAACCCGTGTAGACCCATCCACCCATATTACCGCCTAAAGTTTTAATCTCCATTTGTGTCGCATCAATGGATGGGTAACTGACAAATGGTTGCAGGTCGGTTACTTCTTCGTCATTTTCTCTCGTCCACACACGAACACATTCCTGCAATTCATGGTTGCGTTTTACACGGATGGATATGTTTTCGGCTTCAGTCTTATAATCATAGAAACTTGGTGATGTGTCATTATCATACACTCCACGCAACAAATCATAAGGATAGCCACGAAATGCTTCGCTGACACCTCCATACTCATGTAATCTTCCATTGTAATTATATGTACCTGCGCTTATACGTGTGTCCCAAGATAGAAATGCGGATGAGGGCAACACTTCACTCTGAACAAAGTTTTCATCGAGTAAGACACCATCATCTATCTTGAATGTGATAGAACCTTGCACATTTAATGCTTCACCATATTTTAGCTCACTCGCAAGGTAGAATGGATAACTCATCAACTCCTTCTCAAAATCTTCATGTGCCTTTCGTTCGCGAGCAAAGAAATAGGTCTGACTTACTAAGGTAAATATATCTGGAACATTCTGATTAGTGAATGGCAAATCTGCATATTTGGCGGTATAATTACCTTTATGTGTATCATTGTATAGATCTACTTGTGGTGTCAAAAATAGACAGATGTCGGAATAAATATCTTCCGCACTCTCAGGCAAGGCGTGAATAGACATGCTCACATCACATGCGGTCCCACACACGAATTGTTTGCTGTCACTGCCTTCTGTAGTTGCTTTGCTCATTAACGAAGCACAATCCCAAAGGCTTGGCAAACTATCCTCGTGTATAAAGCCGTATAGATTGTTATCATCTGCTCCTGTTTGGCTATCATTATCCGTTTTGTTATTCATTACGCACAACAAGTGCTCCACGTGTTCATCCTCTCCGTTTAATGGGGCATTGTAGCCCTCATACACTTCCTCGCCAATAAAACTATCATCTTCTTTCCACGCATTATTGTATAAATCAACCTCATCCAGATAACCATCTTTACTGTTAAAAACACATGGCACAATGACGGGTTGCACACTTCGTTCTTTGCCATTAATCTCACCTATTCCTACAACGCTAATATCGCCTGCTATGCCCTGATGTGGTACAGTTCCGATAAATCTGTCAAATCCTGTTTCTGCAAAGTAACTATCGAGTTGTGTGCTATTAGTATATACCTTACCCTCGTTGCTTCGCTCGTTGGGATTAAGGAAGAATACAGGCGAGATAACACGATAACTTCCATCATACATCCTTGCAGCCACAACTCCTAAACATGGTGCCACAATACCTCCTCTGTTCTTTATCACTCGCTTAATGCGATGGTAACCACTCATGGCTTGTGCCGGGTCGGCTACCACATCATATCCTGCTGCGGCAGTTCCTGCCGACTTCCCATAGCCTGCATTGCCTGTTGTGGTCCACCATATCTGCACTCCCTTATCTTCTCCATTCCTTTGGCAATGACGTTTCGCTAACTTTAATTTTACATTGCCAAACGCATTGGGTATAACTTTATTATCGTCGGAATCTTTTCGGTCGGTAGTAACGTCCTTGTAACTGTTGCTCACTTCGTCGTATAGTAAACTCACCTTTCGTTCTGCATCAATCACAGTTAGAAGATGTCCCACTTGGCTATACTTAATTTCTCCCTCAACTCCTTCTAATAGTGGTGTGTCAAGTGCTAATTCCTCCACATGGCCATCGGCATCTACATTAGCAAACCAGTATAAATTGCCATCCAGCACACCAAGCATGTGTCTGTACACCTGTGTGTGAATGTACAATTGACTGAATTTGTAATTTGGAAGCATGCCAAATATAGGCTTCCCTTCACCACAACTGCGCCAACTTCCATCTTTATAACGCAAGTTCACTACATCTTCACATGTGCCGTCCTCGCTCATCAAGATACTGCGATTGCGCACAATGCCTTTCAATTCTATGGTATTGTCTTTCATGCTTAGAATGGTCTTGGGATTATCATTACATTACGTTGATTCAGCTGTTTTAGTCGCTCACCAATCTTATCCATCTCGGCTTGATATAAACCTCCGTATATCTCTGCCTCACTTGGCAAACTCACAAGCAACCACTTAAACAGGACACAATTCACAAGCGCTTCAAACAAACCAACATCTACAGGCTCTATCACATTGTGATTCATCAAAGGTGTCTTGCGGATGATGTAATGTACCGAATGACGAAAATCAGCAGGTTGCTGTTCAAATAAACGGTCATCTAATATGTCGGCATTAGTGTCTGTATTGTTCAACACCTTATACAATGTTACATTGCCATATTGGTCTTTATACTCTATCCATGTTCCCGGTACTAAGGGCTTGGGATTGCTTGACTCTACACGAAGATTGATTGGAGTGTAAGATTTAACAAACGAAAATTCTTCCGAACTTGTGTGTGCACCGGAGGAAGATAAATCTAAAGGTATCTGTAGAGAAAAATGATACTTGCCATCCGTTGCATCATAATCACTTGCGTCTATCACCACATGACCAACTGAAGACTTCTCGGTTTGATAAGTTGAGCCGTTAAACTCCCATTTGGTAACATAGCCTATATTCGCATCACCCACTAATCGATAACCATCTTGCAGAACTTGTGATAATCGTACAGCAACATCCAAATGCAACACACTCCCTTCTGGGGTTGGTTCTAATGTGTGAATAGATAAATCGGGCACTGCATGTTCGGTAATAGGTACAGTCGGATGTCCCTCGTCCCACAAGAATGCGGTCCGGACATCACCGGTATAAGCAACCAACTTATCAAATACATCTGCCATGGCAGCTCGTATGTAAGGAATAAATAAGTCACGTTCATCTGCACTCATGCTCACCTCTTCAAGCAAGTGCTCCTTATCTTCACTCTTCCTGTACTTACCAAGATAGCTACTTCTCTTCCACACTTCATGTGCAAGAAAATCTATCGGATACCAAAAATGAACTAAGTCACTCTGTTTGCCACCACGACCATTCATCAACCAACACCAACTGGTAACAAATAGTGGGATGTGGGTTGCCTTTGTCAAACGACCTACTTCTGTAACATCGCAAATTGTTATTGTGTTCATATGTTTATTGTTGTAATGCTTGTTCTACTAACGGATTTACTTGTTGTCCTTGTGCTCGCATGGTGTCCATTTGAGATTTCAATTGCTTCATGCGCTCAAGCAACTTATCGGTAAAGGATGTACTACTGCTTTCAAGGTAGAGTTCCGGGCTAATTGCACCCATCTTGAGCAATTCCATTAAGATGGTTTCGTTCAAAGTACGTGCTGATATATTACTTGTACTCTCGGCCATGGATAAATCAAAATGGCTGTTGCGCACTTTCTCTGGATTATACCATTTGCTTTCTTCGGCATAATTCTTCCCGGCAATGTTCATGTAACGTGCATCGGTGTAATATTGTTGAATCACCTGCATAGCCGTGTAGTCGCGTTTCTGCACCAATCCAACATACCATTCCTGAAAGTCCGCTATATTGTTGCTTGCGTTCTGCGCTTCTTGCGCATATAGACTGCTCGGTGTGCCACTTCTCGGTGCTTCACCACGCAAGGCTCCATGAATACCACTGATGTCATCTAATATGCTCATCTGCATGCGGAGCATATCCATGTCTCCTGCCGTATTAGGAGATGTGCTTAATTGCTGTGGCATTGGAATGCCCTCCTTAAATTTAAGTGCTATCACGCCATTTGCCTTGCTCCATTGTGTGGCAATGTCTTCAAGTTTTTTGCCCTCTAATAATTGTTCCGGAACGATTAACACGCCTTTCGCACTTGCCATGCGAATAAACTCAATACGTTGCAATAACCGGTTAATGCTACGCTGAGTAGGTATGCCATCTTCTACTATACTGTGTATTTCTCCATCTACCAAAGGGTATGCTCCTATCACAAAGGGGTGTGAACTATGCTCAAATGGGCTCTCACGTTCTGCTAATACATAACCTTGTGGGGTCATGTATCGTCCCACCCAAAATCGTCGTGTCACATATTGCATGTCTATCAAAGCTGCATCTTCGGCACGGCCACCCAAAGATACCATCTCATCAATTCTGCGTGCGTTCTCTGCTTCTAACTTCTTACGCTCACTCTTGGGATAAAACACATATTCTCCATTTAATGTGTCATGGCAACGTATGCACCGCTCGCTTTCCAACGTCCAAACCTCAATCACACGGCATTTGTTGCGGTCGGTAGGGTAGTAGAACTGATTGTCTTTTCGATTATCTCCGTCAAATTGATAACTGATGTCGGTGGTGTAATGTTTAGTGTTGGCATATAGATTACAAATGGCATCTTCTTCTTCATCTGTGATATCACCACACAACTCCAACACTCCGTCTAAGGTCATGTCGTGAAGATAACCAATGGTCTCAACATTCTCCATATATAAGCCATGGATGTTATTGTCAAAGAATACCATGTTAATGTCAATGTCTGTTATCTTTAGATCATCTATCTTACGAAGGCGGTCAAAACCGAAATCAACCCTCCAACCTGCAACTGCACTTATCACACCCTCTTCATACATGCGTGCATTGCGCAACTGCATCTGCATGCGTTGATAGTTGTATTGCATGGCAACTGTCATCATCTCACCCACCTTTTGTTCATCCCGGTCTCTTGCGATAACAAAAGGCTCTTGCTTGTTGTTGACATAAACACCTACAACTGCCTTGACTATCTTACGCAGAACATTGGCGATAAGAGGTATGTTACCTTGACGCAATATGTATTGCTTCTCGGTTATCCAACCACAACCATCCGGGTCCTGAATCTTATCATCTAACTGACGACCAAACACGTAATTGACATTGCGCCTGCGCTGTTCACGCAAAGGATATAAAGCCATATACATATCCTTGCACCGATTCAGTAATTCTTGATTGCGCTGAATCGCATTGTGCATACTTTCTGCACGCTCGCGAGTTGGCAATAATCTGCCACGACTCAACTTCTTGTAATTTCTTTTGTTTAGATTCATCATTCTGCCATATATTTATCAACTTCTTCTTTTAATTCGTCAAAGGTTCGCCCAACGATACATTTATGTCCAAGTCCCTCCAATGTGGCAATCATTGCTTTCTGGTTCTCGCTCAGCCTGCCTTTCTTGCCGTTCTTCAACTCAATGTACAAACTATGATAGCCTCCTCTCGCCACAGGAACATGCAGGTCGGGTACTCCACTCAATACACCCTCTGCCTTTAACTTGCTCGCCACAATCACGTTTCTCGCTCCGCCGTTGGGTATCGCATAGATAACTGCCTTTGGATATTGATAACGAAAGTAACGAACAAAGGATACTTGCAGTCTGTGTTCCGCATCATTCATCCACTACCTCCGGCTCAAACTTCTCACAACTCTTGTGGTTCAAATCACGATGTTCAAAGTTGTTCAACACACATGTGTGGTCCCACATACTAAAAAATGCACACTGAATACACTTATGTTTCTTGCTCATATTTTTTTATTTTGTAAAAAAAATTATTATCTTTGCCCTTAGAAAGTGGTGTTCTGGCCATGGGAGTTAAGTTTATTGATCCTCTCAGTAACTGTGAACTGGTCGGTATTGCACTGCTTTCTTTTTTTATGGTTTACTATTTCGTAAAAACATTTCTAATTCATCAATGAATTGAATTATTGTGCTGCTTTGTATTTTTTCATCATCAGAGCCATAGAATTTTGCAATCTTAGCTGCATAAACACCGTCTTCCAGTATGATTATTTTACAATAGTTTAGAACACTTGGGATTCGTCCCTCATCATCATCTTCTTCTTCCAGTTTTTCTGATTTCCAATACTTAGACTTTGATAAATCGTTGTATTTAATACGTTTTATATATTGCGTTACGAATCCACCATTTGGTTTTTCTATGATATCTGACTTGAATCCCATTAATTTAAGATTGACCGGTGTTATGCGCGCCCTCTTTTTTAATACTAATACTCCATTTATTTCGTGAAAATCTTTGTGAATACAATAGTTAAATGATTTCTGTTCGGGAGTGTTTATCCCAAAGGCATCCATAAAAACACGTTCTTCTGTACTCTGCGGAATTAGTTCTATTTCTACACGACCATTCTTAGATGTTATTTTAGTCCTCATACTCGTTTTGTTGTTATCATTGATTTAATATCGTTACCACGTTTTGATAGCAATGCTTCTAATTCATCCATAAAGTTCACACATCCTAAATCTACAGAAAACGAAGGGTCTAATGTCCATCCATCTCCTTTGTTTACATATTCTCCGTATTTTACTATCCAACAATTATGACTTCTATGAATGATTATACAGGACCTTATATTAGCCTGGTCAGATAGCACTTTTCTAAAGATGTTATTTGCATGGTAATTTTGATATCCGGATACTTTAAGTGCTTGAGGTGATAAGGCAACGCGCTTGCGAATTTTAAGTCTTTTGGATTTCTGATAATAATATTCATAAAGCTTTGCCTTAACACTTGCTTCGTCAGCGTTGTTGGCGCAAAACCCTCTCATTAAGTCTCGTTCATCATTGTTTTCGGGAATTATCTCTATACTCATATTCCCAAAGTGATTGATAAGATTTACTTTCATAATTTTTCTTCTTCAAATAATTCACATCCTTTATCTCCACAATAGCATTCTGGGTGGCTCCCTTCGTTGGCAAAGCAATAGCCAAAACCATCTGTATCTTCATACTTCATATGCTTGCATGCTCCGCAACACTTTATGGTCTCATTTTTCTCCATATCTTCCATGCTATATAAATCAATACACTTAGTATCATTATCCAACACACCCATGTACTACCCTTGTAAAAAGCAGGGACATACTTCTCCAACTTGACCACATCTTGTCTTATCGTGTCTGTCACAGAGACAGTATCCACTCGCTCACGCCACCTGTCTCGCCATCGTTCTACATATTTCTCTTGCCACACCGTATCGCCCTTTTCATAGATATGCACATACACACTATCATGCAGTCTCACACTATCTATCTTCAACACGTCACGATACACGTCACGATACTCTACCACGGCTTCTCGCACAGGACTACACCCACACAAGGCTATGCTTGCTAATGCAAATACAAGGCTCATGGGTATCAATGCAAGGTCTTCTTTAATATCATCGAAATTTCTGTTCATAATTTACGCTTTGAATAGATATACTTTCTCATTGTTCGGTGTTGGGCGAGTATCCACATGGAGCCACGTTACATCATCCTCCATGCGTATATTGCAAGGCAACTTGTACTGCTCTGCTATTATCTTACTGCGCATCTCTGCTGCGCTCATATGACTGCTGATGGCATCCACTGCAATGCCTTGTTGATGACCACTGATGTACACCTTGTTGTTTTTCGTTTTTTCCTGCACCAATGGACACAAGTTGCAACGCAATCCTCTCTGCTTGTTCACACCTGCATTCACAACCATCGGGACTTTCAAGATGTCACGACGTATAATCAGCAACACATGAAGCAAGTCGGTCTGCAAAAACTGCCAACTGTTGAAACCATGCTTGGCATACACATGATCACACACCAATTCTTTGATGTTGAAAAACTGCTTTAATTCTTCTATAATTTGATTCCTATTCATACTCATTAAATCTATTCTGCTACTTCGTAAGTTGCTTCAAAGATTTCTGGCTTGCAAGGATAGAACTCTCCTTTCACACCCTTGATAATGTAATCTCCGACATTTGCAGTCATTACACCCTCTAATGTGTCAATTTTGAATGTAGGGTTATTTCTATCCGAGTAATCTACAAGGATTGCAATACCACCCATAAACTCTTGAATCTCTCTAATTCGTTCTGCGGTGTCCACAAATTGAATTGCATCTATAACTACTGGTTTCTTTCTGTACTTCATACTTATATCGTTTTATTCTTGTTCTATTGCTACTGTATGACCACACGTTGAACATGTATTCTTCTTTCTATCTCTGGGTGGTTCTCTGTCTGCGCATCCATTCACACGGCATTCATTCCAACTTAACTCGGCTATCTGCATAAGTAGTTTGTGAATTTCAATCTCCTTATCTTTTATCTCAAGTTCTCGCTTGCCCATGAAGATGTTTCTCTCTTCAAGAAGGTCATTGATACGCTTGCGTAGTTGTTCAATCTTCTCATCTTTCTTGGTAATGATGGCGTCTTTTTCGGAACATTTCTTTTCTTTCTCATGATACATCTCCTTCCATTCCTCCACCACTTTACTCTCATTCTCCAACTGCTTACCACGTTTGGTCTCTCTGATAAACCAAATTCCTCCTCCTCCAAGTGCGCCTACCACACTACTCACAGCACAAGCTACAATCGTTATCCAATTTATATCCATCTCAATTATTTATTTTAACTCTTCTTTGCTCGGCAGGGTGGACTCGAACCACCGTCACTTACTTGTAAGTTATTCTACGCCAACTGAACTACTGCCGAAATTGCTTAAAAATTATGCCGGAGCATTAAGCTCGTCAATCATTTCTTTGAAGCGAACTTTGACCGTCACATTCTGATTCTTCATAATCTTAGAAATCAAGTCAAACAATTCGTCGCTCACCTCACTAACAGTCTCAGCATTAGTAGCCAAAGAATCACGAATCACCTTTGCAAGGTTAAATAGCATAATAGCTTCTTCATCGTTATTAGTCTTGGCATTCAACAAATTAGGCAATACAATGCTACCAAAAGTAATCGGTGTCTTCATCTTCTGCATCATAGCCGCTACCTGCGCATTGTCTTTCAACTGAGGCAAGGCTTGGCGTTGAAGCAAATTCAAACTGTTCGCATTGGTAATAGGTTCTCCGTTAATGTCAAGAACCACACGATTAAATACAATTTTCTTCATAAGTTCTGTTTTTTAAAATTGTTAATGTTATATTTTGTTTTATTGATTGATTAAAGCCATAATAGATTCATAATTTTCCAACAGGGTTGACAACTTGCTCCATTTTGATTCTGGAACACAATGATAAACCGTTCCGTTTATCTTAATTGTGTCGGATGGTCCATGTACTTCAACTTCTCTGACTCCATCGCCTATATGGATACTTTGTTCATCTTCAACTAACAAATCACCAATGTCTTCATAGTTTGAATTTACACTACGCAAATGGAGATTTTTCACATACAAAGGCTTACTGCCAAACTCCAACAAATCGTCAGGGCTTTCACTCTCTCCGGTAGATAAAAATGTCAATCCGCCACATTCCAACGACAAACCCTCGTTGTTATATAGGCTGTCGATTAAATTAAATCTTCCACCCTGCAAATAAGTTCTTTTAGGACTTGCGCCCATTAATTCATATTCACACCCCATAATAACCTTGTTGTCGGGGAAATTCTTAATGCCGATATGAAATTTGGATGATGAATAGTCAATTGCTTCGCCATAATCCACAATGTTATATTCCCAATCCATTCCAAGCATAACACACGGAAGAATTGTTGCTGGAGTAAATCCCATGATACCTTCAATATGGTCTGCCGGGAATGCATCTGGGTTGCTTGACTCTACAGGCTCATTAGTAGCTCTAGACATTAAGCCCGGTAAACCTCCATACGAAATATTAAAAGGATATAACGTGGATAGATCATCCGCACTTTGATAAGGCACATTGTAAGGAATGTTATACGAAAAATAACTTAAACTTTCATCTACTGATTCACCTTCTAGATATTTGAACTTATTGCCATTTATCATTAAAGAATCACCTTGCCCAGGGATAGCAACTACAAACACACCACGAGACGAAAATAATTCATATACATCAAGATCATCTGATAAACCAAAACCAACAATTTTCGCACCACTCGAAGACATAATACCATTTAGCACATATCTCTCATCATTAATTGCCATCTCACCTAATATCGTGGAATTATTCATTAAACAATTCCCGCTATGTAAATCTGCAACAGAAAACCCACGGTCAGTATAACTAACACCTTGAAAATCTACAAGCCCATCAAACACAAAAGATTTCAAAATTTCTGTACCTGAGTGGCTTTTATCTATAGAAAACATCCCACCAAGCAGAGAGACATCCTCATACCAATCCACAGTTCCTACACCATCATATGCCAACCCATAAGTACTCTCAAATAATGGCGTAGCATCTGGATGTGCACCATTTATTTTTACAGTGTTAGCAGCAAGGATTTCAGAACTCAAGTCAGCCAATGGATAGTATCCTAAAGTATCACCTGCATTGACATGAGGTACCTCAGTTCTCAACTCAATAATACCACCCCAAGTATCAACATCATTCTCCCTCCCGTAATAACCATTAACAGGATAGTATTCATTATTATAAGAAATATCAGGCAACGCACCAAAGGTAAAACCTATCACATCTTTACCTCCTTCAATACCAACCCAAGTGCCGCGTGATTGCAAAGTACCTAGATAAAGATCCTGTGTCGACACTTTAGTATTACCATAATCGTATTCTGTATGATAACCTTGCCCCAAACCACCATACACATAAATAAACGTACTTTCAGTTGAATCAACATAATGCTCGCTATAATACACACGCTCACCTTGACTGTTGATTATAGCACTACCCGAATCATCATCACTACTAAGCGCACTGAGTTGTGCATTCAAGTCTTCAAGATATTGTTCGCCAAATGTGTAACGATATTCATTATAATCAGCACCAATTTCCAAAACGTTACCTGTCGTATCTTGAATCAAAGTATAATCAGGTAACACCACCCATAATTGTTCTGAATCAACACCTGCCTCAGTAGCACCAGTGTACATTATAAATGGCTCACCTTTATTGTCAGTTATATAAGTTGACTGATAACAATCACCATTTGAGTATATGGAATTTGATGACATGAATGGTCCTAATGCGACTATACCTCCTAAGCCTTCTGCGCTTAATATTTCTTGAATCGTAAGTGCGTATAATCCCATATCATTTTGTACGCTACCTACTATTACTCCACTTGTGTTTTCTACGCTACCATCTTCACCAACCATTGTCCCTGACATTATATTCACAAAGTTGTCTGGCATAGCCATATCATCATTTGATGGGTCAACATAATAAACTCCAAGAATGTCCCTTAATCGTACTGAATAGTCATCTAATATGATAGGAAGAGAACGCAAGTTCAACTTCATAACATCATCCACTTCAATAGCATGGTCTCCGTTGTTATATTTTACAACAAGAAGTTCTTCTGTGTCATCAATATGTACACCTACACTTGAGCCTTGTTGACTTTGTTGACTTCGTTGGCGAAGGTATCGTCTAAACAAATCCTGAGTTATAAATTCACCACCTTGATAGTTTTTCATGTAATCCCTTTCAAAGGAAGCACCTTCAAGAGATTCTTGTGAATATCCTGATAATAAATCTTCAACATAGGATTTCAAATCCGAAACTATCTTATCAATCTCCTCTTTACTCATATAATCTGTATTTTATTTGTTAATTCATCTTGCATTACTTTTGTGTCATTACCAAAAATATTCAACACCTTAATGGCTGTCATGATGATAATTTCCTCTTCAATTTTACTACAAACACCCTCAGCTTTTAAGCGTGGAATATATGTCAATCGATATGAGCAGCTGGTTTTATTAGGAACACTGTATAACTCTATCTTCCTCTCATAATCGTTAGCAACCATTGCGGCTACCGGCTTAACTCTACCGCCTCTTGCAAAAGGATTTTGCTGTAACATATATGCCGGAGAGTCTTGATGAATAAGATGATAGACATCTCTATTGAGAAAATTTTGATGAAGGCGCACGAAACGAAGAAAATTACATGGTATAGATATGTGTAATACTCCTTTTCCGTCACTTTTTACTTCATCTTCTATATCTATTGTATCTGCACCAAGTCTGCTTAATGGAATTATCTGCATAACATCACAACAAGCCTCATCAAGACACTCATCAATATATGTTGCGATAGGCTTGACCTTCCGGGCAGTGCTATCACCTGCAACAGCAATCAAACCATCTGCAATGTCATTATAGGGAGACACCTCCTCTAATTTGACCAACACGGCTTGTATGTATTCTTCACGCTTCATTATAGGTTAGGGAAGTTTATGTTCAACTCTTCTGCTTTTCGGAGAGCATCTTGACGACTACGAAGGGTGGATTTGTCAACACCATATTTCTCCACCAATATCTTGTTGGCATCTTGAGTGCGTGTCACTTCCGCATACTCGGCAACATAATCAACTTTTGGCTTATAGTCAACGACGATACGATCTACCTCTTCATGAACCACCGTGCCAAATACATCGCTCTTACGAATGGCTGTAGCAATCTCTGAATCGGTGGTGGTATATATGCCTGTTTTATAAATACTGCCCCTATCACGGAAACGAATGTTTACACTTCTGCCTTTCACATTTACATCGTAACTGTATCGCTTGGGGTAGGCTGTAAATATATATAACATAATTTTCTACTTCTTAAATAACAGAGGGCATGGGCAGACACCCACGCCCTCTGTCGTAACAACAACTTTAACTAACTTAAACACGTTTCATGGTTACAAATCCATGGCATTGTGGATATTTCAAAATCGGAGATGAAATCTCACTCCATACGGTGGACTTACCATCGTAGGCCCCGGTTTCTTTCAACTTCAATTCAGTTTGACCTACTGTGTAGAACACACGTTTTTGCAAGTATTGACGGTCAATAATCAATGCACAATCGGTATGACCCAACTTGTCAAGCAATGGGTGAGACAAGCAGAGCAAGGTGTAGTTCATCAACTTAATCTTGCGGAAGTCAAATTCAAACTTGTGCTCGGTATCGTTCACGTTTTGATACTTCACGATTTCTGGAATCTTGAAGAACTCTGTCGCAAAACCGCTACCCATAAAGCAATAACGAGTATTACTTCCGCTGTTGCCGATAAAGAGTTCATTCATCAAGTCAAGAATCTTAGCATAAGAAAACTCCTTGCCACTTCCTGCCGCACCGCCTACAGTGATATCCTTTACTACACCGCCACCATCTACCAACTGTTCAATGATACCGGAGCAAGTATAAGTGTAGAGACGAGTAGTTGTGTCATAGGTGTATGAACGAACACCAAAGATATAAGTCTTCTCGATATCTTCGGCAAATTGTTGCATAACCAACTCATCAATGTCGCTCTTGTCCCATTTCACTTCTTTCATAGAATCAATCATCACGTTAGACACGAGAGATTGAACCATGAACTTCTGCATGTATTGTGTTTTTTCGGTTGGGAGAGCAGAGTAAGGAACTGTACTTGCATCAATTTCGCTTGCTGCGTGACCTAAGATGTAAATGGTTGTTCCTGCCGGGATTTCTACATTTGCCTTGCCATTGAAGAATTGCAACTCAAGTTTACCGGTTGTAACATTAGCAACGCGAGCTGCCAAACATACACCTTTCATTGCAACACCATCTTGGTTGTAGCCGTCAATGCCACTGAAGATGATTTGGTCGGTTTTATCGAACACTCCCTCGTTGTTTACTTCAAGTTGCAAGATAGCAGGTTTCTCTCTGTCAACAGCAGCAGAAGTAAGTGTAAGTGCAGTCTTGACAGAATCCTCAGTAACACGTAAATCAACACTATAATAACCATAACGCATAGAACGAATTTGCTTGAATCCCATGTCGCGCGTCATTGCGTTAATCGGAGCGGTTGAAAAACCCATCTTAACTATGTCATCATCGTATGCATCTTTAAGAAGGTTACTTCCAACTTCTCTAACAGTATCGGTCTTCAAATCATCGTTGAGGTGCACAGCGGCTCCGTCTGCACCATTGGTGTTTACAGCAACAGCCGCAAAAGCCACCATGCCACCAAATTCTCCACTTCCTCCTAAGAGGTAATCAATGGTAACTGCGATTGCACACACCATCAACAGCAACCAATTCTTTCCTAAATTTTTCATCAAATCTTTCATTCGCAATTTATTTTTAAGGGTTAAACATTAAAGATTTCGTCTTGATTCACGATTAGCACGAATGGAACTCATGCGATTATCGGTACGAGGACTTTCCACTTTTACTCCTGCACCTGTTTCAGGCAATGAAGGGTAATTGGCTTCTTTAGCAATCTTCTCAACAATCTTTTCATTGCGTCCTTTTACAAGTCCTGCTTGCTCGGCAGTAGCCACATCTTCATCGTAATGAATCATCTTGTCAATTGCATCAAGCTGCGCTTCTGCCACCTCATACGATGCCATAGGGTCAAACAATGCCGCTTTGGCTTGAGCCATCCACTCTTCAGGGTCATAGCCTTTACTTTCACACCATGCCTTAAACACTTCGTTCTGTTTGGCAATCTTCTCGTCACGAGTCTTGTTCGCTTTGGCTTCTTCTTCTTTCTTGGCGACATATTCTTCCGAACTGATCTCGCCATTCATGTAGCCTTTGAACAAGTCGCTCATGTTCAAAAGAGCCAATTCAGGGTGTCCTTCCGGACCACGTTCATAAATCTCTGCAAATACAGCACTCAATTCTGGACTTGATTGGATGGCTTCCGACAGACGGGCATTGTCGGAGCGTTGCTTTTTTGCCCACTCATGCTCCGCATCATAATCCTCCATCATCTTGCCATATAAAGCATCCTCATCTTCTATGTCCGGATACTTTGCACGCAGATTGGCATCCAATAAGTCACGGTTAGATTTCTTAACTTCTTCTTCCATTACTATTCATTTAAAAATTTCCACAAAAATAAAACTTGCACTTGTTAAATTTGGGCGGTTTTTGGTTTTTCTATGGGCGGTTTTTGGTTAAAAGTGGGAGGATGTGTAATTTTGTGGTATGATAAATAATTTGAAGTACTTACGGGATAAGGATATGATTGATGTCTATAATCAAATCCTTAAAAGTGGAATCAATGTTACCATGCTGACAAGGGAGAAAGTAGCAAGGATGGTGTCATCATCCGAAGCACCAAGATTCTACATCACTCCTAAGATGGCAGAGCGGTATGTGTATGGATACCTCAGAGGAGAGAACCCGGTTCAGTCATCAACACGTCAACGAATGATTTGCAATCTTGTAGAGGTGTATCACCACATAATGCGGTCGGGAAAATATAGAACTAAGGTTGAGGTATGGAATGCGGTGGTGCGACACCCGGCTAAAGAGTTCTATGCAGGACACAAAACAGTAATAAATCTTATATACACTAAAATCCACCAATATGAAAGAAAATAACAAAAACAAAGAGGTCGTGTTGGACCCACAAAAATCATTAGATGTATTACTCGGTAACTATCAATTGTTGCTATTCATCAAACACCAACCAATGATTACAACAGCAGTCATCAACGTTCTGCACAACATCTGTGTATCAACACCTGAACAAGCCTATGTGATGGCTCAACCTATACGCGCTTACGCCAACAAAATTCAAAGGAACTTAAAACAACCTGCTATCTTGCAACAAACCATAGATATGCTGGATGAGATAATTGCCTACCAACATACTAAAGATGAAGAAGACGACAACGCAATTTATGATTACTCACTTCTTTTAGTCAATGCTGCGTCACAAGCATGTGTTGCTGAATGCGACTTGTCAGAGCAGATTAAAGAAATCATAGACACTTTGGAAAATCTACTGAAAGCATCTATTGATACTCTCACCAAAATTGTAAGTCATAGAAATAAAACTTAATGACAACAAGGGAATATATAGAAGAGAATGAGAAAAGACTTGCCATAATCAACAAGCCTTATGACCCGATTGTAGGTACTGAGTTCTGCGACACAATTAAAAGAACTCTGCTATATATTCCCGACGCACCTATACACAAGCAATACATCCCGGTTGAAATGGAGGATGAACCGATAGTTATTGCTTTACGTCACAACAAGACACTTAAAGACACTGCTAAGGCTTTATTTGGCGGTAAAATCACAGAGAAAAAGATAATTGACACATGGATCATGTTTGCCAAAAAAAGAAGCAAGCATGATTTTGAGTTTTTCTGCGCAACAGACATCAATATTGTGCACAAAACCAAAGCAACCATTGTGCCGTTTATTCTCAATAGGGCGCAGAGATACTATCTTGAGGAACAAGAAAAGTTACGAAAGGCGTTAAAGCCAATAGATATCATTCTTCTTAAAGCACGTCAATGGGGTGGGTCAACAGAGACACAATTCTACATGTTCTGGATTCAATTGTATTGGAGAAAGAATTGGAACTCGGTTATATGTGCGGATGTGGACGACCAGGCAAAAGGGGTACTTGGAATGCTTACGAGGGCGGCTGAGATGTTTGATGTGAACATGACGGATGGAATCAAACTTGAACTGAAACCGTACATGAAGACGGATTCAACAAGAGTGCTTAATATCACTGACAGCACTATTTCCGTTGGTTCGGTGCAACACCCTGAGAAAATTCGTTCACAGAACATATCCATGGCCCACCTAACAGAGGTCGGGCTATGGAAGGCTACTCCTTCACGCAAGCCGGAAGACCTTGTACAATCTATATTTGGCTCTATTGTTCCTGCACCATACACACTTAAGGTACTTGAATCTACGGCTAAAGGGGTGGGAAATTACTTCCACAGAACATGGTTGGATGCATGTGCCGGGAAAAACAACTTCACTCCGGTGTTTGTACCATGGTATATGATTGATATATACTCTAAGCCGATCAACGACTACATAGCGTTTGTTTCATCAATGACTGTTTACGAGCAATACTTATTCACAGCAGGCGCAACCCTTGAAGCCATCAACTGGTATCGTAGCAAGTCGTTGGAAATGGGTGACAAGTGGAGAATGTGCTCTGAATTTCCTTCCGACGCTGAGGAAGCATTCCAATCGACAGGAAGAAATTTCTATCCGGTTGAATATGTAGAGGAACTTAGAAAGGGTTGCTGTCAACCGACAATAGTCGGAGATATAACAGCGCAAGAACCGAAAGGAGAAAGTGCGCTTACCGATATAAGAATTGTGGAGCAAAGTAATGGTAATCTTAAGGTGTGGCTTAAACCGGATAACACCATCAAGATGAGCGATAGATATTTGGTGGTGGTGGACATCGGGGGACGTTCTGAAAAAGCAGACAACTCTGTTATATGTGTGTTCGACCGATATTGGATGCACGAACCGGGAGGAGTTCCGGAAGTGGCGGCAGAATGGTGTGGGCATATAGAATGGGACATTTTGGCATGGAAAGCTGCACAAGTGGCCACTATATATGATAATGCACTTTTGGTTGTTGAATCTAACACACTTGAAACAAAAGGGACAGAAGGTAACCACTTCAATATACTACTCACTGAGATTGCTGAATTTTACGAGAATATGTATCGGCGAACCAAACAAGAACAACTGGTTAAGGGTGGGGCAGTGCGCTATGGTTTCCACACCAACTCATCTACTAAACCAATGGTGTGCGACTTCCAACTACAAGTAGTACGAGACGGACTATACATAGAAAGATGTAATGAAGCGGTTGATGAACACAAAACCTTTGAGATTAAAGAGAACGGAGAATATGGAGCTGTTGAGGGAAATCATGATGACAGACATATAACAAGAGCAATCGGAAACTACTTTAATTATAAGGTAATGCCACCACCAAAATTCATAACTGATGAACAACGAACATATACTGCAACTAAAAGAATTATCAACGAATATTCACTCTAAATTTAATGAAATGAAAAAGATTAAACGTATTATCCGAATGATTAAACGCATTCACATCTACGATGAACAAAAACTTAATGGGAAACCGAACGGAGGATACCTTGCGCAACGATTGACCGCATGTTTTTCTTCGTGGGACTTCAAGCAGGCACACCCTCTCTACCTCTTTACGCATGACTTATCATTTGGTGATGCGATGTTTCAATATAGGGTTAATAGGGATAAAATGCACAAGAAAATCGTTGGCAAGCCACAATCAAGAAAGGAGAAGTTAAGAGATATCGCATTCATTAGAAAACAACTCACATCGGCATTCAAATCAGGTTATTTTTTCTTTGACTACCAATACAATGCAACCATGAGGTTTTTGAATATATATGAGAAATTGGTAAAGAATTACTATTTTCTTTTCCCATTCTTTAGAAAAAGATAAAAAAATAAAAAAACTTTTACCAAAATGTTTGCGTAGTAGTAACATTTTTGTTACTTTTGCATCAACAAAAATTTTTGTTATGAGGATAAATGAGTTGATTAAGGCATTGAAAGATGCCGGGTGCTCTATCCTTAGACATGGTTCCCGACATGACTTGTGGTTCAGCCCACTTACCAATCGTAATTTTGCTGTACCAAGACATTCTTCTAAAGAATTGCCTACGGGAACTGAGAAGAGCATCAGAAAGCAGGCTGGGATATAAATCCCACCTGCCGACTGATGAAAGTAACAATTGTAAAAAAATAGATATGCGAGCAACAGTTATCATTGAGTTATCGGCAGATAAAGAGTTTTATGCTTATGTCAAAGAAGATTTAGGCTTTGGTTTAATGGGCTGTGGAGACACTGCGGAAGAAGCAAAAAAAGATTTATTGGTGGCATATGAAGAAATGAAGGATATAAATCATGAACAAGGTATAGAAACACCTGTCCTTAATTTTGTCTATAAATATGATATGGCATCGTTTTTTTCCTATTACAGCATGTTGAACATTACAGAAGTGGCTCGTAATATAGGAATCAATCCATCACAATTAAGGAGATATAGCAGAGGAATTACAAAAGCATCTGAAAAACAATATAGTCAACTGCGAGAATATATCCATAAAATTGCAAACGAATTATTAAACACGCAACTATAAAGTTGGTTGTGAATTGCTTTCAAAATTGTATCTAAAAAAGGTGGACTATTATGCCCACCTTTTTTCTTTATTTGTTAGATGATTTAAGTTTCTTATCGACATACTTATTCACTATCTGCTCCATCGTCACCTCATCGCCCTTATTATTATCTTCCTTTAATACATAGGGAAGTAGTTTTCCAAGCAAATCGGTTTTCTCTTTGATTGTCATCTGAGCAATGTCTTTTTGCAAGCCACGTGTGATGTCGGAGACTATCTTACGCACACCACGTTCTATCTCGCTTGAGGTAAGTCGGCTGTCATTACTCGGTCTTCCTGCCGGTGATTTCTTTTCTTCTTTCATATCTAATTGTTGAGTGGTTATTTCCATTTTGGAAACACCTGCCGGTAATTTCTTTTTTTCTTCCATATCTAATACATTGTTCTATTCCATTCTTTATTGAGATTATGTAACACTTGCAGATTCTTAGCATTGTAGTTGACCGCTTCATGCAAGTACTCACCAAAGTTACCATCATAACCACTCTTGCGTTGCTTCTTGTATCGCTTGTAGAAGGTGTCATAATCTTCCATTACTCCCAACACTCTGCGTGCAAGTTGCATTTCTTCTTCGCTGAATCGTTGACCATCTTTATACATCTTCTCAAAGTGCTCCATCTTGCCTTTGAGTTCCCAATATTCTCCATTGAAGTCTTTCACAAGATCATAATCGTGTGTCACTACTCTACGTGCGATTGGTACATCTCCTGCATCTACCTTTTCGCCTTTCGCAGCACTGATTCCTGCTGAGATTCCATCACCAAGCATTATCACAGCACCGGGTATGAATGGATGCACAATGTGTTGGATTGTACTTCCGGGCACATCTATAATACCACGCATACCGGGTTCTTTCACCTCGTATTCAGGATTACCGCCACTCAACCAATGTAAACCTTTAGCGATTGCATCATATACTAATGGTGTGCCTTTACGGCTTTGATGAATGCGTTTCATGTGCTCTGCGTCTTGGGTAGTGTAATAGGGTGTATAAATAGATGCACCTCTAAAGTCTTGGTTAACCAATGCCTCCATAGTGCTTGCTCCGTATGTAGGCACAAGGCTCAATAAAAACTTACTTGCATCTACTTCTGCCTTGCTTTGTTCGCGATTGTAACTTAGCGGAAGACTGCCAATAGGCATAACCTCCTGCATGGTAAAGTCCATCGTGTCAAACAGGGCATTCGCATAAGTTTTATTGCCTTGCATGGCTAATGCCAACTCTGTTCCTGCGCCGTAGAATATGCGGAAGAAGTGAGCCACAGGTATCTTCACTCGACCTATCACATAGTTGGTTTTGCGTGTGTATTCACTATGCATGGTTTCATCTTCCGGATCATCCGGATTGAGTAGGGTAGCCAACATACCGGCAATAAACATTATGCCACTTACCGCCATCAATTTGGCTGCACTCGCTTTTTGCCAATTTTTGTCAAGATATTTTTTGTCATGGAAGAACTTATAGGTTCCTTGCACAGACGCATTAAAGAACGCATATATACCCATGTTGCTTGACATCGTGCCTTTTCGGTCAAAGTTGGTGGATACCTCTTTGGCAATAATGGCTGATTGACGTGGGGTGTAGCCACTTTGTCTTGCAGTCACAAACTGCGCAAAACGTGTCGTCAACTCACTTAGCTCACTTAAGAAACTTCCTGCATTCTTTGCCGTTTCAAGCATCTTCTTGGAGGTCTTTCCGGTTTGCAACATCTCATCAAATAATCCTGCAAGTTCATTCACGTCGTTCAGATAGGTATAACCCGTAGGTGCTCCCTCTTCAAAGAACTCTTTCAGGTAACCGGACAACTCATCATTACCAAACAAATCATTCTCTCCTTGATTACGCTTAGCCATGTAGGAGCACAAGATTGGAGGTACAACAGTAAGATTTTTGGCAAATCTTCCCGTAAATTCTTTGCCGAAATTCGCTTCGTTGCTTACCATGGCTGACTGCACGTCACGTAAGAAGTTAGACATTGCGAACTCAGGATTATACTGTGTCAATGCTCCACTCACATATCGCGTCCCACGTCCCACTCTGTCTATGACTCCACCCACTCTTGGAGTGGGGAAGTTGCGGTTGAGAGCATTGGCAAGACGCTCATTGTTCTCAAGTAGCAATTCATACTTCTGTCCGTCTTTCATCACATAAACCACATGCTGACGTTTCTCCTGCGCTGTGCGTTGCACCATATCCTCGCTCACTCCACTGACAAAGACTATCTGCTTCTTGCGCAGCTCAATCTCTTGTTCTATGTTGCTCATCTCATTCTTGATGCGGTTGATTTTTGCGTTCACTGCGTCAATTCCTTTGTCCATGATAGCAATTGCACCATCCATTGTCATGTTGCTCTTGCGATTGATAAGGTTTGACAGAATAGCTTTCTGCCTATCCAAATCATCACGCAGACCATACATATCCGCTTGTAGTGCTTTAATGCGTTCTTTTGTGGCATTGTCTTTCAGTATCTCGCCCTTTGTTGGCGGAACATAGGTTGCAACATAACTTACATTTCCGTCTGTGTCAACTTCTTGTTTCACCCAATATTTCTTAAATACTCCTATTCCGCTTTCCCGGAACAATTCTTCATTTTCCATCATAAGGTCAAGGAAGTATTTCTTTGCCTCGTTCTTCTGTGCGCTCATAATAGCACTATTACCTATGGATACTATATAACCAATAGGGTCACTTGCTAACGAGCCACGCCCTTTGGCTTGTATCACGGCTGAGTTATACGGACTACCACTGCCGATGTTTTGCTCGCTGACATAATCCATTTCACGATTTTCCATGTCACGCTCTCTCCATCCGCGTTGTGGCACATAATGTTTTCGTCTGCTATACTCTTCATAATCTTCTTGTGCCATCATACCATGCTCGTAGAGATAATCAAGGGCAAATTGGTTAGCAGCTTTCACACTGGCAAACAATTCTTCTCGTTGGTCCTCATTAAGCCGTTCTTCTACTACATCTATCACATCTTGATAGGTCATGCCCAGATTGTTAACAAAGCCTTCTTCTCCTCTGTTTACCAATCCCATTGCTTTGGCTTCTTCCACATCTTTGGCTTGAAGATACACACCTATCAACTCACGCACACTCAAAGGTCTATTATTCATCTCTGTGCGATAACGTCTGCTCCATGATTTAGGATTCCACCATTTCAGTTGCACTTGTTTATCCGGCATGTTGCGCCAAGTCATGCTCTCAGCCAAATCATCCAAACTATTGCTGTTGATAATGGCATTAAAGGCATCTGCCATGCGTTTCACTTGATTTTTCTGAAACTCTTGTGTGTCCCATTGTGCTTTACCACCACTCAACATCATGTAGGTATATGCATTATCGTATGGGTCAATCTTCACGCCTTTCGCAGTTAGCATGTTCAGCAAATCTTCTATAGGTGAATAGCGGTCAATCCATTTCTGTTTATTGCGATTCATTCTTGTGCCTTGTTGATTCAAGAACTCTTCATATTCCTTTTGTGCCATTACATTACGCTCCTGCTTCCATGCGTTCACACGCTGAATGTACTCGCCAATAGTCTCTCCGGGATTATAAGCAGGAACATCCGACCAAGCATTACCTCGTATGCTGAAACGTGTATTACTTACTACCTGCGCATCATCTGCATTGAAGATAACATAGTTTTTGTGTCCATCCTCATTACCTCCGTTGTGGTAATTTACATCATATTGAATACCTGTAATGCCTACTACATCATTCAAATACTCACTTGCTGCTTGTGGAGAACCAAAACCAAAGGCTAATTCATTGTAGAAGTCACCACCAGTTTGTTTTGGGTTGAGCACTATCCTGTTCACTCCATCACTAAACACTACTTTATCGTCCACCTCTTTGCGTTGCCATCCATCACTCGCCAAGGCATTATCAACCATTGTAAATATCTCTCCTTGATTGCTCATGCGCTCCTTGTAGTCTATGTAATAGGCTTCATTCGCATCAGGAATCTCCACTTCATACATATGACGTTGTCCTTCCCAATCGGATTTACTTGTTGAACGGATAAAGTCAAATGCTATTGCCAAAGGATAGTGTGGAGGAAGTCTATGGCCTTCATACATTTGCAATGCCTCATCAAAGCCTCCTGCGTTGTCAATCAATCCTTCTGCATCTTCAACGATAGATTTTTTTACGTCTTTATCACCAATGTACTTAAATTTTTGTTCGCCCTTAAGGGCTACATTAGCATATCGTTTAGCAACATCTTCCACTTCGGTCACATAAGTTCCCCAACCAAAAGATTGTAAGCCTTCACCTGTGCCCATAAATGAGTGGTCAAATTTAGCAAAGTAGGATGCACTGCCATGATAGGTAGTCCGGAATCTTATATCATTTACTTCCTGAATCTCCGCAAGTCCTGTTGTATCTTTATACTCACCACTATAAAGGGATTGTTTAACTGATTTTAAAATCTCAACAAGTGGCTTGCTATCTGCTCTCCTCAACTTAATAGCATCGTAATAGTACTCCGTAACATGTGCATCTCCATCATTTGTAATTCCATTATTCTTTTGAGGCGTAATGACAATACTTATTCCCTCACTTTCATCATGGTTATCAAATGTCGAAACCTTTGCATTATGATTTGAAAGACGAATAGTAAACACTTTCCCATTCATAGCCTCAAAGGTCGCATACTGACTATTGCTTCCATCTTGCTTCGCTCCAAGAACTTTAGCAAGATTCCCTAAGAATGTCTTTTCTTTAGTTTTTGTATCATTTTCATATTCTACTATTGCATTATCCAAATCTTTTAGTACCTTTGCACCATCAGCACTTGAAACGACGGTTTGTAGATGTTCATCTTGAACGGAGACGGTTTCAGGTGCTTTCTTATTGTCCTTTATACTAAACATCACCTGTCCCTCCATCACACTTTTTTTCATTTCCGGTGTGACGTTCACAGCATGCATGGTCTGTGCAGATTTCTCAAGCTTAGGCAACTCGATATCCTCTACTTTCGCTCCCCACTTCTTGGTGTACTTGCTCACAAATGACGGCAACATCTTGTCGTAGAAACCTTTCATGCCCTCACCACCAATGCGGAGATCTTGCTCTTTTAGAACAAGGTCGGTTTCTGTCATTATTCTATTACCAAGTTCCTTACCGACAATGTCGCTAATATGATGTCCGTTATATTGAGAACTTGCTCTTACAATACCCTCTGGCGTCAAGCGTAAAGTAATAGCATTACCATCATGAGTAAAAAGAACTACCTGCTTAACCAAATCCACGCCAAGTGTAGAATCATAATCCACTGTGTCATTGGATTCAATTCTATTAACAACTTTCCCTATATCATACCTATCCGCCTGTTGCTCTCCGGTAGTCCATGCCACATAGTCATAACCATTCTCGGCTGCATAACGGAGCATGCGCTTCATTGCAAGTTCGTGCCAATTCTTGTCAAAGGGTGCGGAAGGGATGCCCTCAATTTTAACTGACTCTAACTCGTATAGTCTTGATAAAATATTCTCTGCTCTAACGAGTTGTTTTATTTCTTCTTCGGAAAAGTCACTAAAAGGACGTGTTCTAAACCTACCAATTATATAATTCCCGTACTTCATTTTTAATGGTACAGAAATTCTTTGATATTCTTCCGTCAAATCCTTATACTCAGCTTCCTCCTCTTTTGTAAATTCTCGCTTATAACCTTTCTCTCTACCTTCTTGGTGTCTCTTGGATTGAATCTCATCAATCACAAGCACACGGTTACCCTCGCTGTCAGTAGTCTCTCCAAAGCGCACCCACGCAACCGCACGACCACCACCGGCATCACCAAAGTGGATTTCATCATTCTTGTTCCAACTCTCTATAGTAGGTACCACCAATGCTATCTCACGCTTGCGCTCAAGACCATCGGTAGTATATTTTTCTCTTGTCTCGTTTATGGCATTATCTTGAGAATCCAAATCAACAATCTTTTCATCAATGATAAAATCCTCATATTCGCCAACACTCGCCCTCTCCTCACTCCAAAGCAACTCACCATTGTAAACCTCAAACAACTCATCAAAGCCTGGGTACTTTTCAACCATGGCATCCCAACCAATCTCTTTCAGTTCAGCTTCAAGTTTTCTTGTGGCTTCATCAATCAAGCCATAACCGAACTGCGTATACTTCACCTCTTCAATTTGAATCTTGTTTTCGTCAATAAAGTCAAGTATCTCTTGCTTGGTGAGTGTCTTCGCTCTGGCTACACGTTTGGCATATTCAGCAATAGTCTCATCATTTGTCATTTCAATCGTAGCATTTGCTTTTTCATTCAGCCAATCACTCAATCCGAGCCATTTATCCTCGCCTGCTTTCAGTCCTCCCTGCTTCTCGATCATAGCTTTCCATTGCTGTGGAGTAGCCTTCTCTTGCTTAATACTCTCTACTGCACGCTCAGCATTGGAAACGAATATGCGTTGGTTTTCGTTGGCAATGCTGAAACGCAAGTCATCTATCTTTTCGTTATATCGTTGAGATAGAGGAATGATGCGGTATTTGTCATCATAAGTTATTGGGTCGGTAAGTTTTAATGGCAATACTCTATCTTTATCTTGATTGGTATATGCATAAGCAAATACAGACGCCCCCTTAATTGCTTTGACCGCTTCGTAAGCAGTCATTCCCCTATCTATGACATTATCTACAATGACAATATTTTTGCCCTTTGGTAGTTCCCCCTCAACTCTAAATCCTAAATCAATATTGCTTAATTTTACTCCTGCTAGCTTCATTTCGTACATAGAAGGTCTTTCAGTGCCTTTTAATACATCCATTACTTCGGAGTCGGTATATCTTGCAATCTGCTCCGCCAATTCTTTAGTGTATGTAGCATATCCTACCCTAGATGGCATTGGGACTATAATAGAGTTCTTTGGGATTCTTACTGCCATTCTATATGCAGCTTCCTCTATAGCCCCCTTATTCCCTCTTTTAAGTCCTTTGGCTATACTTAATCCTTTCTTGTAAGAGAAGACATAATCCATCGGTATTACCTTGTTGTTAACCGCTTTGTCATACACAAACTCCCTAAATAGGTCGGTTGCCTTTTCTATATCACCATTTCTTGCAGCCTCTAGGTATTCTGCATCAATTCGTCTTTGCTCTTTGGTTGTTACTTTCGCAATACTAAACCGGATATCACTCTTATCATCGTTAAATCTCTCGCTCAACGGAATGACATTGCCATTGTCATCGTAGGTAACTGTTTCGGCAGACTTGATTTGGTTGGGGTCAAAGGCTATATAACTATCCGAGCCGGCATCCTCATACACATTTTCATAGACTATACCATCTATTTTAGCATTCTCTTCTCTGGCTATATCTATCTCTTCATCCCAACTATTTGATACATCATCTGTGCGTTTGATATTGCGGATATTTAAAAAATAAGGTTTAACAGCATATTCATTTTCTAAATGAGACAATGCGTCTTCCATTGCTTCCTCTGCTGTAGCAAACAACTTGTCACTATGTAGGTTGTACGATTCATCGTATTCGTTTTCGTACTTCCAACTAAATGTCCCATCTTCATTGCGTACAAGCCAATCTCCATAACCAAACTCCTCATCTAAAATACGTTGCATTGCAGCTTTTCTGGTACCAAAGTGCATATTGCGATTAGGAGTAAATATACTTATTCCAAACTTACCTCCATGCCACACCTCCATCGGCTCTCCATTCTCATCTACAATTTTTGACGAATTTGTTTGGAGAATTGAAAGTAACTTCGTATCTTTGACCCTTGAAAGGGCATAAGACGGAATAGGTGCGTCCCCCGTTGGTGTAAAGCCCTTACGGTTTACTGCTTGGTTTGATTCTATCATATCAAGCAGTTTTCCTTTTTCAACCTCTGTGAGCGAATGGTCATAATAATAATCTCCACCCTTCACACCGATTGTAACTTTAACCGTATAACTTTCCCCATTATAATCCAATCCGCAGACATAATATCTGTAAGAATCATATTGAGAATCGTCCTTTTCTGATGGCATTTCTTCCACAAATATTGACGATTGAATTATTTTTGGTATGAGTGCAATAGATTTTACATGAACATCATTACCCATGCTATGACTGGTAACTTTCTTTGCTCCCTTTTTTACCAATTCCACTTGTTCGTTTGTGTCCGCAATAACATAGTTACCTCTAAGATTGTTAAGAATGTATGATTGTGCAGATTCTCTATTTAATTCATATTTCCCAATATGTTCTTCACCATTCATTTCCACTGGCTTGCTTTCCCTCAACTTATCGATTCTCGCTGCCTTTTCCCAATCTCCAAACCACTTCTTGAACGCCTTTGTGCGAACTTGTGCCCATTGCTTTTCATTCAAGTTCGTTGGCTCTCCGTTAGGTGCTTTCATCCACGTTCCGTCTGCCTTTGACTTGTCAATGATTCCCTGCTCCTCCTCGGTAAAACGGAAACGGATATTATTGTCATTAGCTGATTCATAACCATCATTTAATATCTCAATTACATCAACAAGACGAACCATATTACTTGACGCTCGCTGGATAATATCGGAAAGATTATTGACAATATTAGTTCCTTGAGCAGATACATTCAGTGATTCAGAACGACCATACAACACAACATTATAACCCCCCATGCTCAATGCATCATGCACTATCTGTTGAGCAACATGACCAGCATTAGATGCAGTGATTTGATTGTCTGTCAAGAATACATTGCCAACACATTCACCTGCGTGGTTCATCAATAATACATTGAGTTTATCGCGTGCTCCAAGTCTCTGAGTGGAGATAAACTCTGCTATCCCATAACTACTAAATTCAAATTTAGCCGGAGCATCTACCTTAAATGATTGCTTGTTGAATTTGTAAACTTTTGCTTTTTTACCCTCCTTGTTGGTCGGTATAACATTCGAGTAAGTCAATCCATATTGATTAAATGTTACAAATTCACCACTGCGAGTATTGATGATAATGCCATCTTCCATCTTCTCGCCAATTGCTTTTTCTAAGTTGCTATATGCTTGTTTGTCTTGAGGGGAGCAAATAAGTTTACCGGATGGGTGATTATGAACAAAAACAACTCTGTCAGGATCTATACGATTGACAGCTACAATCAATGAAGAAAAATCTATCACACTTGCTGAATGATTACCCATACCCAAGTGCAAAATGGTAGGTTTGCCATTTTTTATGAGAACTCCGAATGTGTTTTCTATAGCTTCATTTTCCAAGTTTTTGAAAATGTAAGCCACATCTTCGCAACTCTCAATCTTGTTACCTGTCATAAAGTCAAATTCGCCTGATTCAGTGAATTGACGTTCTACATAACAGATTTCACCATCTTCTAACTCTCGAAGATGATTGAGGGTGGACAGGGTGGTAGTTCGTGATCTCCGTACATTATTTGCTCCGGACCCGTCATTATCGGTAATTGTTGTTCCATTGAATAATGACAACTGTTTGTATCTAATTGTTTTTCCATCTTTGCTTTTGTATATTATTCCTTCTCTATCAAATCCCATTGCATCTCCTTCTTTGATTAGGCGAGCATGGATGTTCTTACTGCGCATAACGGCTTCTGCCATTTCTCCGATGGTCATGTCACGCGTCAATCGGTTATGGCTCTCATTGAGTAATTGAGCAATCTCACGTTCACTGATACCAACAATAAAGCCAACATCACGCAACCATTGACGGATTGTATCAACAATCTTCTGCCAAATGGTGCGCTCTTCTTCGCTCACACCATACTCGGCAAAATGAGCAATAAACTCATCAGCTGCCGCCAAACAATCATTATCACTCAATGCATCAAGATAGGATTTCTTCTCTTGCTCACTCATCGCATTGATGCGTTCAAGCATACCGGTGCTACCTATAGCGAGACTTTCTTTGACATATAGCGCAAATTGCAGACGACGATTACTATCCATCATGCTCCACACATTCTTGCACATGTTGTCAAATTTTCTATGACCCATGAGGTCACGCAAGCCCTTGTGTGCAACAAACTCATGCAGTAAGGTTTCAAACACCTCTTGTTCGTCATTTGCATTGGGAGTGTAGATATACACCTGATTGTTGTCAAGATTATACCAACCCATCACTTTCTCTCCACTCTTGATGGCACGATAAGCCATACCTTCACTGCCTGGTAATTCTTCCACATCGTTCACAATGTGTACTCCCTTACCGCCCATAGCCTTAACAAAAGTATCTGCTTCTTGCGCTAACTTTTTAGCAATGGGTTCTTCTGTAGATGTAGGTTCAGAGTTATCCTCAATTCTTTGCGATGCTTCTTCTGATTCAGCATCTACAACATCACCTTCTTTGCTTAATCGTCTGTTTCCGGAGACTTCTTCTTCATCACTTGGTTGTGTGCCTTGAACAGCAGATTCAGTTTCTTGGTTTGAAGGTCTTGATTGTTTTGATTGTCTTTCGCTTGATTGTTTTCCATATCGGTCTAAAATTTTATTCTTAATATCTTCCGGACTTCTCACACCAAACATGCTGGTCTGTCCGTTGGCTTCATTGATTGCAGATGTGTTATATAATGTCAATACTTGTCGGAACTCCTCCACACCGGCTGACATTTCCTCTGCCAATAACATTGCAAAAGCACTGAAACGCTCATGAACATACCCGTCAAAAGCATTTCCTTGGCGAAGATACAAAATAAAAGGCATATTCGCATTGCGAGCTTCGTATAAAAGTTGGATGGCATTCTCAATGTCTTGGGTCAATGCATAGTCTCCTAACTTTCTGTTCTCTACAATAGCGGGCAAGGCACGTAAGATAGATTGTTTTAGTCCTCTGTCATTGCCCATCATCCTGATTACTCGCTCACTGAATAATGAACCTATCAGAACATTTGTCACAAAATCACGTCCTTGTGCGCTCAACACTACTTTGCCATCTATTTCTTCCGTTAGTGCTGCCATATCGGCAAAGCCTATCACTCCGTTATCTTGTAGAGTTTTAAGCACATCAATACCTCCATCGGAACTATTAAAGAATCCTTGAAGACTGTCATAGCGGTCCATGATGGACAATACACTACTTCGCGTTTCATCATTCAATGATTTGCTCTTGCTGACAGCGGTCTCTGTTGAACCTTGTGTTTTCTTCTCGTTCTGATTGAACTGTGCAAATGTTTCTGTGGTGTAAGGTAGTACTTCGTCTGTTACAAACAACACACGTGCATGCGGAATACTATCCACTTGTTCTTCTGTGAAACCAAACATTTCTGCTTTTTGTTTCAAGGCATCTGTGTAAGCTTGGTCAGTGCCATTCTGTGCGGCAATCATACCTGCCATCACACGTCCATTACCATCATATACCACACCTTCCGCTGATACGGTAGGCACATTCTCAACGGCTTGACCTCCATAATTAGAAGCAATACGCTCGGTCTCCATTTGTGCATTCTTGTCATTGCGATAGTCTCGATCATTCACGTTTTGACCTCGCTCGTTGACCGGGAAACCTTCACTTGTTGCCCATCCATTCAAAGGATTGTGACTTGGAGTTGCAGCTCCATCACCAACCAACACATAGCGACCGCTTATCTGCGTACCATTAGGCAAGGTTCTCACATCTTTGCGACCTTCTATCTTAGGTGCATTATTCCATTGCTGTGACACATTCTCTTGCGCTACATTCGCTTCTTGCTCTCCTTGTGGAGTATTACTACGTTCATTGGCTAAAGTGGATTGTATGCGCCTCTTATCCATTTCCTCTTGCACTTTCATCCATCGGTCAAGTTCTGCTTGTGCTTGCGCTTTCTCTTGGTTGATGGATTGCAATTCTGCAAGACGTTGTGCCTTGTCTGTGCTTTTGGGTTTGCGTTTGCTTGCTTGCTCTACTCGCTTTTGTGCTTGAGTAATGTTGTCAGCCACATAATCATTGTCTCCTTGCGCTATGAACTCTTCTGCGTCGGCTATATCTTGCTCCAATTGAGATATTACCGGTTGAGGCACTTCCGGTTGTCCCTTTGCAGTAAATCCAGCATTAGTAATAAGGTTTTGCGCCGTTTCTGCATGCATATTCTCTACCACTTGCTCTCCATTACGCATGTTCACATTGCCATTCTCAAGCACTTCTATCTCTACTTCTTCTCCTTTTGGGTTGACGTAGATTCCTGATTGTAGGGTAACAGATGGTTGTGGTTGTTCTTGTGTGATAGGAGTAGGAGTAGGAGTAGGAGAGGGCTGTTCACCAACATTATCAACCTCTACCTCGCCCTCTTGTGCTACTCCTGTGGATGTTTCTTGTGGTATTATAGATGCTATTTCTTCCTCTGTCCTAAACTGCTTGAGTGCTTCTTCTCGTGGAATAACTGTTTCCACCTCATTCTCGCCAATGGTAATAACAATACCATCTTGTGTCACTCCTTTGATGGTTGTGGTGGCTGGTTCGCCATTAGGTGCCATCATGATTGCTCCGTTACCATCCACCATATAGACGGTTGTACCTGGTGTGAATTGTTGCAATCGTGCGAGGTCTCGCTTGGTATCTTCCACCGATTGATGGGTAGTGTATTGCAATTCCGCAAGGGGAACTTGTTTCACTGCACCGGTGTTGTTATAGCGAACATACACATACGCATCGCTATTTTCTTCGTCAAAGGTTGTGTTACCTTCTGAATCTGTGCGATATTCCACATGACCTTTGACAATGTTTACATCTTCTTGTTGAGGTGTTTGTGCATATATAATGTTGCCATCTTCCTTGTTGCTGATGTGTTCCAGATGGTGTTCTTGCCATTTATTATTTGCGCCCTGCTCAAATTGGTTCAGCAGATTGGTTTCTTCCTCGCTCAATGTTTCTCCTTGTTTTTGCTTGCGGTTGGCTTGCACCACCTGCTCGTAGGCTTCTTCTCGGCTTATTCCTCTTTCATTGGCTACTTGGTCAAGCCCTGCTAATTGTTCTTGCGCATACTCGCGTTGATGTCGTTGAAATGCTTTGTAGTTACCACGACCGAGTTCTTCTTGTTGTTTATCCCATTGCTTGCGTGACAATGCCGGATTATGTTCCAATGCTTCTTCGTATGCTTTATCTTGTTGTTGCTTGAACTCGGCTCTTGATTGGATAGAACCGACAGCTGCACCTGCACCGGCTACAGTTCCACCCATACCCATACCTGCAATACCGCCCACCAATCCTGCTTCGGCATATTCTTTTCCTTTTTCTGCTAAGAATTGTCCGACTGTCAAGTTTGGATTTTGGTCTTTCATGGCTTCATATTGCGCAATGATACCATTGGCACCATTACCAAACACTCCATCCACAACAGTGTTCCATGCGTCTGTCAATGGTCCTGTTGCCAACTCTTCTCCACCTTCTTCTGCAAAGGCATTTCCAAGTATCTTAGCTGCTTCTTTAACGGCTTGCTGAGGACTTTTCTCGGCTTCGTGGATAATATTCTTGATAATATTCTTGGTTGTCTCATCAGTGATGTTTTTACCACTCTTAAACCACTTGACGGGATTACCTCCGACACGTTCAATCACAGCCTCAATTCCTGCGCTACCAAGAGCACTCACCACACGTTGTGATTCGGACATGTCTTGGTCAAGATTCTCAGCATAGTTGCGTCCATAATTGCTGGCAAACACAAGTGGAGTACCTACCACAGGAACGAATGCAAGTGCGCTCTGTGCTGCGCTTTCTGTTCCACTTGCTACTGCGCTCTGCAATGCGTCTCCCACCTTACCTTCTCTCAAGAGGTCTATCACACCTTTATTGCCTCCTTCGGCTGACTTGGGTTGTGCATCCACACTTTCTTTGGCCGCATATTCTGTCAGCAGGTTGTTGCGGATTAAGTCTTCTTTATTGGTAGGTAAGACTTTGCCTGTTCCTTCTTCAAGGTAGTTGTCACCCATCATAGAAGCCGCTGCATCTATCAGACTGCCTGCTGTGCCTGCTACAGTGGACTTGAGACCTCGCCCTATTGATTCCATAAAGGAGGGGTCATTGGCTATCTCCGGATTGGCTTGAATGTAACTTCTGTAGGCATCTGCACTCTCATTGCGGAGTATCTTTGCCATTCTTCTTTTGTCTTCAAGGTTACCTTCTTGGTCCACACGCTTGATTTCATCTTCAAGGTATTGATTGTAGTCGGCAATGCTTCCTTGTCTGTACAATTGCTTTCTTTTTTCTTCCCATGCCTTGTTGCGTGCTTCTCGCTCTTCATTGGCTTTTCGTTGTTGTTCAACCTCTTGAACGAATGTATCAACATCTGTTTCGCCTTGAAAGAAGCCGGGTATCTTTCGTTCTTCATTCACAAGGTTAGCCTCTTGTGGCAACTCAGCAGGCTTATTAGGCTCAGGCATTGTCAATGTGATTTCGCCTGCATCTATACCTTCCTGAATAGGGTCATCAAATTCTTCAAGAAATGCCTTGTAGTCGGCAGATTTCACACGATACTTCTTACCATTACGCTCCATAATGGTTGATGAGTTGGGAAATTCAGCAAGAAAGTTGTTAATGTGTTCATCTTTAACATTGTACTTTCTACCATTATTTTCAAATATAGGCATATATTATTGTTTAGATGGGTTATAATCAATGATTTCGTTAGATGGTGTATAATCAATTACGTCATTATCATGACTGTCGTTGGCTACATAGTTTGCTGTGTATTGGTTTTCTTTCAACCTAATTCCCGTGACGTTGCCCAATTCTGCCATGATTTGTTTCTTCACTGCATCAGACACCTTAGTGTCATTTAACAAGCGACCATTCAACACCTCTACCATCAACTTGTCATAGTCCAACTCGTCTGTTTCGGTGGTAAGTCCGCTTTCTCCTTTTTCTCCGCTTGCTCCCTCCACTAATCTTTTGTAAGTGTCTTTATCGTTGTTGATGGCATAAGATACGGCATTCTTCAGGCGGTCATAACCTTCCTGATCAATCTTACCGAGATACTTGGACGTGGGGTAAAAATTACCTTTCTCGTCTTTTTTAAGTTGCCCATTCTCATCTTTCTCATAATAAGCAAGTGACACTGGGTATGTCTTTCCTCCACCTCGTCCACTTCCACTTCTGCTTGAACTACTATTGCCACTTCCGTTACCGCCATCGTCTGAGGATAACACATCCTTAGTTGCATTCTTCCATGCCGATTGCTTCACAACATCATCACCTTTAACCACATTGGTTGTCTTGTCACCATGTTGAGCGGTGCTTGTCTGCGTATATGCGTCTGCCACATAACGTGCAATCCTATCACTGAGGTCTTTGGCTTTATCTGCCTTATATTTGGCTTGTGCCTGTGCAAGTGCTGCGTCTTCCGCTCTTGTCAAGGCTTCCATTTCCTTGTTATCCTTGATATAATCATCCACTTTGGCAGGGTCTCTCTTCCACACATTACCGCCTATTCCGGTAGTAATCATGTCACCCAGTACGGCAAGAGAATTATACATATTGGCAAGCCGTGTTCTCCTCTTGTTGAGCTCAATGTCTTGGTCTCTTTTCTTCCGCATCTTTTCATAGTCCACACCAAGAATGCTTGCTGTGGTAGGCTCCATTGCATTGCCCGGACCATACACATAATCATGCTCTGCTTGTGCTCTTTCTCTCGCTCTGGTGTAGGCATCATCATCCAGTTCCTTGCGTGTGGTGGTAACATCATCTCCTTGTGTCTGAGTGGTGGTCTGCGCTCCATGCTTTGTAGTCTGCGTAGAACCCGACGTCACACGCTCTTTGGTTTGTCTGACATCGCCCTCTGCAAGTTTCTCTGCTATTTGTTCTGCTGTTGATTTTTCTTCTGGCATAATCTATTCTTGTTTTTCTTTATAACTTCGATAGTGCGTCTGCCTTCGCCTTCTGAAAGCTTTCCCACCAGTTGTTCTGCTGTGAGTTTTCTGTTTTCGTGTCCGTCAGCCCTTGCAGAGATGAGCCTACTATATTACCGGCATTAGACGCAAGGTTGGCAAAGGTTTCATTGCGAGCTGCACGCTCTTGCACTCTGTCTTGATACATGGCGTCATCAAGGTTTCTTCGCTCCTGAATCAACTTGTCTTGTCTGTCACTCTCTCCACTTGCTATCTTACCTACAACATCACCCATAGCCTCCATAGCCAATTCCTGTTGCGCTATCGTTGCTTCTGGCGTTGCTCCGGTTATCTTATTCACATTAGTGGCACGCTCAGTTGCTTTTTCAGTCGCTTTGCGCATCTCATTCAAGGCATGTCGGTTCTCGCTCCTTGCAAGAGGATTGCTGTGCATTTCTGCTTCTATCTCCGCTTGACGTTTTGCCTCATACTCATTCCTTGCTTGCTTTTGTTGCGCATTATTCCTTGCACTCACTATGCCACTCATGGCTTGACCTGCAAGTCCCATTATCATTCCCCAAGGTATCATATACTTATATAATTTTGATTAACAGAGCAAAGGTAGTATAACTTACAAACTAAACAGGGCGGTTTTTGGTTAAAATGCAAGCGCATGCGATTATTTGTTATTGTACATTCTTGTACATTTATAGGGTATTTCTTCGGAAGAAATAGGGTATAATTGTACAAGAATTGCAATAAATGTACATTTATAGGGTATTTCTTCGGAAGAAATGCGGATAATTGTACAAGAATAGGCAATAACTGTACATTTATGTACAAAAAAAAGGTATAATTGTACATTTATTGTTATTTCTTCGGAAGAAATAGGGTATTCTTGTACATTTATTGCGATAATTGTACATTTAAGGGGTATTTCTTCGGATTTCCTTTTCTTTTATTTCTATATAATATATAAATAATAATAATATATATATATCTACTACTACTTCTTCAACGCACGCGCGTGCGCGTGTGAGCAAAAGATTTTTTTTTTAGAATTTTTGAAAGGATAAAGAGAAAAGAGAAAGCCCACAAAGAGAAAACTCCTTGCAGGCTTGCATCATATTCGTGGCTTCACGAAAAAGATCAGAAACCCTTTCCTTTCTGTTTTTGATACACCACAGTTTGATTCTTGTCAAGATTAACGATTTTGAACATCACAATAGAACGAGTGGGAATATCCTCCGGAAGCATAGCAACGAGCCGGGCAATCACCTCATCCACGTTGTTGAAGCCCACATCCGTGAGTTCTGCCACGTTCTGTCCGTTGAAATACGCAGCAGCATTCACCATGTAGCGGTATGACAGGCGGAAATGAACATCCTCCTGCTTCTGCTCTCTGGTCGAAGTCTTGCCGGAGAAGAAGATAAAGTCAATCACTTTTTCGTTCAGTTCCCATGCAGGGGAGTAGTCAATCTTTATGTATCCGCGTGTTACCTTGTGCCCGCTACTATGGTTCATTGCAAAGGCAACATCAGAGATGGAAGCACGAACATCATTCTGCGCCACAGTACCCCATGTGTGACGAAAAGTATAGACGCAATAAGTATCCCTGATTCCCATTAACTGACATAACTGGCGAATACCTACATTCACGTTAGCATTAAAACTATCCGAATTACTTAACCTATCCCTCCATGTAAACAACCACTCGCTATTGGTCCTATCAAGATACTTATCCATCAATGGTTGCAAGATGGGAGGAACACGCATTTCCATGTATGCACCATCCGCACGAAACTTCTTTGTCTTGGCACGTTGGTAACAAATAATACCGTTCTTATAGTCCTTCTTCCGAAGGTTGTAAAGGTCCACCGTATTGATACCGGCAAGACACAACACCATCATGGCAACATCCCTGCCGAACTCCATGAGGGGCACTTTCATTTTGCTGTCCGGAATAGGGTAGGAGAAGAATGCCCGGCACGCCTCGGGAGTAATGGCAAGTTTCTCCGCCTTGTCCGAAGATGGGATAGACACCTTTACCCATGGATTCGTCTTGATGCGGATGATCCCGTTGTCATAATCATTATACTCCAGCTGCGCAGCTTTGAAAATCTGTCGCATGCAGATAGGGTACATCTCTTTTGCTCTGCGTGTACTTTTCAAGTGCTGAATCCATCTGTTCACAACATGCGATGTCAAGTGGGAGAACATTATCTTATTGGTACCCATGAAACGCTCCAAGTGTTGAAGAGCAAGAGCGTAGTTTCGAGAGTTGCGTTCTTGCCCTCTGTTTATCATGGCAGGAATATGCACATTCCTTGCATATTCAGAAAAGCAAATATCTTTATCATCGTTGAGAAGAAAAGCAATCACATCCTGCACACTCCATGAGCTGATGTTATACTTGTTCAATTTGTCGGTGTACTCAATGATTTTGTCAAGGCAGTGTCTCAACACATAAGGGTCTTGAATTTCACCACTTGGCGATAAGTCCACCTTGCGTGTAACCTTGTCGGTCTTTATGTAACCGATTGCATTATTGTGTCTCACTCTTATATACACGGCACAGAATCCATCTGCTCGCTCTTTTCGGATGCATGGTTTGAATGTTGGCATAATAGTCAGTTTTTAGTATGTGAAATAATACAATTTATTGCAGTCTCGTTTTTTTTGTTCCAACTAATTGACTTCCAATAACGGCAGGTGTAACGCAGGTGTAACGCAGTGTATTGAAAAGTGTGTCGAAAAGTGTAATTTTTTGCGTTCATTCTGCTCGTTTTATGTGCAGAATGCACATCCCACTTTCAAAAATAATAGGCGGTAACCCCTTGTTTTTCAGGATAATTACCGCCTATCTACTTGATTTTAGGTATTTTATTTATTATCCTTGATACTTGCCTGTGCAGCTGCGAGACGTGCGATAGGCACGCGGAATGGTGAGCAGCTGACATAGTTGAGACCTACTTTGTGGCAGAATTCAACAGATGATGGTTCACCACCGTGTTCGCCACAGATACCACATTTCAAGTCAGGACGTACTGAGCGACCTTTTTCTGTAGCCATTTGTACGAGTTGTCCTACACCGTTTTGGTCGAGAACTTGGAATGGGTCGTTTTTCAAGATCTTCATATCGAGGTATGCAGGCAAGAATGAAGCAATGTCATCACGGCTGTAACCAAATGTCATTTGGGTCAAGTCGTTAGTACCGAATGAGAAGAACTCAGCTTTAGAAGCGATTCGGTTAGCAGTGAGTGCTGCACGTGGGATTTCAATCATTGTACCCACTTTGAATTCGATGCTGTCTCCGCGTTCTTCAAATAATTTGGCAGCAGTTTCACGGATTACTTTTTCTTGGTTAGCAAACTCATAGAGGATACCTGTGAGCGGAACCATGATTTCAGGGATAGCTTCTACGCCTTCAGCCTTAAGGTCGAGTGCAGCACCAAGGATGGCGCGTGTTTGCATTTCTGTAATTTCAGGATATGTGTTACCAAGACGGCATCCGCGGTGACCAAGCATAGGGTTAGCTTCGTGGAGTGAGTTAACGCGTGTGCGGATATAGTCGTAGGTTACGCCCATGATTTCAGCCAATTCGCGTTGTTCTTTTTCTTCGTGTGGAACGAATTCGTGCAAAGGTGGGTCGAGGAGACGAACAGTTACCGGACATCCTTCCATTGCTTTGAATATGCCTTTGAAGTCGTTTTGTTGGTAAGGAAGAATCTTCTTTAATGCAGCACGACGTCCTTCTACTGTTTCAGCCAAGATCATTTCGCGCATAGCACGAATCTTTTCTCCTTCAAAGAACATGTGTTCTGTACGGCAAAGACCGATACCGATAGCACCGAATTTGCGTGCTACAGCTGCGTCATGTGGAGTGTCAGCGTTAGTGCGTACGCGAAGACGAGTGTATTTGTCGGCCAATGTCATAAGTTCTGCGAAATCTGCGTCGAGTTCTGCATCTTTAGTAGCAACAGCACCTTGGTAAACTTCACCGGTAGAACCATTGATAGAGATGAAGTCGCCTTCTTTTAATGTTACTCCAGCCACTTTCATTGTTTTAGCAGCATAGTCAATAACGAGTGCACCAGCTCCGGAAACACAGCATTTACCCATACCACGTGCAACTACTGCAGCGTGAGATGTCATACCACCACGTGCGGTGAGGATACCTTGTGCGGCAGCCATACCTGCAAGGTCTTCGGGTGATGTTTCAATACGTACCATGACTACTTTTTCGCCTTTAGAAGCCCATACTGCTGCGTCTTCAGCGTTGAATACGATTTTACCGCATGCTGCACCCGGAGAAGCGGCAAGACCTTTTGTGAGTACAACGGCGTTCTTTTGTGCTTCTTTGTCGAAGATTGGGTGAAGGAGTTCGTCGAGTTTGTTAGGTTCTACGCGGAGCACAGCTTCTTGTTCTGTGATCATGCCTTGGTGTAGCATATCCATAGCGATTTTCACCATAGCAGCTCCGGTGCGTTTACCGTTACGTGTTTGGAGGAACCAGAGTTTTCCTTCTTGTACGGTGAACTCCATGTCTTGCATGTCGCGGTAGTGATTTTCCAATTTGGTTTGCAATGCGTCGAGTTCTTTGTAGATTTCAGGCATTGCTTCTTCCATTGAAGGGTATTTAGCGAGGCGTTCTTCTTCGCTGATATCTGCTAATTTAGCCCAGCGTTGAGAGCCTATTTTTGTGATTTGTTGTGGTGTGCGAATACCCGCTACCACGTCTTCACCTTGTGCGTTGATGAGGTATTCTCCATTGAAGAGGTCTTCGCCTGTAGCAGCGTCACGGCTGAAAGCCACACCAGTAGCAGATGTTTCGCCCATGTTACCGAATACCATTGCTTGTACGTTAACGGCTGTACCCCATTCAGCAGGGATGCCTTCCATTTTGCGATAGAGGATTGCGCGTTCGTTCATCCAGCTGTCGAATACGGCGCATATTGCTCCCCAGAGTTGTTCGTAAGCAGATTCAGGGAAGTCATGTCCTGTTTGTGCTTTTACAGCGGCTTTGAATTTGGCTACGAGTGTTTGAAGGTCTTCTACTGTCAATTCAGTGTCAAGGTGTACGCCTTTAGCTTCTTTAACTTCTTCTATGATGGCTTCAAATGGATCGATGTCAGTTTTGTTGACAGGCTTCATGCCCAATACTACATCACCATACATTTGTACAAAACGGCGGTATGAGTCCCAAACGAAACGTGCATTTCCTGTCTTTTTCACTAATCCTTCTACGACTTTGTCGTTCAACCCGAGGTTAAGGATTGTATCCATCATACCCGGCATAGATGCTCTTGCTCCAGAACGAACCGATACTAAAAGTGGATTGACAGTGTCTCCGAACTTGGAGTTCATGAGTGATTCAACGTGTGCCAAAGCAGCTTCTACTTCCTTTTTGAGTAATGCTACTGTTTCTTCTTTTCCAGCTTCGTAATATTCGTTGCAGACATCTGTTGTGATGGTGAATCCCGGAGGTACGGGTACACCGATGAGGTTCATTTCTGCCAAGTTGGCACCTTTACCTCCCAGCAGGTTTTTCATGTCTGCCTTTCCTTCAGCTTTACCGTTTCCGAACGTGTAAACTCTTTTTTTGGTATCCATGTTGATTGTTTTTGATATAAATGAATAAATTTAATTTATTTCGTTTTAAATAGAGTGAGACTGCAAAGGTACACTTTTTCTCGCTAATTGAGCAATGTTTCTTTGAAAAAACATTATGAAATATACATTTTTTCCTTTGGGGTAGTGGTAGAGGTGGGTGTGTGTTGTGATGAGTGTGTGCGTTGTGAGGTGTTTGCTTGGCTTGTTATTTTTGAAATTGTGGTGTCAGGATGAGGTTTTATTTGTATGTTCGCTTTATTTGCACTACATTTGCAACACTATTTATGGACTATAATTATTCATTAACGATATAATATGAAAGCATACGTATTTCCCGGACAGGGTGCTCAATTCCCAGGAATGGGCAAGGACTTGTATGATTCTTCGGCGTTGGCAAAGGAGTTGTTTGATAAGGCGGATGAGATTTTGGGTTTTGCTATTACTGATTTGATGTTTAATGGAACACCGGAGGATTTGCGTCAAACAAAAGTTACACAACCAGCTGTATTTCTTCATTCTGTGATTTCGGCATTGGTGTTGGGTGAGGATTTTCAACCTGACATGGTAGCCGGTCATTCATTGGGTGAGTTTAGTGCGTTGGTGGCAGCAGGTGCGATGAGTTTTGAGGATGGCTTAAGATTGGTGTCAAAGCGTGCTATGGCGATGCAGAAGGCATGTGAACTTGAACCATCAACGATGGCAGCAATTATCGGATTGGATGATGAGTTGGTGGATGAAGTGTGTGATAGCATTACTGAGCATGTGGTGGTAGCAGCTAATTTTAACTGCCCGGGTCAAGTGGTGATTTCAGGTGCAGTGGAAGGTATAGAGAAGGCATGTGCTATGTTGACTGAGAAGGGCGCTAAGCGTGCTTTGAAGTTGAGTGTGGGTGGTGCGTTTCACTCTCCATTGATGCAGCCTGCTGCTGAAGAGCTTAAAGCTGCTATTATGGAAACTCGTTTTCAGACTCCTAAGTGTCCGGTGTATCAAAATGTGAATGCTTATCCACAAGTTGAGCCTGATAAGATTCGTGAAAATTTAGTGGCGCAATTAACTGCTCCTGTTCGTTGGACACAGACTGTGAAGAATATGATTGCTGATGGTGCTACTGAGTTTTATGAATTGGGTCCCGGTGATGTGTTGAAAGGGCTTATTCGCAAGGTGAGTCGGGAAGTTGTAGTAGGATAAATTTGATGTTTACATATTTCTAAGCCGATAATCTGCTGCTTGAGGTATTCAAGTGTGGGTTATCGGTTTTTTGTGTTGGTGGGTTGTGTTGATGCTTGTTTTCTAATCTGTCCATTCTGAACCTTCATAGTTCTTATTTGGCTATCTTCTTCCTATCTAGTACTTATCTGTTTTGTATCTTTATCCTTCGTGTATCCTACGTGTATCCTACGTGTATCCTACGTGTATCCTACGTGTATCCTACGTGTATCCTACGTGTATCCTACGTGTATCCTACGTGTATCC
>JAGCLD010000022.1 GCA_017647145.1 Paludibacteraceae bacterium
CTTCTGTCCCAATCGAAGAAATCAACGGCTTCCTCGAACTGTTGCTGTGTGGCAGCGAATGTTGTTTTGAGGTCGCCACCGAAAGCACCGAGCCACCAATCCCATTTGCAACGGGTATCGAGTGTGAACGGAAATTCGCAGTATGTGAACTGCTGTGCCTTATTGACCATAAAGCGTTGCGTTTCGGCACATTCAAGCACTTTGGCAAGGAACGCATCTTTGCGTGCTTCCATACGGAGAGCCTTTTGCATTTCCTGTGCGTGTCGGAACTCATCTTCTGTGTATGGCACATCGTCCACTGTTAGGCGGTAGTAGTCCACCTTTGACGGCTCTGTGATGATGGCATCGACCAACGAGCCGAAGCGGAAAGCAGCTTCCTTATCGCCAAACTGCATACGTGGGTGCAAGATGTTTTTCAGTTCGGTGAGGTCAGAGTTACTGACCTCACTTCTGCTGTAATAGTTATCGCTCATAGTAATCATCGTGATCGGGTTCGTAATCTTCTTCATACTCAACCTCGCCGACACCATCACACACTTCGCAGGTCTCCTTTTCGCCTTGTATGTAGTGTTGTCTCTTGACTTCTGCTTCTTCCTCTGTCTTGGGGAGACACAACCACGTTTCCTCGGTACATTCCGTTTCTTGGTCTGTATGGAAGTTGTAGGCGTGCCAATGATACCCTTTGCCGTTACAGGCTTCGCACTTGACCATATGAGGCTCTTTCGCGTTCCACGGCGCATCGGGAGTGTCCGCACCAAGAGGATAATCGTAGTTGTTATACATAGTTACTTTGCTTTTACGTCCTCGACATATTCCACATTCTCATCGCTGATGTACGTTCCCTCTTTGGCGAGTTTTTCACAGAATGTTATCTGCTTCTTGAACATCTTGGTGAGTTCCTCAACAGAGAGGTGGCAACCCTCCTTGCTCCACCACATAGAGAGAATAGGCATAATGCCCTCGGGATTGAGCAGGTTGATTTTCTGTGCAACCTTGACCTTTGGTTGGTAGCCGGAGGACACGACTGCTTGCTGACCGAACAGGCTTTCCATTTCGGCTTGCTGACGTGCCATTTCTGCCTTCTGCTGTTCTTCCTCCTCCTTGCGGCGGCGTTCTGCCTCCTGTTCCTCGGCTTCCTTGCGCTGACGTGCTTCCATTTCAGCCTTGATACGTGCAGCTTCCTCGGCTGATGCCTGTGCCATACGTTCGAGGTTGGTTTTCTTGGACGGCAGACGGTCGATGATATACTGCTTTGTGCTGTCAATCTCGAACTCGTATTGCTCCTTGAACTGCTTGGCAAGGCGTTCCTTTGTCTCAATCTCTGCCTTGCGTATCTCATCTACTGTTATTCCGGCAGGAATGCGAATAAGGGTGTGCAGATTGTAGAGGAAGTCGGCAGGCAGTTCGGTTGAATAGTCCTTGACCTGTGCGAATGATGCTTCGTAGTTGTCGAGGGTAACGGCACTGTCAATGGCTGACAAAGCGTTGCAGTCTCTGTTCACGAGGGATTGGAACTGCTGCTTGAAATCGTCCTCAATGTCCTGTTTCATACGTGAACGCGCCTGTTCTATTTGTTGGCGTTCGTACTCCTTGCGGCGGCGTTCCTCTTCCTCGGCACGCTTCTTGGCGGCGTACTGATTGCGGAACTGCTGTAACTTGTATGGGATTGTATCGGCTTTGGTGGGGTCGATAGCATTTTCCATTACTGTAAACTCCTTGCGGATGTCATCAAAGAGTTTGGTTACAGGTGAACGGCGTTCGTTCATCTTCTTCACGGTCTTACGTGCTTTCTCAATGTACTGTGCCGCCTGTTGGTCGAGTTCGTCCGTCATTCCTCCCTGTGCTTGAATGGCTTCAAGGATTGCTTGCCCGGCTCTGTTGCAGTTGTCGCATGATAGTTTATTGTCTTGATAGGCTTTGGGCGCTGCAGAGACAATTGTTTGTATGTTCTCTTGTTTTACGATTGCTAATTCTTGCATGGTTGTTGGGATTTAAAATGTTCCGTCATAATCGTTATCTTCTATTACCACACCTGCGGACATATCGGGTGCAGGTGCGAAATGCTTTTCCTGCTGTTGAGGCTGTTCACCTTCGACAACACCACCGTAGGGGTCGAACTCGGCAGACTGCTGTTGTTGCTCGATGATTTCTGTTTCGAGAGCGGAGCCACGACCAATTTTCAATTTAGGGTAAGACTTAAATGCGTGTTTGATACACTTCGCCATAAGGAAGCCTGTGTCTATCTGACCGCTATTTGCGCTATATAGGCTATTGGAGTTTGTAACCCATTGTCCCTTGCTTCTATCGTAATAAGAATTTTGCTTATCGCTATAATCTTTAAGCCTCATCCAATCCTGCTCCATCATAACCGAGTAATCAATAGAGCCATCGGCACGAGTTATTTTTAAGAAACAGGCTACAATCTTGTCTGAGGTTCGAGGGAAAGCAGACATATAGTTTAACACTTTATGCCCACCATGCTCTCCGTATTGGAATGTGTCTCCCTCGTACACGATTACAGGATTGTCAGCGTGGCGTATCTGTCCTGCAACTTTACGGAGTAATAACTCGCCATAAGGAGAAATTGTCAAACAACAGACTTTTTCCTTGATGTCATAACCTGTCTTTGGGTCAACACCAACTTTAAGGTTTCGAGGATGCAAATAGCAAAGTGCCTGTGCGCCGGGCGCAAGGGTAATCCCCTTTACTGCAAGGTCGATAAAGGCATAGAAAGTTGATGACCCAGAGCATTCACGAAGTCCTGACTTCTCTCTTAACTGTTGGTTGAAATAGATTGCCTCACGCTCGTACACCTGTTCGCCTCCCTCTTTCCAAATGGAGTTGAACACGCTGATGAATTGATTACGGACACGCTCATTGCGTATCACATCGGTTGCTTTTGTCTGTTGCAACTCTTGGGCTAATGATAATGCGCTCATAATGTTAATAATTAAAGTTGTTAGTTGTCTGTTGTGGCTGCAAGCGGACTCGAACCGCTAACCCTCCATTATGGCATACGACCCGGAGTGTAGTTCCCATTACTCTATGCAGCCATTTTGTTATTTCTTGAAATAGTCCTGTCTTACGTTCTGCAAAGCTCTTAACTCTGCCGTGCGGTACTCGACTTTGCAGGGACGTTTACAAGGCTCTATCTTGCCCTCTCTGCGCCATCTATCGACATTGCCACGTCCGAACATAGCATACGCCTTTCTTTGGCTGACCATTTCCGGGTCATTGCGTTGCTCGGAGAGCATACGAACCACAGATGAAGCAACATCGTGAATGAACGTCTCGTAGGTAACTGACTTGTCGGAAAAATCGAGTGTGAGCATAGATTTACTTTTTATTGGTTTGGATTTGATTACAGATTTAATACGGATTTCATATAGTTGAAATACTTTTCCTCCACTCTGCTGTCCTCGGGATAGTAGGTAGCTCTTTCGCACCAATCGTTGTAGCACTTATCGCACATCACAGAGTTTAGAACTGCCACGTAGTAACCTGTTGAGCCGATACATTCATTGCACCAATCACAGATACCCAAACCGCCCCACTTGATACAATCCGATAAAGTAACCTGTATCACCCGAAAACCCTTTTTGTTTTCTATTATCTGTGCCATTGCTTACTTGTTTTTCTCTTGTTGGTAATCCTCATCACCTTATCCTTGTTACGGTGATAGTTCTATCTTTTCTGTTGATTTTGGATGAGAAAGTTTTATCCCACTCAAAACCGAACATCGTGCACATAGAGCGTACAGTTCCACGTTTTTCTGCTGGGAAAATAAGATTTTCCCCTACCTCCAACTCACGTAGCTGTTGAAGCATCGGCTTTTCTGATGATTTATTTTCCATTTTTCTTTTTTTTTGTTTAACTTTACGACGCAAAAGTACACATTACTTGCGTGACGTGCAAGTTTTTTTAGATAAAAATGCAAGTTTTTATATTATAAAGTTAGTAAAACATTGATATAGAGTTAAATAATTTTTATAAATTGAGAGTGATTATGGATGAAGAAAGAATTATTCAGAACATTGTGCAAATCCGTATATCCAAAGGACTTACAAAGAGAAGCATGGCAGAGTTATTATTCATGAACGAGGCTTCTTATGGTAGAATTGAGAACGGTAAGATTGCACTATCATACAAGCAACTTGCACAAATCGCAAGCTGTCTGCAAGTGTCGGTAATTGACATAATCAGTTATCCCGATAAATATGTCAAGTTAGAGAAGGGACAAGAAGAACCGGTGGAGGCGGTTCTTCAAATTAAACTTAAGAAGGATAAAAAAGACCAAGTGCTTAAACTTGTCTTTGGCGAAAACAACATAGAAATCCTAAACAAATAATCCATGAATGAGCAAGCATTACTATTGTTGGAGCGAGTAAGAATGGCTAAGAAGGCATATAGATTGAGCAACAACCTAATTGCCCAAGCAGCCAACATGAGTATTGGCACCGTCACCAACCAGATGCAAGGTAAGTATCACCTTGACATAAGAGTGTTGATGGCAATACTATCCTTGTGTAATGACCTATCAGCAGAATGGCTTATGCGTGGTAGGGGTGATATGATGTACCAAGTTTTCGTGTTACAAAACAGCGTTACACCAAAAAAATAGCGTTACACCAAAAACAGGAAAAATTACACTTCCATTACACTTTTTACATAACTAATTGACATACAAATATTGATTGCAGCTGCACAGGCCAGCATTAAGGATAACAAATAAGATACCTTAAATCAAGCAAATAGGCGGTAATTAACCTAAAACAAGGTGTTACCGCCTATTGTTTTTGAAGAAAGTTCGTACATTCTGCACATAAAATGAGCAGAATAATGCTAAAAAAATTTATTGGCTTCCTATAAATATCTAAAAGTGGATATAAGTTCGTCTCAACTGTAGTACTCATGCGATAGAGTTATACGAATGCTATTATTACATCATTGGAGAAGACATTCAGACAAAAAAGCCATCCCCGACATTGCATCACACCACAACATCAAGGATGACTCCTATTGGTTTGTAGAAACTCTACTATTATTATTCAATACAGGGCCTATACAGACCTATTTTACGCCATACATGCTTTCGTAATACTTTTCATATTCTCCGGTAGTGATATTGTCCATCCATTCTTGGTTGTCCAGATACCAACGTACTGTTTTTTCTATACCTTCTTCAAACTGCAAGGATGGTTCCCACCCTAATTCATTCTTCAGTTTAGAAGAGTCTATAGCATAACGCAAGTCATGTCCTGCACGGTCAGTAACATAGGTAATAAGGCGTTCACTTGTACCTTCCGGATTACCCAGCAGTTTATCCACTGTCTTAATAATCACTTTGATGAGGTCAATATTCTTCCATTCATTAAATCCACCAATATTGTACGTATCAGCAATCTTTCCATTGTGGAATATGATATCAATAGCTCTCGCATGATCTACTACATAGAGCCAATCGCGTACATTTTCACCTTTTCCATATACAGGAAGAGGTTTTCCATGACGAATATTGTTAATGAAGAGTGGAATCAATTTTTCTGGAAACTGATATGGACCATAATTATTAGAGCAGTTAGTCACAATGGTAGGCATGCCATAAGTGTCATGAAATGCACGCACAAAGTGGTCACTACTTGCTTTTGATGCGCTATATGGACTATGTGGGTCATACTTTGTAGTTTCCGTAAAGAATGTATCATCAAAGTCAAGCGCACCATACACTTCGTCCGTGGAGATATGATAGAATCTTTTTCCTTCCCATTGTCCATTCCAATGCATTTTAGCTGCTTGTAGAAGGGCAAGTGTTCCCATTACATTGGTGCGTGCAAAAGTGAAGGGATCTTTAATACTTCTATCCACGTGACTTTCAGCAGCCAAGTGAATGACTCCATCAATGTCATAACGTTTAAACAATTCACAGATAGTGTCATAATCACATATATCCGCTTTAACGAAAGTGTAATTAGGATAATTCTCTATATCTTTTAGATTAGCTAAATTACCCGCATAGGTCAATTTATCCAGATTAATAATGTGATAGTCCGGATATTTTGTAACAAACAGGCGTACTACATGTGAACCAATAAAACCGGCACCCCCGGTAATTAAAATGTTTTTCATATCTTACTTCTCTTTACAGACGAGCACTTACCAAAGAACGGTCAATGAAATTTTTCACATCAAAGATAATTGCTCCTTGGGCTTTATACTTCGCATAATCAAATGTTTTAAACTGATCGTGTGCCACACATGCTATCACAGCTTCATACTTCTTATTAGGATTAATTGAAGTAAGCAGTGTTTTGCCATATTCATGTGCTACCACTTGTGGCTCTGCCCATGGGTCATACAAATCCACCTGGCAACCAAATTCTTCTAATTCTGTACATACGTCTATCACTTTCGTGTTACGGCAATCTGGACAATTTTCTTTAAATGTCACTCCCAATATCAAGACGTTTGCCCCTTTAATTTTATGGTCGCTTTGTATCATGAGTTTCAAGGTCTTGTCAGCAATAAATTTTGCGATACTATTGTTCACGCGTCGTCCTGAAAGTATAACCTCCGGATTGTATCCTAATGCTTTAGCCTTGTGAGCAAGGTAGTATGGGTCAACAGAAATACAGTGTCCACCTACTAATCCCGGTCGATATTTCAAGAAGTTCCATTTACTACCGGCAGCTTCAATCACATCATTAGTGTCAATGCCTACTCTATCACAAATCAGGGCTAACTCGTTCATGAAGGAGATATTCATATCTCTTTGTGCATTCTCAACTGCTTTAGCTGCTTCTGCTGTCTTCATATTCGGAGCACGATGTGTTCCATTTTCAAGTATTGAATTGTACAATGCATCTACTCTATCTGCTATTTCAGGAGTAGAACCTGAGGTGATTTTCTTTATTTTTGTCAACGTATTGACCTTATCACCCGGGTTGATACGTTCTGGAGAATATCCACAAAAGAAGTCTTCATTAAAGCGTAAACCCGACTCATTCTCTAATACAGGCACACAATCTTCCTCAGTACATCCGGGATACACAGTTGATTCATAAATCACCAAATCCCCCTTCTTGATAACTTTTCCCAACATAGCAGACGCTTTTAATAATGGTCGTAAGTCAGGATTATTGAATTCATCAATCGGTGTAGGAACAGTTACGATAAACGTATTGCATTGTTTTAAGGCCTCTACATCAGCTGTAAAGTATAAGCCCACTTCCCCATTTGTATCCTTACACAAATCGGTGGCTTGCTTCATTCCAATCAAGTCAGCCTCTAATGTGCGGTCTTCGCCCTTACCTAGTTCTTCAACGCGAGCCTGATTAACATCAAACCCACATACACTGTATTTTTTACCGAATTCTATAGCCAGTGGTAATCCCACATAGCCTAATCCGATAACTGCTATTTTTGATTCGTTTAGTCTCATTATTTTACAGCTTTAAAACTCATATCCAAACTCTTAATAGAATGTGTTAATGCTCCCACAGAGATGAAATCCACTCCACATTCTGCATATGTGCGTAGGGTATCAAAAGTGATACCACCTGAAGACTCGGTTTCAAATCGTCCGGCAATCATTTCTACCGCTTTCTTGGTATTTTCAGGTGTGAAGTTATCAAGCATAATACGGTTTACTCCTCCGTGTTCGAGTACTTGGTTAAGTTCATCAAAATTACGTACTTCTATTTCGATTTTAAGGTCTTTACCTTTTGCTTTCAAATAGTCGTGTGCACGATCAATAGCTTTTGCTATTCCGCCAGCAAAGTCCACATGGTTGTCTTTTAGGAGAATCATATCAAACAGACCAATACGATGATTCATACCACCTCCGATTTTAACAGCTTCTTTCTCAAGTAAGCGTAATCCCGGTGTTGTTTTTCGGGTGTCTAACACATGTGTTTTTGTACCTTCCAATGCTTTGGCATAGCGACGAGTTGTAGTTGCCACTCCACTCATACGTTGCATGATATTAAGCATCAGTCGTTCTGTTTGAAGCAATGATTGTATTTTACCTGTTACTTCAAATGCAACATCTCCCGGTTTTACTTCTGTTCCATCTTGGATATATACTTCCATCTTTAGTTCCGGGTCAAATGAATGAAAGATTTCTTTCGCCACTTCCACTCCGGCAATCACTCCTTCTTCTTTGATAATCAAACGCGAAGTACCAATTGCTTCTGCGGGAATAGAAGAGAGTGTTGTATGGTCGCCATCACCAATATCTTCGGCAAACCAAAGAGAAATAAATTGCTTGTAATCCATAGTGTTTTTATTTTATATTTTATATTTTTTTTCTGTTATACTTCTTATGTCGGGCTCTACTTTGGTTCACATCGTAGCAGCTTCGGCAAACATAAGTTTGCAAAGTTAGTGATTACTAACAAGAAACGCAAATCAAGCAACAAGTATTTTTTTCGTACTTGTAGGGATATGAGGGCATAAGGCTATAGGATTATGAAAAGACAGGACACTCACTGAGTGGGTTACAGGACAGTAAAGGCCATAGTACGTTAGTCGCACTCACTGCAAGGCGCTAACAAGCAAGTTAAAAGACACTACACCGGAGTTTTCTTGGGATAAGTCGGATTTGTCAGACGATTAAGACTTGTCAGACATTAATAATAAGAATCACTAAGGTATCTAATTCCTATCTAGTTCCTACCTAGTTCCTATCTAGTTCCTATCTAGTTCCTATCTAGTTCCTATCTAGTTCCTATCTAGTTCCTATCTAGTTCCTATCTAATTCCTACCTAGTTCCTATCTAGTTCCTATC
>JAGCLD010000023.1 GCA_017647145.1 Paludibacteraceae bacterium
GCGGCACGCCGTGTCCCTACAGGATATTCGCAATTTTGAATAAATTGCTTGTGCTTGGCATAAATACGGACACGGCACGCCGTTTATATAAATTGCTCACGTTCGGCATAATTCAAGCAAGCTTGATTCTGCCCTCACTTACTCGCAATTTTCCCTACAAAGTATTATAGGTATTTTGTGTCTGTTGGAGGAAAAAATAAAGGGAGTTATGTGTTTTGCACATAGTTCCCTTTGTTTATTGTGATGTTTTGTGTGTGTTTATGGGAGTCTGTTTGTTTTGGTGTCCGGAAAAATAACGGCAGGTTGGAATGTTTTTGCTTCTTCCGGTGTCATCATGGCATAGGCGATGATAATGATGATGTCGCCGGGTTGTACGAGTCGTGCGGCTGCTCCATTTAAACATACGACGCCTGAATTGCGTGGTCCCGGTATGACGTATGTTTCGAGTCGTGCACCGTTGTTGTTGTTGACAATTGCCACCTTTTCGTTAGGAAGAATGTTGGCAGCTTCCAGCAGTGCTTCGTCAATGGTTATGCTTCCAATGTAATTAAGGTTGGCTTCAGTAACCGTAACTCGATGTATTTTAGATTTCAATACTTGGAGAAACATAGTGCTTTATCTTTTTTAGAGATTTAACAATTGGAAGTTTGATATGTTATGTTGTCAATGAGTCGCACAGAGCCACAATGTACAGTGATGCAGCCAATGGTGTTGTTCCATGTAGTGGCAGGTTGTAGGGTGTCGCGATCTACTATTTCGAAATATTCCACTTGTAGTCCATCTACTCTGTTGATTTGTTCGATAACCCAACTTTGCACTTGTGGAATGCTTTGGCATTGTATGAGTTGACGACTTTCAAAGAGGATGTGGGATATTTGTGCTGCTGTTACTTTTTGTTCGGGTGAGAGTAGTTGGTTTCTACTGCTCATGGCTAATCCACTTGCTTCTCTCACAATGGGGCATGGGATAATGATAGTGTCGTAGCCCATCACTTTTACCATGTGTTTGATAATGGCCACTTGCTGGAAGTCTTTTTCTCCGAAATAGGCTCGGAGTGGTTGAACCAAGTCAAATAATTTGCTTACAATTTGTACTACACCATTAAAGTGTCCCGGTCGGTTGGGTCCTTCCATCACTTGGTCGAGTCCTCCAAAATTGAATGAGAATTGATTGTTGGTTTCTTCGGTGGTGTACATTTCTTCTGTGGAAGGTGCAAATATCATATCGCAACCCAGTTCGGCCAACTTTTTTGTGTCTTGTTCAAGGGTGCGAGGATAGGTGCTAAGATCATTTGGATTGTTGAATTGTGTGGGATTCACAAATATACTTACGACACAGATGTCGTTTTCGCTTTTACATTTGCGTACGAGCGAAAAATGTCCGTCGTGCAGAGCTCCCATGGTGGGTACAAAACCAATTGTTTTGCCTAGTGTTTTTAAGGCTGAGATATCCGCTGTAAGCTCTTTTGTTGTAGTTAGCAATTTCATGTTTCTATTTTTGAAGCGAATTTGATGGTTCTAAATACTATTCCATTAACTCACGTGTGTGTAAATAGGGTGCAAAAGTACGAAAAATATTCTGATTGCAGCAAAAAAACACTTATGGAAGAATTGACAATGGAATCATGTAGGTTTGTAGAAAGGGTAGGTAGTGTTCTTGTTGCTTTTGGGGTAGTATTTTGTGGGTTTGATTAGTGAATTCAATTGTCTGTGAGGTGGTGGAAAAATCTGCGCTGACAAAAATGGGACTTATCTGCTCGAGTTCTTCTGCGGAAAGATTGTGTTGCAGCGTGAGGAAGTCATTAGTCTTAAATCTGGGAAGTTGAGCGTCGATTTTTTGCCAATTTTGATTGTAAATAGTAATGGTGGAACTGCTAATGGGTGCGGCAACTGTGTGTATCATCACTGTGAAATATTCGGAGGATGATATAGGGATGATTTTGATGGCCAGTGTGCTGTTGGTTGTGGTGGCTACTTTCAGATAGTGTTGTTGTTCGTTGTAGGATAGTATGTGTGAGTTGCCATTCAGGATGTTGGTGACAGATTCATGGCGTCCTTCTTTTGCATATTCAATCAGTTCAAAGCGCTGAGAGGCATTGAGGATAGGAGAAAGCTCAGAGGGCATGTTTTGATAAATCCATCCGATGTTTTGAGCTGTTGCGATGAGGGGTAAAATAAGTAGAATGATTGGCAGAATCTTTCGTGTCATGGTGCTGAGTGTTAGCGGATAGTGTCGGGAGCAAGCCATAAGGAGTCTTGCTGTGTAGGTAGGCTATCCGTAGGGTTTGTGAGTTGCGTGGGTGTTGCCTGTTCTTTTGGGTTCTTAGAGGCTTTCTTGTTGCTCTTGGTGGCTTTGTTTTTTTTCTTCTTGGGTGTAAAAAGTTCTTTAAAGGAAGTGAGCAGTTCTTTTGGAGTGTTAAACTCTTCTTTGTAAATAAGACCCACCCCTTGCATTGTTTGTGCTGTTTTGAGCGAATATTTGTCCACTGTGTGCGTGTAGGCTTTGACACGGAATTTGCCGTTTTGGCTCAGCATGTACTCTACATCTACGTCTCCAATGAATTTATTTGTGGCGAGATTGTCGTTGCGATATCCAAAATTACCATTTACAATCAGTCGATTGTTTGGTTGATATAGGATTTCTGTCTCGTATTCTTGTGTGGCGGTTTCGCCTTCGCCATGAGCTCTTACGTTGAATCCGAAGCTAAAGTCATCGGTCAATTTGGATATCCAATTATTGATTTGTCCGGTTACAGTGGAGCTTAACAGAGAATATGCTTCGTTAGAACCGATATCCGCCATGGATGTTTGGAGGTATTCCGGTGTGTAGAATTTGTTGAATACCAACAGATATAGGATCTGTCTGTTCATCATTTCATCTGTGTTGATGATGTTGCGAACCTGCTGTTTGAGTGCTTCGTCACTGTTGGGCAGTTCTATGTCAAATCGGATTGTAGGGCTTGTTAATTGGTCGGTCAAGTAGAGCAGACAGTTGACCGGAACACTGCTTCGTTTGGTGGTGGCTTCGATTTCAGATTGGTCCATCAGGTCTCGTAATGATGCCGTCAGACTGTAGAGTGCTTTGATATTTACCTGTGCGTTGAGAGGGTCGCCTGCCCATGTCAGGCTACTACCTTGTGCGATTTTAAAGTCTTTTCGGAAGACATTTTGCAATGTGAATTGATAGGAACCGGATGCAATGGTGTATGTACCCATCATGCGCACATCTTCGCTGTTGCTGTCGTATTCAACCACCAAGTTACCTGTTCCTCTACCAGTCAGTAAGTCACCGGTTTTAGGGTCGATAATCACTTGTAGAGTGGCGTCCGGAGTAGCTTCAATGTTGAGTCTGAGCTTGACGTTGGCACTGCTGGTGATTTCTTTCACATCTTCCTCTTCTTCCTCTTCCTCTGACGATGCGGAAGAGACAAATGTGACAAAGGAATTGTCAGTGGCAACAGAAGCCGAGGCAAGGGATATGTTAAATTCTGTGTTGGGACATGTGCGAGCATTCACGTTGATTTGATTCTCCTTTTCGTCACCGCTGATGAGTACATTACCTGTGGCATATACTTTTCCAAAGAAGAAGTCATTATCGCTGATTTGCGTGTTCATGGCAAGCAGGTCTTCACAAGTAATCAGGATGCGATAGTGTAAGTCTTGGAAAGTGCCATCGTGAGTTACTTCTCCATTGAGCAGGGCATGGTTTCCTTCTGCGTCTTTTACGGGGATTTGAGGCAATTTGATAGCCTTCTCGGTGAGGTAGATAGAATCGCTAAAAGTGAAGTGAGTACCCAGCATGGATACACGCATTTTTCCATCTTTAACCAGTGCGCTACCTTCAAAATGTACGTCATTAGGTGTCTTTAATGTGCCATACATCCTGACTTTGCCATAACCCTTACCACTAATGTTGTCGGCAAACTCAGCCATGTAGCGCGTGATGAATCCCAGATTCAATCCTTGAGCGTTGTAGAAGAGTTCGATACTATCGCGTACGGGGGCAATATATCCGTCCACCAAGGCAATGGTGTCTTGTCCGTCCACTGCAACTCCGGTGAGGTCGATTTCTTGCTTGTCTTTATCCCAAACAGCATTGGCAAGGACATCTCCTATAGGTGCTTGATTGATATTACCATCTTTTAGAAATACCTTGGCTTCAAACATGGGTTGGTGTAGCACGCTGTAGAGGTAAGCTTGTCCGGTGGCTTCTCCTCCAAAACTTACCTCTCCTAAAGTAGGAATCATGTTAATGATATAACCTAAGTCGATTTGCTTTAAGTCAACCTTAACACTGTCAGAAAGACTACGTCCGATCACACCATTCATGTAGATGTGTTGGGAACTGTTGGATAGAGAGAAATTGTCAATGTGCAGCGTTGTGTCCTTGCGCCATTCTATCGGCCCGGAAGATAAGTTCCACAAAGAGTCTCTTAGGATAAACGAAGAAGGAAGTAGGTGTACTTGTGCGGTGAGTGCATTGTCGCTTGAATCAAATACAACCAAACTATTGATGTCGCCTTTGTTTACGATGGTGTCTTTGTTAAACCAATTGACAGACGCCAGAATACTGTCTTTACGTGCTTCTACATCAGCATTAAAGGTGATGGCTTTACTCTTGCGTTTGCCCTGTTGGAGATAAGCCGATAAATGAGGATGTCCGTTTTGATTGTTAAGTTGTACGGATATGTTGTTTATGTGTAGTTTGCCCAATAGCACTTTGGGTATGCCGATGCGTAAGTCGTATTCATTGTCTTTTTCAGAAATGTAGCCCTTGATGAGCGATACATCAGAGAGACGAACAGGAAGTTCTAAGGTTTGCGTTAAATCATAGGTGTCGTTTAATTGTACGCTGAAATCTATTTCGTTTTGTGCTTCATTCTCTTCAATAATCAGCTTTTGTTGCTCGCTGAATAATGCAGGTAATTGCTTTGCAACCAAGCGTTGGAAGGTAATCGGAAGAGTGCTGTACTTGTAAGCACCGGTAAAGTGGGCCTTAACAAGGTCAGATTGCACCAGCACTTGTGTTGTGGTGGGGGTGGTGTTGGATGATATATTAATGTTATTGATGGCTAAAATCTTGTCTTCATTGCGGAATCTGATACTGTCTAAGAGGATGTATCCGTTCAGATTGTCTAATGAATTTCCCTGCATATCAACGTTCAACTGACATTTAAAATCAGAGTCGGTGTATTTATTTGTTAAGTTCAGGGCATGAAGATTAGCTTTGTTCACTGCAAGGTCAAACTTAAACTCGGGGAGTTGTTGCGTGAGGTCAATCAGCCCTTTGAAAGTGGTAGATAGATTTGGGTCATCTATAGATAATTGTCCGTTAAATCCTTTGGGATTAAAATATCCGTCAGCATGAATGCCGGAATACGCATACTGATTGAATACTAATAATCCTACATCTCCTTTTATAGTTCCGTGTAGTGGATGCTGTCTGTCTTGTTGAACATCTCCACTCACATTAAACGCGATATTACCCAATGAAGGCTCTCCGAGTAAACGTCCGATGTGGAACCGGCTTGTTTGCACTTTTCCGTCAAAATGGAGCGACTTAAAGTTGTCTCTTGCATTCAGTAATAGATTGAGCGATAATGTTCCGAGTTGTGTTTGTAACTTTCCTTGCGCTCCAATTTGGTTGAATAAGCCGGAGATTTGTCCTTTGTATTGAATTTTTCCTAATGCTTGTACGGGCTGGGGTAGTGAGTAAGGTTTGCCTTGTAGGTCTGATAAGAGGTCTTGTAGTAGGTTGGGTGAGAAGGCAAGTTCGTTGATATTTGCATGTATCTTGGTGGAGTGTAAATCCGGTAAACCATTTACGTTGATGTGACCAGACAGTACATTATGGCGGTTGTATTTGATGGATATATCATTCACTTGCAGGTTTGATAGAGAACCATCCACTTTTAATTGTAGTCCTACATCCCCGTTGAGGTTGTGTAGGGATGAATGCACCATAGATATATCTTTTAGATCAATGGTGCTGGGGTTGACAGATAGTTTGATAAGGAGATTGGCAAGGTCTATATTCTTTAAGTCTCCATAGTGTATTATGACGCTGTCTGTCAGGATTTGGCTATGAGGCATTCTCAATGTTATGGGAGATATCGTTGCCTTGGCATGATTAGCCTGTACTTGTGTGCTTATCTTTTCTATGCTCAATCCACTCTTTTCACATCCGCTTAGGTGCTTGATGTGTGCGCATAGTGAGTCTTTTGTGAAATGCTCTAAAGACAGGTGTGCTTCTATTTGTGATATGTTAATGTCATGTGGATTCAGATAAGGTAAGGAGTCGCAGGGCTTTCTTTCATCACGAAAGCGGAAATTACTCTTGTGTAGATAGATGTCCTCCAATTGCAAAAGAATATTCATCTCTTTTTTGGGTTCGGAAGCAAATAAGGGTAATAAGTATTGGTAGTTGGCAATACCAGCTGTGTCATATTCCAAAAATACGTAGGCAGAGTCAATATCAAGGCGATTGATGATAAACTCTTTTCGAAAAAAACGCCAGAAGTCAAAGTGAGCATCAACATTGCCTAAAGATATCATTTCGTGATGATGTTGGTCATGGATACGTAGGTCATTGACTACAATATGGCTAAAAAAGCGATAGTCTAATCCGCCAATGCTCACTTCGCTGCCCATATATTCGGATAATTCAATGGCAGCCACTTGTGCAACAAGCGTTTGTATCTTCTTATTTTGTAGGAAGATACAAGTAGTGGTTAAGATAAAAACAAATAATCCAACTACTAAAGTCGCTATTTTCAAGAATTTTTTTATAATTTTGGCCATTAATTGACGATACAAAGATAGTGCAAGGCGAGAGAAATAGCAAAAATAAGTTTACTTAATTTTTTATACTTCCGAGCCACAGCCTATCTTATCAAAAGATAGTGCAAGGCAAGCGAAGTAGCAAGAAAACAAACCGGTTTAATATTTGATACTTCTGTGCTGTATCTAATCTAGTGCAAAGATTATGCAAATTATCCCTTTGTTGTCGTCTTTTTATGTTAAAACATATATAGGATGGATAAAGTTTATATATTAGCCATAGAATCTTCTTGTGATGACACTTCGGCAGCGGTGTTGGTTGATAATTGTTTGTTGTCTAATGTGACCGCAAGTCAGGCTGTGCATGAAGCCTATGGTGGTGTTGTGCCGGAGTTGGCATCTCGCGCCCATCAACAGAATATCATTCCAGTGGTTGATGCAGCCCTAAAGAAGGCCGGCATAGATAAGTCGAACTTGTCAGCAGTGGCCTTTACCCGTGGTCCCGGACTGCTTGGCTCATTGTTGGTAGGCACTTCTTTTGCTAAAGGTTTGGCTCTGTCACTCAATATTCCCATGATAGAAGTGAACCATTTGCAAGCACATGTTTTGGCGCATTTTATCACGCAAGCCAATCAGGAAGAACATTCACCTTCCTTCCCTTTTTTATGCTTACTTGTGTCAGGTGGGAATTCGCAAATTATACAAGTGAATGCCTATAACGATATGAGAATTATAGGACAAACTATTGATGATGCGGCAGGAGAAGCCTTTGATAAATGTGCTAAAGTAATGGGTCTTCCTTATCCCGGAGGTCCACATATTGATAGATTAGCCAAGCAGGGTAATCCAGAACGTTTTGTCTTTGCGAAACCCAATATTGCAGGTTATGATTATAGTTTTAGTGGTCTAAAAACCTCTTTTCTCTACTTCTTGCGCGACCATCTGAAAGATAATCCTGATTTTGTTCAAGAGAATCTTCCGGACTTGTGTGCTTCACTTCAGAAGACAGTTATTGATATTTTGATGAAGAAACTCATCAAAGCAGCCAAAGAACTGCGTATATCACAAGTTGCAGTGGCGGGTGGTGTGTCAGCTAATTCAGGACTTCGTCAAGCAATGCTCAGTGCTGGAGAGAAGTATAATTGGGAAGTGTTTATTCCTCCTCTTGGTTATACCACAGATAATGCTGCCATGGTAGGAATCACAGGTTATTTCAAGTATCAAGATAAGGACTTTTGTCCTATAGATGCCGCTCCTTTTGCCCGAGTTGAAATATGATTAAAGTAGAACCATTACTTGCGCGTTTTAAACCCTATGCCGATGTAATTCGTTTTATGGTGGTATTGTTGGTGGGTAATGCCTTGTGGAAACTTACTTTTCAAGGTGATGAGGCGGGTAATTATATCACTTTCTTGGGGTGTGATCTTACGCACTTTTTCTCTGTGGCATCCTCTCATGTGGCTAAAGTAAGTTACACCCTGGTGTGCGCTATAGAGGATAATGTACAACTCCTATATGGGCATATCATTCAGTTCTCCAACAATGTCACTATATCCGTTGTGTGGGGATGTTCTGCCGTTAAGCAGGGTTTGCTGTTCACCCTTATAATGTTAATGGCTCGAGGTCCTTGGCTGCACAAGTTGTGGTTTATTCCGTTGGGGTGGTTGATGGTGTATTTGTTTAATATCATGCGGATAGCCGTCATTGCTCTTTTGATACATCATCATCCTACATGGTTTGAGTTTTTGCACACCTATTTGTTCAAATATCTGTTCTATGGTATGATCTTTGCGTTATGGGTGTTTTGGATAGAACGATTGGCATGTGTTGTGGATACGAAAGAGTGTGGTCAGTCTGATGTGTCAGGACATTGACAATTTGTGCGGTTCTTTCTAACAATTAAATACATATATACTATATAAAACATGGAATTATCAATAGAGTTTTTCCTTCTCATAGCATCACTACTGTTGTTTTTTAGTTTAGTGATTGGTAAGACCGGCTATAAATACGGTGTGCCAACCCTTTTGTTGTTCTTGATAATCGGATGTGTGGCCGGTACTGATGGTTTGGGACTTCTTGATTTTAATTCGCCCCACATGGCCCAATACATAGGGGTGATAGCCCTTAATGTCATTCTGTTTTCCGGTGGAATGGATACTCGCTTTTCAGAGATTCGTCCGGTGTTGGTTCCCGGTGTGTTGTTGGCTACAGGAGGTGTGTTGCTGACGGCATTGCTGACAGGATGTTTCGTCTATCTGATTACCAATAATTTGTTTACTTCCATGTCTTTTTCGCTGATAGAATCTCTGCTGTTGGCGAGTATTATGGCGTCCACTGATTCTGCATCAGTGTTTTCTATATTACGTTCCAAAGGACTGCACCTTAAAGAGAATATGCGCCCCCTTTTGGAGTTGGAGAGTGGTAGTAATGACCCTATGGCCTATATGCTCACTATTGTCATGCTTCAATTGCTTCATGCTCCGGAAATCAGTGGTTGGTCAGTAGTTGGTCTTTTGGCTCAACAACTCTTAGTAGGTGGTTTGTGTGGTGTGGTGCTTGGTAAAATAGCAGTGCGCATCATCAATCGTATTAATCTTGATAATGATGCTCTCTATTCCGTGTTGCTTTTCACTGTGATGTTGTTCATATTCGGTTTTACTAGTTTTGTGGGAGGTAATGGTTATCTGGCCGTTTATGTAGGAGGTCTCTTTGTGGGTAATAGCCGGTTTGTACACAAGCGTAGTTCGTTGAAGTTTTTTGATGGTCTTACATGGTTATGTCAGATTGTGATGTTCCTGTCTTTGGGTCTTTTGGTTAATCCCTCAGAGTTACTACCCGTGGCGGGAGTAGGTTTGTTGATTGCCATCTTTATGATTCTTGTAGGTCGTCCATTGGCAGTGTTTGCATGTCTTTCGCCTTTCAAGCGTTTCTCACGTGATGGTAAAATCTTTGCCTCGTGGGTAGGACTGCGTGGTGCTGTGCCTATCATCTTTGCTACTTATCCTTGGATAGAGGGTGTGCCACATGCAAAGATGATGTTTAATATCGTGTTCTTCATCACAATACTTTCCCTTGTGTTGCAGGGAACATTTATTGCCAAATTGGCGCATTGGCTTCACTTGGATTTACCTATGCCGCAGAAGAATCAGTTGAAGGAGTTTGATGTTGAGTTCTCTGATGATATCAAGTCGGCTATGTGTGAGATGAAGGTGAATGCCAAGATGCTTGAAGATGGTAACCGTTTGATGGATATTGCGCTTCCCGATCATACCTTAGTGGCAATGGTTAAACGGAGTAATCGTTATTTTATCCCGCGTGGTAATACACATCTTGAGATTGGAGATGTGATTCTTCTGATTACTGATGATGAACAGGCAATGAGGGAAACCATGCAATCACTGCATGTGCAATAAATCATGCCCTGTGCTTGCAGATAATGCCCATAGTTCTTTACTAGATTACAGATTATACTAATGATGTAATAAAAAAGTTTGTGAAATTTTGTTATTTCAAAATAATGTTGTACTTTTGCACAACGAAACAAGATCGCGGAGTAGAGCAGTGGTAGCTCGTCAGGCTCATAACCTGAAGGTCGTTGGTTCGATCCCAGCCTCCGCAACTACAGAAGAAGATGCTCTATGGAGCGTCTTTTTTTATTTATGGAATTATGGCATTTGATATGTTCATGGTGTGTTATCTCTTTTTGTAATACAGCAATACTATGGAAACAATACGTTTTAGACTTTATGAAGATGAGGAATATATCCCTCTTATCCAATTATTGAAAGCCACACATGTAGTGGGTAGTGGTAGTGAAGCTCAAATGGTAGTGTCAGAAGGCATGGTGCTACGCAATGGTGAGGTAGAACTCCGTAAGCGAGCAAAGATTACAGCCGGCGAGAAGATTGTCTTTGATAATTTTGTTATAGAAGTGGAATAGTGGCAGCACTATTCCATTTTCGTTTCTTAGAGCAAAATCGATTGTGTAGATGAGGTAGTGTTTATCGATACCTTGTATGCGCTATTTTTATAAAGCTTATTGCTTGATTGTATCTAGTTCCTACCTAGTTCCTATCTAGTTCCTATCTGTTTTGTATCATAATTCCCTAGTAATGACCTGTTAAAGTCAGGATTCTGCATTGAATTGTCTGTGGATGGTATTGTACAGACCCCGTCATGCAATTTTTCCTTAAAAAGTTTGATTATTGCTTGAAAAAATCTACCTTTGCACGCTCGTTTATTGCAACGACTAATTTTGGAAATTTAACTAATTATCAAATATTTATACTCTCATCAGAGAGCCCTAAAAAAACGTTATTTTATGCAATTACATTTTCAGCCTCGCTTGTTTTCATGCTTAAAGGGGTATTCTAAAGAGCAATTTTCTGCTGATGCCATGGCAGGTATCATCGTTGGTATTGTGGCTTTACCTTTGGCAATTGCCTTTGGTATTGCTTCAGGAGTTGGTCCGACCGAAGGTTTGGTAACGGCAATCATTGCCGGTTTTTTGATTTCCTTGTTTGGAGGGACCAAGGTGCAAATTGGTGGTCCTACAGGCGCTTTCATTGTGATTATTTATGGAATTATAGAGCAACACGGTTTAAGTGGTTTGATGATTGCAACCATCATGGCAGGTATCTTGCTTGTGTTGATGGGTGTATTCAAATTAGGTAATGTGATTAAGTTTGTGCCTTATCCTGTTATTGTGGGTTTCACCGGTGGTATTGCATTGACTATCTTCTCTACTCAAATGAATGACTTGTTTGGTTTGGGCATTGAAAAGGTACCTTCTGATTTTGTGAGCAAATGGATATGTTATTTCCAAAACTTTACTCATATCAATTGGTGGGCCTTGGCGATGGGAGTGTTAAGTGTGGTAGTTATTGTTTATACTCCTAAATTTTCGAAGAAGATACCCGGTTCGTTGGTGGCTATCATCATCATGACTTTGGTGGGATGGTTGCTGAAGACTTATGGCGGTGTCTCATTAACAACTATTGGTGACTTGTACACATTGCCTAAAGGTATGCCTGCTCCTCACCTTCCAAGTTTTGCCTTGGCAGAAGGACAAACGTTCTGGGGACTGATACAGAGTTTGTTCCCATCAGCATTGACCATTGCTCTTTTGGGTGCTATTGAGTCATTGCTTTCGGCTATGGTGGCAGATGGTGTGATCAGCGATCATCATGATTCAAATACAGAGTTAATCGGGCAAGGTATTGCCAATATCATTTGTCCTTTCTTCGGTGGGATCCCTGCTACGGGTGCCATTGCACGTACGATGACTAATATTAACAATGGAGGTAAGACCCCTGTGGCCGGTATTATTCATGCAGTGGTGTTGCTTCTCATTTTGTTGTGTTTAGGTCAATTGGTAGGTTTTATTCCGATGTCATGCTTGGCCGGTGTGCTGATTGTGGTGTCATACAACATGAGTGGATGGCGTTCATTTGTCGGTTTAGCAAAGAATCCGAAGTCCGATTTTGCTGTGTTGATTACAACCTTTATCCTCACTGTGATATTTGACTTGACTATTGCAATAGAAGTAGGATTGTTGTTGGCGGTAGTGTTGTTTATTAAGCGTACGAATGATTCTACTGTGATTCGCTCATTCCATCATGAAATAGACCCATCGAGTGACACTGACTTTGATACGCACGAAGAAAAACTTCATATTCCAGAACGTGTGGAAGTGTATGAAATCGATGGCCCTTACTTCTTTGGTATTGCTAATAAGTTTGACGAAGTCATGATGCACACGGGCGGCAACAACAAAGTTCGTATTATCCGTATGCGTAAAGTGTCGTTTATTGACTCGACTGGTATTCACAACTTGGAATTGCTCTGTCAGCAATCACAACGAGAAGGCATACAAGTGGTGCTTTCGGGTGTGAATGAAAATGTACATGCTACACTTCAAAAGGCCGGTGTGATAGACATGTTAGGCACAGAGAATGTGTGTCGTCACATCAATATAGCCCTTGAACGTGCTCGTATGTTGGCAGAAGTTTAGTGTGTAAGCGTAAGTGCAAGTTTTCCGATGTAAGCTCCGCTTTTTCCGGCTTGCACCACGGGAATAGAGTCGCCAAGTAAGTTGGCGACTTTTTTTTGCATATAGGAATGCGTGTGTCCCCCGATAATGGCGTCTATATGTTGTGATTGTTCAGCTAATCGAACATCAGAAGGGAGATTTTCGTCTTTATATTCCGCTCCGAGGTGTGAGAGGCAAATCACCACGTCACAATGTTCGTGCACTTTCAAGTGTTGTGCCACAGTGTTGACAGCAGCAAAGGGTTCGGAATAGATGATTCCTTGAAAATTCTTGTCGTAAATCAGTCCTTCCGGATTCATTCCTACTCCGGTAATACCTATTTTTAGTCCGCCTTTGTGTGTAATCACGTAGGGTTTGACACATTCCTTTAATGGTGTATTTGTGACATCATAATTGCAGCAAACCACATCAAAACGCGCTTGTGCAAGTACGGCAGCCAGGGTGTCGATTCCATAATCAAATTCATGGTTGCCCAGCGTCACAACATCATAGCCCATGCTGTTCATGGCTTCCACTTCGATTCTTCCATGATAAAAATTGTAGTAGGGTGTGCCTTGTGAGAAGTCGCCTGCGTCCACCAGGAGCATTTCAGGTGTTTCCTTTCTAATGCTGTCAATCAACGCGTGTCGTCGTGCGTATCCAGCCATATTGCCATTCTTTACTCCCGGTGACAAAGGTTCTACTTGGCTGTGTGTGTCGTTCGTGTGAAGAACAAGTAGGGTTTTTGGCAATGGTTGAGTACATGCGCACAATAGCAGAGTGATGCACGAAAGAATGAGTTTTGACTTCATAGCGTTTGTTTTATTTGGAGTGTGACAAAAGTACACATTTATCCTCAATTCAACAAGAAAGGTGTGTTGAGAATAGGTTGTGTCTGTGTTACAGAGGATGCGTTTGCAGGCGCAAAGGATGTGTGCCTTCGGAGGGTGTGTGTGCTTTTCTTTTGGTAGTCCCGCCGGGAATCGAACCCGGATCAACGGTTTAGGAAACCGCGATTCTATCCATTGAACTACAGGACCTCTCCTCTGCCATTTAGTATGTGCAAAGGTACTCAATAATTCCTATAGTAACCAAATATAGGCTAAAAACTTTTGTTGTTTTTATTTTCCGTAGATAAATTCAGGTGCCAGATATTCAGCCTCAATTTCATCAATGGCGCTCAGGTCATTCTCAGTAGGCACGTATGTCTCGTTGCACCAGAAATCAGCAATTCTTTCTGCCAAATTTTCCACTGAACTTACGCTTGCTGTAGCGGTGGTGATTTGTTTCAAGTTAATTACTCTTTGTCTCACACTCTCCACTCCATGCTTAGCGAGTTTTTCTTTAGAAGGTGTGATGGCTTGTTGGAGTTGATTAAAGTCCACGTTGTAGAGCATCGTGCCGTGTACGATTGTAGCTTTTGGTAGTGCGAAACATGCATTTCCAGAAACTTTGTGGTCGCCTATCATGATGTCGTTGTGAGAAGACTTTGCGGCTCCATAGCCCAATTGGCTCAAGCAGTCGGACATTGTGTCAAGGTAGTTTTGAAACACTTCTTCGCTGTGAGTGGATGGTGCCAGATAGCTAATCATCAAGTTTCCTCTGTCGGCATATACGCATCCGCCACCACTTTTTCGGCGATACATGGCGATGTTGTGTTGTCGGCAAAAGTCTGTGTTTACTTCGTTTTCCAAGATTTGGTGCCGACCAAAGATTACAGTAGGATCTACAATCCATGTGAAGAGTACACCCTCAAGGTCGTGTCCCATGGTTTCAGTTAAATTTTCAAGACGTTTAGCAAAATACTCCTCAGCAGCTAAATACCATACAAGTCGTTTGTTTTCCGGAAGATGTATAAATAGATGATTCATAATGTTGTTTTCTAATAGTCACTATTTCTAAATTTCTTTGGTAAAGTTGCTCATTTTATCTGAATTACACAATAGTGATCAGGTTGATTTATGTAATTTTTAGTTTTGTTTTTCTCATTTTTTTATTCATTAACTATTTAACGTCAGTTCGACGAATTATCACTGCCTATACATTTGGCGAATGATGCAAATTGTTATGGCTTTATAGTGTTTATATATAATGAGTTACAAACTTGGTAGGACAACACTGCAAAGATACAACCTTCGAAAAGCGCACTGTTACGTTTCGTTACGTTTGGTGCGTTTCGTTACAATAAATTACGATATTATTTGTGTCTCTCTTTCGAGTGTGCTAATTTCCCTATCCATTTTTTAGGCTTTATCAGAACTCATATTTTGCATACAATTTTATCGCACACCCATACTATTTCATTCGTTGAGTTCATGTTATTTATGTGTACAAAAAAGCCCCATGGCGATGTACCATGGGGCTAATTTTGAATCTAATGATTCTTAATGTTGTTGACTGAATTATTCAGCTGGAGTTTCTTCTGGAGCTACATAAGTTTCAATGTCGTCAGTTTGAAGGCTAACTGGCATGTTGTAGTTAGCAGCTGAATACCAAGCCCAGTTTGCGCCACCATCGTAAGAAACGAGGTATTTGTATTGGAACATAGCAGGTACTTCAAGAGTAAGAGAGAAAGTACCGTCAGCTTCTGCAGTCATAATGTATTCTGCAGGAGGAGGGCATGACCATGCAGAAGAAAGTCCAGAACCAGCAATAGCAAATTGAGTTCCTTCTGGGAAGCCAATAGGAGTCAATTTGAAAGTAGCCATACCAGCAGCGTTAGTTTCAACACATGCACTGCTTTCCCAAGATTCTACAGAAACATAGATAACTTGGTTGTCAGAGTTGATTACGTTGTCGCCAGTGATTTGGTCACCTTTGTCAGCAGGAATAGTTACATCACCTTCAATGAGGGTTCCTTTAGCAGCTTGGAAGTTCCATGCCCAAGTACCATCTTCTTTAGAGTGAGCAACTTTAAATGCTTTGTCAGCACCCCAGTCAAAAGTTCCGGCATACCAAGTAGTAGTACCTTCTACCAATTGAGTAGCTTGACCGTTAGCAACAGCGTCACCTGGATCCCATGAAGTCAAAGAACCAGGGATAACTACGAATGAACCTTCGCAGAGAGGAGCTGGAACTTGAACACAGATAGTAACTTTGCCTTCACCTGGAAGTTCAAGAGATGGCATATCTTCTACTACTTGTTCAACTACAACAGCAACAGTTGCAGTTTGTCCTTCATAAGTAGCAGTAACAGTAGTATTACCTACAGCAACAGCTGTAATTAAACCAGCTTCAACAGTAGCAACAGCTTCGTCTGCAGATACCCATGCAGCTTCAACATCCATGTCGCCCATAGAAGCTTTTACTTGAATTTGATCACCTGCATTCAACACAACTTGAGAGTGTGACAATGCAAATTTGTCATTTTTTGGTTCACATGCAGTGAATAGTGCGAGAGCCGCACACAACATAAATGCAATTTTCTTCATGTTTTAAAAAATTTAAATTAATATTTAGGGTTATTTAAATGGTTATTCTTTATATCCTTCATTTTGAGTAAAGCCATTTTCCACAACATAGTCTGGCAATGGGAACACTTTCATGTATTCCGGAGTTAGATGTGGTTTTTGACCAGGAAGATTATCGGTTGCTTTGTCATTGGTGTATTTCAAGATCCACAAGTTGGATGGGTCAGAGTTATTTTGTACGGAATTAACACCAGTGAAACGGCCGAAACGGATTAAGTCTTGACGACGATGACCTTCCCACATCAACTCACGGCAACGTTCGTTGCAGAGTTCATCCAAGGTAAGAGTTCCTGCGTTATACGCACTTGCTCCAGAACGTGTGCGAACCAAGTTAGCAGCAGCAACAGCAGCTTCGTTTGCAACACCTCCATTAGCGCGCATTTCAGCTTCCGCTTTCATTAAATAAACGTCAGCCAAACGATAGATAGGGAAGTCGTTACTCATGTGGTCAGCTACACCTTCTTCTACTTGGAATTTCACGAAGCGTGCACCTTCAAAGATATTATAAATTTTATTTCCTGCGCTATTGGTTAAAGTGGTAATCGTGTCAGTAAACACAGCAGGGAATTCAAAGTCGAGTGATTTCACCTTAATTTGTTCTTTTCCTTTCTTGTCAACCCATGTACCATCCTTATTGAAGGTGGTGTCACGTCCAGCACGTTCAATGAACTCTTCCACTGTAGCCGGCCAATTTTTTGGCAGACGGGTGTATTTAGGCATTTGAAGATAAACGGTAGTGTCAACAGCAGCTTTAGCAGTCAAAGGAGCACCGGCTTTGCTGTATTGTTGACCACGTTCCCAGCAGTTGATACGTGTGTCACCTTCACCATATATTCCTAATACTTTGTGAGTGGTGCAATAACCATTCCAAGGGTCGTTCTTCAAACCATAAGAATCTTTACTTTGATAGTGAAGACTCATCATGTGGAATTGCATACCTTTAGAGAATGATGCATCATAGAATACACACCAAATGTTTTCAGGCGATGTTTGGTTGTCAACTTTAAAGTTGTCAAAGTAGTTGGTTGCCAAAGTATAACCACCTAAAGTGATGATTGAGTCGCAATATGCAGACGCCTTTGCATAACATTCTTCAGCAGTTTGAGGCATAAGTTTTGATTTACCCACAACTCCCCATGCTTCAGCGTTCATATACATTTTTGCCAATACCATCCAACCTACATATTTGTTCACGCGTGAATACACTTTCATTTCACTTGCTTGAGGAACATATGTAAGCAAATCGTTCATTACAGAGTCACAGATTTCGTGGCGTAGTCCTTGTTGAGCTTGATAGCCATTTTCTCCTAATTGAGATACAAATTGTACGTTACCAAAGTTGTCAATCATTAAGTAGTGATACCAAGCGCGCAATATGTAGAGTTCAGCCATATCGGCAGGGCGTTTTTCATCCAAGCCGATAGAGCGCATCCACTTCATCATAGAGTTACATTTAGAAATTCCGCGATAAGCAAATGCCCAAGCATTATTGGCAGATTGTCCATCTTTAGAGATCTCACGTGTTTTAGAAGTCCAACGGTGATTGTGAAGTTCCCAGAATACACCACCGTCATACCAGTCACCCGCAAAGCGAGTTGGTACAACACACTCATCTGTAGTGTTTTCTTGTAAAGACCAGAATCCTTCACGGTATGCATAACCATACTCGCGTTGAAGATTTACATATACGTCACCCAACTTTGCATCGAAAGCACTTTCGCTATTTTCAAAGTTTTCGCGGTCGTATTCGCCGTAAATCTCAGGATCCAAATTACAAGCAGAGAAAGCAAATAGCATTCCTATGCTTGCCAATAAAAATACTGATTTTTTAATTGTATGTATCATATTATTTATTTTTTATTTTAATGGATTGATGATTAGAATGCCAAGTTCACACCAAACATAAAGGTGCGTGGAATAGGATAATAATCTACACCTTCAATACCAGGTTCAAGACCACTCATGTTCACTGTTTCTGGGTCAACACCTGAGTAGTTAGAGAACGTAGCTAAGTTTTGTCCAGTTACGTAGATGCGTGCACGGCTCAAATAAGGTTTAACATTTTCCGGTATTTCAAATGTATAACCGATGGTTATGTCACCTAATTTAGCATAAGTACCGCTCTCTAAATAGTAGTCAGTCATTTGTTTAGGAGGTGTAATGCCATTGTCCGGACTCTTAATCATGTTACCGGTAGCCATGGATGATTGATTACCATAAGCCAAACGTTTTTGATTTAACAACTTACCTCCAAATGCACCACGGAAGTTGAATGAGAAGTCAACACCATAGAATGCCATGCTTGAGCTTAATCCCCAAGTGAGCACTGGAAGGGCATTGCCAAGTATTTGTTTGTCTTTGTTCTTCAATTGGGAGAATTTCTTTTCAATACCATTGGCATCATAGCCATAGAATGTACCATCTTCACCGATGCGAGAGAATTTATATCCATAGAAGTTACCTACAGATTCTCCTTCTTCCAGGATTTGGAACTTAACAGAAGTCCATCCTGCAGAACCGTCACCAAGACCGCCACGTTGTTTGTCAGCCTCTGGGAAGACAAATTCTTCATTACCCAATGAAAGCACTTTGTTTTTGTTGTGAGCCAAAGTTAATCCCAGGTTCCAAGTAAAGTTCTTATGGTCAATAGCAAGACCATTCAAAGCGATTTCAACACCTTGGTTTTGCAGTGAACCGAGGTTCAATAACATGTTTCCTGCCTCATATTTAGCAGCATCTACCGGATAGTTATAGAGCAAGTCTCTTGTAGTACGGTTGTAGTAATCAATAGCACCACTCAAACGTCCTTTCAAGAATGAGAAGTCCACACCAACGTTAACCTCGTGTTTAGTTTCCCATTTCAAGTTAGGATTAGGAACTGTGCTGAGCGACCATGTAGCCACTTTGTTATCTCCAAAATATGCATAGTCTTCGTTCTTGCTCATGCGGCCAATCCAAGGGTAGCAGTCGCCAGGCATGTTACCTGTTACACCATAACCAGCACGAAGTTTTAAGTCTTCTACAACATCTTGGTCACGCATGAATGTTTCACGCGTAATCAACCAGCTGGCACTTACTGCAGGGAAGTATCCCCAACGATTGTTCGCACCAAACTTAGAAGAACCTTCAGCACGAAGGCTGGCGTTCAAGAAATAACGTTGTGCGTAGTTATAGTTTACACGAGCAAAAGCAGAAGCTAATTTCCATCCTTCTTTCCATGAAGATACGTAGATGTTATCTTTCAAACCTCCATTTGCCAGGTTGTTAAGACCTTCACCAAGTCCCATGTTGTTATACAAGAAGTCGTCTGTTGGGAATGAAGTGTTACCACCTTTAAACTCTTCGCGAACGAAATCTTGATAAGCGTAACCAGCCAATACGGTGAATGCGTGACCTTCAAATTCGTTACTATATTGAGCGGTAGCTTCAAACATGCGAGTAGTGTTAAATTGATTTTCGCGTTTTGCAATACCACCAAATTTTTCTCCGTCTAATGATGTGGATGGTTGATATTCAGCTCCCGAGCCATTCCAATATTGATAAGAACCAAATGCACTAATGCGTAATCCGGAAATAGGTTTCAAGGTTGCTCGCATGCTACCCAAGAATGTTTGGTCACTCCATACGTTAGATATTTGATTGATAATAGCCACAGGATTTGAGAATCCACTCTTTTCCTTATATTGATAGTAACCATCATATTTTGAGTAGTTAGGATCAGTTGTTTCAGCATAAATAGGCAGAGTTGGATTGTGTTTCATTGCTTGTTGATAAGCAGAGTGCCAAACCTTGTCTGAATTAGTCTTTGAATAAGATACGTCATAATTAAATTCCAACAAACCATTTAAAGCGTGTTGGTTTACGTTAGCTCGTGCCATGATTTCTGAATAATTAGAATTCTTAGCAAGCCCTTCATTCAATTTGTAGTTTAAAGAAGCACGGTAATCAACATTTTTCATACCACCAGACAATGCAATGTTGTGTTCGGTTGATACAGGTACGCGTGTGATTTCTTTATACCAATCAGTGTCATAACCATAGTCGAGACCTCCGGCATCTACATATTCTTTAGCGTTCATCAAGTTGATTTTACCGGCTGTGTTAGCAGTGCTTACGGTTCCGTTATATTCCACTTGAGTCTTACCTTCCTTACCCTTTTTCGTAGTAATAATAATCACCCCTGCATTAGCACGCGTACCATAAATAGCCGCAGCAGAACCGTCTTTTAAAACGTCCATTGATTCAATGTCGTTAGGATTAATCGTGTTCATGCTTGCACCCGGTACACCGTCAATGATATAGAGTGGAGTAGTAGAACCAGTCAAAGAACCTGTACCACGAATTTGCACATTAAATCCACGGTCAGTCGGGTCACCACCCCCGCTTTTTGACATTGTCAAACCAGCTACTTTACCTTGAAGCAAACCTTCAGCACTGTTAAAAGAACCTTTGTTGAAGCTTTCTGCTTTTACAGAAGCCACAGAACCGGTGATTTCTTTTTTGGTTTGTGTACCATAACCCACGGCTACCACTTCGTTCAAGGCAACTGCGCCTTCAGATAAAGTGACAGAGATGTTGGTACGTCCTTTTACTGCTACTTCTTCGGTGTTGTAACCGATGTAACTTACAACTAATGTGGCGTTTTCATCTACATTCAAGGTAAAGTTACCATCAATGTCGGTGATAGTACCATTAGCTGTACCTTTTTCTAAAACACTCGCGCCAATGACACCAAATCCGGTGTTGTCTTTGACGTGACCGCTTACAGATACTTTCTGTGCATAGGCAGACATGTTCAGCAAAAACATTGCTGAGAGAATGCAGCCTATCAAGCGTCTTGTCTGTTTTCTCATTGTGAATAAGATTTTTTAAGATTAGTAATTATAGTTTGGTTGAATTATTTGTTTTTCCCTTCTTTAATCAATACAACGCTCACGGCTCCGAGTATCAAGAGAACGCCGGCCGCAGCCAACATGCCCACTTGTGAACCTGCGCATACGTATTTAAGGATTGAACCACCAATCAAAGCGGCTACAATTTGTGGCAAACAGATGGTACAGTTAAACAGACCAAGATAGTAGCCCATGTTGTCACCCTTGAGTGAGTTAGTCAAGATGGTGAATGGTACTGCCAACATAGCTGCCCATGCCGCGCCGATGAATGCATATGAAACAAGCAACACGTACTGATTGTTTACAAACAAGGTAGAGATAAATCCTAATGCTCCTACAATGAGTGAGATGGCATAAGCACCCTTGTTGTGGAAGTATTTTTCCAGAGTAGGCATCACTAATGCCCAAAGCATGGAACCTACAGCTTGGATGGCGAAGCATACGCCTACCCAGTTTCCTGCGTTTTGGAACGCATTGTCAGCAGTGTTAGCTCCGTCCCAACCAAAACATTGGGTAGCGATAGCACCGTTAGAATAGGTCCACATGAAGAGGAAAGTAGCCCAGCAGAAGAACTGCACGAGACCAACTGTCCAGAATGTAGAAGGTGCGTTTATAAGAAGTTTAATAAAACCTGCTTCATCTTTCTTTTCGTCTTGTTTGGTGTTTAATCCATGGAACTCAGCATACTCTTGCGGATTCAATTCCTTAACAGTCACGAAGGTGTAGAGCACGCAAAGCATGAGGATGGCTGCTCCGATGTAGAAGCTCCATTTTACTGAGTCGGGCACAACGCCTTCGGGAGCAGTGTTAGCGATACCCACCCATGTAAAGAGTATTGGGAAGATGTATCCTGCGAGTGAACCTGCGTTGCAGAGGAATGATTGAATAGAATAAGCCAAACCTTTTTGCTCCTCGTTGACCATGTCGCCTACCATCATTTTGAATGGTTGCATTGCGATGTTAATAGATGTGTCGAGGAACATCAGTGAGAATAGTCCAAACCACATTGCCGCATTGAGTCCGAGGAATAAAGACTGTGTGAATGTGAAGTTACCAGCATTAGGCAAGAGCAACATAACTGCCACCGCGATAAGTGCACCTACGATGAGGTAGGGCTTGCGACGTCCGAGTCGATTCCATGTTTTGTCGGAATACTTACCTACTAAAGGTTGTACGATCATACCCATTAATGGAGGCAATACCCAAAAGAAAGACAGTTGATGAGGGTCAGCTCCTAAGGTTGCAAAGATACGTGAAATGTTGGCACTCTGAAGTGCGTAAGCGATTTGAACTCCAAAGAATCCAAAGCTTAAATTGAATAATTGTCCAAATGAAAGGTTGCGTTTTACTCCCATGTTACTTAGTTTAAGTTCGCAAAGATACTAATGTTTTTGCTGTTAGGCAATAATATTCGGGATAAAGTGTATAATCAATGTGATGAACTGACAAAAATAAGTACTGAATAAATGGTGGAATCTCTGAGTTGTATTTTTCTTAAATCTGAGTTGTAGGTTTTGGTAGGTGGATCCTCGGTTTTGTGTGACGACCGGTGTTGTGTGTTGGGCGGTATATTGATTGAGTTTGTTGTCTGTGTGGTATCTAGTTCCTATCTAGTTCCTATCTAGTTCCTATCTGTTTTGTATCTTTATCCTACGTAGTGGTCCCGAGGTGGTCCCGAGGTGGTCGCGGGGATGGGAGCACTTTGTAAAGTGTGTGATTTCTTATGGAGTCATGTTTTTTGCATATTTCGTGCCTTTTCTATATCTTTGTTGGCAGAAAAGTCATCTCTTATGAAGAATACGACATTAAAAGCAAATATCACGATCCATCTTTTTGCTATCGCACATGCCCTTACGGTAATAATGTTTCGTCATTACAATATCTCGGATGATATTCCTTTGACAGTGCTCACTTTGGTGATGGTTGTTGGGGTGGGTAGAATCTACCGTTTCCCGATTGACATATCAGCCGCTTTGGCGTTGTTGTTGTGCTTTGCGGGCTTTTACATGGGTACAAAGGGGGCTGAAATGATTGCTTGTCTGGCGGGTGGAACTCTTATTCCTTATGCTAATGTGATATGTACGGTGGTGGTGACAGAGTTGCTGGGATGGGCTACTGTGTTTATTACCAGTAAACAGAGAAACGAGTAGCCTCTTTATATAGTATTGACAGCAGTTCCTTCTGTGGGGCATCCTGTGTGGAGAGAGGAAAATATGACCGATGCATGAGGGGGAGCGGTAAAAATGACCTTAAATCAAAATCGCAGCGGGGTGCTTGTGTGATACTCTAACATCCTTGCATGTGTGCGTTCGGATATACATTAACTACAGACAAACATGATCGATAGGGAAGGGAAAAAAAACGGTAAATTTGTTTGGCAAACCATCTTGCTGCTTGTTTCAGTGGCGGTTTTTCGTCTCTTGTATGTGGATGTCTATGAGATGTTGATTGCGGCCACGCATTTTTCTTTGGTGGAGGCGGCACTTTCTTTCTTTAGCAATTATTGGGCGTTGTTCTTGTCGGTGGTGTTGGATATTGCTATTCTGAGTATTCTTTATCGCTACATTCCTTATGGAGTGATGCCTTTTAGGCGTGTGGCGCTCTATTTTACGGGTATCATCGTTAATTCTCTGGTGGGTACGCTGGTGATTCACAGTAGATTGTTGTTTGCGGAGCCGATTACGAAAGTCAGTGGATTTATGTTGCTGGGTACGTATATTACTGTGGTGCTTTTTAATGTGATTGTGCTTTTGTTTGCCGACTTGTTGGTTTATTTTAAGCGGACCAAAAAAGAGGTGTTGATTCAGAGTGGGAAGAAGCATAAAGTGCAGTATCAGTATCAACAGTTGAAGTCGCAATTAAATCCTCATTTTTTGTTTAACAGCCTGAATGTGTTGGACTATCTTGTTCAGAATGACGAGAAGCAGCGGGCGAGTGATTACATCAAGAAACTGGCGGGAGTATATCGTTATTTGCTGAATATGGGAGAGTATAAAATTGTGCGCATTGCTGACGAGATGAACTTTGTGAGGCTCTATGTGGATCTGATTAAAGAGCGATTTATCGATGGGCTGGAGGTGACGGTGGATGTGCCCAATGAATATATGGATAAGTATATCATACCCTGCGGGATACAGACCTTGGTGGAAAATGCGACAAAGCATAATATTGTGAATGCCAAATCGCCTTTGTGCATCAGAATTTATGTGGATGAAAAGGAGGGAAAAATAGCCGTGGAGAACAATCTGCAACTGCGTGTGAATGCGCAATCAACGGGTGTGGGGCTGAATAATATCAATAAGCAATATCAGGATATAGTGGGCAAGGAAATCGATGTGTTGCCTTCGGAAACTACCTTTCTTGTGAAGTTGCCATTGATACAAGCTGTAAAAAATACAGCAAATGTTGGTGCATTTGAAGAAAATGCCGTATCTTTGTAAGCGAAATCAATGTAAAGTTCCGACTATTCTGTCGGTGAATTAAATTCTCATATAGTTTTTTGTTTTTTGAAAGAGTAAATGCGCAGAGTTGTTACACGTTGCATGTGGTGTGAACGTTAAGGCAAAATGCAATTTATATTACGAATGAATAAACTTAAATAATTAATCATAAAGTATGGCAATTACATACAATATCTTAGAACTAAGCAAAAAAACGATGCCGGAATTGGTGCAAATAGCACAATCAATGGAACTGAAAGGGATTAATTCCATGAAAAAAGAAGACTTGGTCTATGCTATTCTGGATAGACAAGCAGAGGTGACGGCGCAACAAAAGGTGGAAAAACAAGAACCGAAGAAAGAAAAAAGAAAACGTACCCGAATCGGACAAATGAAAGAGAAGGAAGGCGATGGGGGAAAAGAAAAGGTTGCGGAAGTGAAACCAGAACCGGTGGTGGCTAAAGAAGAGAAGAAAGAGGTGGAAAAAGAAGATATGCCGAAGGTGAAAGAAGAAGAGAAAAAGGAGGAAAATTCACCTGTGGTAGCAGAAAATCAGCCACAAGAAAAGAAAAAGCAAGCCAAAAAGAAGACGGCGAAAAAACAAAATAATAATGCCCCAAATGCAGCAGAACAAGAAGGGCAAGCAGAACAAGTGAAGGCTGAAGATAATCAGAAAGTGCAGCAGGAAGCCGGAGTGAAGCCAGAAGTGGTGGAAGAGAATAAACCGGCGGACATTCAGCCCAAAGAAGCAGAACCTGTTAAAAATCAGCAACCCGAAAGGAAAAACTATGACTTTGACGGACTCATTCAAGGGCATGGTACTCTGGAGATTATGCCAGATGGATATGGGTTCTTGCGTTCACCGGATTATAATTACTTCTCATCACCGGATGATGTCTATGTTTCTCAATCACAAATAAAATTGTTTGGACTCAAAACGGGTGATACTATTGTGGGTGATATTCGTCCGCCAAAAGATGGAGAAAAGTATTTCCCACTTATTAAGGTGAGCAAAATCAATGGCAGATCGCCCGAATATGTGAGAGACAGAGTGGCATTTGAGCACTTGACTCCGCTCTTCCCGGACCAGAAATTCAAATTAACTACGGGTAAGAATGACCCACTATCAACCAGAATAATCGACTTGTTTTCACCCATCGGAAAAGGGCAACGCGGTCTTATTGTTGCGCAGCCTAAAACGGGTAAGACAGTGCTCTTGAAAGAAATAGCTAATGCGATTGCGGCCAACCATCCTGAAGTGTTTATGATTGTGCTTCTGATTGATGAACGTCCGGAAGAAGTTACTGATATGGCACGTAGCGTTAAGGCAGAAGTGGTGGCTTCGACCTTTGATGAGCCGGCTGAAAAACATGTGAAAGTGGCAGGCATTGTTCATGAAAAGGCCAAACGTCTTGTGGAATGTGGGCATGATGTTGTGATTTTGTTGGACTCTATCACGCGTTTGGCGCGAGCTTACAATACTGTGTCGCCGGCGTCAGGCAAGGTGTTGTCGGGGGGTGTGGATGCCAATGCATTGCATAGACCGAAACGCTTCTTTGGTGCGGCAAGAAATATTGAAAATGGAGGCAGTCTCACGATTATTGCCACGGCATTGACCGAAACGGGCTCGAAAATGGACGATGTGATCTTTGAAGAATTCAAGGGAACGGGAAATATGGAGTTGCAGCTGGATAGAAGGTTGGCAAACAAAAGAATCTTCCCGGCTGTTGATATTATGTTGTCGGGCACAAGACGTGATGACTTGTTACTGGATAACGAAACGCTTAACCGCATGTGGATTCTGAGAAAAAATATTGCGGACATGACCTCTACGGAGGCAATGGAATTCCTCAAAGAAAGAATGGAAAGAACGGAAAATAATGAGGAATTCTTGGTTTCCATGAATTCTAATTCATAAGGTAAAACAGCAAGGTGTCATGATTGGGCACTGAGAAAAAGAAATGGGTTGAATCGGGGGGTGCTTGGTGCATTCCCGCATATAAATCGGAGGAAAACAAATGGATGTGAACAAAACGAAATATCTCCAATTTGTAGAACTGCCGGAAGATGTAAAAAAACTTAAGACAGAAGAACTGCCGGGGCTTTGTGAGGAACTGCGTAACTTTATTGTGGACGAGTTGTCACATAATCCGGGACATTTAGCTTCGAGTCTGGGTACAGTGGAACTGGCGGTGGCAATACACTATGTCTTTAATACTCCTTACGATAGGGTTGTGTGGGACGTGGGACACCAGGCTTATGCTCATAAGATACTCACCGGCCGCAGAAAGAAATTCTCTACTAATCGACAGTTTAAGGGCTTGTGTGGATTTCCGACACCGAAAGAGAGTGAGTATGATTCATTTGGAACTGGTCACTCCTCTACCTCTATTTCAGCCGGATTGGGCATGTCGGTGGCAGCCATGCTGAAAGGGGAGGATAGGCAGGTGGTGGCGGTAATTGGCGATGGAGCCATGACCGGCGGCTTAGCATTTGAGGGACTTAATAATGCCTCGATGGATAAGAATAATATGTTAATCGTCTTGAATGATAATAACATGGCCATTGACCCGCTCAAAGGCGGATTTACGCAGTATCTCACAGATATTACCACCTCCAAGGCATATAATAAACTCCGACACGATGTGTATCAATGGTGTAAGCAGAGAGGTTGGATTAGTGATAAGCAAAAACAAAGAGTGCAGCACTTCTCTACATCGATTAAGACTCTTCTGACGCGACAAGCCAATAATATTTTCGAAGGATTGAATATACGGTATTTCGGACCGGTGGACGGACATGATGTGCAAACGCTTGTGAGGATACTGGAAGAAATAAAACAACATGAAGGACCCAAGGTGTTGCATTTGGTAACAGTGAAAGGGAAAGGTTATAAGCCGGCTGAGGATTCGGTTACTGTGTGGCATGCGCCAGGTGAGTTTAATGTGCTTACCGGTGAAAGAAAGGCTGTAAATGACAAGCATAAGCATCCACCGCTCTATCAGGAGGTGTTTGGACACACATTGCTCGAAATAGCCAAGCAGAATGATAAAGTTGTGGGAATTACACCGGCTATGCCTTCAGGATGTTCCATGAATATCATGCAAAATGAATTGCCGGAACGGGTGTTTGATGTGGGTATAGCAGAAGGACATGCTGTGACTTTCTCGGCAGGATTGGCTAAGGATGGTATGATACCTTATTGTAATATCTACTCTTCTTTCCTGCAAAGAGCATATGATAACATTATACATGATGCGGCTTTACAAGACTTACCGGTGGTGTTGTGTATTGACCGTGCGGGTATTGTGGGTGCGGATGGGGCTACCCATCATGGATTGCTGGACTTGGCATATCTGAGATGTATCCCGAATGTGACCATTGCAGCGCCGTATAATGAGATTGAGCTTAGACATTTGCTCTACACAGCGCAATTTACCAAAGGGGTGTTTGCTATTCGTTATCCACGAGGCAGAGCAACGTGCATTGATTGGAAGAAAGATTTTGAATTGTTGCCGGTTGGAAAGGGAAGACAACTCAGGGAAGGCGACGATCTGGCTATTGTTTCAATTGGAGCAATTGGTAATACGGTGACGAAAGCCATCGAGATGTTTGAGGAAGAATATGCTGACGCGAGTGCTTCTATTGCACACTATGACATGCGCTATCTTAAACCGATAGATCAAGATATCTTGCACGAAGTTGGAAAACGTTTTAAGAAGGTCATTACGGTGGAAGATGGAGTGATTGCCGGAGGATTGGGTTCGGCTGTTTTGGAATTTATGTCAGACAATGGATATGCTCCACGCGTGATACGCCTGGGTATAAAGGATGCGTTTGTAGAGCATGGTTCTACAGCGGAATTATACAATATGTTGGAACTGGATGTGATAGGAATCTGTAATAAGATAAAGGAAGTGTTGGAGCATGAATAAAACAACTCCTCTTTACAGATAAGAAGTGCATGGTAAGTGATTATTGAAAAGAAACTATGAGAATTTGTATTGTTGGTGCAGGTGAAGTGGGTACACACTTGGCAAAATTGTTGGCCAGAGAAAATATAGAAATAGTACTTCTGGATGACTCGTCAGAAAGACTAAAAGACATAGAGGCAAATCATGACTTGCTGACCTATGTGGGTTCACCTACCTCCATCAAAGACTTGAAAGAAATAGGGGTGGATGATGCAGACTTGTTTGTAGCAGTTACGCCTCATGAAAGTGTCAACATGACGGCGTGTATGTGGGCATCAAATCTGGGTGCGAAGAAAACGCTCGCTCGGGTGGATAATTATGAGTATATGCAACCCAAAAATAAAGAGTTTTTTAAGAAACTTGGTGTGGACTATCTCATTTATCCGGAAATGTTGGCTGGTAAGGAGATAGCCGAGTCCATTGAGACAAATTGGTTTCGTAATCATCTCTCGTTTGCAGATGGCCAATTGGAAATGTTGGTGGTGAAAGTGCGCGAAAATTCGAAGATAGTAAATATTAAGTTTAAAACCGGTTTTTTTAATCACGATAAGTATAGGATTGTTGCGATTAAGCGCAAGAACGAAACCATCATACCTCGAGGAGATGATGAGGTGTTGCCCAATGACTTGGTGTGCTTCGTGACAATGGCAAATAATAGAGATTTTGTTCGAGAAGAGGCAGGTAAAGAGTTGGTGGAGATTAAGAATGTGATGTGTATGGGTGGTAGTCGTATTATACAGAATGCGGTTAAGATGCTGCCTAAGGATATTAATATCAAACTCTTGGAAAGAGACCGTGAAAAGAGCTTCTTGCTATCGGAGAAGATGGATAATGCGCTCATCATCAATGCGGATGGTAGAAATATGGAAGCTCTCAGACAAGAGGGTATTCAAGATATGGATGCGTTTATCTCAGTGACGGGTAATTCAGAAGCTAACATCTTGGCATGCTTAGCGGCTAAACAAATGGGAGTGGGTAAAACCATAGCGGAGGTAGAGAATATTGACTATATACCGCTTGCGGAAGAATTGGATATTGGTACGGTTCTCAATAAGAAAATGATTGCTGCGAGTTATATCTATCAACTCACTTTGGATGCTGCTGTGACTAATGTGCGTCACTTGACGAGTGCTGATGCTGAGGTGGTTGAGTTTATTGTTGTGCCGGGATCGAAGATTACACGTCACAAAGTGAAAGACCTCAGTTTGCCTAATCAAGTGAATATCGGAGGTCTTATTCGTAATGGCGAGCCCATGTTGGTGAATGGTAATACGCTGATTATGCCTAATGATAGGGTGGTGGTGTTCTGCACGGCAGAGGTGATTCGCAAAGTGGAGAAATTCTTTAATTGATGTATGACACGTACGTTTAACTTTAAAATAGTCTGGTTCTCGCTGGGGGCTTTGCTGGTTATTGAGGCTCTGTTTATGTTTCTTACGTTGGGGATTTCGTTCCTCTATGGAGAAAGTGACTTTATGGCCATCCTGTATGCGGCTCTCATTACTTTAGGAGTTGGCGTATTGGGTTTGTTAGTAGGCAGACGAAATGATAAGCGTTTGGGTAAACGAGAAGGATATATCATTGTGGCTTCCGTATGGGTGGTGTTCTCTCTTTTTGGTCTGTTGCCTTACTATTTTAGTGGAGCTATCCCTCATTATACGAATGCTTTCTTTGAAACGATATCTGGATTTACTACGACAGCAGCTTCAGTTGTGGAGGATGTAGAAAGCCTTTCGCATGGAATGTTGTTTTGGCGTTCACTTACCAACTGGCTCGGAGGTATGGGAATCATCGTGCTTTCATTGGCTATCTTTCCCTTCTTGGGTGTGGGTGGGATGAGTCTTTTTACGGCAGAAGTGACGGGGGCGACTTATGAGAAAATACGTCCGAAAATGAAAGATACTGCTAAGTATCTCTGGGGGATGTATCTTTTGCTTACTGTTGCCGAGGCTGTGCTGTTGCGTGTATGTGGTATGGGGTGGTTTGATGCGGTCTGTCATTCGTTTACTACTATTTCTACAGGCGGATTTTCTACTAAGAATGCCGGCGTTGCTGCTTATGGAGCTGGAGTGCATTATGTGGTCTTGCTGTTTATGATTGTAGGTGGGATTAATTTCACTCTCTTATATTTCCTCTTTAAAGGAAAGTTAAATCGTTTGCGTGAAGATGAAGAGTTGAAGTGGTATGTGAATGCTATTGTTTTGTTCTCGTTTATTGCAACTGTGGTGTTGATTGTCTTTTCGGATACGCAGAATTGGAGAATGTGGGAGGCTTCTTTCCGACAGGCTACTTTTAATGTCGTGGCATTGATTACTACTACGGGTTTTGCCGGATTTGACTATACTTTATGGCCGTCTATTCTGCCCTTGTTGATGTTTCTTCTTTATTTTACGGGTGGTTCGGCCGGTTCTACTTCGGGAGGTATTAAGTGGAGTAGAATTGCCTTTTTGTGTAAGAATGTTTTATGCGAATATAAGCGCAGAATACATCCTAATGCTATCATACCGGTGCGTCTGAATGGCAAGGTGATTAATTCAGGTGTGGCTAATGGCATCACGGCGTTTATAGCTATTTACCTTGGACTTATTGTGGTGGGTACAGTGGTGTGTGTGTTGTCGGGACTCTCGCCAACGGAAGCCTTAGGAGCAGTGACTGCTAGTATTGGTAATGTGGGGCCTGGCTTAGGGGCGTCGGGACCTGCGGGCAACTATGCCATGATGCCGGAGATTGTGAAGTGGATATTAGCTGTATATATGCTTTTGGGGAGGTTAGAGTTGTTTACGGTCATGTTGATATTTACTCCGGCTTTTTGGAGAAAATAAAAAAGCGAGTGTGTTTAACTCGCTTTTTGTGGAGCATAGCGGACTCGAACCGCTCACCTCGACACTGCCAGTGTCGCGCTCTAGCCAGATGAGCTAATGCCCCGTAAAGACATTGCAAAGGTACAACAAACGAGTGAAATATGCAAAAAGTGAATTTTTGTTTATTTTGCTACCGGTGAGTTAAGAGAATTTGATAGTGGTTTATTATTAATTTATACGTGAATATTTGACCTAGATGGCAAAATACATCATTAATGTTACTTTTTGTGTAGAACAATCCTATGTGGCAGCATGGAAGAATTGGCTTAATCAGTATTTCCTTCCATCTATTGATGGGAGTTTTCATCATGCGAAAAATATGCGGGTGATGACGCATGTTGAACCTGGAATTAACAACTTCTCTGTGCAACATGAAGTGGATGATTTTCATTCTCTTACGCTCTGGAAACAGAATTATGAAGAACAGATGAAAGCTGAACTTTTTAAGCGATTTGGGCAACATGTGCTGACATTTACTACTTTCTTGGAATTACTCTAAACAAATGAATATACAGCAGGAAGATACACTTATCTTAGGAGTTGACCCGGGAACTAATTTCTTGGGGTATGGTTTGCTGAAGATTAGCAAAGGCAAGGCTGAAATGGTGGCTATGGGCGTTGTGGATCTGCACAAATATAAAGACCATTATCAGAAACTTCAACGTATTTTTACACGACTTCTTTCGATTATAGATGAGTTTCATCCAACAGAACTTGCTATTGAGGCACCCTTTTTTGGTAAGAATGTTCAGTCAATGCTCAAGTTGGGAAGGGCTCAAGGGGTAGCAATGTCGGCTGCGCTCTATCGCCAACTCTCTATAACGGAATATGCTCCCTTGAAGGTTAAAATGGCTATCACAGGTAATGGTGCTGCGTCTAAAGAGCAAGTTGCTGATATGCTCAGACGCTTTCTTAAGATACCACAAGAACAGATGGATGTCAAACTTGATGCTACGGATGCTTTGGCTGTGGCGTATTGTCATTATTTGCAACGTAGTCGGCCGATAACAGATAAACCATATAAGGATTGGAAGGATTTTATCTCAAAAAATCCTAAAAGATTACAATAAGATGGCATGCTGACTATTTCTGCTGACTTTATTTCAAGAAAAAATACTATTTTTGCCGATAGTATTGATGCTTAATAGGGAAACTAATCTGTTTTTATCTACTACTGAATACTATGGATTCTTTTATACGAACACATAGATACTTGGTTGAACATGTGGAATCACCGGTTCGTCGTCAATTGATGGACGAGGTGGATTGGTCGCATCGTCTCATCGGAATCAAGGGAAGCAGAGGAGTGGGAAAGACTACGTTCCTTCTTCAGTATGCCAAAGAACGGTTTGGTACAAGTCCACAATGCCTATATATCAATTTTAATAACTTCTATTTCACCCAACATACTCTGGTGGAGTTTGCCGGTGAATTCTATAGAAATGGTGGGCGCACGCTCTTGATTGACCAAACTTTTAAGTATGAAAATTGGTCAAAAGAGCTTCGTCAATGTTATGATCTTTATCCGGAATTGCAAATTATCTTCTCCGGTTCGTCTGTCATGAGGCTGATTGATGGTAATGCTGACTTGATGGATGTGGTGAAGTCATATAATCTTAGAGGGTTCTCTTTCCGTGAATATCTTAATCTTCAGGCCGGTACATTGTTTCCTGCATATTCGTTAGAGGATATTCTTAAAAATCATGAGAGGATAGCGGCTGATATTCTCCAGATAGTAAAACCTTTGTGGTATTTTCCGGATTATCTGCATCATGGGTTTTATCCTTTTTTTCTGGAGAATCGAAATTATTCTGAAAATCTACTGAAAACAATGAATATGATGTTGGAGGTGGATATACTCTTGATTAAGCAAATTGAGTTGAAATATTTGTCCAAGATACGTAAACTCTTGCATATACTTATGAACACTACTCCTTGCTCGCTTAATGTGAGTCAGTTGAGCGTGGAGATAGAAACGTCTCGTGCTACTATCATGAACTATATTAAGTATTTGCAAGATGCTCGTTTGCTGAATTTGCTTTATCCGAAAGATGGCATGTTCCCTAAAAAACCTTCTAGAGTGTTTCTTCATAACACTAATTTGCTTTATGCTGTTTCTGTTGCAAAACCTGATGAACTTAGTGTGATGGAAACTTATCTCTATAATATGCTCCATTCTCGCTATAAGGTGTATGCAAAGCGTAAGGGTACGACATTCTCTGTGAATGATCATGACTTCTGCGTGTATGCTTCTGATCAGAGAGTGAAGAAGAATGATCATGTTATTAATGCCATCAGTGGTTTAGAGATTGGTCATAAAAATAATATTCCTCTCTGGCTCTTCGGATTCTTGTATTGATAACAGTGTGCTCCGGCGGGAATATCCTTCTGGGATTTATTGTTGTTCGGTAATAACCTACTAATATCCTACTAATATCCTACTAGGGTTAGTACAGTTTGGGCTGTTGAAAGTTGATTGCATTTGTTGTAGTGCATAAGGTGGCTCATGTTTTGAGTTGTAGAATAGTGTGGGTTAGGAATAGTATCGTCGGATATTATGGATTTCTTTTGCCGGATATTGATGACTTAAATTTGTGTGATTTTCATTCGTTTGAAATTCTTCTTGCATGGTAATAAAAAGAGGCAAGTTCTTGTTCGGAACTTGCCTCTTTTTATAGAGAATAATCAGTGATTAGTTGATTTTCTTAATGAGGTCCATACCCATGTTGATTGCTTTCTCATTGATAGGAAGCAAGTGATGGTGACGTTCTGGCAATGATTTTTTAAGACCTGCCATTACGTTTTCAATCTTCACGATAGGACGAATTTTCAAATAACCACCCAAGATAATCATGTTGAGGGTTTTTTGGTTATTTGTGCGAGTAGCTTCTTCAGTTGCATCAATGCTGTACACTTGAATGTCTGTACGTTCAGGCATGCGTGATAAACCGTGAGGGTCAACGATGAGTACTCCACCAGGTTTTACAGTTGATTCAAACTTGTCTAATGAAGGTTGATTCAACACAATTGCAGTGTCATATTGATTCAAAATTGGTGAACTGATGCGTTCGTCGCTTAAGATTACAGTTACGTTGGCAGTACCACCACGTTGTTCAGGTCCATAAGATGGCATCCAGGATACTTCTTGACCTTGTAAGAGACCAGAGTAGGCCAAAATCTTACCCATGGACAAAACTCCTTGTCCACCAAAACCTGCTATAATGATTTCTTCTTTCATATTGATTCTCTTTTGGGGATTATTTATCTTTTAAGTCGCCAATAGGATAAGCTTTAAACATGTTTTCAACCATCCATTCGTTAGATTTTGCAGGACTCATTTTCCAGCCGGAGTTACATGTAGAAACGATTTCTACGAATGAAGTACCTTTGCCTTCCATTGAGTTTTCGAATGCTTTGCGAATTGCTTTTTTAGCTTTTTGAACAGCGGCTACTGTGTGAACGCTTTGGCGTGTTACATAGCGGGTTCCTTCTAATTCGGCAACTAACTTAGTGATGTTGAGAGGGTAACCATTGATGGCAGTGTTACGTCCGTAAGGGCATGTTGCAGTCTTCATACCTTCAAGGGTTGTAGGCGCCATTTGACCACCGGTCATACCATAGATACCATTGTTAATGAAGATGATTGTGATGTTTTCACCGCGGTTGCAAGCGTGTATTGTTTCAGCTGTACCAATAGCAGCCAAGTCGCCATCACCTTGATAGGTGAATACGTAACGGTCAGGCCACAAGCGTTTTACTGCAGTAGCCAATGCTGGTGCACGTCCGTGAGCAGCTTGTTCCCAGTCGATTTCTAAGTAGTTGTAAGCAAATACGGCGCATCCTACAGGAGCTACACCGATAGTTTTTTCTTGAATGCCCATTTCTTCAATTACCTCAGCGATGAGTTTGTGTACCACACCATGGCTACAACCCGGGCAGTAGTGCATAGGATTGTCATTCAAAACGGGAGTCTTGGTATAGACTAAGTTTTCGGGTTTGATAATATCGTTGTTCATTTTGTCGTGTCTTTTAAACGGTTCAACTGAAGGTTAAGCATTGTCTGCTACTAATTTTTCTAAAGCGTTAAGCACTTCATCCGGAGCAGGAATGATACCGCCTAAACGTCCGAATGATTGAACATCTACTTTGCCGTTTACAGCCAAGCGAACGTCTTCTACCATTTGACCGGCATTCATTTCTACGCAGAGCATACCTTTGCATTTGTTTGCCAAGGCTTTGATCTCTTCTGTTGGGAATGGCCACAAAGTGATCGGACGTAATACACCAACTTTAAGACCTTTCTCGCGTGCCATTTCCATTGTTTTTTGGCAAATACGTGCGCAAAGTCCGAATGCTACGATGATGTAGTCTGCGTCTTCGCAGTTGTGCATTTCAACGATTACTTCGTTCTTTTCGATTTCGCGATATTTAGCTTGCAACTTGATGTTGGTAGCTTCCATTTCTTCAGATTTCAATGCCAAAGAAGTGATTACGTTGCGACCACGTGATGCCGGCTTACCTACGATAGCCCATGGGCAGTTAGCACGAATTTCTTCTTCTGTAGCTCTTGGACGTTGTTCAGGAAGAACAACTTTTTCCATCATCTGACCAATAGCACCGTCTGCTAATAGCATAACCGGAGTGCGGTATTTGAATGCAAGGTCAAATGCTTTTACTGTGTAGTCAGCCATTTCTTGTACGGTAGATGGGGCTAATGCGATGAGTTTGTAGTCACCGTGTCCGCCACCTTTCACTGTTTGGAAATAGTCTGCTTGTGAAGGTTGGATAGTTCCTAATCCGGGACCTCCACGCATTACGTTTACTACCACGCATGGGAGCTCAGCGCAAGCAATGTATGAAATACCTTCTTGCATCAAGCTGACTCCGGGACTTGAAGAACTGGTCATTACTTTTTTACCGGTACATGCTCCACCATACACCATGTTGATAGAAGAAGTTTCACTTTCTGCTTGAAGCACAACCATACCGGTGGTTTTCCAAGGTTCTTCTTCCATTAAAGTTTCCATCACTTCTGATTGAGGGGTGATAGGATAACCAAAATAACCGTCGCAACCGCAACGAATAGCTGCTCTGGCAATGGCTTCATTGCCTTTCATTAGTTTTACTTCTTCGCTCATAGTTTTGCTCTGTAAATAGTTAAACACCCATCGGGACATACTCTACCGCAAGCGGCGCACCCGATACAATCAGATTCGTTTTGCATGTACACGTAATTGTACCCCTTAGTATTGGCTTGTGCTGACATCGCCAAAACGTTAGAGGGACATGCTACTACGCAGAGTTCGCAGCCTTTGCAGCGCTCTGTGTTTACAACTACTGTTCCTTTAAATTTTGCCATTTGAGTATCAGATTAGTTAATGTGCCGAAATTACTTTTTTTTTATAAATGGCGCAAGTTTTTTTGTGTTAATTTTTTAGAAAAGTGTAGTTTTTTTACTTTTGCTTTCAGAGTGAAAGTTATTTGCTATTTATTCTTGTTGCATGTAGTTATTAATGGTGATATTGTGTCGGTTTGTGATGTGTTAAAATGCAAGTGGGGTGGCGTAGAACAACAGGAAATGTGTTGTAAAACAGACTATCCCCCAAAATTCCTTTCCGGAATTATGGGGGATAAGTGTTTTTTTGTTGTCAACTTGATGTTGTGACCTTATTTGTTAAGGTTATTTTAAGCGTTCTTTGATTGCTTTGGTGGCTTCTTCGTAACCTGGTTTTTCCAGTAAAGCAAACATGTTTTTCTTGTATGCTTCTACTCCTGGTTGGTCAAATGGATTTACGCCCAATATATACCCACTGATGCCGCATGCTTTTTCAAAGAAATAGAGTAATTCTCCCAAATAATATTCGTTGAGTTGTGGAAGTTCTATCTTGAGGTTGGGCACTCCTCCGTCTACGTGTGCCAACATGGTGCCGAGTTCTGCCATTTTGTTGACTTCGTCCACTCGCTTTCCTGCCAAGAAGTTGAGACCGTCAAGGTTGGCATCGTTGTTTGGGAAGAGCACTTTATGGTTAGGTTCTTTTACTGAGATTACGGTTTCAAAAATGGTGCGTTCGCCGTCTTGTATCCATTGTCCCATGGAGTGAAGATCTGTGGTGAAGTCTACGGACGCAGGGAATATGCCCTTGTGTTCCTTTCCTTCGCTTTCGCCATAGAGTTGTTTCCACCATTCAGATACATAGTGTAGTTTTGGTTGGTAGTTGACGAGGATTTCTATTTTTTTACCATTTCTGTAGAGTTCATTTCTGGTGGCTGCGTATTGTGCTGCAATGTTTTCTTCAAAGGGCACTGTGTCTGCGCATTGTTGTTCCATTCTCACCGCTCCGCTGACAAGTTGACGGATGTCTAAACCGGCAGTTGCAATAGGTAGTAATCCCACTGGTGATAACACGGAGAAGCGTCCTCCTACGTTGTCTTCTATTACAAAGGTTTTGTAACCTTCTTGGGTGGAAAGTGTGCGTAATGCTCCGCGGCTCTTGTCTGTGATACAAACAATAAGTTTCTGTGCGTCAGACTTTCCTTGTTGTTCTTCTAATTGGGTTTTGAGTAGGCGGAATGCTAATGCAGGCTCGGTGGTAGTTCCAGATTTGGAGATGGAGATAATACCAAAGCGTTTCCCTTTTAACATTTCTTGTAGTTCGTACAGATAGTCTTCTCCTATGTTTTGACCTGCATATACAATTACCGGACTCTTGCGCTCGGTTTGTAACCAGTCGAAACTATTGGAGAGTGCCTCGATTACTGCTTTAGCTCCTAAGTAGCTACCGCCAATTCCAATAACTACTACTACTTCGCAGTTGTCGCGCAATGTTTTGGCTGTATTTTCTATGTCTGTAAGGTGTTCTTCTGTAATGCTGCTCGGAAGGTCTAGCCAACCGAGAAAATCGTTACCTTTACCTTCGCCTGTGTGGAGTAGATGATTACATGCTTCTGCGTTAGTTTTGTATGACGCGATGGCTTCGGGTTTTATGAAGTCATAGGTCTTGTCAATGAACAACTGAATATCTTTCATACCTTAATTATATTGTTTTATGATAGTTTTTCTGCTAATTGTCTGATTTCCAATGTTGGTGAACATCTGTTGTAGAGGATGTTGTATACGGCATTTACGATGGGTATGTCCACGTGGAAGTGTTCGTTCACTTCATGAATACACTTGGTGGCATAGTAGCCCTCGGCTATCATTTCCATCTCCAATTGGGCTGTTTTGACGGAATAACCCTTGCCAATCATTGTGCCAAATAATCTGTTTCGGCTGAATTTTGAATAGGCAGTCACAAGTAGGTCACCCAGATAAGCCGAGCTGTTGATGTCTCTATGCATAGGGCTGATGGCCTTGGTCAGACGGTTCATTTCCTGAATAGCATTTGACACTAATACGGCTTGAAAGTTGTCGCCATACTTCAGCCCGTGGCATATCCCAGCTGCAATGGAATAGATATTTTTCATTACAGATGAGTATTCCAGCCCGTAGATGTCTTCACATACGGATGTGTTTACAAAAGGTGCGGTGAAGAGTTGGGCAAAACGTTGTGCCTTTTCTCTGTCGCAACATCCGATGGTGAGGTATGACAAGCGTTCCATTGCCACTTCTTCGGCATGACATGGACCGGCTAACACTCCAATATTTTCCAATGGAATGCCATATTTATGGTGCAGGTAGTCGGACACAACCATATTTTCGTCGGGAACCATTCCCTTGATGGCTGAGATAACCATCTTTTTGCTGACTTTTCTGCGTAGTTTCTTCAGGTGTAACTTGAGGAATGGTGAAGGAATGGCGACAATGAGGATGTCTGAGTCTCCAACTACTTCGTTGATATCATTGGTGAAATGAATCCTGCTGGTGTCAAACTTGGTGGCAGTCAGATAAGACGGGTTCTTGCTCAGGCGAATGAATTCGTCTATCTGGTCTTGTCGTCTCATGTACCAATTGATAGAGGGTACGTTGTGTAACACTATCTTGGCGATAGCGGTAGCCCAACTGCCTCCTCCCATGATAGCGATTCGGTTGCGTGATGTCATACTTGTGGTGTTTTTTACTTGGGTATTATTATTCGTTACGTTTTAAAGAACCCATTCTGCCACAGATTCTTTTGATGGATTAGTGAGATTGAGTTTGTTTTTCTTGTTATATCCACACAGGTCTTGGTGTAACTTGTTAGGATTTTGTCCTTTTAGTTTGCTCACGGCGTCAAAGCCGAGTTTCTGCAATGGTTCTACCCATTCTGTCGGGATGCCCATCTCGATGTATTTATCGGCTGAGTCTTTCACAACCTTCTTCTCTGGTTTCATTTGTGGGAAGAACAGCACTTCTTGGATGGTTTGCTGACCGGTCATTAACATCACGAGGCGGTCCATTCCAATACCCATTCCTGATGTTGGAGGCATTCCATATTCAAGTGCACGCACGAAGTCGGTATCAATAAACATAGCTTCGTCATCGCCTTTTTCGCTAAGGCGTAATTGTTCTTGGAAACGTTCCAATTGGTCGATTGGGTCGTTAAGTTCGCTATAGGCATTGCAGAGTTCTTTCCCGTTCACCATAAGTTCAAAACGCTCGGTGAGTTCAGGGTCCTCTCTGTGACGTTTGCAGAGAGGAGACATCTCGATAGGATAGTCGGTAATAAAGGTAGGTTGTATGTAGTTACCTTCGCATTTTTCTCCGAATATCTCGTCGATGAGTTTTCCTTTACCCATTGTTTCGTCGGTTTCTACACCGAGTTGCTTGCACACATCGCGAAGTTGCTCCTCGTTCATACCGGTGATGTCCACGCCGGTAAATTCTTTGATGGCTTCAGTCATGGTGCGACGAGCAAATGGCGCTTTAAAACTGATGATGTGTTCGCCCACTTGTATTTCAGTTGTGCCATTTACGTCAAGGCAAATCTTTTCCAGCATTTGCTCGGTGAAGTTCATCATCCAGTTGTAGTCTTTGTATGAAACATAAATTTCCATACATGTAAACTCAGGATTGTGTGTGCGGTCCATACCTTCGTTGCGGAAGTTCTTGGAAAATTCATACACACCCTCAAATCCTCCAACAATCAAGCGTTTCAAGTAGAGCTCGTTGGCAATACGCAAGTAGAGCGGTATGTCGAGTGCATTGTGGTGGGTGATAAATGGTCTTGCTGCTGCTCCTCCCGGAATGGATTGCAATACAGGTGTTTCCACTTCCATATATCCTTGTGCATTGAAAAATTCACGCATAGAAGTGTACACTTTGTTGCGTTTGATGAAAATTTCTTTCACTCCTTCGTTCACCACGAGGTCTACATAGCGTTGACGGTAGCGCAATTCAGGGTCGTCAAACTTGTCGTATGCCACTCCGTCTTTGTATTTTACGATGGGTAGCGGACGCAATGATTTGCTCAATACGGTGAGCTCTCTCGCGTGTACACTGATTTCACCCATTTGTGTGCGGAACACATGTCCCTTGATTCCGATAAAGTCACCTATGTCTAAGAGTTTCTTAAACACGGTGTTATACATCTCGGGTTGCTCTTCAGTGTTAATGTCGTCGCGACTGATGTATATCTGAATACGTCCTTTGGAGTCTTGTAATTCCACAAACGAAGCTTTCCCCATGATACGACGGCTCATGATACGTCCGGCTATGCACACCTGACGTGGCTCGTCCTCGTCTTTAAATTCGTTTTTTATGTCTGTGGAGAATGCATTGGTTGGGTATTGTGCTGCTGGATAAGGCTCTATGCCCATGCTGCGGAGGGTTGCCAAACTGTTTCTGCGGAAAATTTCTTGTTCACTGAGTTCCATAACTATTTTCGCTATTTTGTGTGATTAAAATGTTTTGCTCCTTGTTAGGCTGTCTTTCTTGATGCAAAATACCTTTCCAATATGCCAACACGAAGCTATATTGGTGCAAAATTACGAAAATATTGGCATTCCTAAAAAAATATTAACACTGACCGCTAAAAAAAACTCATTCCTATCTTATTCCTATCTTATTCCTATCTAATGGTCCCGAAGTGGTCCCGAAGTGGTCGCGGGGAGGATAGCTCACTTCGTGACTCGTTGGTAAATTATGCCGAGCATAAGCAATTTATTTAAAATTGTGAATGGGAGGTAGAGACACGCTTCTGTGTCCCGACCTCCCATTATTGCTTTCTCCATCTCGGGATCTAATAGTGTCTTGCTCCTCGGATGAGTATTACGATGCCGTAGATGATTAGACAAAGAATTAGACTTGTCCCCATCACAATGGGCAACATGGCTAAGCATGCCCATAGATTGGTGCTCCATAGGGGGCTTCCCCATGTGATGTGCATCATGACAAAGGGCATGAGAATAACAAAAAGCAAACTAAGAATAAGGCTTCCGGCAAGCGTGTAGCGCACCAGATATTTATCCATCTTGTCTATTGTTGCTTTGATGGAAGGTCTTTCTGCTTGTGGTTCTATCGGCTTAAGCACCTTTCGATTAAGGATAGGTATCAACAGGAAGACAACAAAATAGATGGGAAATCCAATCAATGCCCATTCTCCTAAGTCTTTCCATGAGTCTATGTCGTCCAGCCCCCATGGTACACCGTTTTCTAATATAATATGTGGAGCATATAGGCTTACCATAAGGATGCTTAGTGTAAAGCTACTGCCAAGGGCATACTGTAACATTTCTTTTATTGGATATCTTGTTTTCATAGTGATGTGGTTCTATTTGCTTGATTTTCTTATTTTCTCCACTTCATCAATAAATTTTTGAGGTTCTTTAAGTGGAAGTTCAATGACTCCCAGTTTCAGAGGTTTTAGTTTGCTTTTCGCTTCTATAACAACGTTCTGATAAGTACCCCACAGTGTTTTACGTGACATTAAATATATGGCATCTATCTCTTGGGGTAGTAAGCGGATTTTGTTCCCATTATTGATGTAGTTGAGAACAATAGTGTTGTCGTTATCTATATAACATTCTGCCTTTGCTTTTATATACCATTGAATGGTTTGTCCTACACTAATACATCCTAATAAACATAATGTTGCAATGAGGACATGATAGCCGGAAGTCATTTGTTCTTCTGGGATATAACCTATTTTCATGGCAATGTACAATACTATCAACACAACGATTGTTGTTGCAATTGATGAATACGCAATGCTAAAAAATATATTCAAATTGTTATTTTGAAAAACCCTCCGAAAAGTGAAATATTTCATAGCGATGTGTTTTTATTTGCTTGATTTTCTTATTTTCTCTACTTCATCAATAAATTTCTGAGGTTCTTGAAGTGGAAGTTCAATGACTTTCAGTTTTCCAAATTCTGTACAATAAATAAACTGTACGTTTTCAAAAGTCCCCCAAATTGTTTTTCTGCTCTTTAATTCATATCCTCTTATTTGATGTGGAGCTATGTGGAGATGTTGGAAAAAATTGTAATGTTTTATTTCAATGTTACCATTTTCCTTGATAATGCATGCAAATTTTTTAAATTGAAGGAATAAACAATATGTCCAAAAAATGATAAGTGTGATAGTTAGAGGTATATGTTCTACGATTAAATCCAGTCTTGTGACACTGCCTGTTGGATATCTGCTTGGCCATATATTGGGTATGATTGCGATATGAATTAACTCTAATGTAATAAATAATAGGATAGTTAAACCACTCAATATTAAGATTGTTTGTGTGGAAGTCCTGAATATGGGATGTGTTTTGAAAATTGTTGCGTTCATAGGTGTTTTGCTATGTAGTATGTTTGTAAAATATTTTATTGGTGTCTGGAAAAAGTTGAAAGTAAATGAAAATAGGGTTTGTGGTGTCCATAAATAGGTGATGCTTATTCATTTTTCAATAAGTAACTCGCAGCATACTTTAAATCCCTCCTTTTTTAGCGGACGGCAATGAAATTAGTTACTAATAAGTGGCTGGGGTTTGCTTTTGAAAAAGACAACTAACAATGCTATATAATCAGCAATTGAAAGAGATTTTGTTGTAATAAACGTTTTACCAGACACCAATAAAAATCTTTTTTAGAGAGGAAATTCCATGTAAGGTTCCACCAATTTATTGTAGATTTGAATAGATGGTTTCATGTACATGTGATATTCAAATATTTCTTGTTCCATTTTGTCTTTTTGTTGCCATGCACTTATTGATGCTCCAACCCCAGTATATACAGCCCCAACTAGGGTGCTTACCCCTACTGCAGGAAGATAAGCACTTCCACCACTCATACATCCTAAAATCATGGCGACTATCATTGCTTGATTGCAAGCATTGATTGCGCCATGCACTGCACCTGTGGCATCTGCTTTGGCTAATGTTCTAAGCATTCCTTCGCTATTATCATGGCGACTATTCATAGCTAAATCCCATTCTTCTAAATGTTCAGACCAATAGCGATATGAATCTGTGTATGTCGTAAAGAAGATTAAATAAATATTTTGATCGGATTCGTTCATGGCTTGAAATTCGTCTGTTCTGAATAATTCTTCTCTAAGATAATGTTCTAAATTGTTAGCTGTTACGTCTAAAGGAATTTGTTCTACAATTTGGTCAAATGTGGGGAGTTTCTCTACAACCTTTATAATACGAGATTCATCGTCATATAAGGGATATATATGTATCTTCTCTTCATATCTTAATATGTCCCTTGCAAATGCAGATTCGGTTGGTGCAATTAAATATGATTCGTAATTGCGTAGTGTATTATTGATGTTATTTCTAAAAATGTCATAGGGCATTGTTCGCGAGTAATGGTTATTCATATAGCCAAATGAAACATGCAAGAAATCAGAATGCCATTTGGTGAGTTCTCTTACGGCAGAATATCTCTCGGATAAACTGTATTGAGATGAATTCATACTATAGGTGGTGTTTGAACCTACTTGTTGTACACTAAGTGCAGTTTCTTCTAATTGTGGGTTTTCTGGCTTGTTGTTGTCGCAAGAACTAAAACTGAAAATGCTGATGGCGCACATGAGTGCAAATAAAATTCTTTTCATAACATTATCGTTTTAATGGTTAAACATCTTGTCACCTGCAGATGACGTATTTGTGTACTCGAGTCGGTAGCAAAAGTAATGTGGTAATTGTACCTCTGCAAATATTTTGCTCAAAAACGATTCGACAAATGGGGTGTAAGCTACTTTTCTATGTTGCTATAATATAGGTGGTTATAAAAACACAATAGCAAAAATGTTCGACAAACGTTCGACAAATCAGAAAAGTGGAGGCAAAAATACTATAAGGAGCATAACACTTTGAGAAGTTCTGCCGATAATTCAGACACAGAGGTTAATCCCATCTTTTTTGTCAGTCGATGTTTGATGTTGGGCAGACTGCGTGGGGCATAACCGCTTAGGTCTATGATGTCGGTGTCGTGCACCTCTAATAGATAAAGACAACACAGCATGCGCTCGCGCTCATTCAGGGAAGGGTGGAGTGTGGATAAACGTGTCTCAAACTGGTGGAGCTGCTGATTGATTTTCTTGAAAAATGCTTCCGGTTCTCCTTGTGGAGAGAGCAATAGTTCTTGCTCATACATCTTTAATAGAGCGGATTGTTTCTGCTTGAAATGAAGGCCTGGGTTGTTCACTATTGCTTCGCGTTGTGTCTGCAGCTGTTGAATGAGTCCATCACGTATATCCAGCAAAGGCTTGTTGTGTTGTTCTAATATATCTTCTATGTGTTTGGTGAGGAGTTTCACTACATGTTCGTGTTGCTCTTGCTGTTGCTGATTGAATAGATACATGGACAACATCAGCATGGCAGTGAAGATGCAAAGCAGAATGACAATAGTCCAAAGTGTGCTTATTGTGCTCATAGGGTTGTGTCTTTTTGTAGGGTGAGTTCTAAAATAGTGTGACTTTCGGCTGTGATTTTGTATCGGTCGTCCATTCTATGACCTGCCACCCACACAATATGCTCATCATCACACACAATCCACACTTCCTCTTTCTCAAACACAGAGAGTTTTTGGTCGGTGAAAAAATCGCTGAGCTTCTTGTTTCCCTTCATGCCTATGGGGCGGAAAGTGTCGCCTTCTTGCCAATGACGCAGGTGTAGCGTGCCCTTCACCTTGTCGGCGTCAATGCACACAATGGGTGCATCCGCCGGAGGAAATGAATTCATATCCTTGCGTGTATAGCTGCGCTGTAATAGGGAGGGCACATCTTCTGTCTGGCTATACAAGGGCTGTATGATGAGTTTGGTTCTGTCAAGCAGGCAACGATGGCTTGCGCTCATATATTGCTTGCCGGAGTGCTGGGCATGGATACTGCGCGTGAGTTGTTCCACCTGGTCACCTTGTAGTCCATAAGGGGTGAGAAGCTCATAAAGCCATGTCTCCCAACTTTCATGCCGGCATAGTTGCTGCAGGTCAATGTAGTCTGTATTGCCTTCTTTTACAAGGCATGCTTCTCTCAGTCGGGTTGTTTCTGCTTGAATAAACTGTTGATAGCCTTGCAGGTGTTGGCAAGTACGACTAAGTGTTTGAATGATATGTGGGTTTACTTGCTCTAAGAGGGGCAACACCTCATGACGGAAATAATTACGCCTATACTGTGTGTCTATATTGGTTGAGTCGGTCACATAAGGAATGTCTTCCTGTTGTGCATAGTGTTCAATGTCTTTTCGGCTTACACACAGCAACGGGCGCACAATGTTTCCGTTTCGGGGGTGCATACCGCATAGTCCGTTCAGCCCGCTGCCTCTCACCAAGTGCATCAAGAGTGTCTCGGCCTGGTCGTCGGCATGATGTCCCACAGCAATGGCTTCGGCTTGATGTTCTTCACGCAAGGTGTCAAACCATCCATAACGCAATTCTCTGGCGGCCAATTCAATGGAAAGTCGCTGTTCTTGAGCGTATGTGGTGGTCTCAAAATGGGTTACTACCAAGGGGATGTCTTCTCTCTTGCAAAAGTCCCGCACAAATTGTTCGTCATAGTTTGACTCCTCGCCTCGAAGATGAAAATTGCAATGGGCGGCAATGCATCGATAACCCATCCTGTGGAGCACATGGAGCAACACCATAGAGTCACATCCGCCACTCAGTCCCACTATCACAGTGGTTCCCTCACTGAGTAGTTGCTGCTGCTCTATGTAATGTCGCACAGTGTGATACATGCTTATTCAAATTGGATGTGTGCTTTGCAAAGGGATGTTCCTTCTGTGTTGCGAATGTCAATCTCATCGCCTTCGCCTGATGCAGAACGGTAGATGTACACCTCCTCGCCATACAGTGCTTCTCGCAGATAGTTGATGTCAAATCTCCTAATGCGGTGTTGATAGAGCTTTTCAAGGGGATAGGTGTCCAACATCCACTCCACATATTTCATGCTGTTGGTGTGGTTGTTATAGTCTATATCGCTATAACTCACCTTGTGTTGCCCCACTTTCTGAGCGTCTGTCAAGGCTCCAATCCGCTGAGGCTTTTCTATGTGTCCGTTCTCACCGGTGGCAAATTTTACTAAGTCTGGACGGCTCTGTAGATTCACAGGACGACGACTCTCAATGTCTATCAATGCCCATTGAGAGCATGCGGCTCCCATCTCTTCGCCTTGCTTGTCATACACTACAAAATGGCGTGTGGTAAGCAGTCTTCCATAGTCCTCCACCCATGTCTCAATCTCAAAGGATTCATACTGCTTGGGCAGACGTTTCATCTCTATCGAGAGTTGGGATAACACCCAAGTGATGCCTTGGCGTATCATCTCCACAGCACCAAAACCGTTTTCTTCGGCGGCAAGTCCGGCAGCATTGAGCAGGTAGCTTTCTAAAGGAGATAGACGCAACTGCTCGTTGCCGTCTATCTCCTGTGGATATACAAAAAATGTGTATCGATTGTGTAATTCTTTCATACTTAGGTTTTATGGGGAAAATTAGGCTTAATCAACTTAGTTGCCTGCACTCCCTTTCAATTGCGCAATGCTGGCACGCAAGGTCTCAATCTTGCTTTCTGCGTCGGCTTTCTTCTTGCGTTCTAATTCCACAATCTCAGGTTTGGCATTGGTCACAAAGCGCTCATTGCCCAATTTCTTCATCACACCTTCAAGGAAACCTTCAAAGTAGCGAATCTTTTCTTCCATCTTCACGATTTCTTCTTCCACATTGATTTTGTCTTTCATCGGAATGGCATACTCTTTGGTGCTCACCATGAAAGTGGCTGCGGTTGGGTCTTTTTCAGCGTGGACGATTTCTGCTAAGTTACACATCTTGGCTATCACAGAATTGTAAGCAACATTGTGCTCTCCATTATAGATGTGGAGGCTCAAGGTTTCTTTTTGTGGTATATTGCGTTCCAAGCGAATTGTGCGCACACCGGCCACCACTTGTTTCACTCCTTCAAAGTCATTGAGCAATGCTTGGTTGGCATCGCTGCATGCGGCTTGTTGGCTCACCATGATGCTCTCGCCATCTTGACGTTCTTTCAGTGCATGCCATATTTCTTCGGTGATAAATGGCATGAATGGGTGGAGTAGGAGAGTGAGTTGTTCGAAATAGTCGATAATGCTTGCATAACTCTTGCTGTCAATTGGCTGACCATAAGCTGGTTTTACCATCTCAAGCAACCATGCTGAAAACTCGTCCCAGAAGAGTTTGTACACCGTCATCAAGGCTTCGCTCAGACGATACTTTGTGAAGTGGTCGTTGATTTCGGCTTGAGTGGCTTTCAGTCGCTCGCCAAACCATTCTAAGGCCAAACGGGCTGAATCAGGTTGTTCGATGTCGGCTACTTGCCAACCTTTCACAAGGCGCAATGCATTCCATATCTTGTTGTTAAAGTTACGTCCTTGTTCACACAGACTTTCGTCAAACAAAATGTCATTGCCTGCTGGTGCACAAAGCAACATTCCCATGCGCACGCCGTCTGCACCATACTTGTCTATCAAGTTTAGCGGGTCAGGGCTATTGCCTAATTGCTTACTCATCTTCCTACCTTGATTGTCACGCACAATGCCGGTGAAATACACATTCTTAAATGGCATCTTGCCGTTGTATTCATAGCCCGCCATAATCATGCGTGCCACCCAGAAGAAGATAATGTCCGGACCGGTCACAAGGTCGTTGGTTGGGTAGTAATAACTAATTTCTTCGTTACCCGGGTTGTTAATGCCGTCAAAGAGGGAAATCGGCCACAACCACGAACTGAACCAGGTGTCCAGGCAGTCTTCGTCTTGACGAAGGTCGTTCTGAGTTAATGCTGCATTGCCGGTCTTAGCCTTGGCTTTGGTAAGGGCTTCTTCCACAGTGGCAGCCACTACATAACCTCCCTCTGGTAAGTAATAAGCAGGTATGCGATGACCCCACCACAACTGACGGCTGATACACCAGTCCTTGATATTTTCCAACCAGTGACGATAGGTGTTTTTGTATTTGGAAGGATAAAATTTAATCTCGTCGTTCATCACAGGTGGCAAAGCTATCTGTGCCAAATGCTCCATCTTCAAGAACCATTGCATGGAGAGTTTGGGTTCGATGGGCACATTGGTGCGCTCGCTGCAACCCACCTTGTTGGTATAAGCCTCCACTTTTTCCAGCAATCCGGCAGCAGCCAAGTCTTTTTCGATTTGTTCTCTCACGTCAAAACGGTCCATACCTACATACAGTCCCGCAGCTTCGCTCAATGTACCATTGTCATTGAAGATGTCAATGCTAGGCAAATTGTATTTCTCGCCGAGCATGTAGTCGTTCACGTCGTGAGCAGGGGTCACTTTCAAGCATCCCGTACCAAACTCCACATCTACATACTCGTCTTCAATCACAGGTATCTCTCTTCCCACCAATGGCACAATCACCTTCTTGCCCTTCAGCCATTGGGTCTTTTCGTTATTGGGGTTAATACACATGGCTGTATCACCCATGATGGTTTCGGGGCGAGTAGTGGCTACAATGGCATAACCATCTTCTCCCACCACTTTATAACGTAAATAGTATAACTTGCCTTGATTTTCCTTGAAAATTACTTCTTCGTCACTCAGAGCTGTTAAAGCTTTCGGATCCCAGTTCACCATGCGAACTCCTCTGTAGATCAATCCCTTCTCATATAAGTCGCAGAACACTTTATACACACCTTCACTGCGTTTTTCGTCCATGGTAAAAGCGGTGCGATCCCAGTCACACGAAGCACCAAGCTTGCGCAACTGTTGCAAAATGATGCCCCCATGCTCGTGAGTCCATTCCCAAGCGTGTTTCAAAAATTCATCACGCGTCAAGTCACTCTTCTTAATCCCTTGTTGGGCAAGACGATTCACAACCTTTGCTTCTGTTGCAATAGAAGCATGGTCCGTTCCCGGAACCCACAACGCATTCTTACCCGTCATGCGAGCACGTCTCACCAAAATGTCTTGAATCGTGTTGTTCAACATATGACCCATATGTAGCACGCCGGTTACATTGGGGGGAGGAATCACAATGCAATAAGGTTCTCTGCCATCTGGCTTAGAACTAAACAACTTCTGATCCAACCAATATTGATACCATTTACCTTCTACTTCTGATGGGTTGTATTTACTTGCCAATTCCATAGGATTATACAATTTCTATATGATACTTAAAAAATAAAGTTGCAGTTTATGCCAACTTCACATGCAAAAGTAATAAAAACAAAAGAAAATCACAACCTGCAAACGAAAATATATCATCACACCCTAATAAAAAAACAACTCTACGCGTCAGCGCAGAGTCAATGATGCGATTATCAAGAGCAAAATGCTCTAAAAAAAAGAAAGGTTGTCGTCTCGACAACCCAATCTTTACTTAACCTTAAATCTAATACCATGAAAAACACGTTGCAAAATTACACACTATATTTTATATATACAAGAAAAATAATGAAAAAATATGCTTTGCAACATGATTTTGTAAAATCCCATCCCTCTGCCTCGCTCTGATCTTGAGATTATCACCAATACTTCTCCACTAAAACTACTATAACCACCAGAGCTACTTGAACCTTAGGTTTCTAACCTCACTCTAAAAAACCTCCGGCAAGATATCTATAAAATTTGTAAAATAAAAGGTTTTAATTTCCTTATATATAAACACTAATCGCACTGTCGCCCTAGGTTAGGGGGACGAGCGAAACGAAGTGAAGCGGAGGGGGTCCGTCTATGTATCTACAATGAACATCCTCCAGCGCAGCGTACTACAGGGATCCACCTGTACTACAGTGAGCGAAACATACGTCCCCTACATCACTCCGTGAGCGTTCTAACACCTACCAAATACGTAGGATACACGTAGGATAGTCGTAGGATACACGTAGGATAGTCGTAGGATACACGTAGGATAAAAATATCCTTAAGCAACAAAAAAGATAGTTGAAAAACAAAAAATCTCCAAGAAATACCATTCACCAACGACTGCAACAAACTCTCTATAGTTCACATAGTGACCATCCTATAGCAAGCAAAGCGCAGCGTCCTGTAGCGAATGTAATGAGCGTCCTGTAGGCTTCGCCGTCCTGTAGCTCACATCGTGAGCGTCCTGTAGGTCTCCGACCGTCCTATGGCAAGCGAAGCGAAGCGTCCTGTTGTGGGTGAAACGAACGTCCTATTTTAACATAAAAATACCCCGAAAGTGAAAAATAAGAACGAAATGTGAAAAAACATGCAAATATAACTTGTATTTTCACAATTCATTTCCTACCTTTGCCAAATGATGTATGAACTTTTGATTTTGTGGGTAAAAAATGCAATAAAAACACGCAAACAACGTTATACATTATAATAAAGTGGCTTAGGATTACATGTCTGTAAGCCAATAAAAAACATATTGTAAGAAAAACGTAGGTAAACTAACTTATGATGAAAGTCCTTAAAACAACTGCAAGATGCATGGCCTTCATTGTAGCCATGGCTGCTTCTATTTCGACTACAGCGTTTGCAAACACAAAAAACTCCTTAGGGTTGTGGCTGGAGGGAGGGGCTTCTTCCTTCCTTGACAACATGGATCAAACTAAAAATGCATTCGGAGGTGGAGGCGCTTTCGGAGTCGGTTATGAATTACAACACAAAAGATTCTTGTTTAATCTCGGTGTGGAATTTCAATACGCTTCTACATCAATCACTATGAACCCAATCACAGAAGGTCCAATCAATATGATTGATGATGACCCAATGAATACTCCTGACCTCAGAAGATACAACGGATATTTCGAATTCGTTAAAAGAAATGACATCGCCAACCTCGGTACGGTCAATATCCCGGTTATGTTCGGTGGTAAGTTTAATAACTTCTACTTCCTCGTGGGAGCTAAAGTCGGTGCGCAGATGATGACCTCATCTAAGGTGAAAGCTGAAGTGAAACACACCGGTGAATACCTCGCATTTATCGACCCATTCCAAAACATGCCTAATCACTATTTCTCTACTAATAATGTGGAGTCTAATCCAAACTCTGCATTCTTCTTCGGAACTATTGATGTGAAGGCTGCCTTAGAACTTGGATATGCTTTTGGTAATCCTAAAAATGTTGCACAATACAGACTCGGTGTGTTTGCCGACTATGGAATTCTCAATGCAAACGTCGGAGTGAAAAACAATTCCTTTGTCACTCTTCCACAAGGTAATGACTTGCAATACCAACAAGTGTTCAATGCAATTCAACAATCATCTAACCATATTTATTCTACAAATCTCGCACAAGGTAAAAACGTAAACACTTTGTTTGCAGGTGTAAAATTCACAATATGGTTTAGATTACCAAGTAAAACTGACTGCCGTTGCGAATTCTAATCTAAATGAAGCAGTTCAAAATAAAGGATTATTACACTTTCCTTTTACTACTAATAATAGGGGTAATCGCTGGAGCGATTGCCCTTATTCTTCTTCCTAAACACACAATACACATCTCCCTCACTGCACATCATTCACCTGCTGCTGATGTGTTTTTCAGAGGCTATACTCACTTGGGTGAACCTTGGGTGTGGGCGCTGGCTGTTGTCTTTCTCTTTGTTAGATACAAAGATGCAATACTCATCATTGCCTCACAACTCACGGCTGGCCTCTTTGCACAGATAATTAAACACATTTGTCACGCACCACGGCCAAAAGTCTATTTTGCACAACACTTCCCGGAAATCACACTCTATCAAGTTCCTGGCGTGCAACTTCACTCTTGGTATAGCTTCCCATCTGGACACACCACGACTGCTTTTGCTCTTTTTATGGCGCTTACATGCATATTGGCGACCCGCAACAAGCCTCTGCAAGCACTCTTCTTCTGTATGGCACTTCTTGTGGCTTACTCGCGCATCTATCTTTCGCAACACTTTCTTGTGGATGTGTGGGCGGGTGCAATCATAGGTACATGCTCGGCAATAATCTGGGCATACTATCTAAATAAAAGCAATGCGCCCGCTTTGCAATCTTCGCTAATGAAAATAAACAGAAAGAAAAACGCCTGATTCTATAGGCTATTTCAAAAATATACACTAACTTTGCACCCGCAAAAGAAATTTTGCATAATAAATGTGGGATTGTGAAGACAAGACCATTATTGTTCAACTTATAACTTTATTTGTTCTATGTATTTAACTTCTGAAAAAAAAGAAGAAATCTTTGGCAAGTACGGTAAATCAACTAAAGATACCGGCTCTGCTGAATCACAAATCGCTTTGTTTACTTATCGTATTAACCACTTGACTGGTCACTTGCAAAACCACAAGAAAGACTTTGCAACTGAACGTGCTTTGGTAACATTAGTAGGAAAACGTCGTCGTTTGCTTGACTATGTAAAAGCAAAAGATATCGAACGTTATCGTGCTATCATCAAAGAATTAGGTATTCGTAAGTAAAAAATACGTATTACAAAACAAAAGAGGAGAATCTTCATTGAAGGTTCTCCTCTTGCTTATTATCTTCTTCTTGATGGAAGATTCCGTCTAAGGATAGATGTGAGTTGAATTATCGCTCTTTGTTTAAGTCAATATGGTGTACGTTCAAATCTTCTTGGAGAAACAAGCGAGCGGCAGTATGAAACTTCTCGATGGATTCTGTAGTGTAGTAACTGCAACCGCCCCCCATAGAGCATTTGGATTCTAATTCGGGATGACGACGTAAATAATCGGAAAGGCTCTCGGCTACTATGTCACCCTGTGATAAAAAGCGCACAGTGCTGGGCGCGTATTGTTTAATCTTGGGGAGTAGGAGAGGGTAGTGTGTACATCCTAAAATAACACTGTCTATCAAGGGGTCTTTTGCTAAAAGATGATCAAGGTGACGCTTTACAAAGTAGTCTGCTCCTTCTGAGTCGGCTTCGCCATTCTCTATTAGGGGTACCCACATCGGACATGCTTCTGAGTGTAATACAATCTGAGGATGATACTTTTCAATCTCTATATCGTAGGACTGGGATTGTACTGTTCCTTGGGTTGCAAGAAGGCCCACATGGTGTGTATGTGTAAACTGACCAATCTGCTCAACAGTAGGGCGTATCACACCCAAAACGCGATGATGGTCTGAAATCAAAGGTAAATCGCGTTGCTGTATAGAACGTAAGGCTTTAGCTGAAGCAGTGTTACATGCAAGAATCACTAACTCACATCCCATATCAAACAACTTCTTCACGCACTCCAATGTGTATTGATACACAACTTCAAATGAACGAGTGCCATAAGGGGTACGAGCGTTGTCGCCAAAGTATATGTAGTCGTAAGCGGGAAGATGTTCTCGAATCTTCTCCAGTACAGTGAGTCCGCCATAACCGGAATCAAACACACCAATGGGACAATTGCGCTGCATATATTTAAATTGAGCAAAAAGAATAATAAAAAAGGGTAAGCTTACTACATCGCACCGCTACGACCTCCTACCCTTGCTGCGGTCAGGCCCTGGGGGAGTTCAGAGGGAGCTGGTCGTGTAGGACTTACCCATCTGCAAAAGTACGCCTTTTATCTGAATTACACAAGACCGCCGAAAAAAATTAACCTTATTGATATAATTCTTCCGTCTGAATACGTATTCTCTGTTTCTCGTGTCCCTTCTCCTGTCATCGCTACTACGCTCTCTTTACGCACTCTAATTTTCATCCACGCTCTGTGTGTTTGCAACAATATAACAATAAATATGAATCCATTGTCTTACACCTAGAATGTTTGATGTTAAAATTAACCCTTGTGTGTAAAAAAAACTAAAATTATTTATGTTAAAAAATACCTGAAAAATAATTTGTTTATTCGTTAAAATTTATAAATTTGCCAAATAAATAGGTAGTAAAGCGATATTAAAAGTGATTTAATGTTAATTAATCTGAAATTTAGAAACATGTGGCTTTGAAAAAATACATATACCTCCCATGTTAAATTAACATAAATATATGAATATATGCAAATATGTGTAAAAATAATACATGGAAAACAATGTGTATATACTTAATAAAACTACAAACAAAACACTAACTTAATATTCATTTAAATTATTAATTAAATTATCAATGCTTATGAGAACAACTACAGCAAAACTTCTAAGAAGTGTATGGATGTTGTGCTTTGCGTGCTTTGCCTTCGTGGCTTCTGCGCAATACACCATCCTTGACGCTGGTTTTGAAGAAGGCATACCCACTGGATGGGTAGTTGAAAAAGGAGTAGGCAACGCTACATGGGTGCATGATGCAACTGACACCGGTAACGAACTGCCTGCTACAGCACACGAAGGAATAGCTAACATGCTCTTCTTTCAAGATGGAATGAGTACAATGGCTACTTCAAGACTCATCACCCCTAAGTTGGACCTTTCTATGTTCAACATTATTGGAGTCGGAACTCCTTTACTCACATTCCACTATGCTAACACAGGACGTATCTTTGAAAACCAATCTTTTGTTGACTCTTTAAGAATTTATGGTAGAGCGCAAGAGAGTGACGACTGGACTCTACTCAAATCTATTAAAGGTAGTCAAGATAGATGGACTAAAGACACCGTGGATCTACGCTTTTATGCAAACAACACTGCCTATCAAATTTGCTTTGAAGCGGCGAATGGTAATGGACGTGGCGTAATGCTCGACGAAGTGAAAGTCATCGCTACAGCTTTCTGTAGTGCTGTTCCTTCTATTCGCGTCACTGAAAAGACTGAAACTACTGCAAAAATCAGCTGGGACGGTAGTCAAGACGTTAGAACTTCAGAACTAAAGGTATCTACTACTCCGCTCACAGATATGTCACAAAAGGGTGATGTGTATGATGGAACGCTTACTGTCAGAGAACACCAACTCACAGGACTGATGCTTCAACAAAACTACTATGTCTATGTGCGCACATACTGTGACTACAACGACTATTCTCCATGGGCTTCTACTGCATTCCGTCCCGACATGGCTGTGAATGTACCTTATACAATGGATTTTGAAGACTACCCGGGAACTGTCAATAATGAATATACTGACAAACCGACTGTTGATACGCTCAACTTGCCGGCTAATTGGACGTATTGGAAGAATGCACATCTGCTGAAAGCCTACTCATCTGACTATCAATACTACCCTTATCGTGGATATGGTACTACAGTGGCATTGAATCCGGAGGGAGTGGCAGAAGCCAATCGATTTTTGAATGTCAAAGCTTATACAAATTCTACATATGGAACGATTGAACCCTATGTAATCTTGCCGCGTTTGAATGTGGATAGTATCAATAAACTGTATATCACATTCAGCTATAAAACTCCTTCTTATGCCTATAATAAATTACGTGTAGGTGTAGTGGATGACCCGGCTGATGAGGGCTCTTTTACTTTAATTGAAGAAATCACTGCTACTAAATTGGGCAAGGCAAAAAATACATGGACCACTGTGACTGTGTCTTTTGCTAACTATACCGGACATGGCAAGTACATTGCTATCCAACAAGAATGTGTCCGTTATGAAAATAAAACGGGGGGAGCAAATACTACTACTCAAATTGACAATATTCAAGTGGACTACATGCCGACTTGTATGAAGGCTACTGCTCTGAATGTGCTGAATGTGACTAATACTTCTGCTCAACTGACATGGGCAGGAAATGCAACTGCGTATGACTTGAAAGTGGCATCGGCTCCTATGGAGGATATGACAAAAACCGCTGACGTGTTTGATGGACAAGTAACTGCAACAAATGTGAAGGATATTACAGGACTTAAACCGGGCATGTCGTATAAATGGTATGTGAAACCTACTTGTGGCACAGAATGGAGCGAATGGCGTATCAATACCTTGGTGGGAAGTAAAGATACCTTAGACATCCCTTATGTACAAGATTTTAATAATGCTAACTACGGAAGTTATAGTGCATTGCCTATCGGATGGACTTTTGGTGGTAATTATACTACTAATTTGCCTTATTTGCATGAATCAACTTATAATTCAGCGCCTGCAGGTTGTTATATAGGAGGTTCCACTTCGACACACTCTTATATCGTGACTCCGTGTTTGAAAACACCAATGAATAAATTGCAAGTGACTTTCTTGTGCTATACCACTGGTCTTGCTTATAAATTGCGCGTGGGTATAATGTCTGATCCGGAAGATATCACTACATTCGTACCAATGGATACTATTGGCTTTGAAGCAACAAAACAATGGAAAGAAGTGACGGTGGAATTTGATGCCTACACAGGAAATGGCAATTATGTGGCTTTCTTGGTGGGAGATATCTCTGCCGGACCAATCTATATCGACGATGTGGTAGTGTCAAAGATTCCTTCTTGTAAAATGGTGGATGCTATCGAACTAAGCAAATTTACCAGCAGTAGTGTGCATGTGGCATGGACGCCACGTGGTGAAGAAACCGAATGGACCTTACGTTATGGTCCTGCCGGATTTGATGTGACCAAGGATGGTAAGACGATTACCGTGACAGGAAAACCGGAATATAACCTCACAGCACTGGAAGAAGCTACACAATATGACATCTATGTGCGTGCTGAATGTGGTGAAGAAGGCGTGGGACCATGGCGCATGGAAACCGCATTGACACAAAATGCTCCGGCAGTGGGATTGGGCTACAGACAAGACTTCTCAGTGGAAAAAGAAAATGGTAAATGGGTGTTTGTGCATGGGGATAATCCTAACCAATGGGTGATTGGTACAAATGCTAAACAAGACCCGGGTAATCCGGCTGCCTATGTCTCAAATGACCCGGTGGAAAAACCGTATGTGTTTACACCGACTTCCGGTAATAAAACCACTTATCTGTATCGTACACTCAAATTTAACAAGGGGGCTTATACCGTTTCTTTGGACTGGAAGGGATTTGGACACAGCTCTTCTAACTTTGTAAGAGTGTTCTTGGCTCCTGCGGATGTAGTGCTTGAACCCAATGATTTCAATAATAAATATGGAACACAAACTACCACTGTACCAGAAGGATGGAGCAATCTCTCCACTCACATTGATGGTACTACTGAATATTTGTATATAAACAAAGACTCTATATGGGAAAATGGTTGGAATAAATCCAAAGTGGATATGGCAGTAACACAAGATGGTTTGTATAACTTGGTATTGATGTGGGTTGACAATAGTACATCAGGCTCTAACTGCCCGGTAGCGGTGGACAATATCGCTATTGATACGGCTTTATGCCCGGTGCCTCAAAAAGTGAGTGTGGATGTCAACTATATACCGGCGACAAAAGCACGTTTGATGTGGAACGGAGGTAGCAAGGCAGAAATGAAAATAATGAACAAAGACGTTACCACATTGGCTAAACGGCATTTGATTGATAATTTGCAATCGCCATCAGACACCTTGGTGAATTGGGCTAAAGATATCACAGTGTGGGAATATGTGGCAGAAGGATTGGAAGTGTCCACTAAATATTACTATGCCGTGCGTACTTATAATGAAAACGACACTTCTGAATGGGCTGTGGGCAACTTCACAACCATTGATGCGGTGGACAATCCGTGTATAATACGCTTTGATGACTCTAATGCTTCAATAAAACTGCCATGGAAGAGAATTGGAGCAGGTACTACACAGCCTCTTACAGTGGCACCTACCATGGAAATGTTGTTTGAAGGTGCTGCCAAAGGAACAGGTACTAATAGTGGATGGAGCAAGACGAAAGAGGGACACACGAGTTATACGGCTTGTCCTGCTTTTGGTGGTAATGGTATGTTGCTTTGTTCGGCTTCTGCGGCAGTAGGAAAACAGGGCGGTATTCGTTATTATGTTTATTCGCCTTATTTCATTGCTACAGAAAACAACCAATTGCGTTTTGATGTGGTATATACCAATGGAAAAACCACCATTGATAGGTGTGCAGTGAGTGCGGTGGAAGCATTGGATTCTACCGATGTGTTTGCCGTGTTGATTTCTACCGATATGGGGCAAACCTGGAAGATGAAAGATGCATACGTTTGGTCCATAAATATGGATGCTTACAAGGATAAAGGCTATAAGGCTGTGAATTCTTTGGCTGATATTACCAATAAGGGTGAAGGTGAATTCTTTAGCCAAAACCTTTCTCTAGCTGACTATGCGGGAGATACGCTTCAAGTGGCATTCTATATTTTCTCTGCACGTGCAGCAGCCGGTACCTCTGTATATTGTAACTTGGACAATTTCTATGTGGGACCAAAACCATGTGAACAACCGAAAGATGTTGAAGTGAGTGAAGTGAAAGAAAATAGCTTCAAGTTGACTTGGAAACCGGGTGATACAGAAACTGCATGGAGAGTAAAAGTGGTTACACGTAAGTTGGAAGACATGCAAAGCATGGAAAATGTGGTGCTGGACACAGTGGTGAAAAATCAAACTTCACTCTTGGTGGAAAACCTTATTGCGAGTCGCCCGTATGGTGTGTACATGCAATCGGTTTGCGATGTAGATAACCCGGAAAGTGGAGTAAGCTATTGGACGGATATGCTGGAAGTGAATATGTCTTGTCCGCAATCCTATACATTGCCGTATGTGGAAACATTTGATGATTATTCATTGGATGCTTTACATTCAAGTGTGAAAAAACTCTTCCACCCATGTGTGCAGGCTTTGGCAAATAAAGAGGCTAACAAAACCAATGTTTGTATCTATACAAGTACATTGTCTTCCTTGCCAAACAAGAGCAGTGACCACACCCAAGCGAAAGAATATGGTTCTTCACTTTATATGAATACACCGAGTGATGGTTGGGTGAGAGCCTTGCTACCGGAAATGCCGATGAGATTGGATTCTTTGATGATTACATTCTATGTGACAACAACTAACAATACCGGTGAATTACAAGTGGGCGCGGCTTATCAAGATGAGTTTACATGCATCCAAACCATCACGCTCAAACAATATGAATGGACCAAAGTGGTGTTGCCATTCGACTCTTACACTGGAACAAAATTGATTGAGGTGGATGAAAATGGTAAGATGGATACTGTCATTGTTTGGGGTAACCACATTGCATTGCAATCTGTGTCTGGTTCTACTAATCCGATTATCTATGTGGATGACGTAACCGTGGACGCAATCAGTGGTTGCTTGCCTCCTTCTTCATTCAAGGCGGACTCTGTGGCACACGATGCAGTACATTACAAGTGGTCCACACGTGATTATGAAAGCAAATATCAATTGAAGATATTTGACACAGCTGTTGATGCTGAGGTGATTACTACAACTAAGGCTTTGGTGGATACAACCCTGGAAGGTGGAGAATTTATGTTGCGTGACTTGATTCCGGATCGTCCGTATTATGCGTATATCACTCCAATGTGTGAGGAAAATGAAAAGAATTGGAGCGCTCCGCTGTATGTACGCACAGTTTGTCCGGATGCATATACATTGCCATATAGAGAAGACTTTAATGCATGGAATCGTGGATTGAATCAAGCAAGCGAATGCTGGACCATGCACTCCAATCATGGTGTGCCGTATGCTACCTATTCTGCAAGTAATGAATTTGACGGTGCTTACCTTTATGCATCCTGCAGCACTTCAGGCTCTGGTGGAGATCAATGGCAATATTATATCTTGCCTAAGATGGATGCTAAACTTGATACAGTGCAACTCTCATTGATGATGTACTCATCTAATGCTACTGGAGTGGGGCCGGAAGTAGGGGTGATGACTGATCCGAATGACACTAGCACCTTTGTGGCTATCGAACAATTGGTGCCGGCCTATGATACATGGATTAACTCTGTAGTGTTGTTTAGTAATTACACCGGAGAAGGACAATATATCGCATTCCGTCAAAACTATGGTACTTACATGAGTATTGACGATATAGTTGTGTCTGCCATCGGTTGTGTGCCTCCACGGAATGGTAGTTTGCTGAATCCTACGGAAAATAGTATGGAGGTGAAGTGGGATATTGAAACTCCTACTCCGACTTATGATGTGCTCTATTATTCTGAATTGAATGACTCGGTAATCGTGCATGTGGAAGGTAAGGAAAAGACTACAATCACCGGACTCCGACCGGCTACAAACTACAAAGTGTATGTGCGTTCCATCTGTGAAGATAAAGGACCGAGCTTGTGGGTGAAGATTGGTGAACGCGCCACCACAGAAGTTCCGGCGCAAATACCTTATGTGGACAACTTCTCTGTAAGTGAACAAAATGCAAAATGGCAAATGGTACAAGTGAGCACAATATGCAAGGATTGCAACCAATGGACTTTTGGCACTGCACCGAAAACAAATGATACGTGCTTGTACATTTCTCCAAACGGATTGGATTTTGACTATGTAAAGGATCGCTCAGCGGCTTATGTGTATCGCCCGATGAATTTTGAAGCGGGACGCCATCAAATGATACTGGATTGGATGAGTGAAGCGTCTATGTCTTTAATCTCTGGTTCACAGTCGGATAAATATGACCACATGCGTATCTTCCTGATTTCAACTTCAGTGGATATGAATGAAGTGCCGGCTGCTGGTAGTACAAATGGTTATTATACTACTACATTACCGGATTTTGCAGTGGCAGAAATTTCTAATCGCGCAATGCGCGACCAAAAGACATGGACCACGGATACTTTGTCATTCCTAGTACCTAAAGCGGGTACATACTATGTGGCTTTCTTCTGGAATAACTATCAACCCGTACGCAATGGTGAAAAACCGGCAGCTGTGGACAATATTAAGATTGAACAAGTCTTATGTGCTAAACCGGAAAATGTGACTTCTTATGCCATGGTAAGTGGTACAGAGGTTGAATTGGACTGGGCAAGTGGAACATCCTGGGATTTGAAGGTTTCTTCTACTCCAATCAAGGCGGAAGACTTGGCTAATGCTGAATATGTGGCGGATATCCATGATGGAGCAGTGACCAAGAAACCGTATGTGGTAGGTGGAATGCAACCGAACAAGGAATACTACTATGCGGTACGTACTACTTCATGTACGGAAGGTGCAACGGAATGGACCACAGGAACAATGCATACACTCTATACTCCATACGAATTGCCATTTGTGGAATCCTTCACTACATTCGCAGGAACTGAGGATGATTTGGAATTGAAAGAATGGAAGTATTACCAAAACTATTTGAAAGATATTTTTGATGGTGTGGCATTGACAGAACCATCTTCTGTTTATTCTTTTAACTGGGAACGCGAATACGAAGGATGTGCTATTGCAGGTCCACATGCAAAAATAGCGGTACATACTTATGACTATGCAGAGTCGTATGGAGGTGGTGAGATACAACGAGTGTCTGGTACTACTGCTGACTGGTTGGTAACTCCAAATATCCGTATTCCGCAAGGGGAAACTAAATTGACCTTTGACTTGGCACTTACGCAAGCTAAGGGTGCATCTGCTTCTTCTTCTGTGACGGATTTGTGTACGGCTGTGGAAGAAACTGTAGATGATGACATCTTTGCTATCCTTGTCTCTACTGATAATGGACGTACATGGAAAGAAGATGATGCTACTATCTGGAACGACGAAGATGGTGATTATAAGTACAGTGAAATTCCGGCTACTGCCAATAAAGTGTTGATTGATATGAGCAAGTATGCGGGTCAAATCGTTCAAGTGGCATTCATGGGTCAATCAACTGTGTTGAATGAATATCGTGTTGTTCACATGGATAATATTCGTATCAGCCAAACCATTCCGGTAACAATCAACGACACTACATGTGCCGGATATGCTTATCGTGAAAATGGATTTGACATCCCGGCGGCTCAAGTACAACCTCAAGCTGAACCATACATCTACACGCGCATGGCTACTAACGAACTCACAGCGGATACACTCTACACACTTTCGCTCATGGTCGGAAAAGCTACTACTGATACAATCGTTGCTAGCATTTGTGAAGGTGAAGTGTACGAAAAATTTGGATTTAAGGTTAACCAAAGTGGTAGATACATCAATATGGCAACATCAACACTGGGATGCGACAGCGTGGTGGTGTTAGAACTCACGGTAAATCCTTCATATCTGTTCGAACAGTCATTGACCATCTGTCGCTCACAATTGCCTTACAATTGGAAAAACAAAACATTGGAAGATGCAGGTCAATACACCGATGAATACACTACAATCATGGGTTGTGACAGTATTTACACCTTGAATCTATCTGTGGTGGATAACTACAACATAACCTTGGATGTTCAACTTTGTGAAGGTGAAAAATACACACTTGGTACACAAGTGATCACTGAAACAGGTACATACGCTGAACCATTCAAGTCTGTAGAAGGTTGCGATAGTATCGTAACGGTTAATGTTACTGTCAATCCGACCTACAACATCACGGAAGAAATCAACATCTGTAAGGGTGCTTCTTATGAAATTGATGGACAGATATACACAAAACCGGGTGTTTATCCGGTGTTCTACACCTCTGTTGCTGGTTGTGATAGTATTGTTACCTACAAACTCAATGTGCTTGAAAAGATGTTCACAATGTTGAATGATACAATTCAAGAGGGTGAAATGTACAACAAGAACGGATTCACCAACCTGACAGAGGAAGGCATCTACAAAGATACTCTCCAGGCTGTAGGTGGATGCGACAGCATCGTAGTCCTAACATTAGTTGTAGAACCTTTCGTGGCTATCAATGAAGCTTACGCCACTACAATTACGCTCACACCTAACCCTGTGAAACGTGGAGGAGTAGTCGTAGTAGAACAAGAGTTTGCTGCCGACAGAATAAAAGTGGAAATATTTAGTCCGATTGGCGCTAAAGTCAAAGAACAAAACTTTGATATGCAAGCCACAAAAGACATTCGCTTAAGTGGATTCAACGTATCGGGTACCTACCTCATACGCATAACCACTGACACCGGCGACATCTACATGGCTAAACTGATCGTCCTATAACACACCGATTCTATCTAAATCAAAGCGTGTCCTCTTTCGGGGGCACGCTTTTGTTATAGTGTAATCCGATAAAAAGAATTGCTAGGTGATGTATAATCTTCATTTTCCTTGACGGTATGTCCCTAAATACATCTTCGAAGAAGTCTGTTAACTTTAGTAGGCTATTAGTAGGTTATTAGTAGGTTATTAGTAGGTTATTAGTAGGCTATAAAGATACTATTCAGATGCAAAACAGAGATAATTGCTTGCAAAACAAATTGCTCACCTAACTCAGAGGCATCAACAAACTACTTATAGAGTAGACTTGCCTTATAAATAAGCATAACCTCCCCATCCAAAACTAACTAATCGCACTGTCGCCCTGGGTTAGGGGGACGAGTGGAGCGTAGTGCAACGGAGCGAAGCGGAGGGGGTCCGTCTAAATAAAAAATAAAAAGTAAAAACTGAAAAGTGAAAAGTGAAAATTTCGATTAAGTGAAAGGCTACGGGTAGGCGACCGGAGGTCGGGAATGGGCAGAATCAAGCTTGCTTGAATTATGCCGAACGTGAGAAATTTATTTAAAATTTCGATTAAGTGAAAGGCTACGGGTAGGCGACGATAGTCGGGAATGCGAAGAGGAAATTTATTTACTCTTCCGAGCGGGAGCAATTTATCTAAAAGTTGTTCTTTTACAAGCACTAATTGCACTGTCGCCCTGGGTTAGGGGGACGAGCGAAATGAAGTGTAGCGGAGGGGGTCCGTCTAATTAAATACTGAAAAGTAAAAAGTAAAAACATATCCCCCTCCACTACATCCCACCATGTGTCCACAAGTAGCGTTCCAACCAAGCCTTCGCATACGAACACTTAGGAACAAAACGCAAACATTCTGCACATGAATAATCATAGGCTACACTCACCAATGCTCCTGCTACTCCACGACCGCTAATGCCTACAGGAACTATAGTGTGCATAACACACAAAGCGTCGGATTCTATTACATATTCTAAATAAGCACGCTCGCCTTCCAAATCTACATAAAACCTACGAGACGCTACATCATGATACACTTCCATATAAAATCATTTTTTTAGTAAGACTTAAAGTTAACTATCTATAATAATAATCCAACCCGGTAAAATGTTCACTACACACTTGCATTAACTCGCTTTCAATGTGAAAAAACTACACACACACCAAAAGCGCTTTGCATATCTTACACGTTTGTTGTATCTTTGCACTTTCGTATAAATAAAACTCAAGGACAGATGAAAGAAACGAAGTACATCTTTGTGACAGGTGGCGTTGCCTCTTCACTCGGTAAAGGAATTATTGCTGCATCATTAGGTAAATTATTGCAAGCTAGAGGGTTCAAAGTTACCAATCAAAAACTTGACCCATACATCAACATTGACCCGGGTACACTCAATCCTTATGAACACGGAGAATGTTACGTAACTGTGGATGGACACGAAGCCGATCTCGACCTCGGACACTACGAAAGATTCCTTAATGTTGAAACTCATCGCTCTAACAATATCACTACTGGACGCATATACCAAAGCGTCATCGAAAAAGAACGTAGAGGTGATTATCTTGGAAAAACCGTACAAATCATCCCACACATTACGGATGAAATCAAACGCAACATCAAGCTACTCGGAAGCAAAGGTGACTTTGACTTCGTAATCACTGAAATCGGAGGTACTGTCGGTGACATAGAATCATTGCCTTACATCGAAAGTGTGAGACAACTGCGCTGGGAACTGGGTAAAAACTGTCTCTGTATTCACCTTACCTATGTGCCTTTCTTATCTGCCGCTAAAGAGTTAAAAACAAAACCAACACAACACTCTGTAAAAGCCCTGCAACAAGAAGGCGTACAACCTGACATTCTCGTGTTGCGTACAGAACACGCTATCTCTGCCGACATGAAAAAGAAAGTCGGACTCTTCTGTAACGTAGAACCACAAGCCGTACTTCAATCTCTTGATGCTCCAACTATTTATCGTGTGCCTCTTAATATGCAGGCTGAAAAACTCGACGAAGTGGTACTTACGAAAATGGGATTCAACCTCGAAGATGTTCCTGCGGCCGACATGACTGACTGGAACCACTTCTTGTCTAAACTCGAAAATGCAAAGGATGAAATACGAATAGGATTGGTAGGTAAGTACGTACAACTACAAGATGCTTACAAATCAATCATGGAGTCTCTACTACATGCAGCTGCCTACAACGACCATAAACTTAAACTTAAATCTATTCTATCTGACAAACTCACAGAAGAAAACATAGCTAAAGAGTTTGAAGGACTTGACGCAATCGTTGTATGCCCGGGATTTGGAGCAAGAGGTATTGAAGGAAAATTCGTAGCACTCAAATATGCACGTACCAACAATCTGCCTTGCCTCGGAATATGCATCGGTATGCAATCAATGGCTATTGAGTTTGCACGAAACGTATTAGGCTATGCTGATGCCAACAGCACCGAACTTGACCCACATACAACCCACAACGTGGTTGATATGATGGATGACCAAAAGAATATCCTCAACATGGGTGGAAGCATGCGTCTTGGTGCATACAAGTGCCAACTAAAAACGGGTACTAAAGCCTATGAAATATACCAAAAAGAAGAAATCAGCGAAAGACACAGACACAGATTCGAATTTAACAACCAATACAAAGCTGAGTTTGAAAAAGCAGGTATGACATGTAGTGGTATCAATAAAGAATCTGACCTCGTGGAAATCATTGAACTTACACAACACCCATTCTACATGGGAGTGCAATTTCATCCTGAATACAGCAGTACTGTGCTCAACCCACACCCACTGTTTGTCAACTTTGTCAAAATCGCTATACAACAAAAAAATAAATAACCTAAACCAATTAAACCAACAATAAAAAAAAGAAATGGATAAAAACACCGTCATTGGGTTCACACTCATTGCCATTATCCTCATTGGCTTTGGATACCTAAATCGTCCATCACAAGAGGAAATTGAACAAAGACAAAGATATAACGACTCTATTGCTGCTGTACAAGCGGCTGAAGAGGCTAAAATCATTGCGGCTGAAGAAGCACACAACCAAGCGCTTCTTCTTCAACAAACAGTGCAAGATACCACTAACAGACAACAACAAATACAAAACGTATTTGGAACTTTCGCACCTGCAGCCACCGGCAACGACACTACATGGACTGTAGAAACCGAACTGCTCAAACTGCAATTCGCAAGCAAAGGTGGACACATCAGAGAAGTGGAACTCAAAAACTACAAGACACACGACTCACTGCCTCTTGTACTTTTCAACGAAGAAAGTAACCATTTCGGCTTTACCATCATAACTAATAATAATAGAGTGCTCAACACGGAAGACCTCTATTTCACACCGGTAAACACACCTACAACGGATGCAAAAGGAAACACTGTCTTTACATTGCGTCTTCTCACGGATACTACCGCACACACCGACTTCATTTATACAATTCCGGCTGACAACTACATGATTAGTATGGACATACAGCCCTACAATATGAACTTGGTGATGCCGGCTGGTACCAACTACCTGGAGATGTACTGGAACACCAGAATCAAACAACAAGAACGCGGACGAAAGTTTGAAGAACGCTACTCTATGTTGCAATACAAATTCTTGGGAGATGACATTGAAAACCTCAGCGAAGCAAAGAACGATCAAAAAATGCTCGGAGGAAAAGTACAATGGATTGCTTTCAAAGACCAATTCTTTAGCAGTGTACTCATCACTAATCAAGGATTTACTTCAACGCTCGTTGAAAGCAACGTAGAAGAAACCAACAGCCCATATCTCAAAGCATGCAAGGCTGAAATGACTGTGCCATTCGACCCACACGGAAAAGAACGCACATCATTCAAATGGTACCTCGGACCAAACCATTACAAGACACTCGCTGCTTACGACAAAGGTGTGGATAAAGACCAATCCCTCCAACTCAATAAACTCGTACCACTCGGATGGAAACTTTGGGGATGGATCAACCGCATTGCTGTTATCCCAATGTTCGACTTCTTCAGCAGATATATATCCAACTTCGGTATCATCATTCTGCTCATGACGATAGTGATCAAATTGATCCTATTCCCACTCACTTACAAGTCCTATATGTCATCGGCAAAAATGAGAGTACTCAAACCGGAAATTGATGAAATCAATGCACGTATTCCGGCAGAGAAGGCTATGGAACGACAACAAGCTACTATGCAACTCTACCAAAAAGTAGGGGTAAGTCCGATGAGTGGATGCTTACCAATGTTACTGCAAATGCCGATACTTTTGGCTATGTTCAGTTTCTTCCCGGCATCTATCGAACTACGCCAACAAAGTTTCTTGTGGGCTGATGACCTCTCAAGCTATGACGCTATCATTAGTTGGGATGCATACATTCCACTCGTAAGCACTCTGTTCGGAAACCACATCAGTCTCTTCTGCTTGCTCATGACCATTACTAACATCATCTATACTAAAATTAACATGGCATCTACTGCGGGATCCGACCAAATGCCGGGAATGAAATGGATGATGTATCTAATGCCCCTAATGTTCCTTTTCATATTTAATAACTATGCTGCTGGTTTGAGTTACTATTACTTTGTGTCTTTGCTCATCACAATCATACAAACATACAGTTTCCGACTTATTATTAATGATGAAAAAGTAAGAGCAAAACTACACGAAAAACGTAAAAACAGCGATAAGAAACCTAAGAAAAGTGGATTCGCTGCAAGGCTTGAGAAAATGCAACGTGAACAGATGGCGTATCAACGTGAGCAACTAAAAAAACAACAAAGAAGATAAATATGAAACAGTCCCTATACGCTTGGACAATCATTGGAATTATAGTGCTGTTTGGTGCATCATGTACCAAACAGCAACGTTTTACGGACATTGACCAACACACTCAATCCAAAGAAATCAACATACACAGATTCGACCTGCAACTGGCTAATCTTGATACGAATAACCTCCAACAAGAAGTTATAAAACTCTACCAAGACTACCCCGATTTTATGCCCTTCTTCGTTGAAGATCTTCTTGAAGTACCAACGCAAGACACTGCAACGACAATCACACTCCTACACGACTTCCTCACTGACTCACTCTACAGAACTGTCAACCAAAAAGTAGTGGAAACTTTTGCTGACATTACTCCAATACAAAACAAAATAGAGAAAGCATTCGCAAGACTACATTACTTCTATCCTGAAATCAAAATACCGGAACTATACTTCTTCATCTCTGGATTCAATAGACAAGTAATGTTCAATAATCAGATTCTTGCCATGGGAACGGATATGTACTTGGGTAGTGACTATCCTCTCTATGAAGAGGTCACATACACTTACATGCACCACTCCATGCGACCTGAATGTCTGCCATTAGACATCATGTCGGTCATATTGTTCCGCAACATTCGTCAGCAAAATCCCAATCCGACTCTATTGGATGAAATGCTGTACAGAGGTAAAATAATCTATCTGCTCTCTGTTCTTTTCCAAGAAGAAGACCCTGAAGAAATCATTGGATACACAAAACAACAATGGGAGTGGTGTACGTACTTTGAAAGAAAAATATGGGCAACCATTCTTGATACAAAACACCTCTTCTCTACTGATAATATGACTATATCTAAATACATCAATGACGCCCCTTTCACTTCTACAGTTTCACAAGACTCTCCTGGTAGATTGGGTACATGGACCGGATGGCGCATCATTGAAAGCTATATGAACAACAACCCTGAGATCACGATGCAAGAACTCATCAACCAACAAGATGCACAGATGATTCTCTCCAAATCCAACTACAAACCATAGGGCTCACACTATAACGCAATCATCTTATTTAAGTCGTCTTGAGAACTTTGCTTCTTCAGACGACTTTTTTTATTGCAGTCTGAGTAAAATCTATAGTAGAATGGGGGTGTGTGATGTGTTTGTCGAATGTTTTTGTTGAAAGGATTTTGTAATGTGCTATATTCGAGCTTAATACAATGAAGTGATAAGGGCGTTTTGTCGAATGGATTTTGATTAAATTATTTGTAATATTATTGTTTTCTATTTACCTTTGTTCTTGTCAAGATGACATATTTACTCACTATTTTAAAATTTATATGATATGAAAACAAATCCTGAATTAAGAAAAGAAGCCAAAGCTTTTATGGCTGGAAATTGGAAAAGTGCTATCATTATCACTCTTGTTAATTTTTTAATTATTACAGCATTTGAACTCTTGAATATAGGTGATTCTATTGGTATGATAATTATATACGTCGCAGGTCTTATTGCAGTGTTATTGCCTTTAAACTATGGCTACTTAATGACTTTCTTGCGATTCTCTCGTGGGGAAAACTTGGCACTGGAAAACTTATTTGCTATGTTCAAGGGTGATTATTACAAGAAGAGCATTGTACTTGGACTTTTAGGAGGGGTTTATACACTATTGTGGACACTGCTCTTGATCGTACCGGGCTTTATTAAAGCACTCTCTTATGCGCTCGCACCTTATATTATGATTGATAATCCGGAATTGAGTGCAGAGGAAGCCATCTGTAAAAGTATGAAGATGATGGATGGTCATAAAATGGATTTATTCTTAATACAATTGGGCTTTATGGGATTAGGTATCTTGTCAATATTATTACTCGGAATTCCATTCTTGTGGTTAATGCCTTACTACCAAGTGGTTTATGCGAAGTTCTATGAAGAAATAAAAAATGAAAACAGAACTCCTGAGGCGATTGCACAAGTATAGAATTCACCCTGAATCCTATAAACATAGGACACATAAAGTTTGCATTATCCGACTCCAATAAAATTTGATGGGTAAAATGCGGCAAAAACGCCGGCTCACCTACATTACTCTATTGTTACACTCGTTCCTTATCCATGGAGAATTGATAATGCACCTCTCGGATATAAGAAAATGTTTTACCTTAATCCGATTGACTATCTAAAGTAGTACTTGCGGATATAGTTTGATAACTCCTATCTAATGGAGTAACTACATAGATATATCCCATCTCTTGAATAGAGTATATGATAAAAGAGTCTTGATAACATGTAATTATCAAGACTCTTTTCTGTAATCTATCTACAATAGACTATAATAATAACCTTACTTATTTCATTCGGTTGCCTTGTACATTATAGACTTTACCATCATTAACGATGTATATTTGACCATTGTAAAGCACTTTATAGGCTTTTTCTTTACTATGGGTAGTAATAAGGTCTGAACTGCTACCGGGCTTGCGGGCTAATCGTATCGCTTTCACACCACCATCGCCACTGCTTTGGGCGGATTCTACGGTTAGCATAAAGGGTGAGGATTGTTCTACTACCAAGGTGCTTCCACTCTTGAGTAAGGTAAATTTGTTGCCAATTGCAGCCCCGTTTACATAAACTCTAATATCACGCTCCTTGCTATCCATGGATTTTAATACGATGGTGTCACATGCAGGCAGGAAGAACTCAAGGTGAGTCTTACCGGCTATTTCACGGCTATAGTCAGTGTCAGTCTTGGAGAATTTCCATTTCTTAGTACTGTCAAATCCATATCCTCCTTTTATCCATGTCTCCGTTCCGTCAAAGATTATCTCCTCAGTGGTGAAATCAACAGGTTTAACGGCTTCCGTTACTAAAGTATAGGTTGTGGTTGCTTCATCTGCTCCAATCAATGTAATGGTATTTCCTTCTTGATGGAGAGTCGCTCCATCACTGACCTTGTAGGAAGCAATAGTGGGGAATGCTTCTCCTTCAAGGTAATATGCGCGAATGTAACTCGGATCTAAAACATCAATATAGGCACTGTACTTGTTGCTCATAATAATCTCGTAGATCTGTTTAATAGCATCAGCGCGTGTGAAACTAATGGTATAGGTGGTGGAGTGAACGCCATCCTGAGCGGTTACTACAACTGTGGCATTAGAAGGTGTTTTGCCAACAGAGGATACATTGGTGATGGTAATAGTAGCATGCTCATCATTTGCTTCTGCTGTGACTACGGGTAGTGCATCAACGTATGCAATTACCATAGAGTAATTTAATTGGTTAGGTTGGAAATCAGCTACAGCAGTACCATTAATACTTAATGAGCGAAGTCGTGAGTCGCTGCTCGGAGTAGCTGAAACGCTAAAGTTAATGGTATATGTTACACTCTTAGAGCCATCTTTAGACGTACATACAATGGTGGCTTGACCGGGCAATGTAGTAGCTTGCGTAATCTTTACGGATGCTTCATCACCAGTGGTGGCTTTCACAACTGGAGTTGTTTCTGTACCGTATGCCAATTCTACGTTATAAGTCAACTGAGTTGCCGCAAAATCTGCCAAAGGCTTACCGTCAATAGTGATGTCTGTTACAGTAGCAGAGGATGGATCGGATGCACGTACGTATTTGTACATGGGTACGTCCTTTTTCTGGTCGCTGGTAGTATAAAAGATGGATGAATTTTCCCATGCGAGTGACTCGCCTTGTTTCTCTTCTTTATATGCAGTGACTACTTCGGGGAGTTGTTTGGCTGTTTCGGTTAAACTTTCACTTCCTTGACGTTCCCAGAGGAGTATGTATTCTTTGTTTTTTATAGCCATCCATTTACCATCGGGGCTAATGTCTCCTCCTGTAGCAAGGTCGAAAGTGTTACCATTGCCAAGGGCGCACACTTCTGTTAGTTTCTGTGTGGAAGTACCATAAGTGGTTTGAAATGGAAGTGTGTAGAGATGACATGCTCCGCCTTCTACTTTGTCGGCTATGTAAAACGCATGTTCGATATTGTCATACATCAAGGTCTCTGTGTTGTGAGCTTTGTTGTCCGGATAACCAAATCGGATGTAATTAACAGAGACAGTCTGTGTGCCGGAAGTAATAGCCGGCTCTTCAAAGTAATAAATGTAGTAGCTGTCTTTATAGGCTAAATCGTTATCACCTATGGCACCAATAAAGATATAGTTCTTTCCGTTATACACACCGGTAGCAATATCTTCCCAATCATCTCGACCGGGATCTCCGCTAATATTGAGAGTCATTACTAATGAACCATCAGGCTTTATGGCAACAATCTTTTTGTCTTCACCCGTATTCTCATCACCATGTGCCCATAGGTATCCGGGTGTTTGGCGTGAACAGGCAAGCCCACTCACTTCTTTGAGCACATCCTTGTAGGCTGTACCACATTCAGTGCGTGTGAATTTATCGTTTGTGGATAGCTTAGTTCCGTTATAGTTAATGTTGGCTTTAGCTACAAATGCCAACATCAGAGCGCTTACGATTAATAAGCTTGATTTCTTTGTAATCATCATAAGTTGTTGGGTTTATTGTGTTGCACTAATAAGAAAAGAGGGACACTAAAAAATAATGTCCCCCTTTTTGTATTATATTAAGCTTCGATAGGTTTGTACTTTGGTACTAATACCTTCATAATGCTCCAAGCAATGAGATAAGCAACAGCACAGATGCAGAAGATAATCATGTAACCGGCTTGCTTGCCGTCAAATCCTAAGAATTGGAATGCCTGGCCCATACCTTCTGAGTAGGTGAATAACGCACCGGCTCCTTTGTTGATTAAGAACGAACCAATACCACCGGCCATACCACCGATACCGGTGATGGTTGCAATGGCTGATTTAGGGAACATGTCTCCAATGGTAGAGAATAAGTTTGCGCTCCAAGCTTGGTGTCCTGCACCGGCCAAACCGATGATAACGCATGGCCACCATACTGAGTAATGTCCTAAACCTTGTGCAAACAATGCTGGTAATGGTAAGAATGCAAAGAGCAACATAGCCAACATACGACCATTATATGGGTTCATTCCTTTCTTTTCTACAAACAATTTAGGCAGATAACCTCCAAATATGGATAACACTGTTACGATAGCATAAAGCGTGAAGATTAAGGCAATACCCATTCCTGAACTGGAAGAATAACCATATTGGTCTGAGAAGTAAGCTGGAGCCCAGAATAAATAGAACCACCACACACCGTCTGTAAAGAACTTACCAACGATGAATGACCAAGTCTGACGATAGGTGAAGCATTTCCAGAAAGGTATTTGCTTTTCTTCTGACTTAGCTGCTGTTTCTTCTTTTACTGTTGCTGTTTCCACTTCGTCGTCTTGGTGGATATAGGCTAATTCTGCTTCATTAACAAACTTAGAGTTTTCTGGTCTGTCATACATAAATACGAAGAATCCCATCCAAATGAAACCGAGTGCACCAATAATGATGAAGGCCATTTCCCAACCACCGCCAATACCTAAATCTTTGAAGTATTGTGCTAACAATGGAATGGTAGCAGGGGCTACTAATGCTCCTACAGATGCTCCTGCATTAAAGAGTGAGGTAGCAAAGGCACGGTCTTTCTTTGGGAAGTATTCGGCAGTCACTTTAATAGCAGCAGGGAAGTTTCCGGCTTCACCAAGTGCCAGGATTGCGCGTGCTGCAATAAAGAGATAGACGGATGTTGAAGCAATGGCGAGAGCAGCTCCTGAACCTACTTCCACAGCGGTCATGGCGTGGATGGATTCAAAGCCTTCGATGTGCATAGTAGCCCATCCGCAAGCCGCATGTACACATGCACCTGCTGACCATACACCAATAGCCCATAGATAACCTTTCTTGGTTCCCATCCAGTCAATAAACTTACCTGCAAACAGCATGCAGATAGCATAAATGATTGAGAAAAGCGCTGTGATGGTACCATAGTCGCTGTCTGTCCAATGGAATTCAGGCGCGATAAAGTCTTTCCAAGTTAATGAAAGCACTTGGCGGTCCATGTAGTTAACGGTGGTTGCAATAAATAAAAGCAAGCACATCCACCAACGCCAGTTAGTCATCAACTTACTTGATGTTGAATTAGAATTACTCATTTCGTTGTTTTTTTGTGTCTTATATAGACTGGTTTATAAAATAAAGAGTGGGGTAGTGTGGCACACTCCCCGACTCTTGGGTTATTTATCTAACTTCTTTTACAATTGCTAAAGCATTAGCGCAAAGTTCTGTAATCTTGTTCCATTCTTTAGCGGCGATTACTTCTTTAGGGAAGAGATTGCTACCCATGCCCACACATGTTACACCTGCTTTAAACCAACCTTCTAAGTTTTCCTTGCTTGGCTTAACGCCGCCGGTCACCATCAGTTGACTCCATGGCATTGGTGCTTTGAGCCCTTTGACAAAAGCCGGGCCGAGTACATCACCCGGGAATACTTTGCAAAGATCACAACCCAGTTCTTGTGCCTTTCCTACTTCAGATACAGTGCCGCATCCCGGGCAGTAAGGTACTAAACGACGATTACATATAGGAGCAATTTCAGGGTTGAAGAGCGGTCCTACTACAAAGTTGGCTCCCAACTGCAGATATAACGCAGCAGTAGCCGGATCCACGATGGAACCGATACCAAGAATCATTCCCGGTAATTCTTTGTTTGCATATTTCACCAATTCGCCGAACACTTCTTGAGCGAAGTCACCACGGTTGGTAAATTCAAATGCACGTACTCCACCTTCGTAGCATGCTTTGAGCACTTGTTTGGCTATCTCTACGTCAGCATGATAGAAAACGGGTACCATACCCGTTTCCTTCATGGCTGCCAAAACTTCTAATTTGCTATATTTTGCCATTGTGTTTGTCTTTTTTAGCGTTGAACACGACCGTTGGCATTTCCTCCTGCCAATGATTCTACTTCTTCTACAGAAACCAGGTTGAAGTCACCGTTAATCGTATGTTTGAGTGCTGAAGCAGCTACTGCAAATTCCAATGCTTCTCCTTGAGTCTCTTTGGTTAGTAATCCATGAATCAAACCGCCGGAGAATGAGTCACCACCACCAACACGGTCAATGATAGGGTTGATTTCGTAGCGTTTAGATTGATAGAATTCTTTACCATCATAAATCATGGCTTTCCATCCGTTAAAGGTTGCGCTGTAGCTTTCACGAAGTGTGGATACCACATACTTAAAGCCAAATTCTTTCATCATTTGTTCAAAGATGCCTTTGTATCCTTCAGCGTTGGTTTCGCCACCTTCTACGTCTGCATCCGGTTTGAATCCAAGGCATAATTCAGCATCTTCTTCATTTCCGATACAAACATCCACATATTGCATGAGCGGACGCATGATAGAGATAGCTTTTTCGCTGGTCCAAAGTTTTTTGCGGAAGTTCAAGTCTACTGAAACAGTCACTCCGTGACGTTTAGCTGCTTCACAAGCCAATTTTGTCAATTCAGCGGCTTTGTCAGAAATAGCAGGAGTGATACCCGACCAGTGGAACCATTGTGCACCTTCCATGATTGCATCAAAGTCAAAGTCTTCCGGATTAGCTTCAGCAATAGCTGAGTGAGCTCTGTCATAGATTACTTTTGACGGGCGCATTGAAGCACCTGTTTCGCAGTAGTATAATCCAACACGTTCACCACCACGAGCAATGAAGTCAGTGTTCACTCCATATCTGCGCAATGCATTCACTGCAATTTGACCAATGTCATGTTTAGGCAATTTACTTACAAAATAAGCGTTGTGTCCATAGTTGGCACAAGATACAGCTACATTAGCTTCGCCACCTCCAGGAATAATGCGGAGAGATTCAGATTGAATAAAACGGTCGTTTCCGTTTGGTGAAAGGCGAAGCATGATTTCGCCCAATGTTACAATTTTTGCCATCTTTTTTATATATTAATAAGTTGTTGCTTTATGATTAAAATTGGAAGAAACTTTTTGCATTGTTGTAGCAAATGTCTTCAATCATTTGATTTACTCGTTCAATTTCAGAGTATGGTATTTCTCCGTTTTCTACATCTGTACCCACAAGGTTACAGAGTGTTCTGCGGAAGTATTCATGACGTGGATAACTGAGGAATGAACGGCTGTCAGTGAGCATTCCCACAAAGCGGCTGAGAAGACCCAATACTGAGAGTGCGTTCATTTGTTTTTCCATACCGTCTTTTTGATCAAGGAACCACCATCCTGAACCAAATTGAATTTTACCCGGCACACTGCCGTCTTGGAAGTTACCCAACATTGTTGCAATTACTTCGTTGGCGCATGGGTTCAAATTGTATAAGATGGTTTTTGCCAACTTACCTTGTGCGTTCAGTTTGTCCAGGAATTTAGACATCTTTTTAGCGGTGGTAAACTCACCAATTGAGTCAAATCCGGTGTCAGGGCCTAAGAGCTTAAACATTTTAGAGTTGTTGTCTCTGATAGCACCATAGTGGAATTGTTGTGTCCAGTTGGTTTCCCAGTCCATGATGGCAAATTCTATCATCATGGCTGATTTGTATTTCAAGATTTCTTCTTGGGTGAGTTGTTGTCCGCCGTACACTTTGTTGAAGATGTTTTCAATTTCAGCTTCTGTGTAGTCTTCAGCATAGAATTCTTCAATTCCGTGGTCAGAGAGTTTACATCCTTGTTCTTCAAAGAATTTGTGACGTACTCTGAGTGCGTCGATCACATCTTTAAATGAAGAGATGTTTACTCCGGATACTTCAGCGAGTTTTTCAATGTAAGCACGGAAGTTTTCGGGCACTTCCACAGCCATGGCTTTGTCAGGTCTCCATGTTGGCAACATTTTGATTTCAAATCCGCTTTCGCGTGTTTTGATGTGGTGTTCCAATGAGTCGATAGGGTCGTCTGTGGTGCAAACACATTCTACATTGTAGCGACGCATGAACCCTCTTGCTGTATAGTTAGGGTCGTTTTGCAATTTGTCGTTACATTCGTCAAAGATTTCTCTGGCTGTCTTAGGGTTAAGTATTTTGTCAATGCCAAATGCTGTCTTCAGCTCGAGGTGTGTCCAGTGGTATAAAGGATTGCGGAAAGTGTAAGGCACAGTCTCTGCCCATTTTTCAAATTTTTCCCAATCGGTAGTGTCTTTACCAGTGCAATAACGTTCGTCAATGCCATTGGAACGCATAGCTCTCCATTTGTAGTGGTCTCCACCAAGCCAAATTTCTGTGAGTGAAGAGAAACGATAGTCATCTGCTACCATTTTAGGGATAAGGTGACAGTGGTAGTCGATGATAGGCATTTTTTTTGCATGTTCATGATACAACTTCTGTGCTGTTTCGTTTTTCAGCAGGAAGTTTTCGTCCATAAAATTCTTCATAACTTATCTTTTTATTGAGTTTGTTTAATCATCACTTCTCATAACGAGTTACAAGAGAGTTACTCGTTTGGTTTTATGTTGTTGTTATTCTGTCAGTTGGCTTTTTTGTGTTCAAAGCCGTGTGCGCCCACGAAGATACGGATAAATTCGGATAATACAAATAGTTTGAAGTAAATTCCGTTAAATTTCTTTCATGTCGAGCCGGTTTTTGCTCAGTCATCCCACAACGGAATGATTTAATCTGCCTTGTGCTCGGCATAATTCAAGCAAGCTTGATTCTGCACATTCCCGACTATCGTCGCCTACCCGTAGCCTTTGCTTACTCGGACTTTTGTTCCCCTCGCCTTGATCTTCGTTGACATACCCCCTCCCCCTGCGGGTACTACCCCTAACTTAGGGGTAGAGTCTGTGTGGAGCGAGGTGGAGAGGGTTTTTAGGGCGACAGTGCTTTTACATACTATTATGTGAAGTTTCGCCCCTACAGGGCTATCTTATGATGTTTCTTATTGTTTCATAGCCCTAATGGACTATGCTTTAAAATATAACCCATTCAGGGTTTTCTTATATTGATGATAATTGTATCTTTATCCTACGTGTATCCTACGTGTATCCTACGTGTCTGGTAGGAAAAAACTACAAAGTTAGGGATTTTTTGGAATAGGATGGAATTGTTATAGGACGCTCACAGAGTGAGCTGTAGTACGTTCGTTTCATTCACTGTAGTACGGCTGCGCCTGTAGTACGCTTCGCTGGAGGATGTTTATTGTAGATACATAGACGGACCCCCTCCGTTTCGCTCCGCTGGCGCTACACTCCACTCGTCCCCCTTGAAGTGGGGACAGTGCTTTTTTAGTTAGTTTTTGTATGAGGAGGGTTTATAGGACGCTCGCGGAGCTAGGTGGAGGGTTAGGGGTTAGAGTGATGTTTTGGTGTTTGATACATTTTGAGAAAAATGATTTGCTTTTTTGATTGATATGATTTATTTTTGCGATGTGAATCCACGCCGAGGATATTTCAATTATAAACGGGGTGGGTGAACGGACATAATGAAAAAGGCGTTTATTGGCGCTTGTTTTGGAACTACTGAATCCTGCAAAATTCACACACCCAAAGCAAGAGTGCGATAAATGCCCCTTGGTATGTATTTTTCGTTGTGCTTCACAACGATGAGCATATCGGCGTGGGCATTCATTGTTTATTCTTGTGTGTAGGGTCTTGCAGGAACCTAGTAGTTAGGAATAAGCAACAGTAAGGTTCCACGCTTTTTCTATATTTATACCAACGGGGCGTTTGGAGCCGACTTCCCACAAAATTTTATAACAATGAAAAAAATAATTTCTTTATTTGTAGTGTGCTTGTTGGTATGCTCGGCAATGGCACAGCGTGCTGCTGTAATGGAGTTTAAGGCAGGTGTGGGTGTGTCACAAGCTGACGTGGATGGTATATCTGCGATTTTTATTACTTATTTTCGTCCATCAGGCTATACCATGGTTGAGCGCACTCAGATTGATCGTGTGATAGAAGAACAAGGTTTTCAACGTAGTTGTTTGACAGAAAGTCAAATGGTTCGTATTGGTCAAATCTTGAATGTGTCGAAGATTGTGGTGGGTGATGTAAACGTTGTGATGGGTCAGTATAATGTGGATGTGCGTGTACTCAATGTTCAAAGTGGAACAATCGCAGCTACTGAAGGTGCAACTTTCTCCGGTACATCCTATCGAGGTAGTATGCAAAGCATAGCCCAAAAATTGGCAGGTAAGATAGCCATAGGTGCAGGGCCCACGGTAAACGCACAGCCATCAGCGCCATCTTCAGCAGCTCCCAAAACGCGTACAAAGGTGGAAAGTGTATATGGATATTTGCATGTATTTCCCAATGAGTTGGGAGTGTTTCAAGATGAACCAACCAACGTAATTCGCAACATCAATAGTCAGGGCATGCATGGTTATGATGAATGGCGTATTCCCACCAATGAAGAGTTGTCATTGCTTCGTGCGAATGGTTATTTGAGTAGCGCACAGTATATGACAAAAGAGAATGCTTCGGGTATGGTTTTGTTGGTAACAACGGGAAAAACTGTAGCGGAAAAAGAGGCTATTCGAGCAGAGCAGGCTCGTCAAGCAGAGTTAGCACGGCAGCGTGAAGCTCGTAGGCAGGAATTATTAAGTCAAGGTTTGGTTGATTTAGGCTTACCGAGTGGTACTTTATGGAAAAATGCCAATGAGGGTGGTGATAATGCTCGATATACTTATGATGAAGCAGTGAGCAGATTTGGTAATAAGTTGCCAACGGTACAACAGTTAGAAGAACTTAAAAATGAATGCGAATGGACTTGGATAGGTAATGGCTATAAGGTCACCGGACCCAATGGCGAGTCTATTACCTTGCCGGCTGCGGGCTCCCGCAGTCGTCGCGATGGCAATGTGTACGACGTAGGTACGTACGGCAACTATTGGTCGTCCACTCCTCGCGGTTCAGACTACGCGAGGTTCCTCCGCTTCCATTCGAGTGAGGTCGGCAACCACTACCACAGCTATCGCAGCGAAGGGTACTCCGTGCGTTTAGTCCAGTAATTTATGGGTGTCTGATAAAACGACAAAGCATATAAGAAGAAATCTCAATCGCAGTGTTTGTGCGGTTGAGATTTTTTTATTTCCCGGTGTCTGCAATTGATATTATTTTGGTTGTTTGGTTGATGGTAGGACGCTCGTTGCAATCGCTTTAGGACGGGCGGAGTCCTACAGGACGCTCACTATGTGAGCTGGAGGACGGCTGAGCCTATAGGACGTTCGTTTCACTCACTACAGAACGCACGCTTTGCTTGCTACAGGACGTTCACTATGTGAACTATAGGGAATTCGTTTCACTCGTTGGAGAGCATTGGTGTAACTTTTACTTAAAGAGACCCCCTCCGTTCCGCTCCGCTGGCGCTACACTCCACTTTGCCCTCCTTGGAGCGGCGACAGTGCTTTTTTTAGTTAGTTTTGGATGAGGAAATGTAACCAACTAAAAGAATCCAAGTACATTATGCAGACACGGTGTGCCGTTTAGATAAATAGCTTGTGCTCTGACTGCGGACACGGCACGCCGTGTCCCTACAGGATATTCGCAATTTTGAATAAATTGCATTCCCGACCTTCGGTCGCCTACCCGTAGCCTTTCACGCTCGGCATAATTCAAGCAAGCTTGATTCTGCCCATTCCCGACCTTCGGTCGCCTACCCGTTGCCTTTCACTTAATCGAAATTTTAAATAAATTTCTCACGTTCGGCATAA
>JAGCLD010000024.1 GCA_017647145.1 Paludibacteraceae bacterium
AGAGTAATGGACTTCGTAAAAATATCTATTTGATAGGTTCTTCATAAATTCACTAAATTTTCAATTATGTGATTTCTATAAATCGTTTGCCATCGAATCCAGCAAGATGCTCATTGTAATAGACATAGCCAAGCTGATTGCAGACAAGGCGTGTATTCCCGATGATAGCCTCCTCATTGGCATGTGAATGGCCAAATATCCACGCATCAATACGGCTGTCTGCAATAAAGTTACCCAACTCCGTTGCAAAGGCACTATTAAGCAAGCTACCTTTATGCTCGGGAGCCACAACGGCCATTGATGGCAGATGATGAGTTACTACCACGATACACTCGGCAGTGCTCTCAGCTACACTCTGCTTGATAAAGTCAAGACACTTCTCGTGCTCAGCATTGAAATCAGCAGGCGTAAAGCGACGACCATTATACAGAATCTGCCGAAAGTCATTCATTCCACGATGTACAAAATACTCATCCTCCGGGCGAATGTGCGACCAAAGAGTTGAGAGAATAAAATCAACATTATCAATTCTCACAACCTTGTTTTGGTAGTAATGCACATTAGGCAGAATCTCAAGATTCCAGCTATCGCCATAGGCTAACACATCACCATTTCCATAGAACTCGTGGTTCCCAGGAACAAGTAACACCTCTCGGTAGTTTGCCGATGCCCACTTCCAGAATCTTAAATTAGGGAGTGTTCTTCCTCAAAAATAAACACTATTGTATGTCAAATAGATAAGTTCGATATGGAACAAATAAGGTTTTGAAATTTATCAATAGGTCTTGGATGTCATCTCTCAACTATTACGAAATCATTTTTTTAGTGCAAAAACAATAGTATTTTCTTCTTTTGCAAATTACCAGCAACTTAGAATAATAAACATCTATATTGATTTTCAATGTTTTATAAATTTCAATCCTGTGTTTATATTCATTCCAGCAAGTTACCAGCAAGTTAAATTTATGCTCACATTAGTTGAATATATCTCATCTACGATCTGCTGTATCGGGTTTAATGTCATGAATCTATTCTTGTAATACCTTACGAAATCTTCTCCGAACTTGTTCCGAACCTATGCCCGAACTTTAAGACTGCTTTTCCAAACCAGTTTCCGAACTATTAGAAATTATAGTATCATTTTTTCCAGATCACTTCTGACTACCAGGTTTAGCAACGTCTAAAGAAATGCTTAAATCGATATTCATTCATGTTTTAAGTCCGTTTTTTACCACAGGCTTACAAAAATAGGGACTAAAACGTAATTTGATACTTTTTATCTCGCTAAAGGAATGGTAATTCTTGTAATGACTGATACTTCAGAACCTATTTTGTGCGTAATGTTCATCAATCAATGCTTGTGCTTTATCCATTGTGATTTTTCCTTCTATCTCCTGACGAGCAACTTGAATAAGAAAGTCAGACACATTAAGCCCATCTACATGTTGCAGTCCGATAGCAATTGCCCAATTATAAGCTCTTTTCCTAATAGACTCATCTTGATGGTTCTTGTATTCCTCAAATAATGCCATATTTTTCTTTTAAAGGTACAAAAAAAGCACGAGATGGAAAAATCCCAGCCATAGAATTCCTTATTTCGGAATATATTTAATACATTTGCGATAGAATTAAACAAATTAGATAATAATGGCAAATTTGAATCGAATAAAAGTAATACTTGTTGAACAGGAAAAGACAGGTAAATGGCTGGCAGAACAAATGGGAAAATCCACTTGCACAGTCAGTAAATGGTGTAGCAACTCCAGTCAGCCAGATTTGGCTACTTTAGACAAAATTGCCACATTATTGAATGTGGATATACGAGAATTGATTGCGCCTTCAAAATAGGATTAAAAATAATCATTTTATTGTAGTTTGCATTGATAATGTAATCTATAAAAATGAAAATTTAGTTTTTTAAAAGTTTCTAAATCGACTATAGATGACGAATTATGAAACTCGTGGATGAAGATTTGCTTTTTGCTTACTTAACCTGGATACATGCAATGTTGTTATAAGTTGCATAACAAGACTAACTAATATATATGTCGAAACGAAAAATTAAAATAGGGCTTGTGGATGCCGACCTACTTTGCAATGGGACGCGGCATCCTAATCTTGCGCTATTGAAGATTGCCGGATATTTTAGAGATAATGGCTATGTTCGGGGTTATACAGATGATGCCAATTGCTATGAACTAATTACGAATGAAAGTAACTTTGATGAGTTGCGGAAGTATAGTTATTTCTATGTTTCGTGTGTTTTTACTTTCACTATCGATAATCCTCCCCTTGTGTTAACTACCCTCCTAAATGACAAGAAACTATCAAAGCGTGTTCGCATGGGTGGTACAGGTACTTATGCGAATCTCTCTATAGAGGAAGGATTTGCTGAAAAACGCGAAGAAGATATGTTTAAGTTGGAAAATGATGCCTTCTTGAATACTCTTAAGAATAAGTCGGGTAGTCATGGAATAGATATGCAGATACAGATGCCCGACTATCATCTATATGATGATTTCATCAATGTGATGGAGAACGTGAAGTCATCTGGTGTGTATTACAAGGATTACAAAGACTACTCCATTGGTTTCCTAACACGTGGTTGCTTCCGTCGCTGTCCTTTCTGCGTGAACAAGTTGGAACGCAAGGTTATGCCATACTCCAAACTTAGCGATTTCCTAGACAACGAGATCGATGAGCAAACAGGAAAGTTGAAGCGTCCTTACATCTATCTCTGGGATGATAATTTTTTAGCATCACCTTATTGGGAACCGTTGCTTGACGAATTGATAGCTACTAAACGTCCTTTTCAATTTAGACAAGGTCTTGACGAACGATTGATAGCTCAGCATAAACGTGGAGAAGAAATGGCAAAGAAATTGGCAAACGCCAATTATCATGGGGATTTTATTTTTGCCTTTGACAACTGGTTTGATCGTAAGGTTATAGAGAAAGCTCTTAAAATTTGGAAGTACTATTGTCCTAAGAAAGAAACGAAGTTTTACCTGTTCTGCGGTTTCCAACAGTCGGAGATAGACTATAAGAAGTTCCAATTGGATGTAGCTGAAATTTTTATGCGTATCTGTGTACTGATGAGATACGGATGTCTTCCGTATATCATGCGTCATGAAGATTATAAGAAAGCTCCTCTACCCAACATTTATGTGCAAATAGCTAGATGGTGCAACCAACCTGGTTTCTTTCGCAACCTATCATTTTGGCAGTTCTGTTATAAAAATCAGACATTCTGGGAAGAGCATACTCTAGGTCGTGAATCGTCAAAGCTAAAGACTTATGAGGAATTTTTGGAGGACTATAATAACGGATACTATGATGAGATTGGAATATCAACCCCTTTAAGGACTGCAGTTGATTTCCTGAATCAATTCAAGGAACACAAAGATTTGTTTTTGTCATTTTTCAATATGTCATTTAAGCAGATGATAGATTCTAACTTATGGTATCGTGATACAGAAATAATGTTTGGAGGAATAAAATATATCCTAAACAACGAGTTCTGGGAGAACCTAATCGGTAACAGTGAAAATGAGCGAGCTTTGCTAAAGGTATATTATACACATAAAGACTTAAGTCTCTTAGAAGATGAAAAGAAGAGTGCCCTACTTTTGGAAATATTAAAAAAACACAGTTGTAGCGAGATTTTGCAAATTATCGAAGAAGGATTTGAACCGGCGAAAATAGATAAGAAAGATATTTCGCAGTTTAGTGATTTTAAAGATGCATATTATACTGTGCCATTTATACTTCAAAATTGCGGTGCAAAGGATGTTGATTACTCAAAGATGGGTTATATGCTACGTGATGAAAAACGTAAAGATGTTGCCGATAAGAAATATGGCGAAAATCATATGAAGACTGCTGCACAGTTGGGGCTTTGCAGATTTGAGAGCTGTCGCGGGAATGCTAATACTTTGGGTAATTGCTTTATCAAACTAAGTGAAGCAGATAGAAAGAATATTCTTCCCAAATTATGCTTGTATATACCTTATATTCAGAACTATTTTATGGCTGGAGCCACAGATGAAGTTCGTGATGAAATACTCAGTATATTGTCTCATACGACTCAGGTAAGAAGACGTTCTAATGTTAATACTATCATTCATACCATAAAGGAATCAATAGATTATGAGCTTTAAGGATTTACCAATAAAACCATGTTATGAATCAGGTATAGATGACATTATAGAGGATTATTATGTACCTGTACTAGGTTCTGCGGTACATTATGATAGGATTGCGGGATTCTTTTCTTCGACATCCTTGGCTGTTGCAGCTCGTGGCATAGCAGATTTTATTGTTAATGGTGGTAGAATGAGACTCATTACTAGTCCACGACTAAATGAAGAAGATATTGAAATTCTCAAGAAGATTGTTTCTGATGATTCTTCACTTAAACCATCAGATTTTGGACTAGATTTGGATAATCTTGAAAATGAATTTGAGAAGCACCATGTTAAAGCACTTGGTTGGATGCTTTCATCTGGCTTACTTGAAATGAAACTAGCTGTTGTCTTTAATGATGATGGAAGCATCTGTGACAACGAAACCGTATCTGAAAAAGGACTATTCCATCAGAAGGTTGGAATACTTATGGATACTGAAGGAAATGAATTATCGTTTAGTGGTTCTATTAACGAAACTGCTTCTGCATGGGTTAATAATGACGAAGAATTCAAAGTCTTTAAAGAGTGGACTGATGCTCGTGAGTATTTTGAGAGAGACAGAAAACGATTTGATGAAATATGGAATGGAGAGAGAAAGAACGTGAAGGTATATAATCTTCCATCAGCCATTAAATCAAAAATCATCCACTACTCCTCTGACTTCGATAAAGAAAGTATTTCTTTGAAGAAATATCGTACTATCCGTTTGAAATCGTTTGATTTCAAAAGCGACAAGAAATTATTTTTCTATCAGGCTGAAGCCTTAAACAAATGGAAAGCAAATAACTACAAGCTGCTTTTTGAAATGGCAACTGGTACAGGAAAGACCAGAACAGCTATTGCTGGCATCAAGTATCTTAATCAAACAAGGGAACGGCTTATTACAATTATAACTACCCCACAGAATACGCTTTCAAAGCAATGGAAAGATGAAGTGGATGTTCAGAACTTATCCTTTGATGAGAGTGTTATTGTTGATGGCTCTGTATCACAATGGGACGGTTTGTTGGTCAAATTGTTGCTGAAAAATGGGGCAGGTATGGCTAATCATATCTGTTTGTACACAACGCATAATACCGCATCTTCCGATAAGTTTACAAAAGCCATTCAGCAGAATCTTCCAATTGGGACAGATGTTTTGTTTGTAGGCGATGAAACTCATTGGCTAGGAGCACGAAAATTCCAGCAAGCATTGTTGCCTTGCTACAAATACAGAATTGGACTTAGCGCCACTCCAAGTCGATGGTTTGATGATACAGGTACAGCCAAACTCGTAGAATTCTATGGAAGCGCGAATTTTGAATTTACCATAACGGATGCATTGACGGAATACAACCCAATGACAGGAAAGCATTTCCTTGTCAATTACCATTATTACATTTCCAAGGTAAAGCTTGACGAAGATGAAACGGAACAATATAAGGAGATTTCAGCAAAGATTAGCAAATTGTGGAACTTAAAAGACTGCAATTCTGATGCAACTCTCACATTAGAACGGCTGATGGAGAAGAGAGCAAACATCATTAGGAATGCTTCTGCAAAATACAATCAACTTAAGGTGATTCTCGACAAACTACAAGCTAAAGGTAGAATCGAAAATCTAATAATCTTCGTCTCTCCCCAACAGATAGGAGATGTGCTTAATATTCTGGCTTCAAGGGGAATTATATTCCATAAATTAACAGAGAAAGAAGGAACCAAGGCAGAGAAGCGCTTTGGTAATAAGTCTGAACGAGAACAAATAATATCAAAGTTCAAATCTAGAGAATATCAGGTAATTGTAGCTATCAAGTGTATGGATGAAGGTATAGACATCCCAACGGCAGATGTGGGTATATTGATGGCTTCTAGTACAAATCCACGTGAGTATATTCAGAGAATAGGACGTATTATCCGCCAAAGTCCCAACAAACTTTCGGCAGAATTATATGATATTTGTGTTGACACGATACATTCTGTGGATGACGATAATGTTAGACTTGAACGCAAAATCAGGGAAAAAGAACAAATACGTCTCAAAGAAATTGCAAAAAACGCAATCAATTCAATAGATGTGCTAACAGTAATAAATTCATTAGATTAATATGGCCATTAGCAAGAAGATCCTAGTGAAGATAGCAGACAAGACGAAGTCTGATATCGCTATGCAGAAGAACATCGAGAGAGTGCTTTCTGGTATAGAAGAAGGTCGTCAAGGTAAACGAATTATTGACAAAATAATGAAATCTATATAATGCCATGAGAATAGAAAGTATTGAAATTCAAGATTTTCGTCAATATAGGAATTTGTTGTTCAAATTCCCTCATTCCAATGGGGAAAATGATTTACATATTATCTTTGCAAATAATGGTGTAGGTAAGACTAATGTCCTGAATGCAATCACCTGGTGTCTTTATGACACTGAAATGCATTTGGGAGATAAAAATACAGCTCTTGCCATATTGAACAACCAAAAAGTCCAAGAACTGCGTATGCACATACCAGACGGTGGAAATGCGATTGGTGATGCAACCGTTAGAATTCTTCTCTCATCGGATGATGGTTCTGAGAAAATCCGTTTCCAAAGAGTTGGCAAGTTTAATGTGACAAGCGAAGCTGTTATTCCTGTAAATACTGAGTTCTCTATTATGCATTTTATTGATGGTGAATGGAACTCTATAGATTCGGAAGAAGAAACATTGTCACTTGTAAAAAAGAATGTGCCAGAAGAAATACATGAATATATCTTTTTTGACGGCGAGCATCTTGAAAGCTATTTTAAAGCGGGTCAGTTTGAAAATATAAAGAATGGTATAGAAGAACTTACACAAGCAAAAATAATAGAGAAGGCAGAAACCGCTTTTAACAATTATCTGACTGGCGTATTAAATCCTCAAATAGCCAATTCTTCAGTTAAGGACATTTCTGCTGCACAAAAGGAGTTGGATAAAATTCAAGAGGCCATAGATATCGCTATCAGTTCTATACAGACCCTAACAACGCAAATTCACAATTGCGATGATGAAATTGCAAGGCTTGACAATATTATAAGTGGACATATTCATGTTTCTGAAAAGACGGCAAGGTTAAAAGAAGTTGATGCCTTAATAGAATCGTTGAAAGGTGATATTATAAAGAAAAAAGCGGAGTTGATGGTGTTTGCCCGTGAATATATTCAGTACTTTGCCTTATATCCCTCTATCAAGAATCTTTATGCATATATACAAGAGCAAGATAAACAAGGAAAGTTGCCGCCTCGCATAGATAAGTTCTTACTTCAGGCGATAGAAGAACACAAACATTGCTTGATTTGTGACCAGGATTTAAGTGATCATTCGTATAGCTTTATTCAAGAACTGCGAAAAGAACTTGAAGTATCATCAGAGACATCTGCTCTATTGAATAAGTCAGTAGTCGTGTTGCGTCAATATCTTGATAAATTGTCACATTATCAGGAACGGCGTATTGCTCTTATAGAGGAAGAAAAAGAACTTCGCAGGCAATGTGCAGAATACCTAGAAGAGGAGAAGCAACTGAATATTTATCTGATGAATATCCCCAACACCGAGGCGGTCACAAAGGCTATTGAGGAGAAACAAAAATATCGTAAGACCCGTGATGAGATAGTCGCCAAGAAAGGTGTTGAAGAGGAGCATAAGAAGGTGCTAGAGAATCAATATTACAAACAAAGTAAATCGTTGCAATTGCTTATAGACAAGAATAAGCAACTTGAAAAGATTAGTAAACAAGCAGATTATTGTAAGATGTGTCGAAACGTCTTGAAAGAAACTCGTCTTGATTTGCTGGAAGAAAGTCGCCGAGAAATGGAACAGGAAACGTTCGATACATTCACGCAGTTGTTGTGGAAAAAAGATTCTTTCTCTAAAGTAGAAATCTTAGAGGACTATACTTTCCGCTTGCTAGACAAATATGGCTCACAGACACTTGGCTCATGTAGTGCCGCAGAACGCGCGTTGCTAGCTCTATCTTTTACACTTGCATTGCAGAAGGTTTCTATGCACGACTCTTTGCTATTTATTGACACACCTATTGGCCGTGTAGATCAGGACAACCGTTTGAACTTTGTCAAGACACTATGTGAAATAGCCAAGACAAAGCAAGTAATACTTACGTTTACTCCCGTAGAATATGACGATAAGGTGGCAACAGCATTACAAGACCAATATGCCTCGTTTAATAGGTTAACAATTGAAGATGGTATAACTATAATCAAATAAGAAATATGGCAAGAGTAACATTAAATATTGCAAAAGTATACGATGATGGTTTTATTGATAACATCGAGAAAACCAAATATTTCCAGCTTCATAAGAATGCAACATCGCGCACAGACTTATACTGTTTTGCCATAGCTCTTTGTGAGATGGAGGGAAAAGAGCCTACAACAATATCAACGGTGGGCGCAACAAAATCCATTGTTCGTACTGAGTTCTTGACAAATGTGGAGCCATTACTTTCGTGCTTATATTATGACAAGGTATTGAAAGATAATCCTGATGGGATTGACAACATTTGTAACCGTGATGAGGTATACAATCTTGCCGAAAAATGTGCCAATACTGGCTTCGGAATATTGAAGGAATATACAGAACATCTCGACGAAGAAGCCTTATTTTATAAATTGATAGGATATATGGATAAGAAATACGAAGAGATAAAGGATGAACTCGGTTCTATTGTTTAGTATATCAGTAAGTTCTTCGCAAATAGATAAGTTACCTAAGGAAAACTATGATAAATTTCTTTTTCTTACTATAACAATTACTGATGTATGTATTTTTGATTGTAAAGGAATGTGAATAAATTGTATTCCCTATGTAATAAAAATATCCTAATATATATGACCAAGAAACAAGCGATACAATTATTTGAAGAACGCAAAGTGCGTACTATTTGGGATGACGAGCATGAGAAATGGTATTTTTCCATTGTTGATGTAGTTGCTATATTAACAGACAGCGAGAATCCTCAAACATATTGGAGAGTTCTTAAAAACAGACTTAAAAAAGAGGGAAACGAAACCGTTACAAATTGTAACGCTTTGAAATTGCGTGCTGCTGATGGTAAGATGCGCTTAACGGATGTTGCCGACCAAGAACAATTGTTTCGTCTCATCCAATCTATCCCTTCTCCAAAAGCAGAACCATTCAAACAGTGGATGGCGCAAGTGGCTTCGCAACGTTTGGACCAAATGCAAGACCCTGAACTGTCTATTGAACAAGCCATGATGGATTACAAACGGCTGGGGTATTCTGATGCTTGGATTAACCAACGTATCAAATCAATAGAAGTACGTAAAGAATTGACAGATGAATGGCAAAGGACTGGTGTACAAGTGGGTGTGCAATATGCATCACTTACAGACATTATCACCAAAGAATGGAGTGGTTTGACAACCAAGCAATATAAGCAGCTCAAAGGATTGAAGAAAGAAAACCTAAGAGATAACATGACCAATCTAGAGATTGCTTTAAATACCTTGGCTGAAGCATCGGCTGCAGAACTCTCCAAACAACGTAATCCAAAAGGCTTTATGGGACAAACCAAGGTTGCTAAAGATGGGGGCAGTGTTGCAAAAGTGGCTCGCCAGCAATTAGAGGAGCAACTTGGCAGAACGATTATTTCAAAAGAGAAAGCAAGCGATTATCTGTTGCCATCGGATGATGAAGATGTAAGATGATAAAAACCAGTACTAACTATTTGTCTATATAGCATGTTATGACAAATCGAAAAGAAATACGAAATAGCACAGCAGAATTTCTAATCTTTCAAATTGAAGGAAAGGAACAAGGTGTTGAAGTGTTCTACAAAGATAAAACAGTGTGGTGTACACAGAAGGCAATGGGAATGCTTTTCGATGTGAACATACCTGCAATAAGCAAGCACCTTAAAAACATTCATGAGCAAGGGGAACTCACAGAAGAGCGAACTGTTTCCAAAATGGAAATAGTTCGAATGGAAGGTAATAGGCAGGTTAAACGAGAAACTGTGTTTTACAACCTTGATGCTGTTATTAGCGTAGGTTATCGTGTGAACAGCATTCGTGCAACTCAATTCCGTCAGTGGGCAACGAGCGTATTGCGAGAGTTTGCTATACGTGGATATGTTTTGGATAAGAAAAGAATGGAGAACGGTTCGTTCCTTGGCGAAGATTATTTTGAGCATCTGTTAGCTGAGATACGGGAGATACGTCTCTCTGAACGTCGATTCTACCAGAAACTGACAGACATCTATGCCACTGCCATTGACTACAATCGGGATGCACCGACCACACGATTATTCTTCAAGATGATGCAGAACAAGATGCATTATGCTGTTCACGGACGTACAGCCGCAAAACTGATTGTAGAACGAGCTGATGCAGAGCAGGAACACATGGGGTTGACTTCGTGGGAGAATGCGCCTGATGGTAAAATCGTAAAGACAGACGTTGTGGTTGCCAAAAACTATCTTAAGGAGGTTGAACTGGCAGATATGGGACAGTTGGTGAATGGTGTGCTTGAATTGGCTGAAAGAATGGCAAAACGCCATATTCCAATGACAATGGAGGATTGGGCCAAACAGATAGATACCATTTTGGCTGCTGGTGATAACGAAGTGCTACAAACGACAAGCCAAGTGTCTGCTGAACAAGCAAAAGAACATGCAGAAACGGAGTTTGAAAAATATCGTATCATACAAGACCGCCTATTCCAAAGTGACTTTGATAGGTTTATGGACGCTCTTCCTTTTGAAGAAGATCCTAAATAATAAAATACATGACCATTTGTCCGATACTATCCAATAAATTTAGTAACCTTCGGACAAATGGTCTAACAAAGTGGATGAGTCTATTTTGCACACTACCTTTATTTCCTCCATTGCAATTCTATCAGCAGCATTCGTTCATGCAGCGCCATATTATCCCGAATAATAAATCCAGTTACTCCAATGGAAATTGCCCATAGATATATTAGGGTAATTAGGATTTATCGGATACCATTATTTATCAATACAAATCATAATGTAACTTATCGTCAAGGAAAGCCCGAAATGTAACGGAAAGTAACAGTGCGCTTACAGGGTGTTGTATCTTTGCAGTCGATTGTTGAATTGTTGACATAAACTACAATGCAACATAAGCGTTCTTTGACATATTGAAGCCTTCAAATTCAAACCAAGACTTTTAGCCCTACTAAAAACACTAACGCTTCTAATAAGAGTCCAACGAACTCCAATATTGCGTTACCAATTTAGAAAGGGTATTTTCTTCGTTATATTGTCCGGAAAACTTATTGAGGGTTTGGTTGTATTGTAGAATGTTAACACGAATATCATCATCATTTTGCTCATTCTTGAATAACAATGCCAAAAAACGTATATTGCGTTTATGTTGTTGAAGGCCTTCATCTGCAAAATCATAGAAAGACTTTTCTTTGAAAAAAGTATTGTAAAATTGAGTGAACTGGGCGCGTCGAGCTACTAATGTAGCATAGGTGGGTTTGTGTTTATGTTCTATTTCCTTGACACCATTCCGTTGTTGTTTTCTGTGTGACTGAATAATGCGATAACCGGAAAAATTCTTCTTCTTTCCACTACTCCAGTTTTTGTCAATGGGTTGTTGAGGATCAAAGAAGGCTCCAGATAAATCGTTTTGCAGGTCCATCATCAAAAACTCAAACTCCTCTGTCTCCATTTTCTTGACAACAATTCCATTTCTCTTGTCTATAAAATTGCGTCCTTCTAATGTGAGTGCAAAAGTATCATGTGCAAGTTCACGTAGAAAGTTATTCTTGAGCAAATAGTGAAATTGTATCGTCACAAAACTATCTTCCTCTATGCCCAATACAGCACATATATCCGAATAGCTTCTCACACCACTATCCACAAGACGCAGAATAATAGCACTAAAGCGGTCAATTTCAATATCCTTCTCTACCACTATATTTTGCTTGCATTGCCAAAACGGAAGGTCTATCTCAAAGATGTCATCTAAAACATACCCTTCAGTTGTATAATCATCTTTGTGGGTCTGCCACAATTGTTGCTTCACTTTAACTTCCACAGAATATATCATTTAGATTGTTAAACACCAACCCTTCACTTTGAAGTTTCTGAGTTATTTTCTGTAACTTGAACTCAGGAAACTCCTCTGTTGGAGTAAACTTGGCACGCTTGAGAAGATAATCACTATCACCCACGACAAATAAAAGGCGTTTCGCCCGTGAAAAAGCAACATTGATACGTCTGTAGTCTGCCAGAAAGCCAATGTTGTCATGACCCTGTGAACTCCGCACTACGTCGTAAATAATAATGTCACGCTCTGCTCCCTGAAATCTATCCACCGTGTTTATTTCAATGAGAGAGGTGTTATCAGGCAATCGGAAATTATGATACTTCTTCAAATCAATGCATTGCTTTAGAAGTTCCACTTGGCCACGATAACCGGCAATAATACCGATACTAAGAGGCTTCTCTCGCTCCAAATTACCGGCATAAAGCTTATTCAATCTATTCAACAACTCTCGAATAACATTCACATTACAACGATTTTGTCGTTTGAATTTATCGCCATTATCCCAAGGATTAGATTGAGTAGATGTGCTTAAAAAAACTATGGATGTATCTGTTTTCAAACATAGTTCATGAGACTTCTGTTCATCATAATCGGGTATATCCGGATTTTTAAGTTTGCCATCATAAAAGAACTCAGAAATCAAGGACCCTAACTGCTTTGGCATGCGATACTGAATATTAAGCAGCTTAACATAACGTGCATTATTATCGGAATCTTGAAACTGCCTTTTGATTTTCTCAAAAAGGCTGACACCATAAGTCTTTTCTATGTCTAGACCATTATCCTCCAACTTGTTTTTGATATCTTGCTTGACAGCTTCTTCGCGTGTGATGACCGGAGGAAGTTGGTTATCATCCCCAATCATGATGATATTCTGTCCCATACTTAGTGGAACAAGTGACTCTGCGGGCGTAGCTTTGCTACTTTCATCCATAATCACATAATCAAACGCAAAGTTCACTTGATTGTATTTGCCACTGGCAATATGAATACAAGTAGCACCAACTACATTGGTCTTCATAAGCATGGCAGTAAGAAAATCTATCTCCTGACTCCCATCGTTGAGCATAGCTTTCTTGCGTTTCCCATCTGCATCTGCATCCACCAAAACATTGCCAATAAAAGAAAACCAGTCTTTCTGGAGGCGCTTTAAGAGGAAATAGTCCTTTCCAAACTTACTTTCAAACACCTCTTTGACTTGATGTATGTTTGTGGTCTTCGCAAATAAACTCTTAATGTAACCAGGTGAAAACTTCAATTTTGCTTCAAAGCGCTTGAAATCATTGTCTGCTTGAACTTCTGCAAATACTTGACCCAGACGACACAACCCTTTCTCTTGTAAAGGAAACCTTCTATTAAAATAATCCGTAGCTGCTTTCTCGGTATTACTTACCCATTGTTTAAGCTTTTCTTCATAACAATGCTGCTTCATACACTCAGAAACAGTATCGTTCTCCATGGCATTGTCACTTGCCAAACGCATGAACGAGATATCTGGCACTGCAAGAAGTTTCTCCAATACATTGTCCACTGCCAAATTAGACTGTGAGGTAAGCAATATCTTAACATCCTTTTGCCTGCTGACCAATTGACGGATGATTTCTACAATCACTGTAGTCTTCCCTGCTCCTGGAGGGCCTTGAATCAAATACAAAGGTTTATGAGTAATGGCTTCAAGTACTGCCTCCATCTGTGAAGCATCATTTTGCAATGCCGGATTAAAGAGATGGTCTCCAAATTCCTCATACTTCAAATCATGGACCTTACATGGAATGTCGGTTGTAGGCGTAGCAATGATATCGCCTAAGGATTTGTTCACCACATTTCCTTTCAGATATTTCTGACATGCCTCAATCTGCTTTTTAAACTGACTGGTCTCTTGACGGATATCTTCTACTAATTCTCCTTTTTCAGGTAATTCATGAATGGTACATTTAGGATTCTTGATAGTAATTGTCTTGTCCTCTGAACGCCAATCAAGTATTTCACCAACAAGCACATCATCCACAAAGAGTAGCTTGTGATTGTTTTTTATCTCCTTTATTTCACCCCAAGACTTGGTGTTTTCAGACAATGTAAAGACAATTCGATTGCTATCAGAGGATAATTCACGCTTATCATAGAAAACCTTGAATGCATTGGCTTCAACAAATTCCTTTTCTGCTTCAGGAAGTTTCTGCCATGTAGTCAATTCATTGTTTCGAGTAGTGTGTAAAGCTGCTAAATGATTGATCTGCTCAAACTTTTCTTTGAAAAATATACTACAATTATAAGTGTCTTCACACTCTTCTAGTGAGAACTGAAACTTCGCAAGAAAGGCATCTTCTCGTTGAACAAGTCGCTCATCTTTCTCTTGATTACATGCTGTATAAGGAATAAAGATGTAACCTTCCTCATTGACAAAAAAACGTCCACAATATGCATCAGTAGTAAAAAGACCAGTGATTTCTCTTTTCACTTTTGAACGTTTAGGCTCTACCCACATCCATGTGCGATAATTCATCGACCTTATTATTGGCTCAAAATCCTTCTCATACTCTGGATTAGTGACCACCTGAATGATGGGAGAGTCGGAATGTAAAGAAGGTAATTGCTGAAGTAGGTCTATCAATTCAGAATATTTGGAAAAACGTTTTCGGCGATCCTCCTGTAGGCCTCTGGTTATAATTTCTTGAATGAGGGATTGATATTTAGTCCCCTGATATTTATCCAAAAATGGTTGGAATGCCATAATCAGTGAATAAATATCGCTTTGAATTTGTGGGGCGGGCTTTGTTAACTTGTCTTTAAGATAATCACGAAGTTCGGGTGACAAATACTTGTCTTCTAAAAGTTGTTCCTCCGCAAATATGCTAAAGAGACGTGCAAAACGCAACTTGACTTTCTCGTCCTGACCAACCGCCATATAAGATGGCGCAATCAAGAATGTATGTGAATTGTTGCTTTTTTTGAAATGATTCAATCCTTCTGCTATTTGGATTACATCTGTGATGCCAAGTGAAGTCTCTGACAAATTATCAAGCAAGACAGAATGCTCATAAACAATGTAGTAAACTGAATGTTGCTCATCATAGTCGGCATAGATAGTCTTTATAAATCCCGGAATATCTTTATTACACAAAGGCTTGATTTCATGATCGATAAGCCGTTGAACCTTCCGTTTATTGCTATCACTTATTTTAATAAGCAACAAATCAACCTCTTCGCCGTTTTCATCTTCACATTCCTCACAAAAAGCCATGTTAGGGCTCAACTCTATCGGCATCTTATTGACGATATAGTGAGCAACAGATTGAATAGTATGTGAAAAGTGTAATTGCATCATTTAACACGGTAAAGAGGAAAAAGAAAAGGTGTAGCAAGGATTTTGTTACACCTTTTCAAAGATTGAATCAACTATTTTAGCTTGTTACTTCACCTCTTCAAAGTCAACGTCGGTCACATCGTCACCTTTGTTGGTGTTTTGTGATTGTTGTTGTGAGAAGTCGGCATTTTGTTGACCTGTTTGTGCGTTTTGTGCATTGTACATTTCTTGGCTTGCAGCTTGGAATGCATTGTTTAGATCATTCATTGCAGCGTCAATAGCAGCGATGTCTTGTGACTTGTGAGCTTCTTTAAGTTTTTCGAGTGCTGCTTCGATAGGTGCTTTCTTGTCTGCTGGAATCTTATCACCAATTTCTTTCAGTTGTTTTTCTGTTTGGAAAATCATACTGTCGGCTTGGTTGATTTTATCCACGCGTTCTTTTTCTTTCTTGTCTGCTTCTGCATTAGCTTCTGCTTCTGCTTTCATACGTTTGATTTCTTCATCACTCAATCCACTGGAAGCTTCAATGCGTATCTTTTGTTCTTTACCGGTTGCTTTGTCTTTTGCTGATACATTCAAGATACCGTTTGCGTCAATGTCAAATGTTACTTCAATTTGTGGTTCACCACGACGTGCCGGCATGATTCCGTCAAGGTGGAAACGTCCGATAGTCTTGTTGTCTTTTGCCATAGAACGTTCGCCTTGCAATACATGTATTTCTACGGATGGTTGATTGTCAACTGCGGTAGTAAACGTTTCTGACTTCTTAGTAGGAATAGTTGTGTTTGCTTCAATGAGTTTTGTCATCACGCCACCCATGGTTTCAATACCGAGTGAAAGTGGAGTTACGTCAAGCAAGAGCACGTCTTTTACTTCGCCTGTGAGCACACCTCCTTGGATAGCTGCACCGATAGCTACTACTTCATCAGGGTTTACACCTTTAGATGGTGCTTTGCCGAAGAATTTCTCTACGGCTGATTGAATAGCAGGAATACGGGTAGATCCACCTACAAGGATTATTTCGTCAATGTCAGAAGTAGTGAGTCCTGCGTTTCTGAGCGCTGTACGGCATGGTTCGATTGTGCGTTGGATAAGGTCATCAACGAGTTGTTCAAACTTAGCACGTGTAAGGGTTCTTACCAAGTGTTTAGGCATTCCGTCAACCGGCATGATGTATGGCAAGTTGATTTCTGAACTGGTGGTGTTAGAAAGTTCAATCTTTGCTTTTTCTGCTGCTTCTTTTAATCTTTGAAGTGCCATTGGGTCTTTGCTCAAATCTACTCCACCATTTTCATCTTTGAATTCTTGTACAAGCCAATCAATGATTCTGTGGTCAAAGTCATCTCCTCCAAGGTGGGTGTCTCCATCAGTTGATTTAACTTCAAATACGCCATCTCCAAGTTCAAGTACAGAAACGTCGTGTGTACCACCACCGCAGTCGAACACAACGATTTTCATATCTTTGTTACTCTTGTCGAGTCCGTATGCAAGTGCGGCAGCTGTTGGTTCGTTGACAATACGTCTTACGTTCAATCCGGCAATTTCTCCGGCTTCTTTGGTTGCTTGACGTTGTGCATCGTTAAAGTAAGCTGGTACAGTGATAACCGCTTCTGTCACTTCTTGTCCAAGGTAGTCTTCTGCTGTCTTTTTCATCTTTTGCAAGATAATAGCAGAGATTTCTTGTGGAGTGTAGAGGCGTCCGTCAATGTCTACACGTGGTGTGTTGTTGTCGCCACGTACTACTTTATAAGGCACTCTTTCAATTTCTTTGTTGAGTCGGTCATAGCTTTCTCCCATGAAACGTTTGATTGAGTACACAGTTTTATGTGGGTTAGTGATGGCTTGGCGTTTAGCAGGGTCACCTACTTTTCTTTCGCCTCCATCAATAAAACCTACAACTGAAGGGGTTGTTCTTTTTCCTTCACTGTTAGTTACAACCACCGGTTCGTTACCTTCCATTACGGCTACGCATGAGTTGGTGGTTCCTAAGTCTATACCAATAATTTTTCCCATTGTCTTATTTTTTATTTGTTATTATTCAATTTTTATTCTTGTGTTTTTTTATAGACACACTTTCTTAATCGCAAATGGTGTGCCATGTGGCTGGTTCTGCCATAATCGGACATTTTGTCTTATAAGGACTTATTTGTGAGTGTTTTTGTCTGCCTTTTTAAGTAGTAATAGGATAATTTTTACAGGTGTCTGATAATACTCTAATCTCTGCGAAACATAATGTGAGATCCAAAAATGAGCTAAAACTACATCTACCATTATCTGGACAGCCGAAGCAATATCAAATGTAGGGCTTGGATTTTGAAAATAGAAATCTCAACTGTATAAACACAGCAGTTGAAACTCACTTTTATATGCTTATAAAATTTAACCGGACACCAACATTTCTTTTATAAAGAATGTGATCTTAATCATTGATGAAATAGCCTACTAGTAGCTACCAGGTTTAGTGTGGTTTTGTCTGTAGGATATTTTTTGTTTGTTGTGGGATGAGAAGGGTTGGCTTGTGAGCATAAAAAAAAGACCGACCATGTGTTGGTCAGTCTTTTTGGGTATGTGTTGTTTTTTTATAGTTCAAGTAGCACTTTACCGCATTGTCCGGATTTCATTACCTCAAAGCCTTTTTCGAAGTCGTCAAATTTGAAGCGATGGGTGATGACTGGGCTCAGGTCTAATCCTGTGATGAGCATTTGTTCCATTTGATACCATGTCTCCCACATCTCACGTCCGTATATGCCTTTCAGTGTAAGTGCGTTAAAAATGATTTTGCTCCATTCTACTTGAGTTGTGTCTGGAAGGATTCCGAGCAAACTGATTTTAGAACCATTGTACATATTATCAATCATGCTATTGAAGGCAGCTGGTGCTCCTGACATTTCGAGTCCAACGTCAAATCCTTGCATGTTGAGTTGTTTCTTTGCATCTTCTATTGTTTCGCCTTTTGCGGGATTGACGGTGATGTCGGCGCCCATTTGTTTTGCGATGTTGAGGCGGTAGTCGCTAACGTCTGTTACTACGATGTGTCGTGCTCCGGCAAATCTACAGATACCTGTTGCTATTGTGCCGATGAGTCCTGCTCCTGTGATGAGAACATCTTCGCCTAAAAGAGGGAATGATAGGGCTGTGTGGGTTGCATTTCCGAATGGGTCCATGATTGCAGCCATATCATCTGTGATTCGTGGGTCAAGTTTTATGACATTTTCTGCTGGAATGCAAAGGTATTCAGCAAATGCTCCGTCTCGATTGACTCCCACACCGGTTGTGTTTTGGCATACGTGTTTTTTCCCTCTACGGCAGTTACGGCAGTGTCCGCATGCGATGTGTCCTTCTCCTGTTACTCTGTCACCAATGTTGAGGTTTTTTACTCCGGAACCCATGTCAACGATTTCGCCGACGTATTCGTGTCCGATGGTCATCGGGGTTTTGATGGTTTTCTGTGACCACGCATCCCATTTGTAGATGTGCAGGTCGGTGCCGCAAATGGCTACTTTCTTAATTTTTATGAGGACGTCGTTGACTCCTACTTCGGGTACCGGAACGTCTTCCATCCATAGTCCTTCTTGGGGTAGTTTTTTAACAAGTGCTTTCATGTGTGTATGAGTTTAATGTCTTAAACGCTGCAAATGTACATTTTTCTGCAGATTGAAGCAATGAAAAGAGGATTTTATTTTATTTCTTTTATGATAGTTTTGATTTTAGTGAATCGCTTTGTGTGTAAATTGAATGATTTCGTCTATTTGTTCGGGGTTAAACCAATGAATTTCGGGGTCTGCATTGAACCATGTGAGTTGGCGTTTTGCGTAGTGTCTGCTGTCTTGCTTGATCATCTGGATGGCATATTCAAGAGTCCATTCTCCATCGAAATATTTGAATAATTCTTTATAGCCCACAGTGTTGAGGCTATTGAGATGGCGGTGTGTGTAGAGTGGGCTGGCTTCTTTTAGTAGTCCTTGATTAATCATTTCGTCTACGCGGAGGTTGATTCGTTCATAGAGTTCAGGACGAGGACGATTGAGTCCTATTTTTAGAATATTGAATGGGCGTTGTTTTTTTTGTCCTGTGCAGAATGAAGAGTAGGGTTTCCCTGTTTCAATGCATACTTCTAAGGCATGTAACATGCGTTGGTGGTTGTGTTGATCTACACGTGAGAAGTGTACAGGATCTGCATTACGAAGCGCATCTTGTAACCAAACAAGTCCTTTTTCTTCGTACTCTTGGCGGAGACGGAGACGTAAGTCTGGACTGACAGAGGGTATGTCATCCATTCCTTTGCATAGGGCGTCTATATACATCATAGAACCTCCAACTAACAGTTGAACCGGTCGCACTTGAAATAATTGTTCCAAAAGTGTGAGTGCATCGGTTTCATATTGTCCGGCACTGTAGGGGGTGAATATGGATTGAGTGGCAATGAAGTGATGTTTGACGCGTTGTAGTTCTTCTTCTGTAGGAGCAGCAGTTCCAATTTTTAGTTCACGGAATATTTGGCGAGAATCTGAGGAAATGATGTCGCAATTCAGTGATTCTGCTAAGCGTAAACTTAGTTCTGTCTTTCCTACTCCGGTGGGCCCTAATAGTACTACTAGGGTAGGCGTGTGTATTTGTGATGAATTATCTGCCATGTACGATTATTGGGAGTTTCTTTTTTAAGCGTTTGCCGGTTGTGGGATGATAGGCTTCTAACACAAGTGCATAAATACCTATTTCGGCGTTATATCCTTTCATGGTGCTTCCATCCCAGATGAATTGTTCTTCTTCACTTGATAAGGCGTTATCTGCAATTTGAGCTATAAACAGACCGGTAGGAGTGAAAATTCGTAGATTTACTACGTACCCTGCTTCAGGAAAGTTGCAATGAATAATACAGATATCATCCCATCCATCTCCATCGGGTGAGAAGGTTTCAGGGGAAAGATATATTGACTCTTCTGTAGTTGTTGTGGTGGTAATGGTGAACTGTGAATTCCGGTAGCCGGGAGTTCCGTAATTACTTGTACTTGCAGCTGACATCCATGTGGTAGATGCGTTGGAGGGTAAGTCAGGATGTATGCGCTCTAGAGCAACTCCTTTGTTACCTTTTACTAATGGATGTTGCCATGAGGGTGAATAGGTGACAGAGTCGGCTATTGCTCCTGTAGGGGATAGCAAATAAAGTGTGGTTCCTTCGTTATTAAAGTTTTGTGGCCAACTACATGCGTAAATCTGGGCTGAATCCTCCACTTGAAATTGGTCGCGCAGTGTGACATCATCTTTGCATAGTGCTGCTACTCCGTAAGGTTTGATGTAAGTGTTATCAGGAAAACGATTGCCGCTGTTGAATGAGCCATCTTTCTTACGTGTGGTTAGTCGCCATCCTTGTAAGGAGAGAATGTTATCGCTGAGATTGATGATTTCACCATATTCTTGTTGGTCGGTAAGTGGTTCGTACATAATTTCATTGATGAGGAGGTCATCAATGGTAGCTGTATCTATGCCTTCTACTGGTGGTGTAATGGTAGTATCGGTGGGAGGAATCTCCACGCCTTCCAATCCAGTAATATTGAGATTATCAAAATAGAATGATTTGCCACGCGTTTTGGTACAGGTATATGAGAGGGCACAATAAGCAGATTGATTCATCTTGAGGTGTTCTACAGAGCCTTCTTCTACTTCTGTTATCTCAGCATTTAGAGATGGTGTGAGTTGTTGGGTGTAGAGTGTCCATCTGCCTTTATATTGTGTGAGGCGAATGTTTACTGTGCTTTTGGCGGCTTCGAGTAATCCTTCACGTCCTTGTATTAGACAGGTGCTTTTCCCATTTTCTTTGTAAAAGAGACAGATATTATCGGGTGTGTTCCCCATGCGTAGATAGTAGGCTTGGTTGGATGTAGCCGGAGATTCGTGACTCATGGCTACGTAGAAATTAGAATAATTGACAGATGAGGTGCTATATTCAAAGGATACTGTGATATTCCATTCTGCACTGTCGATGGCTGAACAGGGGGTAGAGATGTAGTGGGTTGCTGAACTATCGATATTGCTTTGTAGGATTCCTCCTGCTTCTGGGTTGATGATAAAAGCACTGGTATCACCTTGCCAAGTGGGGTTGTCTGATAGATTGCCATCATGGAAGTCATCGTTTATGGTGATAAGCACTCGCCCCTTCGCTGTGTGTACCAACGAAAGAAAGACAAATAGGAGGCAGAGATGTTTCATAGTTGTGCTTATTTCCCACGAACTAAGTTCATGAATTCTTCCCGTGTTTTTGCTTGTTCAAAGATTCCGGTGAAGTCTGAAGTGGTAGTAATGGAATGCTGTTTTTGTACCCCTCTCATTTGCATGCAAAGGTGTTGTGCTTCAATTACAACCATTACTCCCAATGGGTTAAGTGTTCGCTGAATGCAGTCTTTGATTTGTGTTGTCATGCGTTCTTGTACTTGCATACGACGTGCAAATACTTCTACAACTCGTGCTACCTTGCTCAATCCTGTGATGCGTCCATTGGGGATATATGCTACATGTGCTTTGCCAAAAAACGGGAGTAGGTGATGCTCACACATCGAGTAGAAATCAATGTCTTTCACAATGACCATTTGACGATAGTCTTCTTCGAAAATAGCAGACCGTAGAATGGCCTCGGGGTCTTGATCGTAGCCTTGCATCAAAAATTGATAGGCCTTTGCAACTCGCTCAGGAGTTTTAATCAATCCCTCACGGTCAACATTTTCACCTAAAATGCGAATGACTTCTTTTACATGGGTTGAAATTTCAGAAGTCTTTACAGCGTCAAATTGAAAATTATTTTGAGAAGAACAACTCATAGTTATTTTGCGACTTGAATCATATCTTTGACAAGATATACATCTCCTTTAATGTTGGGGAAACGGGTGATGACATCTTGTCTTAATAAATCAGCTTCTGTTTGATTGCGAAAATCTCCTAAACGTACTTTCCAGAATGGTGGTTGATAAATGACATAAACAGGTATATCCGGGAATGCCGTTTTCATATCTTTTTCGATATCAAAGGCTTCTTTTTTGGAAGTCTGAGGAACGTTGCTTGAATAAACTTGTAAACGAAATCCGCTAATATCCATTGTTTGAAGTTCGTTACCGTTTATTTTTGAGGCTATGACTGTTTCTATTCGTTCATCCTGGTATAGTGTAACATTACCGCCTTGCGTATTATCGGTTATTTCTTCAAATATAGCAGGACGTTGATAGGGAACAATGCTGTCTGTTTGGTTTTCAGCATGTACGCATACCACACCCCAACAGCATAAAATTGCCCCAATTAACATTTTTCTTGTCATAAGCCTTAATTAACTGTTGGTGTCGTTTGGATAATCTATTGTGCAGTAGGAGTTGACTACTGATATTTCGTGAAGCGACAAATCTTACATGCCTTGTTCTTGAAGACATAAGAAAGAGTGATACCTCCGGTGAAGTATCCGTCAGCCCAACGAGATTTCTTTCCCATTACTTCTCCTTCTGGGCTCTTGAATGGATAGCCATCTAGGCTTGAGAAGTAAGAGTCAAAGAGAGTTTGGTGGCAACCTAAATTAATACCAATTCGGAAGTTATAAGCAACAGGGAAATTAACACCGATACCAAAAGGAACAGTTGGAGATAGTTTATGGAAAGTACCATCAACTGTAGCAAAGTGGTTACAATCTATATAACTGTATGTAATACCTAATCCGGCATAAATGTAGAACCATTTTGATACTTCTGAGAATGGGTAATATTCAACAGTTGCACTTGGCTCTGCAAAGAAGGAAGAAAACTCTTTTTGGCTTCTTGGAGCTGATTGATATTCAAAGTTATTTGCTTGCAATTTACCTCCGGTCAAATTGATACGTACACCTAAGTGGTTATATACAGGCATCATGAGTGATAACTTACCATAAAAACTCATGTGAGCAGACGCCCAATCTGAAGGAACGCCTCCAAATAGTGCTAATCCAGGAAATTCAACGTCGCCATAGTAATATGTAGCACCACCCTCAATGGTCAGCACTGTACCAGAACCGTCGGTTTTGGAGAATAAACCTTTAGAGTGTGGTTGTTGACTCCATGATGCGCGTCTTTGATAACGTCCATCATTGTTAATATATCGTCTAACTTGCGCTGTTGCGCCAAAGCTTACGCTAATAAATAATGCGATCAATAAGAATGTTTTTCTGTTCCCCATGACATGTCGAATTTAGAATGTTTGCAAAGATATAAAAAAAATGCTTTATGCAAAAAGAAAACACAACTATTTGTAATGGTATGTTAAAACTTTTATAGGTTTACTTGAAAATAAATAATAAAAACATGTGTTGTTCCATTAATCGCTTAGTTTTTGGAGTATGTATGGTAAGCGTCATGATTGTTTCTGTTCATCACTGTAATGGAGGTTTTTAGGTGTCAATGGGTGAATGTATAAATAAAAAACAATACATCCTTATCTTTTAATTGATGAGGATGTATTGTTGTGTATGAAATCTACAGAATATATGTGCTGGTTATGTTTGCTTTTACAGTAAGCTCTCCGGATTGAGGGTGTCTTTTTCTATATCGAGGAAATATTTGTAAGTTCCGACTTTCAACTCAACACAAGCATCGTAATCACATACGATAATACCTTTGGGATGCATTTGCAGTGCGCTGATTGTCCACATGTGATTGATGGGTTCTTCAATGGCATGGCGCAGAGCGCGAGCCTTGTTATGTCCATTTACAATGATTAGCACTTCTTTGGCGTCCATTACAGTACCAACCCCAACTGTTAAAGCTGTCTTGGGAACCTTGTTTATGTCATTATCAAAAAAACGAGAGTTGGCAATCAGGGTGTCTGTGGTGAGTGTTTTTTTGCGAGTTCTTGAAGATAAAGATGAAGCGGGCTCATTAAAAGCAATATGTCCATCTGGACCTATTCCCCCTAAAAATAAATCAACACCTCCAACGGATTTCATTTTTTCTTCATAGGCTTTGCATTCTGCATCTAAATCAGTCGCATTACCGTTAAGTATGTGAACATTCTCAGGGAGAATATCAATGTGGCTGAAAAAATTGTTCCACATGAAAGAGTGGTAACTTTCGGGATGTTCTTCTTCTAAACCAACATATTCGTCCATATTAAATGTAATGACATGTTCAAAAGAAATAATTCCTTGTCGATTTAACTCTATCAAATTACGATACATCCCTAAAGGAGAAGAGCCTGTTGGTAAGCCTAATACGAATGGTTTTTCTTTTGTTGGGTTGGCTTGTCTGATGCGTGCTGCTACATAGTTTGCAGCCCATAAGGATACATTTTCGTAGTCCGGTTCTATAATTACTCTCATAGATCTACTAATTTAATTTTGTAACGCAAAAGTAATGTATTTTGCATAAAAAACAAGTATCTCGTATTTTTGTTTATGGATATTTTTAAAAAAAATTATACTTTTACATCGGAAATATAGATAGCAATTAAAAACACAAAACTATGGCTGTTAACAAAGTAATTTTATTAGGAAATGTAGGTCGTGATCCGGAAGTACGCTATATTGATAAAAATGTGGCTGTCGTTTCTTTTTCTTTGGCTACTACTGATCGTGGTTTTACCACTGCTAATGGAACGGTAGTTCCTGAAAGAACTGAATGGCACAACATTGTGGCATGGCGTTCGCTAGCTCAATTTGTAGAAAACTATGTAAAAAGAGGAGCGATGCTCTACATTGAGGGTAAATTGCAGACACGCAGTTGGGAAAAAGATGGACAAACTCATTATCGTACAGAGATATTGGCTGATACGATTCAATTGTTAGATAGACGCGATAAAACAAATGAGGGTGGGTCTGTTCCTACAGCACCATCTGTTGTGGCAGAGTCTTCGGGCGATGAAGATTTGCCTTTTTAATGAAGGATTTGGTTTGTAAATAAGTGGCGAATTTATTCACTTGGTGAATATTTTCGCCATTTTTCTAAGAGGGCTTTCATATCGTCTGGTAGTTCGCTGTCAAACTGCATGAATTTCCCAGTTCTTGGATGGGTAAATCCTAAAGTTTTGGCATGAAGAGCTTGGCGTGGACACACTTCAAAGCAGTTTTTGATGAATTGACGGTATTTGGTAGTGGTCAGCCCTTTGAGTGCTTCATTCCCTCCATAGCGATCATCGTTGAATAACGTGTGTCCAATATGTTTCATGTGAACACGTATTTGGTGTGTTCTTCCGGTTTCAAGTTTGCATTCTACCAATGTGCAGAATGGGAATCGTTCTAACACGCGATAGTGTGTGATGGCATGTTTGGCAAGCGGATTTTCATCTTCTGCAAAAACGCGAAACAACATTCTGTCTCTAGGATCGCGAGCAAGTGCACCATTGATGGTTCCGCTATCTTCTTTTATCACTCCCCACACTAAAGCATTGTATGTTCTCTCTGTGGTTTTCTCAAAAAACTGTTGACACAAATGAGCTTTCGCTTCTGGTGTTTTTGCTACTAATAATAAGCCGGAAGTATCTTTATCTATACGGTGGACAAGTCCCACTTGGCTACTATTGGCATCAAAGTCGGGGTTGTCTTGAAAATGCCATGCTAAGGCGTTGAGTAATGTGCCATTGAAATTGCCAAATCCCGGGTGCACTACTAAGTTAGGTTGTTTATTTACTAAAACCAAATCTTCATCCTCATAGACAATGTTAAGCGGAATGTTTTGAGGAATAATTGTGTAGTCGTTTGCGGGATGAGGGAGGATAAAAGATATTTCATCGCCAGGCTTGACTCTGTAGCTTGACTTAACTGATTTTCCATTCACGAGTATGTTTCCTGCATCTGCAGCATCTTGTATACGATTGCGAGATGCACCTCCCATGCAATTGAACAGGTATTTATCAATGCGGAGTAAACTCTGTCCTTTGTCAACAATGCAATGGAAGCGCTCGTGTGTCTGAGGAGCTAATAGGTTTAACTCATCATCCTCAATATCTTCGTGTTCGATGAAAGGTTCTGTCATTAGAAAAAGTCTTCTTCTTCTTGTTTACTATCAGCTGTCTTGTTTTTATCTTTTGACATCCATAGGTCTATTCTGCTTCCGGAAGCGATTTGTTGTCCGGCTTCAGGTGATTGCTGATATACATAATATGTGTCTTCGTCGCCATTGGGAATGACGTCATAGTTGATAGCGCCTACAACAAGTCCAATCTCCAAGAGTTCGTTTCGTATGTCTGTTAGATTTTTGCGTGTCAGTAGTGGTACATATATCATTTCTTGTCCTATACCTTCTCCAATTACCAAGTCAATAGCTGTTTCTTCTGGTAATTGTGTACCGATGGCCAATGATTCCCCATTCAGTCTCACGTCAAGTACAAGGTCCTTAAATTCGGAAGGTTCATAAATGATTTGATTAATCTGTAAATGTGCAATCTTTAACATTGCCTCTGCTTGTCTGTATGAAAGGTCTATGATGTTGGGCAATAGAGATTTTTGTTCAGCCTTTTTATTGATAATGATATATACCGGTCGTCCTTTTTTGAGGAATGAGCCTGGTTCTGGTGTTTGCTCAGTAATGATGCCTTGTGGTTGTTTTCGGATGTATGTTGAATCGATTATTTGATAAGTAAGGCCCTGTGAAGCCAACAAAATCTCGGCTTCTTCTGTGTACTTTCCTCTTAGATCGGGTACTTTTTCTGCTTCTCCATGGTGAGTGTATATGTCTAATCCTTTTAAGGTTATAAATATAATGATAAATAGAATGATGGCTGCCAATAGGAAATGGCGTACAATGAGTGCAGCCCAACTGTTTTTCCAGAATTGTTTGAAGTCCATATTGATTTGTGATTATATGACAATTTGCGCAAATGTACACATTAAAAGGTGAATGAGCAACTAAGAAAATAAAAAAAGCAACAATCCAATGGATTCTTGCTCTCTTTATATCAGTTGCAGAGGACGCTTATTTTTTGTGTCGTCCTTCGTCAGCAACGGTCAATTTAGCACGACCTTTTGCACGACGTGCTGCCAAGACGCGGCGACCATTAGCAGTTGCCATTCTTTCACGAAAACCGTGTTTGTTACGTCTTTTTCTTTGAGAGGGTTGAAACGTCCTTTTCATCGCTATTTATTTTTCTATTGTTTTTACTCCGTTATTTTGGGACTGCAAAGATACGTCTTTTTTTTTAAATAGCAAATAATTAATGATTTTCCATTAAAATAGTTGCATTTTTTATTGGTCCCAACCAATTCCTTTGTATTTTTCGAGGTCCCATTCTTCATCTTCTTCGTTCATGTAGATGGTGTCAAATGTTTCCTCTTCAATGTCTTCGTCTTCTTCGTATTCTATCTGTTTTACTTCGATAGGTTTGTGAGAAATTTCAATTTCTTTCTTGTATCCATCTTTGTGTAATTCGCTCCATATTAGGTCTTTAAGCTGATTTATGCCTAAGCCGGATATGGAGGATATAAACACGGAAGGTATATCTTTGGGGAGCAGTTGTTTCATTTCGTCGATCAACTCTTGGTCCAGCATGTCACACTTAGTGATGGCGAGTATGCGTTGTTTTTCTGCGAGTTCTGGATTATACTGCGTGATTTCATTGAGCAATATGTCATATTCTCTTTGAATGTCTTCTGTGTCAGCTGGAATAAGGAATAATAAGATTGCATTTCTTTCAATGTGACGCAAGAAGCGCAGTCCTAAGCCTTTTCCTTCGCTTGCACCTTCTATGATTCCTGGAATATCAGCCATGCAGAAGGATTGACTATCTCTGTAGCTGACAATTCCGAGATTTGGAACAAGGGTGGTAAATGGATAATCTGCAATTTCGGGTTTTGCTGCCGATACAACTGATAGTAGGGTTGATTTCCCGGCATTTGGGAATCCTACTAGGCCGACGTCGGCAAGTACTTTCAGTTGCATGATGATGTTGCGTTCCACTCTTGGTTCTCCGGGTTGTGAGAATCGGGGTGTTTGATTAGTGGCGGTGCGGAAATGCCAATTGCCCAATCCACCTCGTCCACCTTTGAGTAGTACTACTTCCTGTTTGTCGTCTTTGATGTCGCATAGAAATTCTCCATTATCTGCGTCATATACAACAGTTCCGCATGGCACATCTATGATTTTATCCTCGCCATCTTTGCCAAAACTTCTTGAGCCGCTTCCGTCTCCTCCGTCTCCTGCAAATACGTGCTTTGCATATTTGAGGTGTAGAAGGGTCCAATAGTTTTTGTTTCCTCTGAGAATAATATGTCCTCCTCTACCTCCATCTCCGCCATCTGGTCCACCTTTGGGGATGAATTTTTCACGATGAAAGTGTGTTGAACCCTTTCCTCCTTTTCCAGATCGGCAGTAAATTTTTACGTAGTCAATAAAGTTTGAATTGGCCATGTCGGTTGTGTTCTTAAATGATGTGTTGAATGGCTTTTTCTATCCTTTCAAAAATTTGCTCTACAGTGCCCATGCCATCGATGTGTGCATGTTGTTGTTTTGCTTTGTAGTGTTCGTTGACAGGTTTTGTCTTGCTTTCGTATACTTCAAGGCGTTTTTGTATTGTTTCTAAGTTGTCATCGCTTCGTCCTGAAGTTTCTCCTCTTTTGAGCAGACGATTAATAAGTTCTTGTTTTTCTACTTCGAGATTGACCAATATTGCATTGGCATTTTCTCTTGTTTCTAACATTGTATCAAGTGCTTCTGCTTGTTGTACGGTTCTTGGAAATCCATCAAGGATAAATCCTTTGCTTTCGCTGTAAGTGTCCATGGTTTTGCTGAGGATGTCAATCATCAATTGATCCGGTATCAAATTACCTTTGGATATGTATTGATCAATTTCTTTTCCTAAGTTAGAACCTGAAGCAATTTCTTTTCGCAGTAAATCTCCGGTAGATAAATGCGTGAGTTGATACTTGTTCACCAATAAGTCACTTTGTGTTCCTTTTCCGGAACCAGGCGCTCCGAATAAAATTAAATATAACATAACCAATACCTATATAGTTGTTAATTTTTAGTCGTTAATTACAGTGTATATTTCCTTTAAATTTCTGCCATATCCGTCGTAGTCAAGGCCATATCCTACGATAAAGTCGTTGGGTATTTTGATGGCAACATAGTCAACATTGATGTCACACTGCAGGGCATCGGGCTTTTGTAAAAAAGTACATACATGTATGCTTTCTGCACCTTTCTCCTTTAGTGAAGAGATGATGTTTTGCATGGTGAATCCGGTGTCGATAATGTCTTCTACCACCACAACATTTCTTCCTTTAACACATTCGTTAATTCCAATCATCTCTTTGATTTTGCCCGTAGAGGATGTTCCTTGGTAGGAAGCGAGTTTTACAAAACTTATTTCACATGGAAAATTTATTTGCTTCATTAAGTCAGCTGCATACATGAATGCACCGTTAAGAACGCAAAGAAACAATGGATTCTGACCTGATAAATCTTTGTTGATTTGTGTGGCAACGTTGTTTACTGCTTTTGCAATCTCAACTTCTGTAATGGATAAGCGAAATTGCTTGTCTTTCACTGTGATTGTTGTATTCATCTTCCCTCCTCTGAAATTAGCAAAAAATCTCGGCGAAGTTACGAATAAAAAGTGGAACATCTTGCTTTTGAGGTGTGTTTTTTTATTTTATCTCGTTTTTTGGTGTTATTTATATTTATTCTCTACGCTTTGGCTGGTAAGAATCACACTTTGATTGTATCTGAATAACCTACTAATAACCTACTAATAGCCTACTAAGGATAGGATTTTCATTGTACGCGTTGTGCTGTGGGCAGAGCCCTATATGATGCTGCAATAGAGTGGGAATTAGTCAGCAGGATGTTTGGGTGTTTGCTGTGGATGAGTAGGCAATGAAATTATTTTATCAGATAGCATTGATTAAAAATGTAGAAAATCAGCAAAACTGTATTTGCTTATTCACTCAACAGATACTATCTTTGTAAAAGATAACCATAAAGATTATTACCATGGGACTTTTGAATGGATTGTTAGGTAATGCGAGTGAAATAAATGCTCAAGCATTGGGGGAGGAATTTAATCCTTTATTGTGTGATGGCGAGCAGATAGAAGTAGCTTATAGTCTGATTCGTGACAAGTTGATCTTCACTAACAAGCGACTTATAGCAGTGGATGTGCAAGGAGTTACGGGACATAAACGCTGTTATAGTTCTTTCCCTTATCGTTCTATTGTTCGTTTTTCTGTGGAAACATCCGGTACATTTGACCTTGATGGTGAATTGAAAATATGGGTATCAGGTAATGTTAATCCTTTTGTCTTTGAATTCAGCCGTAAGGTAGATGTTAAGTCTTTACAAAGAACATTGGCCGGTCATGTATTAATGTAATGTCACTCAAATTACCCGATATAGAACGTTGTTTTGGCTGTGGTGCATGTGTTGATGCGTGTGCTCATTCGGCTATATCATTAACGGAGGATGTGAATGGCTTTTATTGTCCTTCGGTGAATGCGCAGTTGTGTGTTGATTGTGGGTTATGTGAGCGTGCATGTCCATCTCTGCATTCTGCTAGCATAGATAGAAATGATTTTTTGTCTGCTGATGTATATGCGGCATGGGGTGAAGATGAGGCTTTGATTGCTCCTAGTGCCTCGGGGGGAGTATTTGCTCAAGTGGCTTATGAATTTCTCCAGCAACCCAACCGCATTGTTTTTGGAGCAAGCCTGGATGAACATTCTCGCGTCAGTCATGTGGGTGTTGAGGATGTGTCTGATTTGGTTAGACTGCAAAATTCAAAGTATCAACAAAGTGATGCTACGGGTGTATATCGTGAAGTGAGGCGTGCATTATCTTTGAAAAAGGAGGTTTTATTTAGTGGTACTCCTTGTCAGGTGGCAGGTTTATATCGTTTTTTAGGAGGTGTGAAGCCGGGACTTTATACCATGGAAGTTGTTTGTCATGGAGTTCCGTCTAACTATTTAGCACAATTGTCTCTTCGTCTTCATAATGCGCGTAGAATAGTGTCTTATCGTACTAAGTCGTTGGGCTGGGCGCGTGGTAATCGTACAACATATGGACTTAAAAATGGGGATGTCTTAGAGATAGAGCGTTATCGCAAAGACTTTCATTTTCGTTCTTATCTTTCATTCTTGTGGTTGCGCAGAAGTTGTCGCAGTTGCCCGTTTGCTCAAGTGAATAGGGTGGCTGATATCAGTATGGGTGATTTTTGGGGATGTGATCTCAGAAAGTATAATAACCCGATGGGTGTTTCCGTACTTCTTGTGAATAATGAGCGTGGTAAGTTCCTTGTGGAAGCTACCAAGCATTTGTATAAAAAACGTACCACTTGGCGTGAAGTATTAGCTCATAATCAAAATATCTATATGCCTACTCGTCAGGGTTCTATGTTGGCAAATCAAGTAGGCCGTATTAAGTCACTTCCACTCGGTGTGCAAAAAGCAATCTTTCAGCAGGGTTTTACCAATAAGTGGCTTTTTGGAGCCGGTCAGGTTGTGGGTGTTGTGTGTGATAAGTTCTTTGGTGTCGGCTTACGCACCAAGATGCGGAGGGAACGTCAGCGCATTCAGTCTTCCAGTGATGCACACCGACAGAAGGTAGGTATTCTAACCACATACTTTGCTGCCAATTTTGGAGCCATGTTACAACCCTATGCATTGAAGCGTGTTTTAGAATTGGCAGGTTATGATGTAGATTTCATTCGATACAAGCAAAAAGCCGTTTATGAAAGTCATCGTGCTTGGTCTATGTCTCGATTGTTTGGTAGTGGATGGCGCAACATGATTGGTAATGTGTTAGCTCTGCCATTTTCCTTAATCCAAGACCATAAAATGCAACGCTTCAAACGCCAGTATTTGGAAGTGGATGATGCTTTTGAAACGTCTATTTCAGTTGACAAAGATTTCTATCTCTTTGGTAGTGATCAAATTTGGAACCCTCGTAATACGGGTGGTTTTGATTCGGTGTATTTTGGTGACTTTACAGTGAAAGCAGGCGCTAAAAAGATTGCTTATGCAGCAAGTGGAGAACGGATAGATGATACAGAAGAAAATCGGGCTTATTTACGTGCGAAATTAGCCAATTTTGATGCTATTGCTGTGCGTGAGGGTTCTTTGCGAACCAAGTTAGAGATGATGACCGGAGTGCGTGGAATAGACGTAGTGTTAGACCCTACTTTATTAGCACCTCGCAGTATCTTAGATGAGTTGCCCGGTCGTTCGGTAATGGGTAATGAACGATATGTCTTTTTCTACCAGTTGCGTCAATCTGTGGCCTTTTTACAAAAGATTCATCGTTACGCTCGTTCTCGTGGATGTAAATTGTTGGTTGTTTCTGCCAGTCCGAAGAAAGAATGCATACTCTATTCTCTGCGCCATGCAGATGTGACATACCTTCCTACTGCCGGTATGGAGGATTTCTTGGGTGGTATAAGGCATGCAGAGTGTGTGTTCAGTCCTTCTTTCCACGGCAGTGTTTTTGCCATTATCTATAACAAGCCTTTGTTCTCAATCAGTTTAGGTGACGGACTTGATACACGTACTCATGACTTGTTGGAGGAACTCGGGATGGAAGGACGCATTGTATCCTTAGACACAGATTTAGACACAGTTTCAGATGTGTCTTATGCAGAAGTGAATAAGAAGGTAGAGGCGCTACGTCAGCATAGTATGGAATTTCTCACTCAAAATATGATTGGAAAATGAAACTATTGTCAATTATTATTCCCACTTATAACATGGAGGCATTGTTGCCTCGTTGTCTTGATTCTTTGGTCAGTGCACAACATGCAGATGTATTGGATGTGTTGGTTGTAAACGATGGAAGTAAAGATGCTTCTTCGGCTATCGGGCACGACTATGAAGAACGTTATCCGGGGATTGTCACCGTGATAGACAAGCCTAATGGCAATTATGGTTCTACAATCAATGCAGGTATGTTACATGCCAAAGGGAAGTATGTGAAAGTGTTAGATTCAGATGATTGGTTTGATACCTCTGCCTTAGACAAGATGTTGGAGGCTCTTGTTACACTACAGGCAGACATGATAGTGACGCATTTCTCCCAATTAGGTCCCGGTTCGGCTAAAGAAGTGGTGCGTTATAATACAATGGGTCGTGAACCATATGAATATGGCAGAGTGTATGACTTGGATGCAGTGCTGAAGGATGAATATATTCGCTTTTTTTTGATGCATGCTTTGGCTTATCGTACAGAACTCTTGCGTGAGATAGCTTATCAACAAACAGAGGGTATCTCTTACACAGATACAGAATGGGCAACGCTACCCGTTTTTCATGCCACAAGCATTTGTTTCTTGAATTTGAATGTTTATCAATACAATTTAGACCGTGGTGGACAGACTATGGCACCAGAGGTTTTAATGCGTTCCATTCCCCAGTTAGAGAAGGTGAATCGTCGTCTGGTTGCTTATTACCGCGAGCATAAAGATGGCTTATCTGCAATCCGTTCTTGTTTTATGAAACAATACTATGAAAATCGTATGCGCATACTATATAAATTATACCTGTTAGACATGCCGCGCAAGGATTTTCGTGCAGAAGATTTACAACGTATGGATGATGAATTATGGCTAATTTGTAAGGAATTAGGTTTACTTCCTGTGTTGTATCCAGAAAATAAGTTACTTCGTTTTGACTACATAAAGTATTGGCACAAGTATCATCGTCGTTGGCCTCGTTGGTTTGAGTGCTTTAATCATTGTGTGGATGTAGTTGTTAAATGGTTATATGTTCATATTTTTAGACGATAGAAAGGAGATTATTATGTGTGATAAAAAGTATGATTATCTCATCGTAGGAGCAGGTTTATATGGTGCTATGTGTGCTTACCGTGCTACGCAGGCAGGCAAGCGTTGTTTGGTGTTGGATAAGCGAAATCATGTGGGGGGCAATCTATATTGTGAAGATGTAGAGGGTATTCATGTGCATAAATATGGAGCTCACATCTTTCATACGTCCAATAAGGCAGTGTGGGACTTTGTCAATTCTCTGGTGGAGTTTAATCGTTATACGAATAGTCCCGTTGCCAATTACCAAGGGAAGTTGTATAATCTTCCTTTCAACATGAACACCTTTAACAAGATGTGGGGTGTTGTGACACCAGCAGAAGCGCAAGCCAAGATAGAAGAACAACGCGCTGAGGCTTTGATTGCTTTGGCAGGCAGGGAGCCAGCAAATCTTGAAGAGCAAGCCTTGTTGTTGGTTGGTCGTGACATTTATGAGTGTTTGATTAAAGGCTACACAGAGAAGCAGTGGGGACGTCCGTGCACTGAGTTGCCGGCTTTTATTATTAAGCGTTTGCCAGTACGCCTGATATTTGATAACAACTATTTTAATGACCGTTATCAGGGTATTCCTATTGGAGGCTACAATGTGTTGATTGATAAACTGCTTGCAGAGTGTGATGTGCGATTAGGTGTAGATTATTTGGCGGATAAGGCTCAATGGGATGCTGTGGCAGACAAGGTAATCTTTACGGGGTCAGTAGATGCATATTTCAACTATTGTTTAGGACACTTGGAGTATCGCACTGTCCGTTTTGAGACTGAGGTTTTAGATGAACCCAATCATCAAGGAAATGCTGTGGTGAATTACACAGCAGCGGAAGTGCCCTATACTCGTGTGATAGAGCATAAGCATTTTGAAATGTTTGGTGAGGAGGTGTATCGTTGTCCGAAAACAGTGGTGAGTCGTGAGTACTCCACTGAGTGGCAATCAGGAATGGAACCTTATTATCCGGTCAATGACGACCGAAACACCGCTCTGTATGCCCGCTACAAGGAGTTAGCCGACAAGGAACCAAATGTTATATTTGGTGGTCGTCTTGCGGAGTATAAGTACTATGATATGGCTCCTATTGTGGAGAAAGTGTTGAACATTGAATTTTAATGTTGCCCCATGCCTAAGGTGAGTGTCATCATACCGATGTATAATGCTTCAGCGTGGATAGAGCGTTGTTTAGCAAGTTTATTTGCCCAGTCTTTATCAGAAATAGAAGTGTTGTTGATTGATGATCATAGTGTGGATGATAGTCTATTAATTGCTCGTCGTTATGTAGAGTTGCATGGTCGTGCAGCCTCAGTACATTTTTTGCAAACTCCTCAGAACTCCGGTCCTGCAGTAGCTCGTAATATAGGTCTTGATTATGCTACCGGTGAATATGTGGCTTTTGTAGATGCAGATGATTGGGTAGAACCGGATATGTATGAACTTCTTTATCAGAATGCTATAGACTGGAATGCAGATATAAGCAGTGCGTCTGCTGTGTTGGATTATTCAGATGGTCATCATGTACTGATGCACAATCCTGTGGTAAAGAATGGAGAAGTAGATACAAATTCTCGTCGTTATTTATTGCGTCATTTCATTAGTAATTTTACTACCATGCTGTTTCGTCGTGCATGGTTGGTGGATAATGGTATTACATTCCCTTTATCCACTAGTGGAGAAGATAGCTGTTTTATGGGGCAGGCTTATCTTATGGTGCGTCGTATATGTCAAGTCTCAGTTGCTAAATATCACTATGTGATACATTCCTCTTCCATTAGTCATCGTCGTGGTGTTTATCGCGGTAAGCAGAAACGTATGGCATTTCGTTCGTTGTTGGATTATGCTCGTCGTCATGGTGTTTGGAGTGATTACAAGTGGACATTGCGTTGGGTTTATGTAAAGAAAGCAGTCATCAGTTCATGGGTTGACTATCTTAAGAGTCTTTAATAGCATTTATATATGAAAATGAAGGTGGATAAGTCGCGTATTAAGTTTTTTTGTCGGTCATTTGATTTACGTCTTTATCGTTATTCCAAGGGATTGTATGAGTCATTGGGGTATGAGTGTGTTCGTTTGACTGATCAGTCGGCAGATGGTTATTTTTATACTATGCTTGCCGATGAAGATTGTGATATTGCCATCAATGTTGATGAAGATTGCTTTATCACAAATCCGGATGCTGTTTTTTCTTTAATTGACTATGTATTGGAACAGGAAATTGCTAATGCAGGTTGTCCAGATGGAGGTGGTTGGTGTCCACGTGGCGGCAATCCTATTGTGACTAATCCATTCTTCAATGTGTTTAATTTGAAGTTATTGCGTGAGCAGTTTTCTAAATCGGCAGTTAAGTCATTTGACTATCTTGCTCATAAAGGTAACATGATTGCTGCTTATCCGGCTCACATGTTGTATGAAGGTCGTAAGTATGATTTTGATCGTACCGATTATGAGCCTTACTATCCGTTCTTTTTTTGGCAGGCATTTCACACGAAGACTCACTATTTGAACAGTGTACGGCATTCCGATGGTTGGACTACTATCTTATATAATCAAGATGGTGAAGAGATGTGTCGTCACACATGGTTAGCTCGTTTTTATTCAGTTCCATCGTTTCTTGTGAAATATTGGCAACCAGATGCTGGCATACAAAAAGAACGAATAGATGCAATTATTGATGAGTCATACGGTATTCGTGGTTTACGAAAGCCGGTGTTTACCTTTAACGACCATGTTGCTTTTTATGTCAATAAAGTAGTCCGCTGGATGATTAAAGTGCCTCAACGTATAGTCGGTTGGCCACGGAAGATTAAGCGTAGATTGAAGTTGTAGTATATGGACCATTTGCAGCGTGCTATTTGAATAGATTGTTTGTGGATTAACTCGCTGTAAGTTAGGAATACAAAAAAGGATGCGTCAGTTTGTGCAGACGCATCCTTTTTTTTTGAGTTATTCGCTGAGTACGATCTCTTCTTCGGTTCCGAAGATATTGAGTTGTCGATGGAATATTTCTTCCAGTGATAATTGGAATGTTTCAGTGTTGGCTACTCCGTCTATTGATGCCAGTCTGTCTAAGATGAGGCTGAGTAGGTGTTTGTTGTCTTTTGCATAGACTTTTACAAACATGGAGTACTTACCGGTGGTGTAGTGACATTCTACTACCTCTTGTATGGTCTTTAGTTCTTCAACTACGTGTTTAAGTTTTTTTGTATCAGCAAGTTTAATCCCAATGTAGGCACATGTTTGGTAGCCTACTTTGTATGTGTCAACAATAAACTCAGATCCTTTGATAACGCCTAAAGTGAGGAGTTTTTGTATGCGTTGGTGGATGGCTGCACCCGATACACCACATTCACGTGCTATTTCCAGATATGGTATGCGTGCATTGTTAGAAACTAGGTGTAGGATTTTCTTGTCTAAACGGCTTAATTGTTGTCCCATGGTATATAGTAAATAAAAATATTTGTGCCAAAGGTAATACATTTTCTTTGGATTATCAAAAACTATTCTTTCAAATGGTATTAGCTAAATGGGTTATTCGCTTGTGTTTTCCTTCAAATCCGGTTATAGTCACTTTGTTTTTTGACTATTCTCAAGTGGCAGATGTGGGTTTATCTGTATTTCCCACCGTTGATATCTTCGAGTATTCCGAGGTAACTTTGGTATCTTGATTGTGCAATAAAGTGGTTTTCCACAGCTTCTCTGACGGCACATCCGGGTTCGGTTCGATGTGTGCAGTTGTCGAATCTGCAGTTTGCACCTTGTTTGAATATTTCCTTGAAATAGTGGCTTACTTCCCATTGGTCCATGTCAATGAGTCCGAATCCTTTGATACCCGGAGTGTCAATCAGGTGTGTTTCTGCATTGATGTCATACATTTCGGAGAATGTTGTTGTGTGCATTCCTTTCTGGTGTGATGTGGAAATGTCTGACACTCTTGCTTGTGCGTCAGGCACAAGGTGGTTGATGAGTGTAGATTTTCCTACTCCAGAGTTTCCTGAAAGGAGCGTTGTTTTTCCCTGTAGTAATTGGATGAGTTGATCTGTTCCGTTTTGTAGTGTGAATGACGTAGGAACACATGGGTATCCAATGGATGTGTATAGATTGAGAAATGCTTGCAGATATTCTTGGTCGTATTCGTCAAGCAGGTCCACTTTGTTGACTGCAATGATTGTGGGTATTCTGTATGCTTCAGTTGATGCTATGAATCTATCGATAAAAGCGAGTGGTGTTTCGGGATTTTTGAGTGTGACAACAAGCAGCACTTGGTCGACATTCGCTGCAATCACGTGTAGTTGTTTAGAGAGGTTAGCCGGTTTTCTCACTACATAGTTAGTTCTGTCTTGGATGTGATGAATCAGTCCTGCTTCATTAAATTCCACCCAATCTCCTACCGCAATGGGATTTGTGCTTTTGATACCTTTAATGCGGAAGTTTCCTTTGATTTTGCAATCAAAGACTTCTCCTTCTTCTGTGCGTACTTGATAGCCGCTTCCTGTGTTCTTTATGACTAATCCTTTCATGGTGTAGTTGTTGACTATGTTAAAATGCTTCTGTTGCAGTGAGATAGAAACTCCATGTGTTTGGGTTGCTTAGTTTTTTCCAATCTCCGTAATTGTTTCTTGCTACGTCAAAACGTATGTTTACTTTCGCTTGATTGAAGTTTACCCGAAGTCCTGCTCCATATCCAATTTTGGGTGTGTGCCATTGTGGGTGTTTCCACTTATAGACGTCGGCTACACTGCCGAATACAGCCCCTTTGATAAGCTTCCAGATGGGTATGCGTAGTTCTGCTTGCAGGGCAACAGCTATGTTGTCGCGCCACATACCCCTTCTCACTCCTCTTGCTATGTCAGCACCTCCGATGGTGGGTAGCATTTGCGGAATGTCTTCAGACTGGTAAAGCATGTCGGCATAGAACTGTAGGGCGAGTGTGCATTTGTGCAGGGGGATAAACTGCCGCAGGTCAGTCTGTAACTGTACGGTGCGTGCTGTGGACCCAAATGTAGGTTCTGTTGCCAGTAGCAGGGTCTTAAAGAATGTACCTTTGTTAGGATAGAAGGTGTTGTCACGTGTGTCGTAGGTGGTGACGAGGCCTAATCCCCATTGACAGAATGTTGCGTATAGGAGTGTTGAGGCGGTGTTGTCAGAGTGTTCATAATGCAAAGAGAATGCGGGTCCGATCATCCAATGATTTCCTACTGACCACTGCGGTTGCAGTTTCAGTTGTACTCGCATAGGGTTATATAGTTCAGGGGTGGGCAGCAGGGCACTTATGTCGTTACCTGTTCCATAAAAATAGTCAGGGAATCTTCCGACTGCTAATGATGCATAGAGATAGTTGTTTCGGAAATAGAGTTTGGTGTTAGCATTTACCGAATATTGATGATTCAGCGCATATTTAGCATAATAGGTAACTGAACTTGTTTTTCCTGCTTGCTTTATTTTGAAGTAGTTAGCCCCAGATATACCGAAGGTCCAATTCGTTTCGGGGGTATAGTCAATGGTGGGTAGGATGTAGAAAGAGTGTCTTGCCCACCATTCGCTTTTCAGCCAAGCGATAGAATCGTTTTTGGCTTGCGTGAACAATGGGCAACATATCATCATTAACCATATGATTTGTCGGCAATACTGCAAGTTTGTTTGATTTTGAGTACAAAGATAGTGAAAGGAGAGAGCAGAAACAAAAAAATATACTCGTTTCGTTTTTTGTTTCAGGCTAACTGAAGTTTGTATTGTCTAAAAATCAAGAGGTGGGTAATTTAGTTGCTGCTGTATGCGGATGTTTATGTGCGTTGAATGCATCCTTGAAGCTACCTTGATGGTATTTTTATCCTATGGATTAGGACGCTCGCTTTGCTTGCTGGAGAACGGGCAGAGCTCTGTAGAGTAGTTGTTGCATTTGCAGGAGAGTATTAGTGCAACTTTTCACTTAAAGAGACCCCCTCCGCTCCATTCCGCTAGCGCTCCATTTCGCTCGTCCCCCTTGAAGTGGGGACAGTGCTTTTTTGGTTAGTTTTTGTATGAGGAGGGTTGTTAAAAGGTGGTTATTGCATTTGAGGGAGGATGGTGTTTCTTGGGGATTTTTTGTTTTTCAATTATATATTGGGTTGCTTGATGGTATCTTTATCCTACGTGTATCCTACGTGTATCCTACGTGTATCCTACGTGTATCCTACGTGTATCCTACGTGTATCCTACGTGTATCCTACGTGTATCCTACGTGTATCCTACGTGTATCCTACGTGTATCCT
>JAGCLD010000025.1 GCA_017647145.1 Paludibacteraceae bacterium
AGTGAGCCGAAGGACTTTACAGGATTACCGCAACAATGGTATCTTGTCTTACATTCAGGTAGGTGGCAAAATTCTCTACCGAACCTCCGATGTGCAGCGGACAATAATGAGCGGATTCAAGGAGGCGTACCGTTTGAAGGACACTTAATCTGCATCATTTAATTTGAGTCAGCATCATTTTAGTGTAGATGATGCTGATTTTGTATATACTAAAACGATGATAAATGCAGATTATCTATTAAAAGGTAGATAAAATGAAATTATCTGCTTTTTTAGAGATATTCTTGTGTTTAATGAAAATTATGCTTATTTTTGCGGTGAATTAAATGTTTAAGATATGTACGCAACTATTTCTGCTGATATTGTTTCTTCCACTTCTCTATCTGAAGTTGAAACTATTGAGTTAAAGCAATATATAGAAGAACAATTAAAAATGTTAGAAACATTGTATCCTGGTTCTTGGGGTAGGCTAATTAAGGGTGATTATATCGAATGTGTAGTACCAAATGCTTCGAATGCTTTCCGTATAGCTTTAATAATCAAAAATAGTATAAAAGCCTTTGAAGTAGAAAAAACACTAGGGAGTAAATTGTTCTACACCTATGGAGCCCGTATATCCATAGGTATTGGAGGTATGAGAATAGTGGATAGGGAGCAGGGTATTATGGACGGCGAAGCTATATATCTTTCGGGACGTTCTCTTGCTAAAATGGGTTCTCTTAGTAAAGGAGCTTTAACAATAGAAACTATAAATGAAAATTTGTCGCAGAATTTACGTGTAATAGCAGTTTTGACGGATGCAATATTAAACGATGCGACTCCTAAACAGAGCCAAGTTATTTATTACAAATTACTTGGATATAAAGAATCTGAAATTGCTGAGAAAATGAAGATTTATCAATCTGGAGTAAACAATCATTCATCTTCTGCAAAGTGGTATTGTATTGAAGAGGCTCTAAACTATTTTGAACAGATTAAATTTGAAAATTATGAATAGCACATTGTTTTTGAGCTTAGTTTTGGCTCATATTATCGGAGACATCTATCTGCAAACTGACAAATGTTGTAAACAAAAAGAGACAAGAAAATTCAAGAGTTGGTTCCTATATGTACATGCTATAATCATAGGTCTGTTATCTTGGATAATTATTCCCTCATATAATTTCGGATTATGGGCATTATTAATAGCAGTATCTCATTTAGTGATAGATGCAATAAAGATTCATTGCCCAAAAGGCTTGTGGAGCTTTGTTATAGACCAATTGCTTCACTTGGGTATATTGGCCACAATATCCTCCATTTACGAAACGACAAAAGAATTGCCATTGCAAATGATTGATAGCCCAAGTTCGTTTTCAACGCCACTTTTAATATTGGCTGTTCTCTTGTGTATGAAACCTGCCAATATCCTTATTAAGCTGATTTTAGAGAAGTATCAAGTTGGTGAATCGGAGTCTTGCGACAACATAAAGAATGCTGGAGCGTTGATAGGTAATTTGGAGCGAATACTAACCATTGTTTTTGTATTGCTTGGTCAGTTTGAGGCTATAGGCTTTATAGTGGCAGCCAAATCAATCTTGCGATTCAAAGATACCGACACCGCCAAAACGGAATATGTATTGGCAGGAACATTCCTAAGTTTCGGTATTGCGATACTCTGCGGATTGATGGCGAGAATATGACATTACATTTCTGAAGGGAGTGCAGTTTACCGTCTGCCCAATTATTATGATTTCTAAAGAAATCCCCTCCTATGGATAGAAACGAGAACAGCGTACAATTAGACTGTTATTCATAGACCTACTTGTACGCTGTTCTTTTTGTGTTTTAATTACTTTTCCGTCAGTCGTTTGTTTCCGTTGCCAAGAGCGTCCATTGTACAGACGTGAAAGGGAAAAGGTTTTCGGGCTGAATACTCTCCGTAGGAGGAAGATTCTGCCCGAAACGGCTTGCCGCTTGACCTTTTCACTTTCAGAAGAGTCTGTACTAACTTAATGGACAGCAACGGGAATAAGCGACTGACGGTATTGGGGATAAAAATAATTGGGACAATTAAAATCAACTTTAACTATCCCAATTTATAATGTTTCAGAAAGCTATCTTGTGGAAAAATATTCGTCTCGTTGACGATAAATTTTATCCATTAAATACTTGAACATTCTATGGTCTAATTCGCCTCCGCAATTCATCATCACTTCTTCAGTATCTCGCATTAGTTTTGAATATTCTCTATCTGCAAATTCGGGTTCTAATTTTGAGGATGCTAATTTGTCTAATCGATTTACTATTCGTTCATATTCAATTGCGGCTATATTGCTTCTCCTTGAAATACCCCTTTTGCCATCATGAATAAACATTTCCATCATCATTTTCATGTCATTCATTTGTGACCGCATAACATCCAAAGCAAGTACTTCTTTATTAGAACTATCTAGGTTAGGGATATTGGCAGGAGCACTTAAAGCCATTAATTTTACAATCGAATTAACATTTCCCGAATCACCCTCGGCGGCTTTTGTGGCTTCAATTGCTTCTTGCAATTTTTTCTGACTTTCAAGTACCTCATGATACTTCATATCTTTTGAGTACTCAAGATATCTAAGTGGTGCAATATCAAAAATCTTCTGAGTCCCTTTCTCTTGAATTAGTACAACAGGCTTGTCGAAAGCTTGGCGTATTCCAAGTTCAAACAAAACATTTGGATTTCGTGTACTTAAATCGCATACAGCAATTGGTGCATCAATAAGTTTTTTAAGTATATCTAGATGAATGAGATTTGTTTCTTTAACTTCATCAGCACGGATTGCCCTAAACTCGGTCTTTTCTATCGCAGGCTTAATTATATCATCATAAACATGTCCAAAATGCCCTTTTTCATACCCTTCACAATCAGCGATAGGCATAATAACAAAACAATCTTTATTTTCTTCTTTAGCCATAATCATATAATTTTACCTCAAAGGTAATGAATTTTATTTAAAGGATTTAAATGAATGGTAAAGTATTTGCAGTTTGTTGATGATTTTATAATAATCTCTAACCTACATCAATTAGATCAACTGATTATTTCTTTCTGAATCAAATAAGCGGATGCTGCTTAAATATCCACTACACCATTATTAATTGTTTTTATTCAATCGCTTCATACCGATGCATTATTATTGGTTAATTGTTGTTGTCCCCTTTTCTCAATCAATCTATCCATATCATCCGAAATCTTATCATCAGTTACTTTGGCATATCCTTGAGTTGTACGGATATTGGTGTGTCCCATCATCTTGGCAATACTCTCTATCGGAACTCCTGCCGAGACAAGGAGCGTTCCGAATGTGTGCCTCGATTGATGGTAGGACAAGTTATGTTTGAACTGGTGTGCAAATCCCAATTCGTGTATCTCGAACCAAATCATATCTCTACATGGCAATGGGAAGATTGGCTTGCTGTCATCTGTGGTATTGTACAGCGACAATATCTGCTCAGTAATCGGGTGCAGTGGAATAAATGCCTCTACATCTGTTTTCTTGCGGCAGGTTCTAATGTATTTGCGCCCTTCCGCTGTTATTCCTATGTGATGCGGGTATAATCGTTGTACATCCACATACGCCAATCCACAAAAACAAGAGAAAATAAATGTTCGTCTCGCCAACTCCTGCAATGGATCAGGCTTTGGATGATTCATAATATCCTGCAATTGACTTTTGCTTATGTACATCAATTTCTTCGGAGGTTTTTTCTCATACTAGACATCTTCTATTGGATTGAAACGCAAGATGCCATTATCCACAGCCACATAGACTAATCGCTTCAACCAACACAAACAATGGTTCCTGTATGATGGCTTATGTGGGTAATTCATCTTCAAATAGAGAATATAGCTGTTGCCAAATTCCTCTGTAATATCGGTAAATAACATATCCTCCTTACCCAACGAATTAATATACTCACGCAAATAGTGTTGGTACATCTTTGATTGGCGATATGTAGATGTGGAGTCAATCTGTACGGAACGAATTTTAAGATGTTCCCTCTCTATCTCTCCTGCTTGCAATATGTATTTTGGAATATCTGAAACACCCGTAATGGCATTCTTTAGCAATTCGGCAGTAATGACACCATTTGCTTTTAGCAGACTATTGTAAGTATCATCAATACGATTCTTATAGTCATTGAGCACACCATTGATTCTGCTATTCTTTGTTTCGCCTTTCTTACCGTTCCAGTCATCAGGACGGCAATAGAGTCCTGTAGATAATACAGTGGCCCTGCCATCAATGGTTACTCGACACATAATGGCGGTTGTGCCATCAGCCTTAATCTTGTTGCGGTTGATATAGTATAGTTGTTTATATGTACTTCTCATAATTCAAACTGTTTGTGTGTTATAAAACTAATGTCATATCACTTGTTGCCTTGATGAATATATCCATATCATCGAACAACTTCTTAGGTGTTACCTTAGCGTATAGTTGGGTTGTGGTAAGGTTGGTATGCCCAAGCATTTTGCTGATTGTTTCAATGGGAACACCTGCTTCAAGCGTAATCAGACTTCCGAAGGTATGACGCCCCATGTGATAGACCAAATCAGTCTTAATCCCGGATAAATCCCTAAGTCCTTTCATATGCCTTCGCAGATTAGGATGGTGTATCATCGGGAATAACTCCTTGCGTTCATTGCTGCGATATTTCTCTATCAGAGCAATAGCTTCGGGCAATAATTTCACTCTACCCAAATACTCATTCTTCTTACGCAGATATTTCAGCCATAGTGCACCATTGTCATCGGTATAGATGTTATCATCTGTTATTGAAACAGCATCGGCATAGGGAACACCTGTATAGCAAGCAAACAAGAATAGATCCCTTGCAATATTATGTGTTACTCTGGATGCCGGAATTTCCAAATCTCGGATCTTTTCAAAGTCCTCACGACTTAATGCTCGTGGTGCTTTCCTGTTTTCTTTTGGAAGTTTGAAATTTACGAAATAGCGTTTTTCTGCATGACCTTCTTTGAAAGCCAATCGGCAAATCTTTTTGAGTATGGGCAGATAATGCCTTGCCGTATCAACAGCAAGACCTTTATCCTTCAATACATACTCCTGAAACTCATATGGTAAATGCTCATTCAATTGCCCGAAAGCCAAATCTTCAACCTTGAAACGCTTTTTGATAAACTCACCAAGATATCTGCGAGTATAGATATAGGTTGACATAGATGACTTGGCGACATCGATACCGATTCTCGACTACATATCCTCAATATGAAATAGCCTCCTTGCTTTTGCCATTTAGTCGGCTTTCGCGAGGATTCCATAATTCTGGAGTACACGACAGCTTGCTGCTGAACTGCGCCATCGTTCGGTTTACGGTAATTCGTCCCATGATGGGAGCCTTACCCAACTTGTCTAATCCGCTCCTTTTAAGGTAGAGCAATACCTTGAATTTTTCTACTTTCATACGCTTATATTTTTGGTTGCTAAGTTAGCCCATATATAAGCGTTCTTTACTATGCAACGTAATGACAATCAGCGCAATGTGATGCTATTGCAGATTATTTTGTTACCTCTCGGCTTTAGGTAACATCCAAGCTAACGATTTGGTAACTGAACTCCTGCTCATAACCGTTACTTTTTGCGTTAAGTAGATAGTGCAATAATATCGCTTTTAGTTGTTTTTCAACCGTTTACGTTTGCCTTATTCAATTCCGAAATCGTTTGCTTTGCTACTTAGTTTCCATGTACTTCACCATCAATAGCCCACAATACATTCCATGGAATTTATTCCAGCACTCTTCAATTACTTCTTCATAGCATGGGTTCCAAATATACTCATGGTAGATTTTCATGCACAACTGCTCAGATTCTATCCAATCAGCCATCCGCAAAGCATTTATGAAATCTTGTGGTTGTGCAATTTTGCTCACAGTTGTTTCCTTCTTGCCTGTTAATCTATCCATTTACATTCATTTCTTCTCCTCAAACAACCTTGAGGCAAGTCCATCAGCTGTCTTAATCACAATTAACAAAGGACACTTCTCCATAGCTAAATTCAGGTTAGCCTTTGATGAGGAGTCTTGAAATGCCAAATCCCATGCAGTCATGTGCCAACGAATAGCCAAAATCTCGTCATCCGTCAGTTGCAATCCCAATTGCAACAAGCGAATCACAGACTTCTCACCATGTCCTACGGGGAACTCAGAATAGTCAACAGTAAACGCATTATATTCCTCCCAATATCCCGCAGCATTTTGTCGTTTTTTTGCTACACTTTTATAGATATTGGCTTTGCAAATATCGTGTAATAATGCTGCAATAATGATGTTCTCTTTGCTCATGGTATCCTTCAGTTCCGGCTTTCTCCGCACTAACATCTCATACACGTCAATAGCTAGTTCACACACATTCAGTGAATGCTCTGCCAATCCACCAGTGTAGTTTCCATGAAACGCAGTGGATGCAGGTGCTATAAAAAAATCTGACTTTTCACATAACCAAGTAATCACGTTCTCCAGACCCTCTCTGTTGGTAGAACGAAGCAGTTGAATGATTTTTGTTTTCATAGTATTATAGTATTTTTGATTATCTCACAACGAGTATTATATTTGGGATTAATAGTGTATGAATTTCATTACGAATATACATCATCTCACTCATAACAACAAGTCATTTATCTTAAAATGTATGAAATGCTCTGCTGATGTATGAAACCAAGCCTACGGTGTATGAAATGGAAAATTTGTTTTAGGATTTGCAAGGAGTAGCATCCTTTCTTATGAAAATTGGATGAACAACAGATACTTTCTAACGCTGTGGTTGTTGACAGGAAATGACACTCAGGGGCTAGATAGAGTATGAGGGAAGGTATCTGAATAGCCTAGTAATAACCTAGTAATATCCTACTAATAACCTACTAATGTATGCAGGGCCTTGTGTGTGGGGTGTGCCGGAGGTGTTGTTAGTGGGACGAGGGATAGTGGAGAGGATAGAGAGGGGTGGATATAAACACTAAGGGCCACCCCTGTGGGCGACCCTTAATATAGGATATGATGCAGGGATGTATTAGATCATCAAAGCTGCTACTAAAGACAAGATAGCATAGAACTCTGGAAGAGCTGCATAAATCATGGTGTTGGTTTGTACGTCGTGTCCTTGAGAGATGCCAATGATACCGTTAGCGCAAACTTGTCCTTGACGGATGGCAGAGAACAAGCATACAACTCCTACTGCCAATCCTACAGCAAAGTGTACATAGCCGAGTCCTTCAGTTCCCCACATGAGGAATGCCACGAAACCATAAAGACCTTGTGTAGCAGGCATCGCTGAAAGAATCATGTAAGAAGATGACTTACCAGGATTTTTCTTCAATGCACCTTCCGCTGCATTACCTGCGATTGTTGTTCCGATACTTGAACCAATTCCAGCCAAGCCCAACATAAGGGCAAGACCAAGATAACCAAAAATTTGTTCCATAAATTTGTAATGTTTTTAGAGTTATTATTTGATTTATTATTTTTCTGTTTTAAATGGAGCGTATTTTTCTCCTTTGCCTTCATATCCGGCATTTTTAAAGTATTCTACAAAGGTGAGACGCAATGGGTGTACGAATGCTCCTAATGCTGACATTGCGAGGTTGAGCAAGTGTCCTAAGAGTAGGATAAAGACGAATCCTATCCAGGAGACTATGCCTGGTTGGTCGCCGAGAATCATGAGTCCCAAATTGTTGAATGCTCCTCCGAGCATACCTCCTGCGAGTCCGAGTGCATAAAGACGGATGTAGCTCAAGACGTCACCGAGAATACCTGTAGCCATGTTGTAGGTGTCCCAAAGTCCGGCTCCGATGTTAATCAAGGGATTGCGTTTAGGGTCATTAAAGATATAAATGCCTAAAGCGGATACAGCCCCCACAGCAATCAGAGCATACTTGGTTGTCTCAGCAGATAAGTAGTGGAGCATGCTTAATGCTGTGACCACCAGTCCGCCCACGATGAGCAAGAGCCAACCGTAGGTGCTGAGGTTTTTCATTGCGCCTTCACGTTGAGTGTAACAAACAGCCTTCACCACAAGCGCCAAAATGATGTGGAATACACCTATGGCCAGGGCCAAGACCATCTGATAGTCAAATCCTGCCACTTCGCCCTTTATCATCACTGCTTTGAGGGATTCCGGCATGAAGGATGCAGCGTAGAGGTCAACTCCAAAGGCCGTTCCAAGGAAGAATCCGATGACTGTAGTGGCTACTCCTAAGACTGTAATAATACCACCCAATCCGGAGAACATCTCCATTTTGATTTTGTCGTACTTCACACCCAATCCAAAGAGTATAAGCAAGAGTCCATAGCCTGCATCTCCCATACACATGGCAAAGAAAAGCAAGAAGAAAGGTGCCAGAATAGGCGTAGGGTCAAACTCTGCATAGACCGGCATTCCGTACATTCCTGTGAGCGGCTCGAACATGCGGGTAAATGCATTGTTGCGCAACTTGATGGGCACATTGTCTTCAGCTTCGGGTTCTGCCACTTCATAGTAGATGTTTTCTTGTCGGAGCATGTCTTGCAAGGCTTTTTCTACTGCCACAGGGCAATAGCCTTCCAGAAGCATTAGCTTATTGTCGGCTTGTGGAAGGGTGTTTAACAAGACTTTGTCAAACTTCATACCTTCGCGTATGTCGGTAGCCCATTGGCGCAAGTTGTTCAGGTTAGCCACAGCCCATGCTTGCATTTTAGCAATTTGAGCCACTTCCAATCCTTTAATATTCTCCATGTCGGAATTCAACTGTTCTACGTTGCGTGCATTGAGCACGACAGGTTCAGCTTCTATTTCCACCGGAGAGTGATTGACTGTGACAAAATAGTAGTTGGAGGTGGTTTCACCTACGATGACTGCATGTTGCTCGGTTTTCCAGTCATCGTTGAAACGAGCTTTCTGGCACACAAAATACTGCAAGACCCAACCTTCGTTCGCAATGTGTTGCAAGACAGTTGTGTCAAACTTACCCCAAACGGCCATACGTTCCATTTCTTTTTCAGTAGCCTCAGCTAACTGACGGATGCGTTGGAGTTCTTCCTTCATGGCTTCATAATCAGCAAAGACTCTCTCGGTGCATCCTCCTTCTGCAGGCAAGGCTTGCATATCAGGTGTGAGAATAGCAGCCACTTCGTCGGCCAGCTTATCAATCTGTGCCGCCAACTGCATTTTTTGTCGCAAGGCATCATTCTCTGCCACTCCTTCCGGCCGTTCTTTTACATGCAGCACTCCGACCTGCTTGAGTTTGTGCAGGAAGTCTTCGTATTGCCTATGAAAGACGAGGAAGGCATATTTATGCATTTTTTCTATCATATTCAGTTCAATTATGATTCCACATTCACCTCACGTTCACGTTTGGCTTTAACTATTTTCTGTGAAGACTTAGAGAGGTTTTCTTCATCTTCCATAAAGCGCTTAATCTTACGAATAGCGTCTTCATAACCCGGTATTTGCACCTTTTCAAAGAGGTTTACCTTCTGAGTGGTTTTCTTACGCGCATACTCCAAGAGGCGTAGTTTCTCAGCACTAAACTCTGCTTCAATTCCCACTTGTGCGAGCTCTTTGAGTTGTGTAAAACCATCGGCATACCATTTAGGCGAGGTAAAGAGACTGAAAGGTTTGGTTTCATATTCCACCTCGTCAAGGACAGGAACGCGCACACCAGCTATCTTCTTAATAGACATCTTCACATCCTTTACTCTTAACAAAGAAGTGTCAAATTCTCCCCAGAGAGAGAGCATTTGGTCATATGCATTCAAGCGACGTTCCACCTCTTCATTCAACTGCTTAATCTCATCTTTAGAACGCTTCACTTCGAGTCGAAGTGCACTTTCTTTGCTCTTGATGGTAGGTAAAGCACGTACACGCATCTTCAGATTCTTCTCAAGATTCTGAAGCGATGTTTTGTTATATTGAAATGCTATTGCCATATATGTCAGTATATATATGTAATCAACTTACTAATTTGAGTCCGATAATGCTTGCTATCAAGGTCACTATAAAAAAGATACGTCCGAATGTGGCAGGTTCTTGAAAAAAGAAGATTCCCAGCAACACGGCTCCCACTGCACCAATTCCGGTCCAGACCGGATAAACCGTACCTATAGGCAGATGATGGCTCGCTATGGTCATTCCTATCATACTGATAGCCAATGCAACTATAAATCCAAAGAGCCAAGCCCACCATTCATTAGTTCCACTCGTCTGATTCATCATGCCAAGGCAGAAAGTGAACCCTGCCTCAAATAAGCCTGCAATTATCAGAATAGCCCAATACATTATCTCTTAGCCTAAGCCTTGTTTTGCCAATACTTTTCTACCAATTCTTGTTTGATGTTCACTTCTTCCGGTTTGAAGTGTTCAGCAAATAATGACCATGCCACATCAAGCATCTGTGTAGTGTCAATGTTTACGTCAATCGCCAACAACTGCTTAGAGTAGTCTTTTGCAAAATCAAGCGCACGTTCGTCATAGTTTGTGAGGTCAAAACCGTTTTCCAACTTGGTCTTAGCATTAGCAGCATCGGCATACAGACGTACAGCAGCATTCATCACTTGAGCATGGTCTTCACGTGTTTTCTTACCGGCAACCAATTGTTTCAAACGAGAAAGTGAGCGGAATGGGTCAACAATTACTTTACCCACATCCGAGTCGCGACGGAGGAAGAGCTGACCTTCTGTGATATAACCTGTGTTATCAGGAATAGCGTGCGTGATATCACCTCCGGAGAGAGTGGTCACAGCGATGATAGTGATAGAACCACCGGCAGGGAACTGCACAGCCTTTTCATAAATCTTAGCCAAGTCAGAATAAAGTGAACCCGGCATAGAGTCTTTAGAAGGGATTTGGTCCATACGGTTAGACACGATTGCCAATGCATCCGCATAAGAGGTCATATCCGTAAGCAGAACAAGAACCTTTTGGTTTTTCTCTACTGCAAAATATTCAGCAGCCGTAAGCGCCATATCCGGAATCAAAAGACGTTCAACAGGAGGATTTTCAGTAGTGTTTACGAAAGACACGATGCGGTCGAGCACTCCTGCATTGTTAAACACATTCTTAAAATAGAGGTAGTCGTCATTGGTAAGCCCCATACCCCCAAGAATAATTTTGTCAGCCTTAGCACGGAGTGCCACATTGGCCATTACTTGGTTGTAAGGTTGGTCAGGGTCAGCAAAGAACGGAATCTTTTGTCCTGATACCAGGGTGTTGTTCAAGTCAATACCAGCAATACCCGTTGCAATAAGTTCAGAAGGTTGTTTACGACGAACGGGATTAACAGAAGGTCCACCGATTTCCACTTCTTCACCTTCAATAGCAGGACCTCCATCGATTGGGTCACCGAAGGCATTGAAGAAACGTCCTGCGAGTTGTTCGCTCACCTTGAGTGAAGGAGCCTTTCCAAGGAAGATTACCTCAGCATTGGTAGGAATACCCTCTGTACCTTCAAACACCTGTAGTGTAACTTCATTACCCATAATGCGCACCACCTGTGCCAATTTACCATTAACGGTAGCGAGCTCGTCATTACCTACCCCATCGGCCTTCAAAGAACACGTAGCCTTAGTGATAGCTGTAATTTTAGTATATATTTTTTGAAATGCTTGTGCCATAATCTACTTCCAATTAGTTATTTTTTAATTTGTTTTTCTGCCAGCAGTTCATTCAGTTTGTTTTGATAATCTTTAAAGCTTTCTGAATGGAACTCACTATAGTTCATTTGTTTACAGATATTGATTATGCGTTTGAAATAGTCGCTCACATCCAAGAAGTTGTTAAAGTCATAGTCATGATTACAGATGTCGATCACGAGGTCTAACATATACTTCTGACGTTCGAGCGGGCAGACAGCATCAATCTTATCGAAGGCATCTTGTTGGAGGATAACAAAGTCCACCACTTCCGATTTCCAGAAAGTTTCATGATAATCAACAGGCACGCCATCGTCACCCAAGATGTTGATTTGTTCTTGCACTTCTTTACCTCTTTGCAACAAGGTTTTGATTTCATTTACCTTTTGTGTCCAGTCAGGTGAAATAATCTTAGAGATATATTCTTCAAACTCCGGATACTCGATGTATTTAGAATAACTATCAATAGGATTAACAGCCGGATAGCGTTTACGGTCAGCACGGTTTTGTTCAAGCGCATAGAAGCAACGAGCAGCCTTCTTGGTTCCTTCAGTTACAGGCTCCTTCAAGTTACCCCCTGCAGGAGACACAGTACCAATGAAAGTGATAGAACCGGTAGCGCCATTCTTGAGGTGTACATATCCTGCACGGCTATAGAAAGCACCAATGATGGCTGAAAGGTCCATTGGGAAAGCATCTTGCCCCGGAAGTTCCTCCATACGGTTAGACATTTCGCGAAGTGCTTGTGCCCAACGTGAGGTAGAGTCGGCCATGAGCAAGACTTTGAGTCCCATTGCATGATAGTATTCTGCAATGGTCATTGCTGTGTAAACAGAAGCCTCGCGTGAAGCCACAGGCATGTTGGATGTATTAGCAATAATGATGGTACGTTCCATCAATTTGCGTCCTGTGTGTGGGTCTTCCAATTCAGGGAATTCAACGAATATTTCCACCACCTCATTAGCACGTTCACCACAAGCCGCCATGATAACGATGTCGGCATCGGCTTGTTTAGAAATAGCATGTTGCAATACAGTTTTTCCGGTACCGAAAGGACCAGGGATAAAGCCTGTACCACCTTCTACGATTGGATTGACCGTATCGATGGTTCTCACCCCTGTTTCCAACAAACGGAATGGTCTTGGTTTGTCAGTGTGCACGAGTATAGCCTTCTTCACCGGCCATTTTTGAATCATATTGATTTCATGGTCAGCACCATCTTCGTCTGTGATTACAGCAATGGTGTCGTGAATGGTGTATTGTCCGGCTGCTGCAACCGATTTAACGGTGTATGTACCTTCCATTACGAAAGGAACCATAATCTTATGTGGTTGGAAGTTTTCTTCCACCTCACCCAACCATGATGCAGCTTCCACTTTGTCACCCACTTGTGCCAAAGGTTTGAAGTCCCAAAGTTTTTCATTATCTAGTGGGAAGTTATATTCTCCACGTTTCAAGAAGACTCCGGTCAATTTGTCAAGGTCGTTTTGCAATCCGTCATAGTTGCGTGAAAGCATACCCGGACCGAGTGTCACTTCCAACATGTGACCGGTAAATTCCACTTCATTGCCTACTTTCAGTCCACGTGTGCTTTCAAAAACTTGCACGAAGACATTGTCGCCATTGACTTTTAATACCTCGGCCATGAGTTTTACTTCTCCGAGCGAGATATAGCAAATTTCGTTTTGCGCTACAGGTCCATCCACTCCCACAGTCACGAGGTTGGAGATAATCCCTTTTACTTTTCCTTTTGTTGCCATATTATGGATTTTTATTATTTCTATTCAATGTTAATTTTTGGAGGTGTATTACTGGAACTTTACTTCTTTTTTGAAGTCATCCATCATGTCTTGGAACACTTTTCTTCCCTTTTCTGTTGTGAGTCCGTCCCAACGTTGGAGCAATTCACATTGCAACCAAAAAGCAAGAATCTTTTCCACAGAGAACGGACACATAAGAATGTGTTCTTCAAGCCAATTCCACTTCAGAGCATCCAACTTCTTTTCTCTTTCGAGCAAATCTGCCATCTCTGCTATGCGTGCCACGTCTTCATACTGTTCAAACAAATCTGCCACATCAAAGTCCCTGGCATTACTTGTTCGTAAGTTTTTAGCCACTTCGTTGTTGCCCACCACACGTCTTTTCAAGTCCCAGCCTTGCTTCTTACACGTGATTGCCACCAACACATTGTTCAAATTCAAATTAAACTCAAACCATGCTGCCAAAAACTTATTCTTGCATGCCATAGCACACGCATAGTATTCTGTTGCCAAAACATCCTCCATGAGGAGCTCTTGTTGGTTGTCTGCATATTTGGCATTAAACGCTTGAAAGTAGGTCAAAAGTGTCTTTGGGGCTTTTCTTTTCTCCGTCACTTTGCCTTCCTCTTCGTAAGCTGCCTTCCAAGCATTCCAATCCTCCTCTGTCATCACCGCCAAAGGATGTGGTTCTTCTTCCCTTCCCTGCAACAATGCCAAGAGGTGTTGATTGTCATATTTCATACGGAGCAACTGAAACAGGTACAGGTCTTTCTTTGAAAGCACACCTTCCAATTCTGCCGCCAGGTCTGTCATAGACAAAACCTTCGTATCCGACAAATGAATATCAGCCAATCCGGCAATGGTATAATAATAATTCATGGTGTAATCTTTACCTTTAAGCAATCTTTATTTTCCAAGACTCTCCACGTTCTTATTTGCCGGCAAAAAGCATTTCCACCAATTTCGGACGCAAGAATGCCTTGAAGTATGCTTCAAATTCTGCATCTCCGAAAGTCACCTTATAGGAACCATCTGCAGGCATGATGGCAAATTCAGCTGCCATTTTCTTTACTTCTGTAATCTTCACGCCCTTATCCAAGAGTTCTTTCACATTTGCTGCAAAATAATCGGTGAGTTGTTGTGCTTCTTTGGCTTGAATCTCCACATTGCCGTTTTGTGCCCATTGTTTGGTCAAATCAGCAATTACGCCTCTCAAGAAATCAGGATTACTGGTTGCATCTTTCACACATCCTTCCACCACTTTATTGCAGATAAGGTCAGTGACTTCTGTTTTCAGCGCATTAAGAGCTTGTTTTGCAAACAGTTCTAATTCTGCTTTTGTGTTTCGCTCAATATCTTCTGCTTTCTTTTGCGCTGCCAAAACGATTTGTTCTGCTTCTTTTTGTGCCTTACCAATCGTTTCTTCTGCTTTTGCATTAGCTTCCGCCACAATCTTTGCAGCCTCTTGGTTTCCTTTTTCTACGCCTTCGGTGTAGATCTTTTCAGTAAGTTCTTGAAGTGTTGTATTCATTACTCTCTGCTTTATATGATTATTTTCAATTTTTATTTCCAAATTCTGCAGGATGGACTATTTTACAAAATCCATCTCATTTAATTTCGTCCGCCACACATCACTATAAATTCTGGTTTTAGTCTTACCCCCAACAAGATAAATATAGTGTTTTTCATCCACAATGACGGACGGACAATTGCGTGGCTCATAACCTTCGGGATAACGATTAAAGAGGGTGTCAGGCACACTCCAGTTCAGCCCTTCATCCATTGACTCAAACAATTGCCCTCCGATACCATCGTTTTCTTCATCCACTCCGCCAAACATCAAGAGCTTGTCGCCATACTGCACCACAGCAGCACCGGTCAAGTTCATAAAGTCGGGTTGCTCCACAGAATAATCAATCCACAATTTCCCGTTTTCTGTACACCATCTCGTGTTCAATGTTCTGCCATTCTCTGACACTCCTCCCATAACCATTGCTTTCTCTGTTTTGGTACGCGAGAAGAAAGTCACGGCCGCATATTCTGCCACAGGGAAATCAGTTGGCATTTCGGTCTCTGCCACCCAATTCACACCATCCACGGTACAGGCAAAATAGTTTTTGGCATCATCCGCCTTCACCGTTGCCCACAATGCGTTTCGGAATGGGAACAATAGATTGATAAAACGTACGTCACTCGTTGTTTGTGCCACCCATGCCTGTCCATTTTCCGACACAAAGAGCATGCCATCGCACACAACATAAAGTTTTTCACCGAATAACTGCGCCTGTCTGAAATCTACATCATTCGGCAAACCATTTATCAAAACTTCAGTCCACACCTTTGCATCTGCTGATGTGTACAAATAGTTGCGCAAGCCATTGCTCACCAACCAACAAAACATGCCTTCTTTGCGAAACAATTTTTGCGAACTACCCTCGCGTGTCGAAATTTTATCACACATCTTTTCCCACACATACAAGTCAGGATTCACCTGATGCACATTCACCGTGATGATGTATTCTTTACTATCCACCCCATTTGCGGCAAAGTTAAGCAAGCGCATCGGTTGGCGGGTAAAGTCAATCGTGTCTTTATTGCCCAAATAGATGGTGTCATCCTCCACAAAAAGCAACGAAGCTGCCGTACTGGCAAAGCTAAACTTCGGAATCACACTATCAATGCGGGTTTGATAGGGCAACGAGTCAGTGTTATACACCAAACCATTGTCTTGATCTATGGTAAATACTGCTTTTTCCAGATGGGGAACACTGTCATTTTTCTCAAATTGGAAAGAAAGTAAACGTGGGTCATCCGACACTTCCACATCCGAACTGCTTTCACCCAAACAAGCCGTCATTCCCACCAAGATTACCATCATGAGGGCAATAACAACCATCCTATTTTTATGTCTTTTAAATGCCATTTTATTCAAGATTCTAATTCCGAGCAAAGATAACACAAAGCAACTAAAATAGCAAATATATACAGGGCTTATTTCTACCTAAAATGAAGAGCTTATGAGGTAATAACGATCGGAGGCAATGGAGATATAACAACAAGAGACTGACCGGATATGCACAGTCAGCCTCTTTGTAGGTTATTAGTAGGTTATTAATCTTTACTCCTAACGCAGTTTAGCATCAAATTGCGTTTCAAACGCTGTCTGAATACGCTTCATCACATTTTCAATTTGCTTATCATTCAGTGTCTTTTCGTTGTCTTGAAGCACAAAATTAAGAGCATAGGATTTCTTTCCGGCCTCCAAGTTCTTGCCTTCATACACATCAAAGAGTGTCACCTCACGGAGCAATTTGCGTTCTGCTGCAAAGGCTGCCGCATGCAAGTCTGCATATTTAACATTTTTATCCACCAATAGAGCCAAGTCACGACGCACTTCTGGATACTTGGATATCTCACTATAACTCACCTTATGATTACGTATTTCTTTCATAAGAGCGTTCCATTCCAAGTCTGCATAATACACCTCATTATCAATATCAAAGCCCTTACGCAACTTCTTACTTACAACACCCACACACCCAAGCACACGCTTTGAAGCCGACACAATTTGCATTCCCTCTGCTATGAGTTCATTACCAAATGGTTCATAACGCAACGCCTTCACATTCACACCCAGACGACAGAGTACATTCTCCACATAAGCCTTGAGTTCATAGAAAGAGGTCTTTTCGTCCGCACGCATCCATGTTTGAGGTGCACGATTACCCGTAATCCACATAGCCAGATGGGCTTCTTCTGAATAGGCTGCCAAGGCCTTTTCCCCATCTTTCTTTTCTGCGTTGTAATGATAGCAGTTACCAAACTCATAAAACTTAAGGTCTGTGTTACGACGATTAGCATTATAGGCAATGCTTTCCAATCCGCCAAACAAGAGCGTCTGACGCATCACACCCAAATCATTACTCAAAGCATTCATAATCTTCACAGCATGTTCCACCGGATAGGTCTGAAGCTCTGCATAGTAAGAGAGTTTTGTGAGCGAATTATTGAGTATTTCATTAAAACCTTGTGCCGTTAATTGTTCTGACACTCTGTTCTGCAATTTATGACTATTAGGTTTTTTATCATAACTGAGACACGCATTCAGCTTATCTGAAATCTCCACATTATTGTAACCGTAAATACGCAAAATATCTTCAATCACATCCACATCACGTTGCACATCCACGCGATAGCGAGGCACTTCCAACTGATAAACTCCTTCTTTTTCTGAAAGAATCTTTATCTCCAAGGCAGTCAAAATGGTTTCAACTGCTTCTTTTCCGATTTCCTTTCCAATCAATTGATACACCTTATCCAAAGCAAGAGAAACAGGGAAATCCGACAACACTTCCGAATACACATCCACAGGTTCAGAAGCAATGGTTCCGCCGGCCACTTCTTGGATGAGCAATGCACAACGTTTCAAGATATAAAGGGTATTATTGGGGTCACATCCTCGTTCATAGCGGAAACTTGCATCGGTATTGAGCCCGTGGCGACGCGCTGTTTTACGCACAGAAACGGGATCAAAATAAGCACTTTCAATAAACACATTGGTTGTCTCTTCAGTCACTCCTGAATTAAGTCCACCAAACACACCGGCAATACACATCGGTTTGCATTCTCCATCACAAATCATCAAGTCGGCCTCGTTCAATTCACGTTCCACTCCGTCTAAGGTAACGAAACGCGTGCCTTGTGGCGTAGTATCCACAATGATTTTTCCACCTGTAATATAATTTGCATCAAAAGCGTGCAGCGGTTGTCCCAGTTCGTGCATTACATAGTTTGTCACGTCCACAACATTATTGATAGGATTCAATCCGATAGAGCGCAAAGCGTTTTGCAACCACTCTGGAGATTCTTTCACGGTAACGCCTTTCACAGTCACACCTGAATAGCGAGGACATGCTTTTGGATTACGCACTTCCACTGCTATTTCCAAATCATGATTATCCACCTTAAACGCATCTACCGACGGACGTGTCAATTGAATACCTTTTCCGTGTAATGCATAATAGGCTGCCAAGTCGCGAGCCACACCATAATGTGAAATAGCGTCTGCTCTGTTAGGCGTAATATCCACCTCTATCAACGTATCATCCTCCACATGGAAGTATTCCTTCGCGGGCATACCCACAGGAGTATCTGCTGGCAACACCATAATGCCATCATGTGATGTTCCAACCCCGATTTCATCTTCCGCACATATCATACCCAAAGATTCCACACCACGTATTTTCGAACGCTTGATAGTAAAACTTTCCTCACCGGAATAAAGCACTGTTCCAACTGTAGCCACAATCACTTTCTGACCGGCTGCCACATTCGCAGCGCCACACACAATCTGCAGTGGCGACTCACCTCCCACATTAACGGTAGTTACATGCAGATGGTCTGAATTTTCGTGGTCAACACATGTCAGAACCTCACCCACTACCAATCCTTCCAGACCACCCTTGATGGTTTGAACAGTCTCGATAGTACCCACTTCAAGGCCGATAGAGGTTAACACTTTTGATATTTCTTCCGGAGATTCGGATACGTTGATGTACTTTTTAAGCCAATTATACGATATATTCATTTCAACCTTTATTATATTCCTTTTCAATTTGCAAAGATAGTGCAAGGTGAGAGAAATGCCAAATTTATTTGAGCATTTCCGAACCGCAGCCTATCTTGGCTGAAAGCAAAGATAGTGAAAACGAGCGAGAAATATGAAGTTTACTTCAATATTTTTCACAGCGAGTGAAGTATATCTTATTTAAAGATAGTGAAAGGCGAGCGAAGAAGCAAAAAAATAAACTCGTTTAATTTTTTTGATACTTCCGAGCCGCATCCTATCTTATTTAAAGATAGTGAAAACCGAAAGCAGAACAAAATAAAATTCATTTTATTTTTTATGCTGAGGTGCATCCTATCTTATTTAAAGATAGTGCAAACCGAGCGAAGAAGCAAAAAATAAACTTGTTTAGTTTTTGATTATTCCGAGGTGCAGCCTATCTTATCTAAAGATAGTGCAAGGTGAGTGAAATAACAAATTTATTTGAGCATTTCCGAACCGAAGCCCGCTCGAACTTGTTCGCTTGATTCATTCAAGAATCTTATTTAAAGATAGTGCAAGGTGAGAGAAATGCCAAATTTGCGATTAAGTAAGAGCAGAAAAAGTTTACTTTTTATGCCGAGCAGGAGCAAATAAAACCAAAGGTTAAATTTATTTGAGCATTTCCGAACCCCATCATCTCTTATTCAAAGACTCCAGCACACCCACCAACACATCAATATGATCTTCTTTAGTCGTATAGCAATACGACACATAAGCATGCTCCGGCAGGTCATCAAGCGTAGCAATATGCGGACACACAACCGGCGTGTGTAAAGAATGTGCCAGTATCACGGAAGAAGAATTTAGACAACTATTTGTATCCAAAGGAAATACCGCATAATCAAAGGGTGAGAAAAGGGCAGCCAAGTCTGCATTCTTCACATACTCAAAGCGAAAATGCGTATTTGGATTGATAGACATGCCACGCAAAATGGTTTGCTGCTCTTTCTTACACGAACCCACAATATGCATTTCCACATCTTGACGCTCTAATCGATTCATAGCCTGAATGGCAACCTCCACTCCTTTGTATTGTTCTATCTGTCCAAACACTAACAAACGAATACGGCCATCCTGAATTGGAGCGGATGAAACAGTATATAAGTCATCAAAATGTGGATGGGGAACACAAATGGTTTTAGCCTGCGCTGCAAGTAGTGCTTTTCTGACGACACCGTCAAAATAGCGCACCGCCGTATCTGTCAACACCACCACCTTCTCTGCTCGTTTAATCTGATGAATCAACAAACGTTCTGATAGCGCATAATCCGGCACTGCGCCATACTTCGCATGGGGACGTCTATTATGCACATACACTGCTATTTTCTTCCCAAACAACACCAAACACCACAGAAACATAAGTTTCTTTAGATATGTCAAGCGCGAACCCACATAGACATTTTCATACCAGTTCAACACAAACCACTCTGTCTTCCTAAAGTCACGCAAACTATCGGTCACATCATAACCTTGCTGCTTCCATTGCGCCATCTGATCGATAATAAAATCGTTCTGCGTGTCATGGGGTGGATAGATATAAACGTATGCCATGGGATTTACAGTTGATGTTCGTAACGACGAATAAGATACAAATAACACGGCAACTGGAGCAAATAGCTCAGCGCTCCCGCCAAGCAATAATACCCTATGGTAGCCGACATGCATCCTTGCCACATTCCTAACAACAAACCAAACAGTCGAAGCACAAAAGCAAGTATTTCAAATCCCAACCACCATCTTTGCTTCATAAACAAATCGGTCAAATGCCCCATGGGCGACAAAAGCAAGGTCAAATACAGCCAAGGCAACATCATGCGGATATACACACCTGTTGTGTGCCACTCTGCACCGAGCAACCACCCGGTCAGGTCGGGCAACACGACATACAACAACACAAACACCGGCAACACCACAAATGACATTCTACCCATATACTTATACAACATCGGAGAAATTCGACGACACTGATGCAAGCGCTCGCCGGATTGTTGCAGGAACACTTGATACAACGACGATACCACCATATTGATAGGTCTGAAAGCCAATGTGATAGCCATCCCAAAAAGACCCAACTCGGCTGTCCCAAACACCGGTGTCAGCAACAACACAGGTAAATGTGCGCCCACATTATTAATCAACACGCGTGGTAATGAATACAAAGGATAATTCCGATACGCCATCGCCATGGTCTTTACCGCCGCGCGCTCCACACGCCACAAGGGTGACAACAAGCCGCGACTCTTGCCGAGCAGACAACTCACAGTGGCTATCACTTGACCTACAATCGCACCAAGCACCAAGCCTCCTTGCATACAGCCCACACGCGCAAAGGCATATTTACTCACCACATTCCCTCCACTCAGGGTCAACTGATACACACTGATGCGTGTAAACCCACTCTGGCGTATCAACCAATAGTTCAGCAGGTTCCACAACCCGGACATAAAGACAAACAATCCCAACAACGGATACACTCCCTCCAACTCCGGGGTATTAAACCACCCCGCAATGATACCCGAAAACAGCGACGACAATCCACACAGCACACTCACCACCACCAAGCACATCATGCCCACATGAAAACACGCCACCGCCTTGTCCTCGTCTTTGGGCAATGCTATGGAATAGTGATACTCCGCCGTTCCAAACAAAGTAAGGATGCTGCCTATACCGATAAACAGATTAAACAGACCGAAGTCCGCAGGAGCATAGAGTCGCGTGAGTATGGGATAAAACAACAAACCCAATAGTTGTGCCAACACATTCGCCGAAAGTAATTTACTTGCATTGCGCACCACTGGATTTTGAGACACCTTACCTATGTTGTGTAAAATCTTCACCGTTCTTTACGCTATCTTTTTTTGGATGTAAGGATGTCTTTATACTGTTTTTCGTCTTGCAACACTTCTTTTGCCTTGAGAATGTATTCATCTGTGCGCACACGATATTCCACCACTCCCTTCTTGTAATAATAGCGATTGATGATTTCGTCTGCCATGAGCATTTCTATATCTGCCCGGTGAAGTTGCAATTCTGCTTTTACATCTGGACGCAATTTGGCTTCCAAGGCTGCAAATTCTTTCGACGCCACTGAATCCAGTCCTTCATACTCTGCCCACTCACGCAATTCTTTCAAATACTTCTCTGTATGCGTGGTATATGTAAAGTTCTTTTCATACACATATTGCTCAAATGCACGAAACATTTCTTCACTCACCTCAAATGTGTCAGGCGACGGAATCGATGTGTGCTGATGGGCATAGTCGGTTGCAAAATCAAAAAACATGTGCTGCATATACAGGTGATAGGCAATATTGATGTCCTCGCGGTCTTTGAGCACTACATCAGGGCTCACCCCTCCTCCATCGCGCACAATTCGGCCGGATTGGGTTTTAAATTCATTGGTCAAACTATCTGGAATCACTCCCACACTGCCGTCCTCATCACGATTACTGTAATCTATCGCCTGAATACATCGTCCGGATGGTATATAATACTTCCCGGTCGTGAGTTTCATGCTGCTTCCATCACTTCCCACTGCGCGTATATTCTGCACCAATCCTTTCCCAAAGGTGCGTTCTCCCAACAACACTCCTCGGTCTAAATCCTGAAAGGCACCTGCCACAATCTCGGAAGCGGATGCCGAACCGCTATTCACCAACACCGCCAGACGCATATCTGAAAAATAAGGCTCTGTCAAGGTTTTATACACACGTTCTGAGGCTGGATGCTTGCCTTTCACAGAAACCACCTGTGTATTACGAGGCGTGAAATAACTCACTATTTTCACGGCTTCATCTATCAAACCTCCGCCATTACCTCTCAAGTCTATCACCAAGGTGTTTATACTGTCCTTCTTCACCATCTCCTGCACTGCTTCTTTAAAGGCTGTGGCAGCATGTTCCGTAAAATCACTCAACATCACATACCCCATCTTCGGAGCTATCACACCATAATACGTAATGGGGTCTAAATGAATATTTTCTCGTTCAAATTCAAAATGCAGCGCTTGCTTCACGTTCGGACGCTTCACCTTCAGGCGTATCACCTCATGTGGCACTCCTCTCAGCAACTCACTCACTTCCGACACAGTTTTGCCTTTCACATTCACCCCATCCACTTTCAGCAACACATCTCCGGCCTTCAACCCTGCTCTTTGTGCTGGTTTGCCTTCATACGGGTCTGATAGGATAATGCTGTCGCCTCGTTGCGTAATCACACTGCCTATGCCACCATACTCTCCTTTCGTCATCAGTTTCAGGTCTTCCTTGTTTTCTTTGGGTATATACACCGTGTACGGGTCCAACTCTGCCAAGGTGGCCACAATGGCTGATGTCGTCAATTTTTCATAATTCAAAGTATCCACATAAAATACATCCAACATACGCATCACATCTGTATAGATGCCTATCTGCGTATCTATGCGACGATGCTTAGGGCTTTCGGGCTCCTGTGCCATCAGCGAAGCCGACAACAAGCATACACTTAAAAGCAATTTCTTTTTCATCTTCTATCGTTTAGGTAGGGTTACATTTGGTGGCAAAAAAGTCTGAATATCCTTGCCATATTTATACAAATCACGAATCACAGAGGAGGACACATACCCATATCGTTCTTCCGTAAACAGAGTGAGCGTCTCTATGCCCGACAACGCACGGTTGGCATCGGCTATGCTTCGTTCATATTCAAAGTCGGCCACTGTGCGCAGTCCGCGAAGAATAAATCCTGCCTGCTCCTCACGGGCAAAGTCTATGGTCAAACAATCATAAGTCTTCACCACCACACGTGGCTCATCCACAAAGGCTTGACAAATCATATCAAGGCGTTCTTGCGGAGTAAACATACTCTTCTTGCTGCTATTGACTCCCACTCCGATTATAATCTCATCAAACAACGCCAGCCCTCGCTGAACAATAGCAAAATGACCTATGGTAAACGGGTCAAAAGAACCGGGAAATACGGCACGTTTCATCTTTTTCTATCTTTCAAGGGTACTTTTTTTATCACATTTCTCTGTCATGCAAGCACCCACATTAATATTGCATTGATTGTTTTTTATCTTTCTGCTCACACCATGAGCCTCTTCTCCTCCTCCGGCACAGTGTCTAATACTTCCTACACAAGGCTCTATACGCCGGTGTCTGCACAAATCGTTCCAAAAAACGTCGTAGTGACTGTTGCAAATCCTCCTCATGGTTATTCACCACCCATCCGCAAGGCTGCTCACACCCCACCGACAAGGTATAATCCAAATCCGGATAACATGTTTCCAACTGTTGGGCATGCCTGCTCAAGCACAATCCATAAAGTTCCTCACCCCTACTCACTTTCTCCATCACATCTTCTTCGCTCAACCCACTATGGCTCACAACCTCCACTTCTATTTCCAGTTCTTCCATCAAATGATTCATGCGCATCATAAAGGCCTCATCCGACGGCACCAACACACGCTTTCCTTCCAGCTGAGACAACTCCACAATGAGTGAATCACTAACACGAGATTGCAACAAACACATCTTCACACTGTGAGGCAACTGACAGGGGGCAAACTGACTCTGCACCGATTCTGTCAACACCACATCCGTCGCCAACACATGGGCCTTCCGTCTTTGCAAAGCACGCAACTGCTCATTCCTCCCATTGACAATATTCACTTCCAATTCTAACCCCATAGAGTCAGCATAGGCTTTTATCAATTCATAATGAAAACCCATCGAGTCCCTGCGCTGAGCATCAAAACCCCACGGACTCTCATCCGTCATCCACACAAGACGCTTCTTGCGCTGTATCTGTGCATAATCATCTCGAGACATCACACGCCAGTCTATACACAGCAACAACAAACTCACCGCTGCCAACACAGCCGCTATGAGCACACGATTGCGCTGCCGCTTACCCATATTTTTTGTCTCTTCTTGCACATTGCGAAAGTAACAAAAAATCTTCTTTCCGACAAATAACCACCCTCATTCCCTCCACCTCGCCCCGCCACACACACTGCCGAAGGCACACACCCTTTGCGCCAGCAAACACACCCTCTCCAACGCAGACCCATCCCCACTCCCTTCCTCCGGCAAACAAAACAACCATCCTCAAAAAAAAGCCCTAACTTTGTAAGTTTTTTCCTACCGAACACGTAGGATACACGTAGGATACACGTAGGATACACGTAGGATA
>JAGCLD010000026.1 GCA_017647145.1 Paludibacteraceae bacterium
AGAGGAAGAGGAAGAAAAGGAAGTTGCAGTAAATGAGGAACGTATCGAATTAATTGCAAAACCAGAAATCTTGACACGTAACGATTCTATAGTCAATAGTAGGATTGATGACATCTCTAAAGCAATAAGTCTCGGAGATAGATTCCTGTTCCAACGTGAATTATTTAGTAATAATGGTGAACTAATGCAAAAAACAATAGCACACCTGAACGCTTTGACTACGGCAGAAGAAGCAATGACATATTTGCAGAAAAAGTTTGCTTGGGATAGAGAAAGTGCAACAGTAGAAAGATTCATACAGTTGATAAGCCGTCGTTATTTATGAGTAAACTATACGTGGTGCCTACTCCGGTAGGCAACTTGGAAGATATGACCTATCGAGCTATTCGTGTGCTGAAAGAAGCTGACCTCATTCTGGCTGAAGATACGCGCACGAGCGGAGTGTTGTTAAAACATTTTGAAATCAAGACACCACAACAATCACATCACAAGTTTAACGAGCATCAAACATCAATGAACGTTGTCAATCGGATTAAAGCAGGACAAACCATAGCACTGATTTCCGATGCTGGCACACCGGCTATTTCTGATCCTGGATTCTTTTTGGTGCGTACTTGTGTAGAGAATGAGATAGAAGTTGAGTGCCTACCAGGAGCAACTGCTTTTGTACCGGCATTAGTCTGTTCCGGATTACCGAATGATAGATTTTGTTTCGAAGGATTCTTGCCACAAAAAAAAGGAAGACAATCGCGCATAAAAGCGTTGGCTGAAGAAAAAAGAACAATGATATTCTACGAATCACCCTACAGGTTAGTACGTCTGTTAGGTGAACTCATTGAAGTCTTTGGACAAGAACGACGTGTCACTGTATCAAGAGAAATCTCTAAAATACACGAAGAAACGAAAAGAGGTACACTCGAAGAAGTAAAAGCATACTACACAGAACACACTCCCAAAGGAGAAATAGTGGTTTGTTTAGCAGGAGAATAACCATCATGAATATAGTAAATAACAAATTATGAACAGAATTACATTCGCTTTCTTAACCAGCCTCCTCCTCTTTACATCATGCGGACCCATTGTACTTAAAAAAGACTTAGATGCTGCTAATGAGGTCAACGATTCACTAAGAATAATGCAGGCTGAAGTTGAACAAGAAATGAACATGTATCTGAAGGCCATCAACGAAATACAAACAACCATGGAAGAAATCAAGCAGAAAGAGCAGATTCTTACCATGAAGAAGGCATCAGAAGACCTTACTGCTTCTGATATGCAACTAATAAATGAAGACCTGAAAAGTCTTGGACAATTGCTGGAAGACAATAGAAAAGAACTCCAAAAACTAAGAGAGCAAGCACAAAAGAGCACATTCCATATCAAGGAACTGCAGAACACAATCAAAATGCTGACAGAGCGTTTAGATGAAGAAAGCAAGAAAGTACTCCACCTGACAGAAGAATTGGAAGCGAAAAATATGCTCTTGCAAGAAATGTCTGAACAACTAAAAACAAAAGAAGAAAATCTACGTCAGTTGGAAGACGAAACAAATCTCCAAAAACAACAATTGGAACACCAAGAAACAGTACTAAATTCTGCTTGGTATGCATTTGGAAGCAAAAAAGAATTGAGAGAACAGGGCATACTCAATAGACGTGGAACATTCTCTCAACAAAGGGTACTGGAAAATGATTTTAATAAAGACTACTTTGTGAAAATCGACGTACGCCAAACAACAGAAATACCTTTGTATTCTTCGAAAGCTAAAATATTGACAACACATCCTACTTCTGCTTATACATTGGAGCGTAAAGGAAAGGAATATGTCTTGGTTATCGTAGATCACAAAGAGTTTTGGAGTGTATCACGTTACTTGGTTATTGAGGTGGATTAAGAACCGGATATGTTAAAGACCTATTCTGCAGTATTTATTGATTGGGATGACACCTTGTGGGACTTTCATGCCAATGCATACATAGCGATGGAGAAAGCTTATGATAAGTATGACTTACAACGATACTTTCATTCTTTCCAACATTTATACAACTTATACGAAGGACGTAATAGAGAACTCTGGGCTGAGTATGCACAGGGAAACATCACTAAAGATAATTTGCAGAGAGAACGTTTCCAATATCCATTCAGGATGGTAAATCAGGAAGATGATGACCTTGCTGGGCAAGTAGGTAATGATTTCTTGGAACTTACTATTCAGCAGAACAAGTTAATCACTGGTGCAAAAGAACTGATGGCTTATTTGGCACAAAAATATCCGATTATAGTACTCTCAAATGGATTTAAGGAAGTACAATACCGCAAAATTGCAACTTCTGGACTGCAAGAATATATCACACATGTGGTGCTCTCAGAAGAAGTAGGAGTACAAAAACCTAATAAGTTGATATTTGAATATGCTTTAAAGTTGATAAATAAAAAAGCAAGTGAGGTGATGATGATTGGGGATAATATGGAGACGGATATAATGGGGGCTGCTGAAATGGGAATGGACACGATATATTTATCTAAGAATATGACTTCTACTACAGATTATCCCACATATACGGTACAAACATTAAGAGAAATACAGAATATTTTATAACCAACAGATAGATTACTCTTCAAAATAATTGAATAAATTGATATGGATATTATAAGTCAGATAAAAAAAACAGTGCTACCGGAATTTGCCGACTATGAGCAATATTTCTCAAGAATGTTGGAAACGGATAATGTCTATTTGAAGCATGTGCTGGAATATGTACGCACTCGTAGAGGCAAACAACTACGTCCACTGTTAGTACTATTAGCAGCTAAGTTATGTGGTAAAATAACAGAAACTACCATACAATTGGCTGTCTCTGTTGAATTATTGCACACAGCAAGTCTTTTGCACGATGATGTGGTAGATAGTTCCTTATTGAGACGTGGACAAGCTTCTGTAAATGCAGAATGGAATAATAAGACAGCTGTCTTGGTTGGAGATTATTTACTGGCTAAGTCATTAGAGTTAGGAGTAGGGACTTCAAATCCGCAAGCACTGAAGGAAATAACTAAAATTGGACAACGATTGGCTTCTGGAGAATTACTGCAACTCTATTCAGAATGGAAAAGTAACCCAGAGGAATCTGTATATTTTGAAATCATAAAGCAAAAGACTGCCGCTTTGTTCAATAGTTGTATGCAGATAGGTGCTATTTCAGTGGGTGCGAATGATGAGGATTGTAAGACATTGGGGGCATTCGGAGAGTATTTAGGTATATGTTTTCAATTAAAGGATGACTATTTTGACTTCCAAGCAAAAGATGAAACTATAGGAAAACCGGTCATGAGTGACGTGAAAGAAGGTAAAATCACTTTACCGCTTTTAGTAGCACTTAGAAATGCACCAATGGAAGAATCGGATTATATCAAGCAACAACTACAATTAAAGCAGATTGAAGACATTAATGCCATACACGAGTTTGTTGTGAAGAATAATGGTTTGACATATACTGTAGAAAAGATGAATGACTACAAAGTATTGGCAAGCCAAATAATAGAAAAGTTCACACCATCTACTGCCTCAAATGCCTTGTCTGAATTATTGTCGTATGCTATAGAGCGAACTATATAGATGGAGAAGAACTTATTACAGTTATATAAAGCATACTTCGGAGAGGTGCCAACCTCGATTGCACGTTTGTCGGCTGCAGGAAGTAATAGAAGTTATTACAGACTTACGCATGCTGACAAAACTTCAATAGGCGTAATAGGAACTTCTTTAGAAGAGAATGAAGCATTCATCTACACAGCAACACACTTCTCACTAATGAATTTGTCTGTACCTAGGCTTTTGGCTGTCTCAGATGATAAAATGTGTTATCTGCAGGAAGATTTAGGTGATGAATTACTCTTTGACTATATCAAGCAAGGACGTATGACTGGAATCTTCTCAGAATATGAACGTTGCATGTTAGAAACAACGATTCGTCAATTAGCTCATGTACAAATAAAGGGAAACGAAAAATACGACTATTCTTATTCCTACCCTATAGCATCATTTGATGAGCGTTCCATCATGTGGGACTTGAATTATTTCAAGTATGACTTCCTGAAAGCTACTGGAGTTGTTTTTCAAGAAGACCGTTTAGAGGATGACTTTGAACATCTGAAACAATTATTGTTGTCAAACGAGCACCCAATGGCATTCATGTATCGGGATTTTCAAAGTCGTAATGTAATGATTAAGGATGGTAAACCTTATTTCATAGACTTTCAGGGAGGGCGAAGGGGACCATTACAATATGATGTGGTATCCTTCTTATGGCAAGCGAAGGCTAATATTCCTAATAGCTTAAGAAATGAACTATTGGAGGCTTATTTGGATGAACTCTCACAACTATATCCTATACAGAAAGAGACGTTCAAAGAAAGCATACCATTATTTGTACTTTTCCGTACATTGCAAGTCTTGGGAGCATATGGATTCAGAGGATACTTTGAGCATAAAGCGCACTTTTTGCAGAGCATACCTTATGCAATGAAGAATTTAGAAGCACTACTACCACAAGTTCAATTGCTGTTTCCTCATCTGTACAAGGTTATTAAAGACTTGCTTGCAAAGGAGTGGGAGAGTGTTGCACCACACGACACTTTACAGGTGCGAGTATGTAGTTTCTCCTACAAAAAAGGAATTCCTACAGACCTTTCGGGTAATGGAGGTGGTTTTGTGTTTGACTGTCGTGCCATTCATAATCCGGGACGTTATGCTGAATACAAACCATTGACAGGAATGGATAGTACTGTAATTGACTTTTTAGAAGAAAATGCGGAGATAACGTCATTCTTAGAGCATGTGTATGCATTAGTGGATGCTTCAGTAGAACGTTATTTAAAACGAGGATTTACAGACTTAATGATATCCTTTGGTTGTACTGGTGGACAGCATCGTTCTGTGTATGCTGCTCAACACACTGCTGAACATATACACCGGAAATATGGTGTTGAAGTGCATTTAATACACAGAGAACAACATATTAAACAAATTCTTGCTAAATAGATACACTATGAAAGCCATGGTATTTGCTGCCGGATTAGGCAGTCGTTTGCGACCACTCACAGATACAATGCCCAAAGCTCTTGTGCCTATAAATGGTATTCCATTGTTAGAGCATGTGTTGCTGAAGATAAAACAAACTGGTATTCAAGAGGTGGTAGTGAATGTACATCATTTCTCCCAACAAATCATTGACTTTCTGTCAAGCAAACAGAATTTTGGAATCTCTATTCAAATATCAGACGAGAGTAATGAACTTCTTGAAACAGGAGGGGGATTACGTAAAGCGCTCACTCTTTTGGGTGAAGATGAGCCTATATTGCTACATAATGTAGATATTCTCTCTAATTTAAATCTCACGGATTTAATAACAACTCATCATTCAAATGATGGTGCTACATTAGTGGTTAGTGAACGTAACACCAGTCGTTACTTGCTTTTTGATGAAGAGATGGCATTAGCCGGTTGGCATAATGTAAAGACGAACGAACTACGTCCTGCATCTGTAAACCTAGAATCTTTGCGTCCTTTGGCATTCTCGGGTATTCAGATTGTTTCTCCCGGAGTGTTGCCTTATATGGCTGATATGCCAGTTCGCTTTTCTATCATTGATTTTTATTTGAAGATAATGAACACTTTGCCTATACGTGCTTACATTCCATCTGATTATCGCATGATTGATGTGGGGAAAATAGACACTTTACATACTGCTGAAGAATTTATACAAACCTTATAAAAAAGTATTATTGGATATGGATTTACATAACAGAAGAACTATACGTAAATATGCATCTACTCCTGTATCGGACCAATTGTTAAAAGACTTATTACAACTAGCAGCTCGTTCATCCAACACCGGTAATATGCAAACTTATAGTGTGGTAGTAACACGTGATGAGAAGCAAAAGGAACTCTTATCACCAGCGCATTTTAATCAGCCTATGGTGAAACAGGCTCCAGTGGTACTCACTTTCTGCGCCGACTATAATCGTTTTACAGAGTGGTGTAAATGTCGTCAGGCTGAGCCAGGTTATGATAACTTCCAGTCTTTTATAGCTGCTGCTATTGATGCTATTGTATGGGCACAAACATTTGCTGTTGCAGCAGAGCGTGAAGGGTTGGGTATTTGCTATTTAGGCACTACAACCTACAATGCTCATCAAATTATAGAAGTATTGCATTTGCCTCGATTGGTTATTCCGGTAGTTACTCTCACATTGGGCTACCCAGATGATATGCCTGAGTTGCAAGATCGTTTGCCACTTGAAGCTATTCTGCATGATGAACGTTACCATGAAGCCACCAAAGAAGATATAGATAGATGGTATGCTGAGAAGGAGTCTTTACCCTCCATGAAGCAATTTGTTGCAGAGAATAAAAAAGAGACTTTAGCACAAGTCTTTACAGACGTGCGCTATACCAGAAAGAACAATGAGTATTTCTCGAATGTGTTGCTTGAAGTGCTGAAGAAGCAAGGTTTTTTAGGTTAATGTAGTGCTGTAAAAATCATTATAAATACTACATTTATTATGAAACAAGGTTTAGTATTGGAAGGTGGTGCTCTTCGAGGCTTGTTCTCTGTAGGAGTTATGGATGTGTTGATGGAGCACAATGTGCGCTTTGATGGTGCTATTGGTGTATCAGCAGGCGCTTCATTTGGTTGTAACTATAAGTCAGGGCAAATAGGACGTGTTCTTCGATACAATAAGCGCTTTGCGAAGGATTGGCGTTATTGTAGTGTGCGCTCATTTATCACTACTGGTGAACTATTTGGTGGTGAGTTTTGTTTTCATACATTTCCTACCCAGTTAGACCTTTTCGATGATGAAGCCTTTGATAGTAATCCAATGGAGTTTTATGTAGTATGCACAGATGTAGAGACCGGAAAAGCCCATTATCAAAAGCTTATGCATAGCGATTGGGATAGTGCCGAATGGATACGTGCCTCTTCATCAATGCCATTGGCAGCTAAGATTATTGAAATGGGAGGTCATAAATATATGGATGGTGGTATAACGGACTCTATTCCTTTGAAGTATTTCCTTGATTTAGGTTACGAGAAGAATCTTGTCATTCTTACACAACCATTAGGGTTTGAGAAGAAGCAGACCTCTCTTTTTCCTCTTATAAAATGGAAGTATCGTGCTTATCCTGAATTTGTAGATGCTATTGCTAATCGTCCGAATATGTATAATGATACATTGAGATTAGTGTCAGAAGAAGTAGAAAAGGGTAGGGCTTTAGTTGTTTCTCCTCCAGCCACTCTTCCTATCAATCATGTGTCACATAATCCAGATCTTATGCAGGAGGTCTATGAAATAGGTAGAAAGACTGCAGATGAGAATTTGGAAAGAATACTCACTTATTTGCAGCGGTAAGGTTAATGGGTGATGGCACTACAAAGAAGGGTGTAATGAGGTGTATGCAATGCATGTTGTAAGGTATATTACAGCAAAAATCAGTAGGTTGAGAGCAGTTTTACCTAATAATGGATTCAATGCAATACCTTCTGCCTGTCGGAGTTTCAACCATGTCTTACCGTGAAGGGCAAGATAAATAGCAGGAGTCATCCATCCCCATGTATTGAACCTAATCCATATGGGAAGCATAATGCACATTCCTATAACGCCGAAGAGTAGATAGGTCCACCCCATGACTTTACGTCCAAAAATAACCACTGTTGTGTGCTTTCCTACCGATGCATCATCTTCCATATCTCTATAGTTGTTAACTATTAATACATTTGCCGCTAGCAATCCTATTGCAATTGAAGTAGGTAATGATGTGGTAATGCATTGCCATGTAGATGTCTGTAGATAGCATGTAAATAAGACAGGTATAACTCCAAAGAAGATGATTACTGCAATATCTCCCAAACCATGATAGGATAGAGGGTAGGGACCTGCACTATATGCTAAGGCGAATATCATAATCACCACTCCTACAATGATGAGCCACCATGGACCATAGAACAGCATTGCGCACCCAACGATAGCGGCCATTGCTAATGTAATGAATGTTGCTCGCTTCATTGCTGTCGGATTAATTTCACCTTCGGTCACTCCACGGCGAAAACCTGCACGTCCTTTCTTGTCAATGCCGTTTTTGAAATCATAGTATTCATTCCCGAAATTTGATGCTATTTGTGCCATCGTAGCAAAGGCAAGGCAGAGCACTGCCGGAATAAGTTTGAATGCATCTTGCTCAATGGCACAAGCTATTCCTGCTATTACGCCTGCCACACTCACAGGAAGTGTTCTAAGACGCATTGCTTCTATCCAACTCTTTATCATAGATTAGTTTTTTTGCCTATATACATGCGACAGATTCCGAATGTGAGTGGTGTGTGTGTCACTTTATCAAATCCAGCGTTTTTCATCATAGTGATAAACTTGTCGGGAACTGGGAAATGGAGTACAGAATCCGGAAGGTATTCGTAGGCACTACGGTCTCCTGAAATAAAGCCTCCTATGGCGGGTAATACTTTTAGGAAATAGAGTTTGTAACACCACCTAAGCAAAGAGTTAGAAGGGACAGATAGTTCCAGAATTACTAATTTCCCGTTATGTGTCAGAACTCTGTACATTTCATTTAGTCCTATTTGTAGGTGCTCAAAGTTGCGTACTCCGAATCCTACTGCAATGCGGTGAAATGTGTTATCTTCGTAGGGTAGGTCTTCACAATCAGCCACTTTTAATTGGGCATTTACTCCAACTTCAGCAATTTTTTTTCGTCCTACTGCCATCATTCCATCTGAAATGTCAACACCAATGACTTCACTACCCGACGCAACTTTTCTGGCTATTTCTATAGTGAAATCTCCTGTGCCACATGCTACGTCAAGTACTTTGAGCGGTCTATGCTCATCTACTAATTCACGTACAGCTTTACGTCTCCATACTTTGTCTATGTTTAGAGAAAGTATGTGATTTAACTTGTCATAGTTGGGAGCAATATTGTCAAACAACTTTCTGATTCCCTCTTTTTTAGCCATTGGTATATTTATTGGTTAATTATTAGATTGCTATGCTGTTTCGTGTATTTTGTTTTTAACACATGTGGGTTGTGTTTGCCAGTTTTCTACGGATGATATAGACATATGTGAGTAGAATCACGTTCATGAGTAGGGCATATATTATGGCTGGTAGTGCCATCTCTCCACTATTGAATATGAATGGTGATGAGGCTATGGCAATTGCTTGTGCTGCATTTTGCATTCCCACTTCAATAACTATTGTGCGTTGTATGGTGTTATCAAAACGTCCTATACGGGATAGGAGAGCACTGCACAACATTGCCAATAGAATAAGTAGTGTGGCTGATATACCTAAGACTGTGAAATTAGCTGCTATTTCTGCGCTGTATTGCAAGAAAAAGACAAGTGCTAATACCATAAGAGCAGGGAATGCCATCTTGCCTAGTACTTTACTGACAGTAGATGCTGCATGGGGTAGGTAATATTTGAAGATACTTCCTATGAGCATGGGTACGAAAATCAGTACGATGTTTTGAATCAATAGTTTTCCAACGGGAAGGTTGATTTGTATGCCCGACATTCCTGACACTATTTTGGATACAAATTCCATGATGATGGGCAGAGTGAATAGCGTGAGGACACTGCTTATTGCTGTGAGAGTTACTGATAATGCTACGTTACCTTTAGCGAGCATAGAAAAAACGTTGGAGGAACTTCCACCGGGACAACATGCTACTAACACCAATCCCATAAAATAGACAGGTGGCAATTTTAATGTCCATGCGATTGCGAAAGCAATGATGGGTAACAAAACTATCTGTCCAAGCATACCTAAAATTACGGACCTTGGCTTTTCGACAACGCTTGTAAATGATTTCTTATCTAAGTCAATGCCTAATAGAAACATTAATATGATAAGAATCGGCATTACAATCCATATTGTATTCATAGTGTCTTCTTTTTTTGGAATTGCAAAAATACCTCTTTCTTGTCGTATATTCAAATTTATTACTTTCTGATAAGAATCTAAATGTGCTTCATATTTCTCAATTACTGTATTTGTGTGGTTGAGATTGTGTATTATTGGTGTACGGTAAAAGCAATATTAAAGTGTCTTGATGGTATCTAGTTCCTATCTAGTTCCTATCTAGTTCCTATCTAGTTCCTATCTGTTTTGTATCTATATCCTACGTAGTGGTCCCGAGGTGGTCGCGAGGTGGTCGCGGAGATGCTTGCTGTCTTGTTGGTGTGACGTATAGCTGTTGGTTGTCACTTTTTTTGTTTTATACAAGAAGTGGGGAATGGGGGGGCAGTGTAAACTTATGGAGGGTTTTGATTAAATTTCGCTGCGACAACTAAGTCTTTGCTGATTTTTATCGGACAGCAATAACTAAAAAAGGAGAAACTCTAGCCTTTTGTGTGAGCGAGAATTTCTCCTTTGAGATGTGTTGTGACCTATTTATTCGTGTGGTTTATTGTGCATAAACTATCCGTAACGAGAAGGTTAAGAGAATTGTTGTAAATAGGTGGGACATCTGTGTGAGTTTATTTAGGAATTACAAATTCAATGATTCGAATTCCTTTAGCAGGTACTTTGTGTGTTGTCTGCGAGTCAATTTGGTTGTTTTCAAACACTTCTTTTCCAACCGGATGGTATTGAGTCAGTATTTCTGCATAATCCGTCCATGGTATTTCTTTTTCTATATCTGATGCATTGATATACACCAAGATGGCCTTTTCTGTATTGTAGCGGAAGTAGGCATAGGTGTTGTCACGCATGAGGAAATGAAGTGTTTTTCCATTGTGTAAGACTGGTTCTGCTTTACGCCAATTGAGCAGGCTTTTATAGTAATTAAATATTTCGGTTTGTTCGGGTGTGCTACCTGTGCCGAGAAATAAGTTGGTTGTATCTCCTTGCCAACCGCCAGGGAAATCTATACGCAGACCTCCATGTCCTTGACGCATATCTTTAGAGACAAGCATTTGTTCTTCTCCATAGAAAATTTGTGGAATGCCACGCATGGTAGCAATCATTGTAATAGCCATTTTAACTTTTTGAACATCCTTATGTAGAATATCTGCTATACGCTCCATGTCATGATTTCCGGAGAAAATCAGCAGTTTGTTGACATCGGCATACAGATAGTCATTGCTAAGAGTTGTGTAGATGCGCGCCATACCCTCATTCCATCCTCTGCCATCTTCATTTAATCCTTGACAAATAGCCTCTTGTAGTGGGAAGTCCATTACGGAGGGTAGGTTAGAATTGAATTTATCTGCATTATTTGCACCATCTTGCCAATATGCTACTTGTGAACTTGGACGTGTCCAACATTCTCCTACAATGTTAATGTTAGGGTATTCTGCACGTACAGCTGCACACCATTTAGACATTGGTTCTTTTTCATTGTATGGATATGTGTCTACGCGAAGACCATCTAGTCCGGCGTATTCTATCCACCAAATAGCCCATTGTTGGAAATAACGGAGAAGTTCTGGATTATCAAGATTCATGTCGGGCATGCTCAAGTCAAACCAGCCACTTTCATGTAGCATTTTGTCATGCTTAGAGGCATTAGGGTCCATGTTTGCTGAGAATACATTGTTACTGCGTGTAAATTCTGAGAATTGATGTACCCAATCTTGAAAGGGGAGGTCTTTCATCCACCAGTGAGCCATACCGCAATGATTTGTCACGATATCCATGATTACTTTAAGCCCTTTTTGATGAGCTTGGTTGACCATTTCCTTGTAAAGTTCATTACTTCCATAGCGTGGATCAATGTGATAATAATCCGCACATGCATATCCATGATAAGAAGCAAATGATTCATTGTCAGCAAGCAGAGGGGTGGACCAGATGGTAGTGGCGCCCAAGTCTTTAATGTAATCTAGATGATTTATAATGCCTTGAATGTCACCTCCATGACGTCCATAGAAGGCATTTTTGTCTGCACCTTCTGCCATGCCGGCTACCTCGTCGTTAGTGGCATCTCCATTGGCAAAACGGTCGGGCATGAGCAGGTACATTACGTCTGCTGCTGTGAAACTTTGACGTTGTGGGCTGTTTGGACAACGTTCAGCAATTGTATATTTGTACGTGAGCTTTTTCTTGCCAACTTTCAATGTAAATGTGTAGATACCTGCCTTTTCTACTTCTACATCTACAAACAAATAGTTTGGACTTTCAGCTTTGCTGACTTTAGTAATGGTTAATCCTGGTTCTTTAATGGATACTTCGGCAGATTGTAACTCTTTACCATGAAACATCAGACGTAACGGCATTTTCATGTCAGTCCACCATGACAACGGCTCCACACGCTCTATTTTTTGCGCATTAGATAGAGATGGAGTCAACAACATTGCACAGAACAGCAGTGCAATAGAATAATACTTTTTCATACTTTTTTTGATAATTATTTTTGATGATTTAGTTCTTCATAAAAAGCAACAATGGTTTGAATTCCTTTGAAAAACATATCCAATGGATAGTTTTCGTTAGGTGAATGAATGGCATCTGATTCTAATCCGAATCCCATGAGAATGGATTTGACTCCTAATACCTTTTCAAAGATGGCAATTACCCCTATACTACCACCACGACGCACAGGCAAAGGACGCTTGCCAAATATCCTTGTATAGGCAGTTTCAGCCGCTTTGTAAGCAGGTAAGTCAATAGGGCACACATAACTTTCGGCTCCATGTAACGGTTTGATGTCTACATTTACATAGGATGGTGCAATTTGCTTGATATAGTCTACCATCATCGGTGCTATTTTGTCATAAGTTTGATGAGGTACAAGACGTGTAGATAATTTAGCATATGCTTTGGCAGGCAGTACAGTTTTGGCGCCTTCACCTGTATATCCACCCCATATGCCACACACATCAAAAGTAGGACGTATGCCTGTACGTTCGATAGTACTGTAGCCAGTTTCTCCATAGGTCTCCTTTATTCCTAAGTTGGCTTTATAGGTTTCCTCATCAAAAGGTATTTGACGAATTAATTCTTTCTCCTCTTCACTTACTTCTTCTACGTCATCATAGAAATGTGGAATGGTGATACGTCCATCTTGGTCTTGAAGACGTGCAATAAGTTTGCACAATTCGTTGATTGGATTTGCCACAGCTCCACCAAAAATACCGGAATGAAGATCACGTACTGCAGAACTAACCTCTATTTGCCAATAGGCTAATCCACGTAAACCGGTAGTGATACTAGGCATGTCAGCTGAAAGCATACTGGTGTCAGAAACCAAGATGTTGTCACATTGCAACAACTCTTTATGAGTAGCACAGAATTCTTCCAAACTCGGAGAACCAATTTCTTCTTCACCTTCAAGGATGAATTTTATATTGCACTTTAGTTGATTGGTTTCTACCAAATAACGGAATGCTACATAGTGCATAAAAGATTGACCTTTATCGTCATCGGCACCTCGCCCACGTAAATGTCCTTCTGAGATTTGAGGTGAGAATGGCTCTGTTTTCCAGAGTTCTAATGGCTCTGCCGGCATTACGTCATAATGTCCATATATCATAATGGTGGGTAGGGAAGGATCTAGTAATTTTTCGGCATAGACCACAGGATTACCAGCAGTGTTCATGACTTCCGCTTTATCAGCACCAGCTTCCAATAGAAACTTTTTCCAAGTCTCTGCACATCGCCACATGTCATCATGATGTTCTGATTTTGCACTAATACTTGGAATACGAAGTAACTCAAATAATAATTCAAACAACTCTTGTTCGTTGCGTTTTACATATTCAGAAATACTCTCTTTCATAATTATTATGTTTTTCATTTGTTTCTTCTCCAAAGAAAAGAATAATTAAAGAAATATACAAATCATATATGCTATTTTTTGTGTGATTAATGAGGGAAATTTACCAAATATACTTTTTTTCTGGCACGAGTTAATGCGGTATATAGCCATCGATAATAAGACAAATCTAATTGATCGTCAGGAATAGTACCTTGGTCAATAAATACGCGTTCCCACTGACCACCTTGGGCTTTATGACAAGTGATGGCATAAGCAAAACGTGCTTGGATGGCATTATAGTGACAATCATTTTTTATAATTTCTATCAACTTACGCCTATCTCTAATCTCAGGATAATCTTCTGATATAGATTGGAATAGTTGTTGATTAAAGAGTTGATTATCTCCAGGACCATCCACATGTAGTGAGTCTAAAAGTAACGTAGCATCTATTTCCCAATCATAATCTAATGCTTTTAATGCTACATCTACAAAACGTAAGTTATATAGTTCGTGGTATTTTCGGATGCGTCTAATTTCCATCATGTCACCATTTGCAAGAAAATCAATTCCATCATAGTCTTTTGCCCAGAAATAATTGTTTCGTGAAAGCATTATTAAATCACCTGCGGACAATTCTTCTTCTTTATACATGATGTAATTACGAATACCACGATTATAGAGATTAGCGCGTTTATTACTACGAGTAATCACTACAGTTTCCGTTTCGCCCACCTCTTGATATGAACGTTGTAATTCATCTAACATTTCCTGCCCACTGATATGACAGATGTCGTCAAAGCCATCTGTTATAAAGTGAAATTTATGCCGTATTGTATCCTGAGTAAGTAGATCTCGGAGTAGGGTAGCATTGTGCAATATACCACTTTGAAGAGCCTGTCTAACCACCTGTGTGAGTTCAAATGAACTAACATCTATATCATAGCCTTGAAGCCACTCTTCTTCTAAAGCAGGACTATATTCTTGATATACGGGAGGTAACTGAGCACTATCGCCCAACAAGAGCAAATGACAACCTTTACCGTTATAAACATAACTGATAAGATCGTCTAAAAGTCGCCCACTTCCAAATGAACTACTATCCTTGTCATTTGAAATCATGGAAGCTTCATCTACAATAAATAATGTGTTGCTATGAAGGTTCTCAGATAGCGAGAACTTTGAGTCTCCAAACTGTTGACAGCGGTATATTTTTTTATGAATGGTGTATGCTGGGTGATGTGCATAAGCAGAAATCACTTTTGCTGCTCTGCCTGTGGGTGCCATCAATACACTCTTATGACCTATGTTTTCTAGCGCTTTTACCAATGCAGCAACCAAAGTGGTCTTTCCTGTTCCAGCATATCCTTTTAGTACAAACGCTTTACGAATGGCTTTTTTTGAAAGAAAATTAGCCAATTCGCATATCGCCTCACCTTGTTGAAACGTAGGAGTAAATGGAAATTGTTCACGTATTTTGTTTGCTATGAAGTCACTGATCATAAAGAGGAACTACAGGAATAGATTACTATAAAAGGTCGCCAATAACGACGACCTTTTATATGGCGTAATGTATGAAATTATTTAATGCCTAATTTCTTAGCAATATCTTTAGGAAGCGCATACTTATGAATCATGATACTCATAGTTTTATATGCAGCAAATGCTTCTGATGCATACCAAATTCCTTTATATTGACTACTGGTTCCCCAAGAGTTTTTCACCATGAAATAAGGTTTCCCATTTTGGTCTTGAGCCTTACCATAAATCAACATTCCATGATCGTCAGTAGTTTCCCAATTGTCAAATGCTTGTTGACGCATTTCTTGTGTGACTTTGATTTCTGGTAATGGGCGTGATGTGAGTTCTGCACGTTTATCTGCAGGTTTCATGCCTGTCCAGCGTGCCATGTCTGAGCCGGTCAATTCTGCTCCACGGTCAGCATCAGGCATTACAGCTATACCATTACGAGTGAATCCGGTTTCACTTACGTCTGCAGCCCATGCCAGTGTGAACCCTTTTTCAATAGCATAATTCATCGTGCGCATTAATTCATCCATTGGAACGTTGTAGGATGGTGCAAAATGCCAGTTGTCTGGAATTTCCACAGCAAATTCAGTGTAGAATGGATGATGTGTGTAAGATGTTAAGGAAATGTAATCATCAGGATTTACGCCTAATGATTCAGCAAAGCTTTTCGGAGTATATTCTTTGCCATTGTAGTTGAATTTTTCCGGACATGCTCCCAGATAGGTGTCATAAATAGCACGCAATCCTTCTTTCCACACCGGAGTAAGTTTCTTGTGATTACCTTTGGCAATAGCATCTACATATGCACCTGCCACAGCATCGAGTTCATTGTGTACAGGCAGCGTGTCGCCATACATAATGCCTTGCATGGCTTCTTGAGGTACAATGCCATAATGTTTTAAGCAGTGAATCAAATCATAAAAACTTCCACCAGGGCTGAATGAACCTTCTGAGTGCAGACGTACATACATTTCTGCTCTGTCCATCATGGTGTGATGCACTAAAAACATTTCTGCTAAGTCATATTCTCCTTTGCCCATACGAATCAGTTCTGATTCTAAAAATCCAAGTCCTGAAAAACTCCAGCATGTACTTGAGCGATTTTGATTTTTTACACTGGTAATAGGATTTTCTTTAATGGTTGTAAATACAAACCCTTCTTCCTGCTTTTCAGTTTCTTGAGCTTGTACGCAAAGCATGCACATTACTACACACAATGCCGATAATACTACTTTTTTCATGTTGCGATTAATTGTTTATTTGGTATTAGAATGATTATTTATTTATTCATTATTTTGCATCAAATAAGCCTTGATAAATGCGTCTATATCTCCGTCTAGCACGGCTTGTACGTTAGACGTTTGATAATTACTGCGATGGTCTTTCACACGACGATCATCCATTACATAACTTCTAATCTGTGAGCCCCATTCAATTTTCTTCTTTCCTGCTTCAATTTTGGCTGACTCAGCTCTCCTTTTTTCCAATTCTAATTCATACAATTGCGACCGAAGCAAACGCATAGCATTATCTTTGTTACCAAATTGTGAGCGACTCTCCGTGTTTTCAATTACAATTTCATCAGCTTCGCCCGTCACTGGATTCTTGAACTTATAATGAAGGCGTACTCCCGTTTCCACTTTGTTTACGTTTTGCCCACCCGCACCACTACTACGGAATGTATCCCATGTGAGGTTAGCAGGGTTAATTTCTACTTCAATAGAATCATCCACTAAGGGCACAACAAAGACAGAGGTGAATGAAGTCATGCGTTTACCTTGTGCATTAAACGGTGAAACGCGCACTAAACGATGTACACCATTTTCGCTTTTCAGATAACCATATGCTTTGTCACCTTCCACTTGCAGTGTCACAGTTTTAATTCCGGCTTCGTCGCCTTCCTGAAAATTGGTGATTTCAGCCTTATATCCTTGACGTTCACACCATCGTTGATACATTCTGAACAACATATCTGCCCAATCTTGCGCCTCAGTACCGCCTGCACCGGCAACAATCTTCAGAACAGCACCCATCTGGTCTTCCTCTCTTGATAGCATGTTTTTCATCTCTAATTCTTCCACACATGCTAAGGCAATTTGGTACGAACCATCCAATTCCTCTTCCGTCACGCCACCTTCTTTATAGAATTCCATAGCAAGTTGAACTTCACTCACGGCATTGGCAACACTTTGATAACCCTCTACCCATGATTTTAGTTCCCTCACCTTTTTCATCTGTTGCTCGGCGCTTTTGGGGTCATCCCAAAAGTCAGGAGCTTGTGTTCGTAACTCTTCTTCTTCTAATTCAATTTGTTTCCTATCGATGTCAAAGACACCTCCTCAACGCCTCAGAGCGTTCCAACAAATCCTTAAGTTGGTCTATTTGCATAAATGATTAAAATTTTATGGCGAAGATACTCAAATATCGTCACATGCGCAAACCCCTTGTCCGTTTGCTGTTAGAAAACATTAATAGACCAAAGTGATTTGCCCTATTAAGGAATTTTATATATATTTGCGCTCGTTTGTTTAACCTTAAAAAATTATTGTATGTTTAAGAACCATCCTAAAGGATTATTAGCTGCAGCGCTCAGTAATATGGGTGAACGCTTCGGTTACTACATCATGAACGCCGTTCTGGTGTTGTTCTTATGCTCAAAGTTTGGTTTGAGCGAAGAAAAATCTACTTTGATTTATTCATTCTTCTATGCTGGAATATACCTTCTCAGCCTTGTCGGAGGTATTATTGCTGACAAAACACAAAACTACAAAGGTACCATCATGACTGGACTTTTCATCATGGCAGCTGGTTATGTGATACTTTCAGTTCCTGTATTAGCAACTCCACAAAACAGTGCTTTTCTGTTGGCAGTTACTTGTGTGGCCCTCTTCTTTATTGCATTTGGTAATGGTTTATTTAAAGGTAACTTGCAAGCCATCGTGGGTCAAATGTATGACAATTTTGAAGCAGACGCTGCAAAGAAAGGTGAAGAAGCACTTGCCATTGCACGTGACAAACGTGACTCTGGTTTCCAAATTTTCTATGTATTCATCAACGTTGGAGGTGTTGTAGCACCGTTTGTTGCTCCACTCCTTCGTGAATGGTGGTTAGAAAACAATGGATTGATTTACAACTCAGCTCTTCCTGCATATTGCCACCAATATCTCACCAATATGGCAGCTATGTCAGCAGAAGGATTAACCAATATGCAAACTTTGGTTGAAAGCGTGGGCGGTACTTGGGCAGCAGATATGACTGAGTTTTGCAACAAATATCTCAAAGTCTTCAATGAAGGCGTTCACTATTCATTCATTGCATCCGTAGCAGCAATGCTCATTTCATTAACCATCTTTATTGCCAACAAACGCATATTCCCAACTCCAACCAAGAAAGTTGCAGCAGCCTCTGTAGAATATTCAGCAGCAGAAAAAGCAGCAATGGCAGCTGAAATCAAGCAACGCCTTATGGCTCTTTTCGCAGTATTGGGCATTGCAATCTTCTTCTGGTTCTCATTCCACCAAAATGGTACATCATTATCACTTTTTGCACGCGATTTCGTTGACCAATCTTTAGTTGCACCAGAAATTTGGCAAGCACTCAATCCTTTCTTTGTGATTGTACTCACTCCGGTGATTATGTGGATTTTTGGCTCTTTGGCAAGAAAAGGTAAAGCCATCTCTACTCCTCGTAAGATTGCAATCGGTATGGGAATTGCAGGTACAGCATTCTTGTTCCTCGCTATCTATTCAAACATCATGAATTATCCTTCAGCAACAGAATTTAGAGCATTAGCTCCTGCAGATAAAGTAATATCAGGTGCATGGGTACTCATCGTGCTTTACTTCTTCTTGACTGTTGCTGAACTATTTATCTCGCCATTAGGTCTCTCATTCGTATCAAAAGTGGCTCCACGTCACATGGTAGGTCTCTGCCAAGGCTTGTGGTTAGGTGCTACCGCGCTTGGTAACCTCATGTTGTGGGTTGGACCATTAATGTACAACGCATGGCCAATCTGGCAATGCTGGACAGTATTCTTGGCAGTATGCATCATCTCAATGGGTGTTATGCTTGGAATGGTAAAATGGTTAGAAAGAGTAACACAATAAACGTTATCACTCTAATACACAGAAGGGTAGGTTCTTGCAAGAACCTGCCCTTTTTGTTAAACCTTGGTAATCTATTATTCACAACAATAATAACCAATCGCACTCTTCCATACATCCAACAATCTCTCACAGAGTAACCTCATCCAAGACACTGCCCATATGGCAACGATCCGTCCTAACATTAGTAGGATATTAGTAGGTTATTAGTAGGCTATTCAGATACAAACAATATACAACTATCCATAAGATAACCACATTTTCAAAACATTATTTTAAAGGCAAAGAATTTGCCACTTCACACCTTTTTTACTATCTTTGCAACGTGAAGAACTTTTCTTTGCAAGATGTGTTATATATACGAATAGTTTTTTAAGGAATCTCACCCTACACATTCTATGATTCTATACCTCAAAAGGGAAAACTATGTAGTATTGAAAACAAAAATAAAGAAAATAAAGATAATTAATAATAAAAAACTTAATTAACAAAAACATGGCTAATTTAGATTTAAGCAAGTACGGAATTACCGACGTAAAAGAAGTACTCCACAACCCTTCATACGAAGTGTTGTTTGCCGAAGAAACCAAAGCAGGTTTGGAAGGCTTTGAAAAAGGACAAGTGACCGAATTGGACACTGTAAACGTTATGACAGGTATCTACACCGGTCGTTCGCCTAAAGACAAATTCTTTGTAAAGAATGAAGCAAGTGAAAACACTGTATGGTGGACTTCAGAAGAATACAAAAACGACAATAAACCATGTACTGAAGAAGCATGGGCTGACCTTAAGGCTAAAGCAGTAAACCAACTTTCAGGAAAAAGACTCTTCGTTGTTGATACATTCTGCGGAGCTAACGAAGCAACAAGACTCAAAGTACGTTTCATTATGGAAGTAGCATGGCAAGCTCACTTTGTGACCAACATGTTCATTCGCCCAACAGCAGAAGAATTAGCTGCTTACGGAGAACCTGACTTCGTATGCTTCAACGCTTCAAAAGCTAAAGTTGACAACTACCAAGAACTCGGATTGAACTCAGAAACAGCTACTGTATTCAACCTCAAAACCAACGAACAAGTAATTTTGAACACTTGGTATGGTGGTGAAATGAAAAAAGGTATGTTCTCTATCATGAACTATCTTAACCCATTGAAAGGCATTGCATCTATGCACTGCTCAGCTAACACCGACAAAGAAGGAAAGAGCTCAGCAATCTTCTTCGGATTGTCAGGAACTGGTAAAACCACTCTTTCTACAGACCCAAAACGCCTCTTGATTGGGGATGACGAACACGGATGGGATGACGAAGGTGTATTTAACTATGAAGGCGGTTGCTACGCTAAAGTAATCAACCTTGACAAAGAATCAGAACCAGACATCTACAACGCAATCAGACGCAATGCTTTACTTGAAAACGTTACTGTTGATGCAGAAGGTAAGATTGATTTCGCAGATAAGAGTGTAACTGAAAATACACGTGTTTCTTATCCTATACATCACATTGAAAACATCGTTAAACCGGTTTCTAAAGGACCTCACGCTAAACAAGTTATCTTCTTGTCAGCTGATGCATTTGGTGTGTTGCCTCCAGTATCTATCTTAACTCCTGAACAAACACAATACTACTTCCTTTCTGGTTTTACAGCTAAATTAGCTGGTACAGAACGTGGTATTACAGAACCAACTCCTACCTTCTCTGCATGCTTCGGTGCTGCATTCTTGAGCTTGCACCCAACAAAATACGGTGAAGAATTAGTGAAGAAAATGGAAATGACTGGTGCTAAAGCATACTTGGTGAATACAGGATGGAATGGTACTGGCAAACGTATCTCTATCAAAGATACTCGCGGTATTATCGACGCTATCTTGGATGGCTCTATCAATGAAGCACCAACTAAGAAGATTCCTTACTTCGACTTTGAAGTACCAACAGCTCTTCCTGGAGTAGATCCTAACATCTTGGATCCACGTGACACCTACGAATGTGCATGTCAATGGGAAGAAAAAGCAAAAGATTTGGCTGCGCGTTTCATTAAGAACTTCAATAAGTTCACAGGTAACGAAGCAGGTAAAGCGCTTGTTGCTGCAGGACCAAAATTGTAATAAAAAGAACATTCTCACACATGAGATACAAAGAAGATGGGGTAACATTACTCCATCTTCTTTTTGTTTACAACAAAACCTGTTATGCATGCGCTGATTCATTAATTTTATGTATTTTTGCAGTGATAACTATCAACACTTAAATATCATGTTTTCAGGAATTGTAGAAGAAGCAGCAACTGTAGTTGCTTTACGTAAAGAACAAGGTAATCTACATCTAACATTAGAATGTTCCTTTGTAGATCAACTTAAAATAGACCAAAGTGTGGCACATAACGGAGTATGTCTCACTGTAGTTGACATAACAAATACCACATATACAGTAACCGCCATACAAGAAACATTAGACAAAAGCAACCTTGGACAGTTAAAAGTGGGCGACAAAGTAAACCTTGAACGTAGTATGAAGATGGAAGGACGTCTTGATGGACATATCGTGCAAGGACACGTAGATATGACAGCCCAATGTGTTAAGAAAGAAGAAGCCGACGGAAGTTATTACTTCACTTTCCAATATGATTTCAACAAAGATATGGCAAAAAGAGGCTATCTCACAGTTGATAAAGGCTCAGTTACAGTGAATGGAGTCAGTCTAACAGTCTGCAACCCAACAGACAATACCTTTCAAGTAGCAATCATTCCTTACACTTTTGAGAATACAAACTTCTGTCAAATAGAAGAAGGCACAATAGTCAACCTGGAATTTGATATCATAGGTAAATATGTTGCTCGAATCTCCCAATTAGCATAAAAATAACAAACCCCACTGAACAATTTCGCAGTGGGGTTTGTTATTCTTACGTAATAGAAAAGGGGAGGCTATCATGAAAAGACTGAGAAGAATCATACGACAATCATTTGTAAATCCAATAATAGACTTTTTGCCATTGTTGGCATTTAATGTCGTAGATAATTTCTGGGGACTTCAACCGGCACTATACATCGCATTGCCCATATCTATATACCTATCTTTCTATTTTTTCTTCAAGCAACCTCTGGTATTTGGATGGCATGCCTTTTCGTCATTTGTATTACTCAGTATTGGTTTCTGGGTTGCACTCATCACTAATACACTCAAAGTGGATGAATTACGCATGATTCTCGTAGAACTTGTCACGGTCGTCACACTGTTTATTGTATTAGAACTTAGAAATAAAATTAAGCAATTCCTACTTAAAACAGCTAATACACTCCCAATGGAGAACAATATAGAAGAGTTTTTTAGAGTAACTAAAATACTGGTTGTTGTTTCTCTATTGCATATTTTGACACAACTACTTTGTCCGCAACTTATACCTTTATCAGACCCAGACGAGAAACATCAGATGGAGTTTATCATTAAGTCTATATATACAGGCTTAGTGTTATTGGTAGTAGTTTATGAGATGATTCGCGTCCATCTTATACGAAGACAACTCTTTAACGAAGAATGGTGGCCAATCGTCAACAGAGAGGGTGGGGTGATAGGATCAATAGAAAAAGCGGCAAGCATATCTTCCTTTCAAAAATACACACATCCTGTAGTCAGAATAGCCATTGTTTCTGGCAACAAACTCTTACTGAGAAAACGAAGTAAGAAAGACGAATTCTACAATAATGTCTGGGATATTACAATCAGTGAACACATGAAGTATGGTGAAACAGTAGATACATGTTTAGAACGAACACTTTATGAAGCAATAGACTTTAAAAACTACGAGAAAGCAGAATACAAATCATCTTACATGGTAGAGTCAAAATCAGATAATGAAATCATGTTTTTCTATGTAATACAATTAGAAAAAGAAATTGATTTCGAACTCTCAAAAGAATATGGAGATACACTTAAATGGTGGACAACCCAACAAATTGATGATAACATCGGTTTAGGAATCTTTGCAGAGCCATTCTTGAAAGAATACCCCTATTTACATCACAAAGGACTCATCGGTAAAGCCTCATCAAAATAACACAAACTGCTTGATTTCAATACCTCAATCATCAATCAAGTTCGAGTATGATAAATTCAAAATACTCTCAATAGTACATCAATAACTCTTTCTTAAAGAGGAGTATGTAATAGGAGGGAGGATATAGAAGTGTCTTAAAAAGAAAAAGTCTTATTTACATTGTGTAAATAAGACTCTTGTTTGGAGCGGAAGCGGGGGGATTCGAACCCCCGGTACGGTTACCCGTACGTCAGTTTAGCAAACTGGTGGTTTCAGCCACTCACCCACACTTCCTTGCTAACTTGCGAGTGCAAAGTTAAGAATTCTTTCTGAATCATACAAACCTTTTATTATAAATCTTCATCATTAGCTTGATTATATCAGTTGTAGTAATAGTAAACATGTTGTAACCATAAAGATTTAATACTATTATTCTTTATTACTATTTTGTAAAGAGATAAAATTCACTATCCTATGCTTATCCTATGCTTATCGTAGTCCTATTAATGATATGGTATCTATGGTGTGTTATTGGAATTTTATTTATAAACTTAGGATAATCGTAGAATTATCGTTATTTTTGTAGTGTAAAAATAGGGTATATATTTATGACCAAAAAACGAACAACTAAGAAAACATCTACATCGAAATACGCATGGGTTCGCACAGTCCTACTCATTCTATTAGCAATCATTTTAGTAGCCACAACTATAGGTGTCAATCAACTATACAGAATGTGCTATCGGAATGTTTGTACTAAATCACAACAAGAAGAGTTTCTCTACATCAATAGTCGGATGAATATTGATGAGTTGATGGCTTTTATGAAGGATACATATGTGATAGAGTCACCATGGAACTTCAAACTGCATGCTGAGTTGCTCCATTTTAATTATGTTATGCCGGGTAGATATAAAGTGAATCCTGTAGAAGCAGATTTACATTTTATTCGTCGTCTTCGGAATGGAGAACAGACTCCTGTGAAAATATCTTTTAATAATATACGCACCAAAGCCCAATTATCAAAGAGACTTTCCGAGCAGTTGATGACAGACTCACTGACTATCCATAATCTGCTTGACAATGCAGAGTTTCTTAAAGAGTATAATCTAACGCCTGAGACTGCACTTACTTTGTTTTTGCCCAACACATATGAAGTATATTGGAGTACAACAGCTAAAGGACTTATCAAGCGATTACATAAAGACTATTCGGCATTTTGGAATGTAGAACGCCTTGAGAAAGCAGATCGAATAGGTCTTACTCCTACAGAAGTGAGCGTACTCGCATCTATTGTGGACGAGGAAACTAATAAGGTGAAGGAGAAACCTATTGTGGCAGGTTTGTATCTTAATCGTTTGCGTATAGGGATGCCATTGCAGGCTGATCCGACTGTAAAATATGCTGTGGGTGACTTCACATTAAGAAGAATACTTTACAAACATCTCTCCATAGATTCTCCTTATAATACTTATAAGTATAGTGGGTTACCTCCGGGTCCTATAAGGATTCCATCTATCAGTGGATTAGAGGCTGTGCTTAATCGTACGCAGCACAATTATCTGTATATGTGTGCTAAGGAGACTTTTAATGGTGAACATAATTTTGCCTGTACGTTGGCTGAGCATAATCGCAATGCTCAACGTTACCAAGCTGCTCTTAATAAACGCAAGATAATGAAATAGTGTTTTGGGGGGTGTCTTGAGACTAAATCACCATGTACTTGGGTGTAAGGCTATAGATTATAGCTATAGTTATTATAAATGCGTTACCCCTAGATGTGGTCTGTGGCATATGGTGTGGGGTATCAGTCACAAAGAGAGTATAAGTCTTTACGTGGATTGACCAGTACAACCGGAATAGTGGATTTCTCTATAACATGTTGTTCCTTGGGTCCAAAGATAATGTCATCCAAACCATAATCGCGAGAAGAGGATATAATCAATATATCTGCATCCAATTCGCTACTTCTTTGAGCTGCTTCTTGTTCTATTTTGAAACTGTCTTTCTTGCCTTCCACAATTTGATATGTGAGTTCGAACTTGTCAAATAGTGAAACAGCCTTATCTATGTTCTTTTGTGCACGGGTGCCATAATCATGCGGTTTGAGAACTGATATGTGACTTCCGCAAAAGCGTCCGAATGCTGCTGCATATTGAGCTTTCCCTACTTCCTCTTCTAAAAAGCCTATGGGCAATAGCACATTAGTTAAAGTATCTTTACAGTTCATTTGTGGTGTGATGAACACATAGGGCATACGAAGTCCACGAGCATGTTCTAAGTATTTGCGTATATGTTTTCGCTGACTATTGGTGAGTATAAATACTAAAGCATTATCAGAATCTTCCAATACTTCCAAATCTGTAGGGCTGTTACCAAATACTTCAATTTGTCGTCCCCATGAGTTGGCTAAAGCCTCCAAACGCTCCTTAAGCACGGTATCTAACTGAATGCTTGAATCTACTATTATTTTCATACTCTATAGGTATTATTCATATACAAAACGAACATTATCTACCCACAATGCGTTTCCTATGTGACCATAGAATGCCGGATAGCATCCAGCTGTAATCATCATAATGATATGTGTGGGTTGTTCATTGCCATTGCCCCAACCAACTTCCTGAATTTTTACCATTTTGCCTTTGCTATTCTCACAATAGAATTCTCCTCCATCAGGGAATAGACCTTGATATGTTTTAAAGTCAGTTCTTTTGGTAATGTCTCCATAGTGAATGGGAATCATATAGTCATTGACCCATTCAAGTTGGTCTTTGACAAATCTTTGACGTGTTGTTCCAATACGAGTGGCGTAGACATTTCCATCTTCATCTTCCCATCTCTTTTGCAAGTAGATATAGACTTCCGCTTCATCATGTCCTTGCACTGTGTGTCCTTTGCCTAATCCCAAAGCTTTAGTGAGAGTTTGTTCGTCTGAAATGCGACATTTGTAATCGAGCATCACTCCAATCGGACGTCGTGTGAAAGGGATTCCCATGTCAATTTTCTTGTATGGCTCTCCTGCATTACGTACTGGTTCATTGGTTTTACCTAAAAATAATGTACCTGCAATAGCCACTGTGATATCTACCATACGTGCAACAATCACTGTTTCAAAGCGAGTATCTAATCTCATGCAATATCCACCCCCTTCGCGGGCTTCGGGTTGTGCTGTGCATGCTCCTTTTGCAATACCCATGACATTGGCATAGGCATTACTACAACTCCATGGTGTGTATTTGCCATAGGGGTAGGGCTTATTTCCATCAATAGTGTCAGTGGGTCCAACTACATAGAGTGTTTTGGTATTCCCCCCTAATAATTTCGACTCATGTATGTAACGTACAGTGCGTTGTTCAAAATCTCCAAAAGGAAACAATTCAACCTTTTGTCCGAAGCAATAAGAACTTACTACGAACAATACAAAAAGAAACCTCAATCTCATCATTATTTACTTAATATTAGCAAAAGTGGTGTAGGTGGTTTGGCGTTCGTTCGCCTTACGTAGATATTTCTTTAGGGGTTGGATTTTCTGTTTTTCAATAGCTTTAATTGCTAGTTGTGAAATTTCTAATGCTCCTTTTTCTGTTAGGTGCGTATTGTCAGTTTTACCTTCCGGAAATTTTGAATATACTCCTGCCGGAACATTCATATATAGTTCTTTGCTTTTGGCCTGCCCTAATTCCTTGATTAGTTCCATGCTTGCTTGATGCATATCAATCATTTCTACTTTCAAATCTTTAGCTAAACTACGTACTACATCCGGATATGCTCCATGACGATCAGTTAAAACACCATTTTCATCAAATTCTCTTCTTACTATCGGTGTGGCCAAAATAGGAGTAGCTTTCTTTTCTCTTACCTCACGTACCATTCTCATTAGGTTATATCGATAGACCGTTGTATCAGCATAACGTCTGTTGTCTTCTTTTTTTGCATCATTATGTCCGAATTGAATAATGACGATGTCACCTTTTTGTACACGCGTAATCAGTGTATCCCATCTACCTTCAGTGATGAAGGAGCGTGTGCTACGTCCATTCTTAGCATGATTTTCTATTGCTAGTTGGTCATTGAAATAAGTAGGCAAGACTTGTCCCCATCCTCTTTCTGGCGATTCTTTCAGTTCTGTTTTATCTGCCATTGTTGAATCTCCAGCCAAAAATAGTGTAGTAGGTCTTTTCCCTGCTGAGATAAACAAAACTAACAAGATTCCGATAAGATAGTAAAAAGAACGTTTCATAGTTATTTATTCTAATTAGTTATCAATATTATTATTTTTCTCAAAGAATTGAATGATTTGTTTTATCATTGTATTTATTTCCGTCTGCGAAGTTAAGCATTCTATTGGAAATCCGAAAATACAACAACGATATTTGTCTCCTTTGTATGCAACTGAAGCATTGAGTTGATTTTCTTTATATCTTAACACAGCGCATGCGCCATTGCTTTTAGGCATAATGCCGTCAGGATGTTTTACGGGATATACATGTTGGTTAGGTTCTGTGTAGAAATGAGATATTTCTCCTTGTTTTCCAAAGCAGTGCAAACTATTGGCTATGACTTCTAGTTTCCCTGTATTGGAGGCATTATCACTCATGTGGGTGTAATGTAACAAGTTTTCCACTCTCCTTTTCAACAATGTATCATCAACTGTTGCTAAGTCGCTTCCTATATTTTCACCACTGACCAATAGGTTGCCTCCTGCTTGTGTCACACGTTCCATATAGTCAAGTAAATTGTGGTTGTAGCATTGATCCAATCGTGTTACCTTTCGCAATCCTAATTGGTGTGTACCTTGTGCGCCTAATATTAAGTCAACGCAGTCATAGTGTGATGGATATAGACTATCGAGTACATTTGCATTACATGATACATAGGAATATCCCTCTTCTGCAAAAGCGCGTCCGTGCACTCCGGTGTAGTCCATTAGATTACCCATAGAAATATTCTGCTCATAGTTAGCATAACTTGCCCCAAATCCCGGTGAGTCATTATCACTCCAGCTCACAGATTTTCTGAACTCATATTGGTTGCCCACATAGCCTATGTTCTTACCATAGCCTATACCACATGCATCACCATAAAATCCTGCATAGGTTGAATCTATATGAAAACCTTGTGGTCCGCTTATGCGACTAAACCCATTTGCAATCAAAATACACCCCTTCGCATTTTGTTGTAAACAAACACTCAAAGTCTCCGAGGGTAATGAGCGTCCTCCTTTGTTTAATGCAGATACACGGAATGAATAGTGATTGCCATACTTGACAGTGATACGATAGGAGGTAGTATCAACCACAATACCATTGTCCCATCCACCATTGTTTAGTCTGCATTGAACTAAATAGCACTCTGCAACTGCAGTTTGTTCTAGTGAATCAACTTGTGGTGACCACGATAAGGTTAGTTGATTAGCTCCCGTCTCTTGAATTTGAAAATCACAGACGGGTAGTGGATGAACACAATATTGGCTACTATCTTGTGCATGTAGGAATTTCAGCACTCCTTTATAAATGCTTCTGCTTACTAAGAACTTAAATCGTGGGTCGTGTCCGTAGTGCATATCAGCATAGTTCTGATGTGACAACAGTTCTACAATGACAGCCGGAACATCAGGTACACGGCTCTCGCTGTAGGACTTATCATACAATGCGCGTCGCGTCCATTCGGGTGCATATGTACTTCGAATGTCGTTGACCACTTGACTTTGTATATGGTCTGCGAGTTCTCTTGCCAGTTCACGACTTGAACCATTGGGATAGACCTTTTCTTGCTTATCATTGTGAGATGAATATATCACTAAGGTGCCAATGATTGAATCTAATGCTGTGACTCCTGCATCTGTGTGTAGTGCCAATGCCATGTCGAGTGGCACGCCACTTCCTTCTCTATGAGGGTTGACAACGCTTCCACCTGATAGGTAATTGACCCACTTACCTCTACATGTAAGATCGTCGGTGTAGTCATTTGGTCTGTAATTTTTTCCCTCCGGTGCTTTATATATATATACACTATCAGGCACTCCATTCCATTGTAGGTAATATCGTGCTGCTTCCATCCATCGTGGCATTCCGCTCACACGAGGTGTATGTTGTTCAAAGCACACATTCTGAGTGTCTTGATTCATACTTATTGCCGGTCCTCTTGCTACATTTCCCATTCCTCCTCCTAGTCTCACGGCATCTGCACTTACTACGCCTTCTTTGCTTGTGCTACTGTAGTTGCTCAATCTGACGCAACATTCATCGTCCTTTTTGAAGTAGAAATTTCCTAAATATACCCATCCTGCAGCTCCCATGTGTTGATTGACCACAAAGCGACTTGTGTCGCCACTGTGAATTACTTCGTAATGAGCATCGCACACGCTGTTCGCATAGCGTTGGTAGCTCACATATACTGCATATTCTCCACTGACAGATACCTTTGGTTGCCATGTGACATAGCTAATGTCCTCTTTATTATTGACAACGGAAGTTACTAGATGTGTGCCACCTTCAAATGGATTTTCTCCAGTTAGGTATATATCTGATTTTCTTGAGAATCCTCCGTCCCGTCTTTTCCATTCGTGTCCACTTCTGCATATTCCATCGTCAGTGTGCTCGTTGTCTATCAGAAGCATCTCAGTTTGTGTGTCACGTTCTCGTGGCTGTATGACAACAGCGCCTGAGTTCTCTAACATAGGAACTAAGTAAGGAATGGTGAATGAAGAGGTGAACAAGTCTTCTACCGTTTGTAACAGTCGTGCTCGTTGCCATTCCCAGCGATCCTTATCTACATCATAGTGGTAGCCATGACTTGCCCATAAAGCAATGTGCTTTCCTTCTAATCCGCCTTGAATGGAGTAGGGTAACTCTGGTGAAATCCATGGATGTTCACAAGGTTTGATGCAATAGACTCCACAATTTCTGTATGTGCTATCGGGCAGGAGTATGTCATCCAGACGTTTCCCACCGGCTATAATCTCTACCGGCACTTTTCCTGAAACTCCGCATACACGGCGTAGCATTTTTTTGAGTCTTTTTACATCCTCTCTTCGATATGGGACTGCTGCCAGGTGTTCGTTAGTGACTATTCGTAATGTTCCATTGCGCATCGCATATCTGTGAACACGCACGGGGTGAACTGCCGCATAGGAATTGACAAAAGCATTTAAGGAATCTGCCAATAGTTGACGTGATACATCGGCAAACACACTTAGATTAAAACAAAAGCATAGGGCGATAAGCAACCTTTGTCTGATTCTGCTCACTGATTTCCCTCCTTAGCAATCAACATACCACATGCAGCCAGAATATCTTCGCCACGTGACTGACGTATTGTTGTTGTGATACCATTTTCATTTAAGTAATCACGCAAGAATGCAATTCTTTCGTCGCTTGCGCATTTGAGTTCACACTGGTCAGAGTCATGAAAACGAATCAGGTTGATTCTGCACGGCAATCCACGCAAGATTTTTTGTAGTTCTACAGCATGGCGAATGGTGTCATTAACTCCAGCGAAGACTATGTATTCAAATGAGACACGACGTTGGTGGGCAAAATCAAACTGCTTAATGAGTTCTAATACTTCTTTTAGTCTGTAGGCTTTTTCAACAGGCATAATATCTTCACGTTCTCGTGAGAAAGGATTGTGCAGACTTACTGCGAGATGGCATTCACTCTCATGCAGAAAGCGTTCTAATCCCGGTATTAGTCCGACTGTGGAAACTGTAATGCGTCTTGGACTCCACGCACATCCCCATTCGGCTGTCATTACTTCGAGTGTTCTTAATAGATTGTCCACATTGTCCATAGGTTCACCCATTCCCATTACTACGATATTAGTAAGTTGGTCGGCTTCTGGTATGCTAAATATTTGATTGAGCATATCACAAACAGTGAGTTGTCCGTGAAATCCTAATGTTCCTGTCATACAAAATTTGCAGTGCATCTTGCATCCTGCTTGTGTGGAGATACATAGTGTGGCGCGATCGGCGCTTGGGATGTAGACAGCTTCTACTTTTTCTCCACAACTAACAGGGAAGAGGTATTTTTTAGTTCCATCTACAGATTCTGCTTTGTGTGTAGGATCTATCCTTCCAACCGAATAGCGTTGATTGAGTGCTTCTCTTCCTTTTTTTGATAGGTTGCTCATTTCGTCAATTGTAGCTACTCTCTTTTTATATAGCCAATCTGCCATCTGTTTGGCTGCGAAAGCCGGCAGTCCTACATTTAATGCTACTTCACGTAGTTCTTCTATATTCTTCCCTAATAAATATTCTTTCTGCATAATTTGCTTTGATTTTCTTCCTGCAAAATTAGTCATTTTTATTGAAACATTTCTTCTGTGTGTTGTAATAGGTTGGGGTCTGTGTCGTATTTTAGTTGTCGATAGATGTTTGCTCTGATGTAGGTGTCGAGTCTCTTGTATTGTTTTGGTTTGTTTGTTTTAGGGTCGATAGGTGATAGTTTGTCTGGGATTGTGAGTTGTGCATGGAATTTTTCAGTCCATATTTGTACTTTGGTGGGTGTTTTAAGGATTTGTTGTGTGATATTGCATGTTTGTTTCCAGAGGTCTTGTTGGTGTTTTTCAGCTGATGTGGTGGGGTTTGTTTTGTAGTTTCTTGGCTGTCGGATGATGTATATTTCTTTTGCTCCTTGAGCAATGGTTTTTCCGTTTTGGTCTTTGTAGTTTTTCTTTCTGTAAATGATTCCATCTTTGGTGATTGCTCCTGTAATGGTGTCGAGCGGATGTTTTAATATTACTTTTGCCATAGTATTAAGATTTTATTAATGATGTGTTTGTATTTGTGATGTATGTATAATAACCTACTAATAACCTACAAATAACCTAGTAATGCTATCTGTTATGTTGCAAATATACGACATCCGGAAAGCGCACTGTTACTTTTTGTTACTTTCCGTTACTTTGCTTGACGATAAATTACGATTTTTTTTAATCGCTATACCAAAGTGGGCTGATGTGTCGTATGCATGTCAGTAAAAGAGAGACGCTTTGTAAGGAGCGTATCTAGGGTAGGGAGGGGGAGTAGAGAGGTTACTTATGGTGATTTTGCCACCAAGCTATAGCTGTAGCCAAGTCATCGGGTGTGTCAATTCCTATTGTTGAAACATCGGTTTGGCCGATTTTGATTCGGTATCCATGTTCTAACCAACGCAGTTGTTCTAAACTTTCGGCTATCTCCAAACGTCCTTGTGGCAGACGTGTTAAATCGGCTAAAACATCTGCATGGTAGGCGTACATTCCGATGTGAATGTAGTAAGGGAATGATTTTAACCATTGTTCATGATTGACACCACGCAAATATGGGATAAGACTACGGCTGAAATATAGGGCTTCGCCAGTGACTTCAGAGTATACAACTTTTACTTTGTTGGCATCGAAAATAGATTCAAAATCAGCGTTTTCATCTACACGACGACAAAGGGTAGCTATCTGTACGGAAGGTGTATCAAAACATTGTTTAAGTGTTTCAATCTGAATAGGCTGAATGAAGGGTTCGTCGCCTTGAATGTTAATCACAACATCAGCGTCAGAACCTGAAAGACAATAGGCTTCGTAGCAACGATCGGTACCGCTGCGATGATGTGTACTTGTCATGATAGCTTTTCCACCATGAGAACAAACGACATCGTAGATTCTTTGATCGTCTGTCGCAACATAGACTTCGTCAAGTGCTTGCATTGATTGTTCATATACACGTACAACCATGGGTTTACCACATATATCCACCAAAGGTTTACCTTCAAAACGTGAACTACCATAACGTGCCGGAATAATACCTACGAATTTCATATTTGCTAATGTTTTTGTTCGAGTCAAATGTACCACATTTTGTTGAAATAGACAAGTATAAATCAGGTTTAGAGTTATTCCTTCATTGAATAGCACTATTGTATTATAATTCATATTATGTCAAATACAATATCTTGCAAAAGAAATTAGCGTAAAAATAAACTACTCTATCATGTGTTGCAAAGCATTTTGAGTGGCTGATGTAGTAAAGCATGTTGATAGATGAAATAAAAGAAATAATTGTTGATATTTATCTGTGTATTATTATGGTAAAGGTATTTATCGGATAATTTCCTCATAAGTGTTGTCGGAATAAAATATGACAACTTTAGTGATTGTCTTCTGGTTATTAATAGTTATTGATTGTTGTTGAATATCCTGATCATGTAGAGGAATACTTTCTTGTTGTTGGGCTTGTTTAGGAGTTAAGATTTCCTGGATGTCGAATAAGCTTGGCATTTCGTGAGAATGCGATATTTGACGACGCATTGGCTCACGTCCAAAAATAAGCCAATCTGGACTAATAGATGGAAAACGTTCTAAAATTCTTTTCATCACGTCCAGACTTGGGTTGTTGCGTCCATTCATGATGTGTGATAAAGTGGAACCTTGAATATTAATCTCATTTGCAAACTGAGATAAACTAAAACCTTCATGACGCATCAATGCCTCAATACGTTCTTTTTCTGTCATACTATTATACAATTTTGCGGTTTACAAAAGTAATTAATTTGCTTTACATATGCAAATGCCGAGGTTTTTACATCAGTAAATTTTGTATATTACATATGTAACATTATAATATTAGACAAAAGTAAACTGATCTAAGTTATTATAAGAGATATAAGAGAACAGATGTATAAAACATAGTGCTTTTATATGGTAAATGACGCTGTATGTGACTTTAGTATATATGGTATGTAAAAATGGTTAGATCTAAATAAAAGCTTAAAAAAGAGACTTTATCAAGTTAATATAACCACAGATTATACTTGTAGAATTGATGGAATATACCTGATTTGTACCCATAAATGACATTTTCATCTTATTTACTTTAAGAATACTTCTTGTTTAGTTGATTATTAGGCATATAGGTTTATTTTTGCATATAATTTAATTTAAAAATGAATAAATCACTCCCCTACTCTAATTATATTATATATTCTCTTTAGAAATAAATTATAAAGTATTGTAATACTGATGATTAATAACTTATATGTATTAAAATGAATATGTATTTTGGTAAATGATACACAAATAACAAATGTGAATTTAATTAGTGATAGAAATGGCAATTTGTGAGATTGGGTGTATGTATGCGGTATATTGGACACTTTTACATCTGTATAAAATGTATATTTTTATTATTATACATTTGTATAATATGTTTACTTTTACAAAAGTACAGAATGAAGGGATGTGTTTAAATAACTGAACTGAGATATTTCTGAGCAAATTCACCTCTACCCATAAATATTCAATTCTCACGAAGCAGAATGTAAATACGAGTGTAAAGCTGTTTTGAGGTGAATAAGGGATATTGGTATCGATTATAAATAGAGTTTTGTTTCTCTGTCTATGTGTAGCTTACTTCAGCTACCCTATTGGAGGGAATTCTAATTTTATAAGGAATGTTATATGTATGCATTTACATTGCGACCAAGGCTCTCCTATCCTAATGTGCAACTTTGTTGGTTAGGATGCATAGATTTCGTTATTATAGAGATTGGTTTGATAAAGACTTATGTTCTTGGCCATGTTATCAGGAAAAAGCATCTACTCAACAGTAGGATCTTGTTTTTCTACTGAGCCCATTTATTCATTCTTAAGTAGGTATAGATAAAAAAAGAAACAAGAAGTTGTGATTAAACTTCTCATTTCTTTCTGTCGGGGTAGCGGGATTCGAACCCACGACCCCCTGCTCCCAAAGCAGGTGCGCTAACCGGACTGCGCTACACCCCGTGTTTCTTAAAAACGGTGCAAAGGTAATACTTTTTTTTTCACCTACCAAACTTTCTTCGTATTTTTGCAAAAAAAATAAATAATTAAAGCTATTTTTTTCATATTTGACCTAAATAAAGCGAAATAGTACTTAAAATTAGAGATGGCAGGCTGCTATGTTCATATTCCTTTCTGTAAAAGTCGTTGTTATTACTGCAACTTCTTTTCTACTATCAAGACTGGTGAGGCTGACAGACTGACTGAAGCGATTATTAAGGAAATGGGATTGAGGAGAGATTATTTACCCCAGCAACGTATTTCTACTATTTATTTAGGTGGTGGTACTCCGAGTGTATTACCCCTACGAGGATTAGAAAAAATCTTGGTTGGTGTAAAAGAGTTATATGAGGTGGATGACAATGCTGAGATAACTATAGAGGTAAATCCAGATGATGTGACTGAAGAAAGTTCACAGGCTTGGAAAGAGATGGGATTTAATCGTGTGAGCATGGGGATTCAGTCATGGGATGACAAAGTATTGAAAGCGATTAACAGAAGACATACATCCAAACAAGCTGAAAATGCCATTGAAAGATTAAAGAAGACAGGATTTAAGAATATAAGCGTCGATTTGATATATGGACTACCCTATCAGGATGTGAAAATGTGGAAGCAAGGTGTGAACAAGACACTTAGTTTTGATCTGCAACATATTTCATCCTATGGCTTGAGTTATGAGTCAGGAACTCGTCTCTCTCAGATGTTAGAAGAAGGTCGAATAAAGGAACAAGAGGATGATATTTATAATGAAATGTATGACTACTTGTGTGATTGTTTGACAAATGGTGGATTTGAACATTATGAGGTGTCCAATTTTTCTAAACCAGGCTTTCGTTCACGTCATAATAGTTCCTATTGGAATGATACTCCTTATTTCGGATTTGGGCCAGGAGCTCATTCTTATAATTATACTTCGCGTCAATGGAATGTGGAGCATTTGGAAGAGTATATCACGAAAATAGCAAGTGGAGTGGTTCCTCACGAAAAGGAAGTACTCACAAGCCAACAAAAATGGGAGGAATATGTGATGTTGAGGATGAGAACAAGAGAGGGGATGGATATGAATCATGCAGGTGAAATGTTTGGAGAAAGCAAAAAGGAAAGTTGCCAAAAGCTGGCCGCTCCCTATCTTTCGCAAGGTTTACTACAATGCTGTGATTACCACTTGTCTGCCACTCGAAAGGGATTAAAGATACTCAATAGAATTATAGAAGATTTGATTGAGTAAATAATATAAAAATGAATATCAAATAATAAAGAATATGTTAGCATTAGTAACAGGAGCAAGTTCAGGAATTGGCTTAGAGTATGCTAAAGCTTTAGCAGAACAGGGATATGATTTGCTAATTGTATCTAACCAAGAGAAAGAGATTAAAGAAACCGCCATTTCACTGCATCGTGAATGGAATGTGGATGTTACCCCACTCTATGTGGATTTGACTGATGAGAATGCAGTGAAGGATTTGGTGAACTATTGTCATGAACATAAGATGGATGTAGATGTGTTGGTGAACAATGCCGGAGTGTTTTTCTTTAATGAATTAGTAAAGACAGATCCTCGACGTATAGATTTGATGTTGGATCTTCATGTAAAGGCTGTGACTCGCATGTGTCGCTATTTTGGTGAGGATATGAAAAAAAGAGGTAGTGGTCGTATTATCAATATGTCTAGTATGTCTGCATGGATGACTATGCCAGGCATCAATATCTATAATGCGACAAAGGCGTATATACTCAACTTCTCACGTTCTTTGTGGTATGAATTTAAGCCTCATGGAGTCACAGTGACAGCAGTTTGTCCGGGTGCGGTAGATACGACACTATATGGGTTGTCAACTTATTGGCGTAAAGTGGCAGTGGGCTTAGGTGTGAGCATGCCTCCTGCAAAATTAGTGAGAAAGGCCTTGAAGGCTTCCCAAAAAGGGAAGAAACAAACAATGCCCGGATTGATTAATCACTTGTTTGTACCCATTATTAAACATTTGCCTGATTGGTTTGTATTTGCTGTAATTAAACGGCTTAAACAGTTTCAGAAGTAGCACAAGTAGTTCATTGATAAAACTATAAGCCATCTTCATTCTTTGAAGATGGCTTATAGTTTTGTGTTAAAATACGTATAACTAATTAGAGACTGAACATCAGGTGGTGTGGTTTCCCCTACTCTTTTTCTTTTTTCTCTTATTTCCCAAAGAGCGAGAAGTGTACATAGCGCTTTGGATGTTCTTTTAAGTCAATCAACAATTTGTCAGCACTAGCTGCTGTATTTGAGAGATTCAGATAAAGCTGTTTGTCATTCATGAGGAGCCCTAATGTACCATTTGGATCATTAAGTTGTGTAGTGAGTGTTTGTAGGTTGTTCATGACAGAATCAACACTGTTGAGCGTTTTTGCCAAATCTGTTTTTGTCAGATTGTTGGTTACAGTACTTAAATCGCGTACTACAACATCTACATTTTCTACTAATGATGGTAGTTTATTTTGCATCAATGATTTGAGCTGTGCAGAAGAATGAGCTAAATCATTCGTTGTATTTTTCAGTGACTTGAGTGTTTGTTGTATTTCTTCTCCGTTAATTAAAGTATTGAGCGAGATAGAGAGTGAGTCAATGTGATTAACAGCCGAGGTTATTTTTGGCAACATATCGCCTGCTAGTAGGTCAATGAGTCCTCCTGCGACAACTGTAGGTAGTGTGTCATTGTCTTGGTATGTATTGGTGTAAGATGCTTGTTGTGGGAGTATGAATTGTACTGCTTTTCCTCCCATCAGTCCATCATCAAACAATTGCATTTCTGTTCCTTTGGGAAGTTGAATATCTGCGCTAACTGATACAGTTATTGTGAATGCAGGTGTTTTAGTGAAATCATATTTTACTTCATCTACTTGTCCAACTTTATAGCCTTTGATGTAAACGGGTGCAGATGGTACTAATCCTCCTATTTCTTCATATGTTCCATAATAGTTTTTTACGGAAGAGAAGATGTCTATTCCTTTTAAGAAATTTAGGCCAAAATACAATAAGAACAGACTGATAATTGCTACAATTCCTACTTTAATGACTCGTTTTGTGTTATTGTTTTGTTTCATAATATGTTTTGTATTTATTTTGTTTGTTCTAATTGTCTTGCAGTTTTGACATTAATTTTTTGTCCATCCTTAAATGCTACAACAAAGGAGTCGGGGAATTTGTTTTTGATTTCTTTGTGTAGTTTATTGATTGCTTCAAATGTTATTTCTTCTCCGTAGGTGTATTTGTAATAGTTGTTTTCTTTGTAGTATTGGATATTTTTCAACCCTTTAAATGCTGGATCATTGGCGGGTAGTTGTTCTTTGACTGCTGCTATTTGAATTTTGTAGCAGATTGTGTTTGCGATTGTTGTTTTTTGTTCTTTGTTGTCTGTATTCGCAGTAACATTGGGTTGCTCTTGTGTTTTTATTATTCCGTTTTTCTTATCGATGTCTTTTTTATACAGTACTACTGCATTGTATATTGCGTCGGCGAGTGCATTTCTTCCTTCTTCAGATGCTAGGTATTTTTCATCTTGTTGGTTTGTGATGAATCCTACTTCTACTAATACACTTGGGCATGCTGACTTGTGTAGAACCCAGAATGCAGCTTGTCGTACACCTCTGTCATAACGTGCGCATTTTGTTGTCATGTTGTTTTGTACTAATACTGCAAATGAGAGGCTTTTATCAAGGTATTGGTCTTGCATAAAGTCAAACATAATGTATGATTCTACTGAGTTTGGGTCAAAACCTTGGTAGTTGGCTTTGTAGTCATCTTCTAATAGGATTACTGAGTTTTCACGCATGGCAACGTCCAAGTTGGATTCTGCTTTGTTTAATCCGAGTGTGAATGTTTCAGCTCCTTTTACGTTGGGGTTGTCTACTGCGTTTGTGTGTATGCATATGAATAGGTCTGCTCCTTGTTTGTTGACATAGTTGGCCCTGTCTTGTAATGGGAGGAATATGTCTGTAGTGCGTGTGTAGTGTACTTTTACGTCTTCTATCCCCTGCTCTATTCGTTTTCCTAATTTGAGTGCTATGGCTAGGTTGATGTCTTTTTCTCTTGTGATTTTACCAATTGCTCCCGGATCTCTTCCCCCATGTCCTGCATCTATGACAATGGTAAATGGTTTGGCTTGAGGTGTTGCTGCTTGTGTGTGCATATTTATTGTTAGTGTGCAACACAATAGTATTATGATGATTTGTAATATTTTGTTCATAGTGTTTGTTGGGTTTATATTTTATGATTGTGTGTTGTTGCAAAGTTAGTGTATTTTCTGTAGAATGCCAATGATTTATTCTATTTTAACTGTGCGAAGGTCTGTCATTCGTTGTATGAGTCGTTGTTCTCTTGCTTTGGGTACTGTGAATGTTGTTTGGCATGTTTGGTGGAATTGGTTGTTGATGATTGTTGCTTCTTCTTCTTTTATGATGCGCATGATATCATTCATGTGTTGGTAGTCGAAATATACGTTGTGTGTTATTTCTACTATCTTTTCTATTTGTCCTGCTGCTTCTAGTGCTTCTGAGGCTGCCTGTTTATAGGCTACGATGAGTCCTCCTGTTCCTAGAAGTATGCCTCCAAAGTATCTAATGACTATGACTAATACATTGGTGAGGTTGCGACTGTTTATTTGTCCTAATATTGGTCTTCCTGCTGTACCTGATGGTTCTCCATCGTCGTTTGCTCTGTATTCTTCTCTGTCTGGTCCGAGCATATATGCATAGCATACATGACGTGCGTCATAGTATTGTTTTTGGTAGTCTTTTATGATGTTTTTGACTTCTTCAACCGTTTGTACTGGAATGGCATAGGCTATGAATTTGCTTCCTTTTTCTTTGTAAAGTCCTTCGCCTTGTTGTGGTATGGTGAGATATGTTTGAGCTGTTGTCATTTTTTGTTTTTCTTTTCTTGATTAAAGAACATTTTCTGTGCCACAAATCCTTCTAATTGGTTTTCAGCTGTAAATTGGTCAATGATAGCTATGATATCTTTACCATATTTTTCCACTTTTGTTTTTCCTATTCCTTTGATTTTTAGTAGTTCTTTTTCTTTTTGTGGGAGGTTATTGGTGATTTCAATCAAAGCTTTTGTGGATAGTACCATATAGGGTGGTATTTGTTGTGTTTTTGCTTTTTCTATTCTGTATGTTTGCAGTTTTCTGAATAGTTGTGGGTAGTGTATATTGTTGGTTTCTGTTGTTGTTGCTTGTTGTATTGTGGCTAGTGTTGTTTGGCCCCATGATGGGATTTCTTGGTTTTTAGCGGCGAAATAGTTTTCGCTACTCCACTCTTCTGCTATGGCTTGCATGAATGCTATTTTGCGATGTAATGTAGTGTGTAGATTGTCTACTAATTCATCTGCTTCTTGTGCAATGGTTTTGTTGTCTGTGAGGAATGGTGGTTTTAGTTGTAGGAGGTTTTCTTTTAGTTGTTGTTGGAAAAAGTTGTTTGCTGCTTGCAGTCTTTGTTGTAGGTAGTTTGTTTGTGGATGTATGTGTGTTATTTGTTTTTTGAATTCTTGACTGATGTTGTTGTATTGTGTGAGTTGGTTTTGTGTGTTTGTCAAGTATTCGTTGTTTATTTGTATAAGATGTGCTTGTTTTTCTTGTGTGTAGTCTTTTATGCGTTGTAGTTGTTTGAGTGGTATGTCAAAGTCAAATATACTGTATGTGAGTTGTAGTAGATAGTTGTTCTGTTCTTTTTTTAGTGTTTGTTGTATGTCTTCTGTTGGTGTTTTTGTTTTTTCAAATGCAAGTATTTCTTTGTCGTTTTCTAATGAGTGTGTGTTGATGGGGCTCATTAGTATAATTCCTTCTAGTGAGCGGCATCTGCTGAGTGCGACATAGACTTGTCCATATGCGAATGCTGCTTCTGCATCAATGAGTACTTTGTCAAATGTTAGTCCTTGACTTTTGTGTATGGTGATTGCCCATGCTGGTCTGAGTGGGTATTGTTTGAATGTTCCGATTATTGTTTCTTTGATTGTTCTTGTGGCTTGGTCTGTTTCATAGTGTATGTTTTCCCACTCCATGGGTTTGACTTCTATTTTTTCTCCTTCGCTTTCTACTGTGATTGTGTGTTGTGTGATTGCTGTGATTTTTCCTATTTGTCCATTGTAGTATTGTCGTGGTTGTTGGGTGTCGTTTTTGACAAACATGACTCTTGCTCCTTTTTTGAGGTGTAGTGTTGCTTCTGTCGGATAGTTTTTTTCGGGGAAGTCTCCTTGTATTTGTGCTTGGTATGTGTATTCTCTACTCCATAGTTTATTCATTTGTTGGTTATTGATTTCTTCTGCTCTGGCATTGTGTGTTGTGAGGATGATGTGGTAGTTTTTTTCTTTGTTTTTGAAGTTTGGTTGGTAGCGTTGGTTTAGTGTTTGTAGTTCGTGTGTTGTGATTTGGTTGTTGCGTACTTGATTGAGTATGTGTATGAATGTTTTGTCTTGTTGTCGGAATATTTTGTCTAATTCAAAGTGGAGTGTGTTGAGTTGTTGGAATGCTTTGCTGTGAAAGAAGTATGTTCCTTTGTAGTGTTGTTCTAGTAGTTTCCATTCTGATTCTTTTACTACTGGGGCTAGTTGGAATAGGTCACCGATGAGTAGTAGTTGTACTCCTCCAAATGGTGTGTTGGGTTTATAGCGTAGGTGTCTTAGTAGTGTGTCTATTGCGTCTAATAGGTCTGCTCTGACCATACTTACTTCATCAATAATGAGTAGGTCCATTTCATAGATGACTCTTCTGCGTTGTTTACGCATTTGTATTGATGATATGAGTTGTTTTTGCATTTCTTCTGTTGGGAGAAATGGTGTGAATGGTAGTTGGAAGAGTGAGTGTAGTGTGGTTCCTCCTGCGTTGATGGCTGCTACTCCTGTAGGTGCTGCTACTACGATTTGTTTTGTGGATGTTTGTTGTATTTTTTGCAGGAGTGTTGTTTTTCCTGTTCCTGCTTTTCCTGTTAGGAATATTGATTTGTTGGTGTTATTGATGTAGTTTTCTACTGTTTGGTATATGTCTACTGGTTGTTGCATGTGTGTTTTTGTTGTCTTCTATGGTGTTGTGTTTAGGTGTTTTTGGAAGAAGTTGAGTGTGGCTTCTTGTTGTTCTTTTGTGAATGTGTGTGTTGTGTCCCAGAGTTGTTGGTTGAGGTTGTGTGTTGCTTTGTCTTTTTTGTATATGTTTTCTATGATTTGATAGGCTTGTTTTACTCCTTCTATTGGGAATAGTTTGTCTTTTGTTCCGTTGAATAGGAGTAGTGGTCTTGGTGATGTGAGTGCTGCTATGTGTGGGTAGTCTAGTTTTTGTGCTAATGCTGGTATGATTGTGTTGTAGTCTGAGTTTCCTTTGGGTTTCATTGGTGGTGTTAGTTGGTGTTTGGTTGTTGTCATCCAGCATATTGCTGCTGTTGCTTTGATTTGTGTTGTTGCTGCTGATAGCATCCATGCTCTGTATGCTCCCATTGAGAATCCTAGGCATCCTATTTTTTTTGTGTCAACGTATGGTAGTGAGCATAGTAGTTGTAGTGTGCGTATGTCGTCGTGTAGCATGATTGCTGGTAGTGTGTATCCTAATTGGATTAATCCTGCTGCGATTGCTTGTTGTTGGTGGTGTTGTGTTCCTTGTTCTGCTTGTCTTTCTCCCCAGAGTAGTGCGTCTGCTACTAATACTATGTATCCTTTTTGTGCGTAATGGTCTGCCAGGAAGGTGTTATTGTAGTATTTTTTGACCCATGTTTGTGCGTTTTTTATAATGGTTGTGTCTGTGTTAAAGGGTTTTGCGAGTTTTTCTTTTCCTATGGTGAAGTGTGCTCCATG
>JAGCLD010000027.1 GCA_017647145.1 Paludibacteraceae bacterium
CTCCGCTCCATTCCGCTGGCGCTCCATTCCACTCGGAACTCCGTCGTGAAACTACGCTTAAACCCTCACAGACATACCCCCTCCGGTGGCAAGCCACCTCGTCCCCCTTAAAGGGCGACAGTGCGATTAGAACTTGAATGTGAGGGAGTTATATAAACTAATTCTATTTTTACCTCGCTATGCCCCCTGAACAGGGCGACAGTGCTTTCTTAGTTAGCTTTTGTATGAGGAAATGATGTCAAACCTAAGTATTCAAATATACACGAAACAGTATCAAAAATAAGCAAGCTTATTTTATTCTGCATTCACCTTGCACTTGTTTTGTTCTGCTTTCGGTTTGCACTATCTTTTGATAAGATAAACTGCACTCGTTGCAAAATATATTGAAGTAAACTTCATATATTTTACTCGTTTGTTCCTTTCACTATCTTTAAATAAGATAGGCTTCACCTCAGCATAAAAAAATTAAATAAATTTATTTTGTTCTGCTTTCGGTTTGCGCTATCTTTGCACTTTATTTGCACTTTATTTATTATAGACTAAGAATATGGCTTTACAATGCGGAATCGTAGGACTACCGAATGTGGGTAAGTCCACTTTATTTAATTGCCTTTCTAATGCGAAGGCTCAATCTGCCAACTTTCCTTTCTGTACGATTGAACCCAATGTGGGGGTAATCACCGTACCCGATGAACGACTGAATAAATTGGCTGAACTATGCAAGCCTGAACGTGTGGTGCCAACCACAGTGGAAATAGTGGATATAGCCGGACTCGTGAAGGGAGCAAGCAAGGGAGATGGACTCGGAAATAAGTTTTTGGCTAACATTAGAGAAACAGATGCGATACTCCATGTGTTGCGTTGCTTTGATGATCCTAATGTGGTGCATGTGGATGGAAGTGTTAATCCTCTGAGAGATAAAGAGATTATTGATGCGGAGCTCCAACTGAAAGACCTTGAGACTGTGGAAAATCGATTGCAAAAGGTGCAAAAACAAGCGCAAAGCGGCGGTGATAAGCAAGCTAAATTGGCTTGTGAGGTGTATATGCGCTATAAGGAAGCATTGGAACAAGGTAAGTCAGCCCGCACTGTGCAACTTGAAACGAAAGACGAACAAGCAGTGGCTCGTGAATTGTTCTTGCTTACGGCAAAGCCGGTGATGTATGTGTGCAATGTGGATGAAGCCTCAGCCGTGAATGGTAATGAGTATGTGGAAATGGTGAAAAAGGCAGTGGCTGACGAAGGAGCAGAAGTGCTGGTGGTGGCCGCCAAAATCGAGTCGGAAATTGCCGAACTGGAAACCTATGAGGAGCGCCAGATGTTTTTGGAAGAAATAGGACTTCAGGAATCGGGCGTGGCACGCTTGATAAAGGCAGCTTATAAACTCTTAAACTTAAAAACATTCCTCACAGCCGGTAGTGACGAAGTGAGAGCATGGACCTTCATGGACGGATATAAAGCACCACAATGTGCGGGTGTGATACACTCGGATTTTGAACGAGGATTTATTCGTGCGGAGGTGATTAAGTATGAAGACTTTGTGACATTGGGCTCAGAAAGTGCATGTAGAGATGCCGGAAAACTGAGTGTGGAAGGTAAAGAATATCTTGTGCAAGACGGAGATATCATGCATTTTAGATTTAACGTGTAGATAGAAGTTGACATGATGACATTAGAAGCATATCCAATTTATTTGTCTTACCTCCTCATAGTTGCCGGTTTTGTATTCTTAATATTGGGGGCTGATTGGCTGGTGAATGGTGCGTCAGGATTAGCCAAGCGCTTTAATGTGCCCGACTTGGTGATAGGACTGACTGTAGTGGCTTTTGGAACTTCAGCGCCAGAACTGGTGGTGAATCTGGTGGCAGCCATTAATGGTTCTTCCGAAATAGCCCTTACCAATATATTGGGAAGCAATATCATTAATACCTTGATTATTTTAGGCGTATCGGCTTTAATCTATCCTGTAGCTTCGCAAAAATCTTCACGCAGACAAGACATACCTTTGAGTACGTTTGCAGGATTTGCAGTGCTTTGTTTGGTGATGCTCACTCCAGGTGAAGGCGGAGTGAACAGATGGGGTGGGGTGTTTTTGTTGTTGTGCTTCTGTTTTTTCATGGTGCTTACCATGCGCCATGCGCGTAAACATCCGGCAGAAGCAGGAGAGGAATTTGTTCCTATTCCAGCCTGGAAAGCGATAGGCTTGATTGTGGTGGGATTGACAGGACTCATCATAGGCGGACAGGCTATTGTGGCTTCAGCTCAAAATATTGCACGTTCTTTAGGCGTGAGTGAGCATGTCATCGGTCTTACTGTGGTGGCACTTGGTACCTCTCTACCAGAATTAGCCACTTCCGCAATGGCGGCATACAAGAAAAACTCCGACCTTGCCATTGGGAATGTGATTGGCAGCAATATATTTAATGTGTTCTTTGTGTTGGGTGTGAGTGCCTGCATACGTCCCTTGCCTTCTTATGATGGGTTGATGTTGGACGCGTTTATGGCGGGATGCAGCAGCTTGCTATTGCTCGGATTTCTCTACACTAATAAAGAACGCCAACTGCAAAGATGGCAAGGACTGGTCTTCTTGTGTATTTATGCAGCTTATCTTTACACACGTCTTTAATTTATGCCCGTCAGCTATCTGCAAATAGAGAACTTAACGAAGTCGTTTGGCGACAAAATACTCTTTCAGAACATCTCATTCGGATTGGCTGAAGGACAAAAAGTGGCGCTGGTGGCAAAGAACGGGATGGGAAAGACCACCCTGCTCAACATCATAGCCGGAAAGGAAGACTACGATAGCGGAACGATCTCTTTTCGCAACGGACTGCGGGTGGCATATCTGGATCAGCAACCGGAGTTTAATCCTCAGTTGCAAGTCTTAGATGCGTGTCTGCAATGCAACAACGAAGCCTTGCGTACGATTGCGCGTTATGAACATGCACTGCAAAATGGCGACTCGGAAGAAATGGCTGCTGCCATGGCTGAAATGGATGTACACAAGGCCTGGGATTATGAGACTCGTATTAAGCAGATATTAGGAAAACTGCGCATTGACAACTTCACGCAAAAGATGGGTGAACTCTCCGGAGGACAACGCAAGCGTGTGGCGCTTGCTAATGTGTTGATTTCAGAACCCGACCTACTCTTTCTGGATGAGCCCACTAACCATCTTGACCTTGAAATGGTGGAATGGCTGGAAGAATTTCTGAGAAGATCAACGATGACGCTGTTTATGGTGACACACGACCGTTATTTCCTCGACAGAGTGTGTAGCGACATATTGGAACTGGACCAACAGACGCTTTTCCACTATAAAGGCAACTATAGCTATTATCTGGAAAAACGTGCGGAACGTATCGAACAGTTTAATGCCGAAACTCAACGGGCTCAGAATCTCTACAGAAGAGAACTCGACTGGATGAGACGACAACCCCAAGCACGCGGACACAAAGCACGAGCAAGAATAGATGATTTCTACACGCTGGAAGACCGAGCGAAACAAAGACTGGTGGATGACAGTGTGCAACTCGAAGTGAAGGCCTCCTACATTGGAAGCAAAATCTTTGAAGCACAATATGTGAGCAAGGCATTTGGCGACTTGAAGATATTGGATAATTTCTATTATAACTTTGCCCGATATGAAAAATTGGGCATTGTAGGAAAAAACGGTACGGGTAAATCAACCTTCCTGAAACTATTATTGGGAGAAGTGAAACCGGATAGCGGAAGGTTTGACATTGGTGACACGGTGCGCTTTGGATACTACAGACAGGAAGGACTCCACTTTGATGAACGCATGAAGGTGATTGATGTGGTGAGGGATATAGCTGAAGAAATTGACCTGGGGGGAGGAAAACGACTCTCTGCATCACAATTCTTGCAACACTTTATGTTCTCACCAGAAGCACAACACAACTATGTGTATAAACTCAGTGGGGGTGAAAAACAAAGGCTTCACTTGTGTACTGTCCTCATTAAAAATCCTAATTTCCTTATATTAGACGAGCCTACCAATGACCTGGACATTGTAACCCTCAATATCCTGGAAGAATATCTCAGGGCATTCAAGGGATGCTTGATCGTGGTGAGCCACGACCGTTACTTCATGGACAAGGTGATAGACCACCTACTCGTGTTTCAAGGAGAAGGAAAGATACAAGACTTTCCGGGTGACTACACGAGCTATCGAGAATGGCGAGAACAGCAACAAGCACTTGCCAAACCGAAGGAAGCACCCAAAAAGAGCGTTGCCGCAGAAAAACCGGTTAATGACAAGCCCAAGCGCATGAGTTTTAAGGAAAAGCAGGAGTGGGCACAACTAGAAGAAGAACTCCCTCGCTTGGAAGAAGAGAAAAAAGAAATTACCGAAAAACTTTCATCGGGCACTTGCTCCGTAGATGAAATCACGGCATTGTCACGGCGTTTTGAAGAACTGAATGACGAGATAGATGAAAAAACCATGCGGTGGTTAGAACTCAGTGAATTAGCGTAAGTCATGCAATTAGAACTCCTTTCTCCCGCCAAGAATGCAGAAATAGGCATTGAAGCCATTCGCCACGGAGCGGATGCGGTGTATATCGGTGCACCAAAGTTTGGCGCGCGCCAAGCAGCCGGCAATTCGCTGAACGATATAGAGCGTCTTGTGGGAGAAGCACATCTGTATGGAGCAAAAGTACTGGTGACGCTAAACACCATTCTGGATGACCGGGAGATAAGAGAAGCAGAAACATTGGTGCATCAACTGTATAAGATTGGTGTGGATGCGCTCATTATACAAGACATGGGCTTGTTGCGCTTAGACTTGCCCCCCATTCGCCTACACGCTTCCACACAGGCTAACAATGTAAGTCCCCAGCAAGTGAGTTTTCTGGAAAAGTGTGGATTTGCACGAGTAGTATTGGCACGTGAGCTCTCTTTGCAACAAATAGCCGAAATACGGGCCAACACCTCCATTGAATTGGAGGCCTTTGTGCATGGAGCATTGTGTGTGTCCTACAGCGGGCAATGCTATCTGAGTCAGGCAATCTGTCAGCGCAGTGCCAACAGAGGAGCATGTGCGCAACTGTGTCGCTTGCCCTACGACTTAGTGGATGCAAGAGGACAAAAATACCTGCAAAACAAACACCTGCTCTCTCTGAAAGACATGGACAGAAGCGACTATTTGTGGCAAATGGCCCAAGCAGGAGTTACATCGTTTAAGATAGAAGGACGCCTGAAGGATGTGAACTATGTGAAAAATGTGGTGAGCTACTACAGGCAGAAGCTCGACCGGATTATGCAGGAGCATCCTCACTTGACGCCTGCCTCATGTGGCAAGGTGACACATTTCTTTGAGCCCTGTCCAACCAAAACCTTTCATCGGGGACAAACAGACTATTTCCTTACCGGCGAACGCACCAAGATAGCCCAATGGGACACGCCAAAATCAACCGGTGAGTGTGTGGGAGAAATCATTGCGGTGGATGGAAAACAAATGAAAGCACGTCTAAGCACTGAGTTGCATAACGGGGACGGACTCTGCTATGTCTCAGAAAAAGGATTTAATGGATTCAGAGTAAACACACTGCAAGGAGGAGTCCTCACAACGATTACCACCCTCACATCCTTGGAAAAAACCCAAAAAGGAACCCCACTCTTGCGAAACTACGACCAACGATTTGAAACGATTTTAACACAAAAAACAGCAGAGAGAAAACTACCGGTGAAGTGGACCCTGTCGGTGGTGGAGGATGGTTTTAGTTTGCAAATGACAGAGTTGACAAGGAACAAGGAGGTCACTGTATTGCTACCAGAAGCCCAGGTTGCGGCACAACAACCCGAGCGCATGGCGGAAAGCATACGACAACAGTTGGCAAAGTTGGGAGACACACCGTTTGTGGCAATGCATACAGAGATACATCAAGCAGAGAACTATTTCTTGCCTGCATCGCGTTTGAATGCAGCCAGAAGAGAAGCTGTGGCACAAATGATACAGATGCTCTCAGCACAGAAGCCAACACCCCACATGCGCCATGAGCAGGCTCACCAACATTATGCCCCGTCCTTGACCTATGCAGCCAATGTGTACAATCGAAAAGCACAGGCATTTTATCAAGACCATGGAGTGGAGACCATAGAACCCGCCTTTGAACAAAAGCCCGTGAAGAACGCGCGCCTTATGACGTGCAAGTACTGCTTGCGCTATGAGATGGGCATGTGTCCGAAGCACCATCCACACGCAGCCCAACAAGCAAGCTACCCACTATTCCTGCAACACGGCAATCAACGCCTGCAACTCCACTTTGATTGTCACAACTGTGAGATGTATATCACGTTACCCGAATAAGTCCTGTGAACATAAAAAAAGTGTGCCAACCAATGCGTTGACACACCTTTTGTGAGAGATAATTATTGTGTGATTATCCTTTGATAGCAGCTACTCCAGGAAGTGTTTTTCCTTCAATGGCTTCCAAAAGTGCACCACCTCCGGTAGAGATGTAAGACACTTGGTCAACCATACCAAATTTATTGATACATGCAACAGAGTCACCACCTCCAATCAAAGAGAAAGCACCTTCTTTAGTGGCTTTAGCAATGGCTTCAGCTACTGCACGAGAACCCGCAGTGAAGTTGTCAAATTCAAACACTCCGGCAGGACCATTCCAAAGAATCGTTTTAGAGCCTTCGATGGCGTTGGTGAAGAGTTCACGAGTCTTAGGACCGGCATCCATACCTTCCCAACCATCAGGAATAGCATTGGCAGGTACCACTTGCGTGTTAGCATCATTGCTGAACGCATCACCGGCTACGCAGTCCACTCCTAAAACAAGGTTAACACCCTTAGCTTTAGCCTGTGCGATAATGTCAAGTGCCAAGTCTAATTTATCTTCTTCGCAGATAGAACTACCCACATGACCCCCTTTAGCACGAGCAAAGGTGTAGGTCATACCCCCACAGAGAATCAGGTTGTCCACCTTGTCCATCAGGTTTTCAATAATACCAATCTTGGTAGAAACCTTAGAACCACCCATGATAGCAGTGAACGGGCGTTTGATGTTGTTGAGGATGTTTTCAACAGCTTCTACTTCCTTCTCCATCAAGTAGCCTAACATCTTGTGGTCGTTGTCAAAATAGTCGGCGATGACAGCAGTAGAAGCATGTTTGCGGTGAGCAGTACCGAAAGCATCGTTTACATAGCAGTCAGCATAAGACGCAAGCGTCTTAGAAAACTCTTTTTGTGAAGCTTTCATTGCTTTTTTAGCCTCTTCATATTGAGGATCTTCCTTATCGATGCCCACAGGTTTTCCTTCCTCTTCACCATAGAAACGAAGATTTTCAAGCAAGAGTACTTCACCCGGTTTGAGGGCAGCAGCAGCGTCAGCAGCCTGAGCGCAGTCAGGAGCGAACTGTACGGCAACGCCCAAATGAGCAGAAACCGCATCCACAATCTGGCTTAAAGAATACTTAGGATTAACCTTACCCTTTGGTTTACCCATGTGAGACATGATGATGAGGCTACCACCATCAGCAAGAATCTTCTTCAAAGTAGGCAGAGCACCACGGATACGTGTGTCGTCAGTGATTTGTCCGTTTTCATTCAATGGAACATTAAAGTCCACGCGAACAATAGCCTTTTTGCCGGCAAAATTAAATTGATCAATTGTCATAGTCTAAAAAAATCTTTATTATACCTATAGTTATTTTTGTGGTTGTGAAAAAAGTTGATAATGTATTTATCGTTGCAAATATACGAAAAAACAAGCAAATAGCATGCCTTTTGTCCCACTAATATATCTATCCGAGTGCGACATCAAGCGACATCATCACAATAAACCCGACGGCAAAACCTATTGTGCCCAAGTTGGAGTGGTTGCCTTCAGCCGATTCAGGAATGAGTTCTTCTACCACCACGTAGAGCATAGAGCCCGCAGCAAAGGCGAGTAAATAGGGCACAAGGGGGGTGATGTAGTGTGCCAACAAAATGACAATGATGGCACCTATGGGTTCTACAATACCCGAAAGGACACCTAAGCCAAAGGAGTGACGCCGACTCAGCCCTGCGCTGCGCAAAGGAAGAGAAACAACTGCACCCTCCGGGAAATTCTGAATGGCGATACCAATGGACATGCTAAGTGCAGCAGCCATATTGAGGCTTAGCTCTCCGGTGAGAGCACTTGCCAATACAATACCAACAGCCATTCCTTCAGGGATGTTATGCAGTGTGACAGCCATGAGCAGCATAGCATGTTTACTCAGTCCGCTGGGCATACCCTCAGGATGACTACTGCCAATGTGGAGGTGGGGGAGAGTGTGGTCAATTGCCCATAAAAACAACATTCCAACTGACATACCCGCAGCAGCAGGGAGAAAGGACCATCTTCCCATGGCTGCGCACATGTGCATAGATGGAATCAGCAATGACCATACGCTGGCAGCCACCATGACGCCGGCAGCAAACCCTAACATGACTTTTTGCAAACTCGCCGGGATGGAGTTGCGAAATAGAAACACGCAACCAGAACCTAACACAGTTCCCCAAAAGGGCAGTAGGAGACCTACGCTAAGAATGATATATTGTTCGTTCATACTACTCTAACAATGTAAGAACTATTTTGTTGACGTGGGTTTACAAAAATAGAAAAACACTAGGAAATAGGCAAGGATAGATACTCATTTATGGCTGTCCGGTAAAAATGGAAAAGCCTTTCGGCACCCACTGCTCGACATATCCGTTACCATACCCTAGTAGGCTATTAGTAGGTTATTAGTAGGCTATTCAGCAATGATCAAGATAAGATTCTTTGTAAGACAAAGAATTAAGCATCCTCAGTGTCTTATCAGACACCAATAAAGCATATTAGAACGTAGATAAGTAAGAAAAAAGAGAACCCTTTTTCACAGGAAAAAAGGTTCTCTTGAATAATAAGTCAAACAATACGAGAGAAATATGTAGCGTTGTTTATACGGCTTATTTATTGTCTTCTCGTTGTGCTTTAAGATTACGTTTATACTCACTTGGTGTGATTCCATAGGCAGTCTTGAAGCATTTGCTAAAATAGCGTGAGTCGTTCATCCCTACCATGTAAGTAATCTCAGTGACATTGTATCTGTCGTCTTCCAATAGTTGCGCAGCTCGCTTGATGCGGATTTCACGGATAAACTCAACAGGAGAAAGCCCGGTAAGTCCTTTTAACTTGTTAAAGAAGACTGTTCTTCCCAAAGCCATTTCAGATACAAGGTCCTCCACAGATAGGTTGTTGTTGTCCATGTTGCGCTCCATGAAGTCCATCAACTTAGCAAGGAAAGCCTCTTCCGGAGATACACCCTCCTTCTCCACCTTCTTAGGATTGAGTTTTAAGAGGTCTTTCCGGTAGTGTTCTTGTAGTTTGTGTCTTTGCTCCAGTAAGTTCTCAATTCTTGCTTCTAAGTAAACCGGTGAGAAAGGTTTAGTAATGTAGTCGTCAGCGCCGGCATGCAGAGCTTCTAATCTGTTCTCTACAGCCGATTTAGCAGTGAGGAGAACGATAGGTATATGACTGGTTCTTTCGTCTTTCTTAAGATTATTCGTTAATTCCAGTCCATCCATGTGTGGCATCATCAAATCAGTGATAATGATGTCCGGAATGTTTTCCATTGCGACTTCCAAAGCCTCCTTACCATCTTCCGCTACTAATGTTTTATATGTGTGTTTGAAGATACTGAGTAGGAAATCACGCATATCCACATTATCCTCAACAATCAACATAGTGATTTGAGGCTTACTTGTTGTGTTGATTGAAGGTAGATGTAATGAATTCGGAAGACTTACTTCAGCGAGACCTTTATTCTCCGTAGCCACTTTTCCTGCCTCATCACCAATAATGAAATCCACTTCATTAGAGTCGAAATGCGTATTACCTTTCTTGAAGAATATGGTAAATGTGGTACCTTCATGTTCAACGCTATTCACTTCAATAGTTCCGTTGTGGAGGTCAACCAACTCTTTCACCAAATGTAGTCCGATACCTGAGCTTTGAATGATGAAGTTACCCATTCTTTGTACCTCTCCGGTGGAAGCAAAGCGATTGAACACTGTGCTATATCTCTCTTTTGAAATACCGATTCCTTCGTCAGTTACCTTTAGTAGGATAGTTTCCTGTGTCTCTTCCAATATGACTGTTATCTTCTTATGGTCGGGAGTGAACTTAAAGGCATTCGACAATAAGTTATATAAGATAATGTCAAACTTATCCTGATCCACCCATAAGATGGAATCTTTAGTTAGGTTGCTTTGTATAGTGAACTTAATGTTTCTTTCGAGAGCTTCTTTTTCAAAGTTTGAGCAGATTGTTTTTACAAACGTGTCCAATAAAGTAGGCTGTATCTTTAAACGCATTTTCTTGTTTTGTATCTTTCTAAAGTCTAAGATTTGATTAACAAGACGCAGCATTCTATTAGTATTACTCTCCACCACGAGTAATTCCTCACGCACCTCTTCAGATATCTTCTCTTTCTTGAGAATGTGTTCTACCGGTCCGAGTATCAGACTAAGAGGCGTACGTAATTCGTGGGAAATGTTGGTGAAGAATCTAAGTTTATTGTCGGTTACTTGTTTTTCAATCTCCACTTCCATGTTCTTCTTGCTGAGTTTCATACTGAAATAGTAGAAACTAAACATTATGATTACTAATACAATGATGTATAGTATGTATGCTACAGGTGTTTGCCAGAAAGAAGGGCGCACAATAATGGTTAAGACTGTGTCGTTGTTTACCCAGATGCCATCTTTATTAGTTGATTTAACCTTGAAAAGATATGTTCCTTTAGGTATGTTGGTGTAGGTGGCTTTACGTTGATGTTGTACGTAGTTCCAGTTTTTTTCAAATCCTTCTAAGATGAAAGCATATTGTATGCGGGAAGGATTAGCCATATCCAATGCGGCATATTCAATGCTAAAGACAGATTGTTTATGAGTGAGTTCTACTGTAGAAGTGAAGCCGATGCTTTTCTTTAGAGGAGAACCCGGCTCGCCAATGGGGCAGTCTTCATTAAATAATTGGAAGCGTGTAAATTCAATGTTCGGTACGTCATCAGAACGTAATACATTGAGTGGATTGAAGGCATATAATCCTCTGTTGCTACCAAATAACATTTTTTCTGTTGAGAGCATGATACCTGAGGCTTCAGAAAAGTAGGAATCACTGCTCCCCATGAGTACATTGAAATTTTGAAATATGTCATTGGTTGCGTCGTATCGTGATATGGTGTTTTCAGAACTCATCCATAGATTGCCAAACTTATCTTCAACAATGCATAAGACAATATCATTGTAGGAACCATTAGTGTGAGTAGTGTAAGCCTTAAATTCTGCCGGTGAGTCGGTAGTAGCTTTCTTTATGAGTTTGTTTAGGCCACCCCCAAAGGTTCCCATCCAAATAGTACCATGAGTGTCTTGGTGTAGGTAGTGTACGTTATTGTCGCCCAAACAAGTGGGATTACCCGGTATTCTTTTACTATGGTATATGGTGTATTGATTGTTTTCTTCTTCAATTTGGAATAATCCATCCGTAGTTCCCACCCATAGAGTGTTTTGGTCATCAAAGAGGAGGCAACGTATTTTTGTTCCTACCACATTTGGATAGAATTCCAGGCCATTGTCAGAATTCAAGAAGATAGGTTGTTGGGATGCTTCCCAATGCAACTTGTTTAAGCCGCCTCCGTATGTTCCAATCCAAATGTTACCCTCTGGATCCTCCGTGATGTCATAGACATTGTTGTTTGAGAGAGAATTAGGATTGTCTTTGTCGTTTTGGAAATGTTGTATGGAGTAAGATAGATTGGGTAAATCAGATTCAGGAGTGAGTAGGTATATCCCATCTCCCTTGGTTCCTAACCAAATTCTTTGCTTTGAATCTTCGTGGATAGTATATACGAGTTTAGAGAATATTTTCCCAGTTGGGTTTAAGGAAATCTTACCATTCTCACATAATGTGCCAATCTCTTGCATGAGAGCATCATAGCATCTTGTAACGCCTTCCTTGGTGGCTACCCAAATGATACCTCCGCTTGTTTCTTGTATTGTACGAACCTCATTAGAAGTTAATGTGTTTTGACCTTTATCAACCTTTATTTCTTGGAATTGAGTTTCAATATTGATGATTTTCTCAACACCCTTGTTGTAGGTACTAATCCAAAGATTATTATCCTTATCAGCAAAAGCAGTGTGTATTACATTGGAAAATCTGCAGTCGTTACTGCCTGGTTCATTAAAGAAAGGTTGTAGTTTGTCAGCTTCTCTGTCATAGTATGAAAAACCTCCGCCTTGTGGATTAATCCATAATTTTTTGTTTGCGTCTTCAAAAAGAATCAGGTTTCGTTGTACAGATGCTTTGTGTACTGCATCTACTTTAGGTTGGAAGCGTTTAAGAGAAGCGGTTTCGGGAATGTAGCGCAGGATGCCTGATTGTTCTCCTTCAAACCATGCCACTCCATAAGAGTCAACAGAGACAGTGAAGAAATTATTTGACGTTATAGCACTCGTGTTGCTCGAAGAGAAATTCTTGATTTGTGATGAATTAGTGTCATAGACAAAGAAGCCTTCGCTTTGTGTCGTAGCGATGATGTAGCGGTTGTGTATGATTGCCAGGTCGGTGATTTGTGTTTCCTTACCTAAGAAGATACGTTCAAATTTCTCATCTGCATAGGAATATCTCCATAATACACCATCTTTAGATCCAAACCATATGCAATTATCAGTTTGCTTTGCAACGAGAAAGCAATTCTTCTGCTCTTGTCGGTTAGGAAAATACGACTTAATGTTCTTGTTAGTGTCAATTGAATTGAGCCCATGTTCTGTACCTACCCATATAATTCCTTTGGCATCTTGAATGACAAAGTGTACAGTGTCATTGGTGAGAGTGTGTTCCTCTTTTATGCCATATTGCGTGATGTGCATTTCAGCATCTTCAGGATTGGATGAAATACTCATTAGACCTTGATCGTTTGTGACAATCCATATAGTGTGGTCATTAGCTTCAAGGAAGCAGTATTTTCCTCTACGGATTTCCGTTTTATTAGGAAGACTCTGGAATGTTTCTGTTCTTGGGTCAAACCTATGATAGCTACCATCATAGGTTTGCATCCAAATAAAATTGTTTTTATCCTCGTACAAGAAGTCTATTCGATTTGTACTGATAGCACTTTTGTCTCCCGGATATGATTTGTAAATTGTGAATTGATTGCCGTCAAACTTATTTAGGCCATCCCAAGTACCAAACCACATGAAGCCTTTGTGGTCTTGTAATATGGCCATAACAGTGTTTTGAGACAAACCATCCTTAACAGAATAATGTCTAAACTGGTATTCAACTGATGCTTTTGCGGATAACACCACCCCGCACAATAACAATGCAAAAAAGAACTTTCTCATGTGTTGTGCTCATTACTAATCAATCAATAAGAAGAAAAAATATGCAAAACGCCAATTAGCGTTTTGCATATACTTTAACCCAGTCCACTTCCAATGAACCTTGTGCTCCGTGTTGATTTTCAGAAATGAAGGAATTGAAAGCTAAGTATAGTTGTTGGTTGGGTAAGTTAGCTGAAGTGCGGAATACTTCCACGTCATTGATTAACCAAATCAATTCTTTTTGTTTCCATACGAGTGTATAGATGTAGAAAGAACTTGGATTAATACCGGTGATTTTGGCTTGATCAAACAGTTGGTTATTGGCATTTCCTACAGTTATATTTTTCCCGTTGAAATGGAAGATATTGATATGTGGAAGTTTTGTATCAGCTCCTAACCAGAATGCGTGGTGGATAGGTCCTTTGCATCTGATTTTTGCTTTAAAGATACCTTCTGCTTGTTGGAAGTGTTTACCAGTTTGTATGATGTCAGAAGTGTAATCAAATTCTTTTTCAACAAATCCTTGCGCTCCGACTCCTTTCCATGCCGGTGCTTTTACAGTTTCTTTGCGCGTTTTGATGTTGAGTACACCATTAATAACTTCTACGTTGTGACCGTTATTATTAGCTTGTTTTTCGTTGAAGAAAGAATGATTGGCTTTCAGTTGAGCAGATTTGTAATGGAAACCAGTGTCCCAATTAGCACGTTCCAATGTATTCCAATCAAAATTATCTTCAAATGTTATTTGATAATCCTTGATTTCATCGAACTTTTTAGGGTCTGTGTTTTGGTAGAAACGAATGTCATCGTTTTTGTAGAGTTGGTAGTATCTTGTATCCAGTCTGTATTCTTCAGTGGTTTCCCATCTTTTTGCATTAGACCAGAAATTAAGTCTTTTTTGGAAGTCTTCTGTCTCAACTAAAGCTTTTAGTTTGAGATATTCTTTTTCTTGATAAGAATCATGGTATCTAGTGTAGAGAGCATATTCTTTAGAGCGTTCATATGCTTTCATTCTTTGAAGTTGTTCTGAATTCTTTACAGCTTCAACATCTGTGAGTCGTTTATATTGTTCAGATTGTTTGAATTCAAGGAAACAAGTGAGTTCGCTAGAAGACAACACAGCAAGGTATTTTTTGAAGTCAGCTTGTGCTTGTAGTTTTTTAAACTTAGTAATGTTGCGATATTCTTCTGTGTCTTTGAATTTGCGTGTTTGCAACATTTTCTTGTTTTGTTTAAACTCCGGAGTTTTTACTTTGGCTTGTAGTTCTTTGAACTCAGCCCAGTCAGCTGACTTGCCGACTTCGCAGTAGCGATCATATTCGCGTGCTAAATCGGCTTCTCTTTTTTCTAATTTGGCGGTACTAGTCATTCCACCAAACATTCTTTTCCAAAATAGATTCATGGCTTCAATAATTATTCTATTATGTATTTATTTATGATATTTATGCAATCTTCCAGTGTTGTAGCTACTTCAGGCTTGTATATTTCTGCTTTTGGCAAGCATTTCTCTTGTTTCATCCATGCGAAAAGTTCGATGAGATGGTCATAATAGTGTTGCCAATTAAGAATAATGAGTGGTTTCTTGTGCTCATTTAATGTACCTGCAGATACAACATCAAACATTTCATCCAATGTGCCGAAACTTCCCGGTAATACAATGAAGATGTCGGCCAATTGTTTCATCAGTTTTTTTCGCTCATTCAAGTCATATGTAGTGTGTAACTCTATGGGAAGGTTTGTTTTTCTCCCTTTATTAATTACACTCTGCGGTATTACTCCAATGATGTTTCCTTTGTTGGTATAAGCTCCTTCTGCTACAGCAGTCATTAGTCCACCAACAGCACCCCCATATACTAAGGTGTGTCTTTCATTGGCTATCCATTTGCCTAATTCAAAAGCCATTTGCTTGTAGTGTTCGGCAATCAGATTACTTGATGAACAATAGACTGCGATTTTCATATTGTCTTATGCGTCAATATTTGCGTAAGTGGCGTTCTTTTCAATAAATTCACGTCGAGGAGCCACTTCATCTCCCATCAACATTGAAATTACCTGGTCGGCAGCTGCTGCACTTTCAATAGTGACTTGGCGCAATGTTCTTTTTTCAGGGTTCATAGTAGTTTCAAACAATTGTTCGTCACTCATTTCTCCCAAACCTTTGTATCGTTGTACAGTCACTTGTTTTTCGTTACCTGCTGCATATTGTTGAATGAACGCTGTTCTTTGTTGTTCAGTCCAGCAATATTCCTCATGTTGTCCTTTTTTGCAGAGGTATAGAGGAGGAGTTGCGATATAAAGGTATCCTTGTTCAATGAGTTCTTTCATGTATCTGAAGAAGAAGGTCATTATTAAGGTTGCAATATGGCTACCATCCACGTCGGCATCCGTCATGATGATTACTTTATGATAACGCAATTTTTCCATATTTAGTGCCTTTGCGTCATCTTCTGTTCCGATTGTTACCCCTAAAGCTGTGTAAATATTCTTGATTTCATCACTTTCGAATACTTTATGAGGCATTGCTTTCTCAACATTCAGGATTTTACCTCTCAATGGTAGAATAGCTTGTGTATTTCTATCGCGCCCACTTTTAGCAGTACCCCCTGCAGAGTCTCCTTCGACGAGGAAGATTTCACATTCTTCCGGTTTCCTGCTTGAGCAGTCTGCTAATTTACCAGGGAGTCCGCCTCCTGAGAGTGGAGATTTTCTTTGTACAAGGTCTCTTGCTTTTCTTGCAGCGATACGTGCTTGTGCGGCTAGTATGACCTTTTCTACAATTTTCTTGGCATCATCAGGATGTTCTTCAAGATATATGCTGAGTGCTTCACTTACAGCCGATGATACCATCCCTGCTACTTCAGAGTTACCTAATTTGGTTTTTGTTTGTCCTTCAAACTGTGGCTCTGCAACTTTTACAGAGATAACAGCCGTTAAACCTTCTCGGAAGTCGTTAGGGTCAATGTTAAGGTTTCCGTCTTTATCTTTAAGTTTTGCTTTCTCCAGCATTTTGTTTTCTTCAGCGTATTTTTTCATTACGCGTGTCAATGCTGTGCGGAAGCCAGATACGTGTGTACCACCTTCGATTGTGTTGATGTTATTTACGTAGGAGTGTACGTTTTCATTGAAGTCGGTATTGTAAAGAATCGCCACTTCAACCGGTGTGCCATATTTTTCTGTGCTAAGATGTATGACATCAGAGGTGAGCGGTGTTCTTGTGCCATCTATGTAACGCACAAATTCGCTTAGTCCCTCTTTAGAGTAGAAAGTTTCTTCTTTGTAAGTGCCGTCTTCGTTGAGTTCTCTCTTGTCGGTCAGTGTAATTGTGATGCCAGCATTGAGATACGCTAATTCTCTCATGCGGTTGGCGAGTATCTTGTATTGATATACTGTTTCAGTGAAGATGGTGTTGTCCGGCCAGAATTGTACGCGTGTACCAGTACCCATTTCGGCATCGTATGTTCCAATAACACTTACGGGGGCTATAGGTTTTCCTTTGGTGTATTCTTGCATGTGTATTTTTCCATCTCTGCGTACTTCTACTTGTAATTTTGTTGAGAGGGCATTTACACAACTTACGCCGACACCATGAAGTCCTCCGGATACTTTGTAGCTATCTTTGTTAAATTTACCACCAGCATGCAAGACTGTCATGACCACTTCCAATGCACTTCTTTTTTCTTTTGGGTGTATGTCAACAGGAATACCACGTCCGTTATCTTGCACCGTGATTGAGTTATCTTCGTTGATGGTTACTTCAATTTTTGAACAGAATCCTGCGAGTGCTTCGTCAATAGAGTTGTCCACCACTTCGTACACAAGGTGGTGTAAGCCTTTAAGGCTAATGTCACCAATGTACATTGCCGGTCTTTTACGTACAGCTTCGAGTCCTTCCAGTACTTGAATGCTACTTGCACCATATTCTTGCTCGGTTTCGTTCTTGATTTCTTCGCTCATTATTGTCGTTGTTTGTTGTTTTACTATCTCTTTTAGTTGAAAATTTATGGTAGACTACCAAAAACGTACAAAAATAAGGTTTTTTTTTCTATTATGCAAATGTTTTTGTGTGGTTCTTTTGATGGTATTATTTCACGATAAAGCCTCCTCCGATGACTTTGTTTTCAATGTGGAATACAGCGGTTTGTCCAGGTGCAATTGCATCCAGTGGTTCGCTGAGTAATATCTGTGCAGTGTTGTTGTTTAGAAGTTGTAATTGGCAAGGAGTGCTTTGTTTTCGGTAGCGTATTTTGACCCATAATTTTGGGTGTTCTGCCATGTGTGTGTGAGGGAAGATAAGGTTGTCGATGTAGAAGCTTGTTTTGAATAGAGAAGTATGTGGTGCGAGTACTACTTCGTTTTGTTCGGGATGTATTTCTTTGACGTATAGTGCTTGGTTGAATTGTGTGCCAAAGCCTCTTCTTTGTCCTATTGTGAAGTAAGGGTATCCCTTGTGTTGTGCCATGAATTTTCCGTTTTCATCGGTAAATTTCCCTGATGTTATGGAGATGTTTTTGCTTTCAGTCCATGTTTTTAGGAAGTCTCTGTAGTCACCTTTACAGAAGCAAATTCCGGTGGACTCTTTTTGCTGTGTGTGCGTTTGGAATCCGTTTTCTTTGGCAATCTGTATGACTTGTTGTTTTGTGAGGTGGCCGAGCGGAAGGAGTATTCTTTCCATTGGCATATTCAGCAGGGGCCAAAGGAAGAAGGATTGGTCTTTGTCGGGGTCAGTAGCTTGTGTGATATGTGGGTAGTCGGTAGTGCAATCAATATTTGCATAATGTCCAGTGGCGACGTATTGGCATTGGTGTTGTTTTGCTAAGTCAAAGAGAAGTGGCCACTTCATCTTTTGGTTGCACCGGGTACAGGGAAAGGGGGTGCGTCCTTTGATGTATTCAGTGGCGAAGTAATCGATGATATTTTCTGTGAATGTATGCTGTGCATCGTATATGAAGTGTTTGATGCCCAGTTTCTTTGCCAGTGATACGGCTTTTTGTTCTGCTGTGTATGTTTGTTCCGGCGTTAGGAATCTAAAGGTTACTCCAATGACTTCGTAGCCTTGTTGTAAAAGTAAAATGGCGGCAACCGAACTGTCGATTCCGCCACTCATTCCTAATAATACCCTTTTATTCATTTTTTATTTAGAACGGAAGGTCTCCTGTGTCATCTGTTGCATCGGCCATAGCGTCGAATGTCTCTGCATTGCTTACTGCCATTACTTCAGCAGGCGGAGTGTTTTGCTCTTGGCTTGCTTTTTCGACTTTCCATGCTCTGATAGATGTAAACCATTTTCCGTTCCATTCACGGCTTTCGATATCAAAACTTACCGTAACAAAATCGTCGATTTCTACGGGGTTTTTATCTATTCTATCTCCGAAAAGTCCGAAGCATACTTTTTTAGGATATTGTTCGGTAGTTTCCAGAACATATTCTTGTAGTCTCCATTCTCCGTTTTTGCCTTGTCCGCTTACGGGAGGCAGTTTGGCGATAATCTTTCCTTGTATTTCCATTTTATTTTGTTGTTATAATTGTTTATTGATTTTATCCTACTGAGCCTTCAAGGCTTATTTGGAGTAGTTTTTGAGCTTCGACGGCAAACTCCATTGGTAATTTGTTGATTACCTCCTTGGCGTATCCGTTAATGATGAGTCCAACGGCGTCTTCCACTCCTATGCCTCTTTGGTTGCAATAGAAGAGTTGATCTTCGCTGATTTTGGAAGTTGTGGCTTCGTGTTCAACAATGGCGCTTGGGTTAGCGATTTGCATATCCGGGAAGGTGTGTGCTCCGCACTTGTCTCCAAGTAACAGGCTGTCGCATTGTGAGAAGTTGCGACAATTTTGCGCTTTGGCTGCGACCTTTACTAATCCTCGATAGCTATTTTGGCTTTTCCCCGCTGATATGCCTTTTGATACGATTCGGCTTCTTGTGTTAGAGCCGATGTGTATCATTTTTGTACCGGTGTCAGCTTGTTGGTAGTTGTTGGTTACTGCGACGGAATAGAATTCGGCAGTAGAGTTATCCCCTTTGAGTATGCAGCTTGGGTATTTCCATGTGATTGCCGATCCGGTTTCTACTTGTGTCCATGATAATTTGGCGTTTTCACCGGCACAAATACCTCTTTTTGTCACAAAGTTGTAGATACCACCTTTTCCGTCTTTGTCGCCCGGATACCAGTTTTGGACAGTGGAGTATTTTACTTCAGCATCTTTCATTACAACGATTTCGACAATGGCGGCGTGTAGTTGGTTTTCGTCTCTCATTGGAGCTGTACAACCTTCCAGATAGGATACGTAACTACCTTCGTCGGCTACTATGAGGGTGCGTTCAAATTGTCCGGTGTTACCTGCATTGATGCGGAAGTATGTGGATAATTCCATTGGACATCTGACGCCTTTTGGTATGTAGACGAATGAGCCATCAGAGAACACTGCGCAGTTGAGTGCTGCGAAGAAGTTGTCAGTGTGTGGCACAACAGATCCGAGATATTTCTTTACTAAGTCGGGGTGGTGTTTTACAGCTTCGGAGAATGAACAGAAGATGATGCCAAGTTCAGCCAGATTGTCTCTAAATGTTGTTTTTACGGAGACGCTATCCATTACGGCATCCACAGCCATTCCGGAGAGTGCTTTTTGTTCTTCAAGAGGTATGCCGAGTTTTTCGAATGTCTTTAGTAGTTCCGGGTCCACCTCATCCAGGCTATTGGGTGCTTTTTTTCTTGGAGCAGCATAATAGGCTATTGCTTGATAGTCGATGGGTGGGATATCTAAGTGTGCCCATGTAGGCATGGTCATTGTTTTCCATTTTTCAAAAGCTTTGAGTCTGAATTCCAACAACCATTCCGGTTCTTCTTTTTTTTGTGAGATGAGGCGTATGATATCTTCATTTATACCGATGGGTATAATTTCAGTTTCTATATCAGTGGTGAATCCGTATTTGTATTCACCAGACGTGATGTCTTGTATGAGTTTTTCGTCTTGCATTTCTGCTTACTAAGTATGTTTTGATATTTTGGCAAAGGTACATAAATTTCTTTTGATTGCAAAGGGATGATAAAACCTTTGAAGGGTAAAAAATCTGTGTTTTGATTTGGAATGAGATGGTGTGTGTTTCTGCAGAAGCAGTGGTGATGTTTGTACAGGGATTGAGAGGTGAGTGTTTTCGGTAAGTGGTGTGTGGGTTACCTAATCTTGAAGGTATGGTGTGGGTTAGGTTGTGATTGCTTTATCCTACGTGTATCCTACGTGTATCCTACGTGTATCCTACGTGTATCCTACGTGTATCCTACGTGTATCCTACGTGTATCCTACGTGTATCCTACGTGTATCCTACGTGTATCCTACGTGTCTGGTAGGTAAAAATGTGCAAAGTTAGGGATTTTTGGGGA
>JAGCLD010000028.1 GCA_017647145.1 Paludibacteraceae bacterium
CTACGTGTATCCTACGTGTATCCTACGTGTATCCTACGTGTATCCTACGTGTATCCTACGTGTATCCTACGTGTATCCTACGTGTATCCTACGTGTCCGGTAGGAAAAAATTTACAAAGTTAGGGCTTTTTTTTGAGGATGGTTGTTTTGTGAATTAAGTGCTCAGATTAATTTTCGGAATTATCTACTTTAAACTTGTAATTAAAGTGTGGTGTATTCGTTGGTTTATATCTTTTGTTAATACTTTCCATAGTATATTCTTCAAAACTTAAAATCTTATCAGTCATATCAAATAATATTTCTTGTATTTATACTCAATAAGACTAAAAGGATAGTTCGTTAATTATCTCTTCATCTGCCGACTCGTCTCGAGCCAGCAGTCTATAAAAATACAAAATTATTTGCCAAAGAGTTTCTTCCAGAACCAGGGAAATGGGTTAATTGGAGCGACACGTCCCCAGAACTCCCGTTCACGCACAATAGTTCTGCACGTTTTCACCTCCTTTTCAAGGAGGCGGATGTAATCCTCACGAGGTTCATCAGAGGCTCTCTCTTCAGCTAACTCTTTTTCACAGAAATCAGCTTCGCTTCTAAATATCATTAGAATATACCAACGATTCCATTCCGTTTCAAAAATGGCAGGTTTGATATAACCTTCTTTGTTGACTTTCTCTTTCAATTTTAACCAATACATAGTTGGAATTTATTTGGTGGGTTCCTCAAAGTTAATATTAATCTCGATGTTAAACTCGCGAACGAAGATAAAGTCCGTAAGGGCAAAGCGAGCGTGGTCAAAGAGATTATGAAAAGCACGATTGATATGGAGATCTTTTGTGAGTTCCTTGTCAAGGCCTTCATTCCAATTGGTCGTCGATAGATTGCGTTGTCATCAGCATTGGGATTTTATATGTTTGAAGATTTCTTCCAGTTCACATTTTTCTATCCTTGGGCTGACTCCTTTAACGGAGGAACCATTGCGATAATATAGCATTTCTCCGTTACCGAGATCGAAACCCATAGGTTCTTTAGAACCTGCAAACATTAGCGTTGTTCTTGTCTCATCCATATGAAATGCTATGCGAGAAGAGAATTTCTCTACAATGCTTTTAGTAATCAGGTCATTTGTGAAATACCACTGATGGAATACCAGATGAATTCCCACTTCGTGTGCTTTTTCCAATAGTTGTAGGGTTACCGATTGGAACTCCTGCTGCATTTTTTTTGAGGGATGCTTTGAAAAATATTCAACTACGTCAGAAGCAATGATGACTAAATAAGGAAAAGTAGAGCATTCGTCATTTGTTCGCTTTTCGAATCGCCTATTCATCTCTTTTTTCACCCAATTCAAATCATCTACCATTTTCCTTGCGAATGCATCTTTAGCTGTATAGATATTCTTTGGTATTGGAATAAAAAATTGTTTTGCTATTTTTCGAAATATATCATTGTTGGACCATAGGTGACCAATTGTGACGAACTGCACTTCGGACGGCTTCTTTTTTAATAATAACGACGTTACGATAGACTCTAAACCGAAACACATTTGAGTATGTAATTGGAAATTAACGCCTCCAATAAATAAATGAGGGGATTTGGCGAGGTCGAAAAGGATAAGTTTTCCATCGAACGAACGTCCGGCAGCAATAGGCAGATCCATCGATTGCTCATTTTGAAATTCATCACTTGCGTAAACTGAATGAGCAGATACAAAATTTGCTTTCGGAAGAAATACATAGTCCGGCTGGTACGATTTGAATAACGAGGCCGGTGGCAATTGATAGTTTTTCATAAGTGTTGAAGTTTTATTGTAGTTCGTAATATATGTCATCGATGTTTTAAGAAGCCTCTTTACATCATCAACTGTGATTTCGCGCTCCTTCTCCGTATAGGAAAGAGATTGCTCCAAATGAGCCTTAGTTAATTCCATTAACTCCTCTTGAGAGGCAGCATGTTCGAACCATGGTTGCCTGTACATCTTGTATTTAATAAAAATCTTCTCTAAGTGAAGATAAAAAGGATCTTTAGTCTTCATACGTATACATAATTTAAAAATAACAGCGTGACTCTTTCGAATCACGCTGCAAAATTACTACTCCAAACTCCTACAAAGTGAAGGAGGGTGAATTTTTATGATTTTTTTTCAATATGTCATAGTTTTATTATGAATTTATGTTAAATGCGACACGAAGATATTTGGCCAAAATTTCCTTATTTTGTCCCCAGTAGCCAGGCGCAGATGGATGATAACAATTTACATAAGCAATTTCATGATCTACACCTGGTACTTTCATGTGACAAAGATAGTATTCAGTTTGTGGAAGATTCTCTAAATCAGTAAAATAATCTTTGTGCTCAGGATTATCGCGAATCTCTGATGTCACAGGAAGACCCCATGCAATAATCACATCAGGTTTCAAGTCACCTAAAGTGCGAATAAATGCGTCAAAATCTCGTTTGCTTAAGTAGCATGGATATGTGTCTTTGGTAGGTAAAAAGAACTGCACATAGTTAGTAAATGCCAATCTATACCATACTATATCATAATCGTATTTACCTATAATATCTTTGTCGTCGAAGAACTGGTACATATATTTTGCGAATATCTTATACGCTCTTATATATGACCATATTGAGTTTGTAGGCTCATCCTTTAACGACGTTGACTCAACTTCATTTTTGTAATAGGGACAATTACTATTAAACTTACTTGAGTCTTTATTTTCAGGATTTGTGCATTCGTCAAAATAAATACACTTCTCGCGACCTTGACGACCATCTTTATTACAATAAAAACTTGCGCCAAGTACCAAGACCTTTTTGCCGCAAATACCTTTGTTGTATTCAGACCCTACCCAAGGAGTAAAAAATCTTTCGCTCATAACGATAAAATTTAAAGGTAAAACAATTTATTTGTCTGTTAAATCTTGTTCTAAAAGGAAATTCATGGCAAGGAAAGATGAGGCATACATGAAGAAATACATCCATTTGGCAAGAGGTAATTTCATATATCCTTCGTCTTTCATGAATTGATATATATTTGATGCAATTCCAACAATACGCGGAACGACGTTGTTGATAGTCACCTGAAGATTTAAAGGTAATGATAATTCATAATAGTCTCCTACTTCATTTAGATCGAAGACGATGTTACTTGTGTCTTCTCCTTTTATGATATAGTACAATGCCTCTATTGATCTATCGAATATATACTGGAAAATTTTTAATGAAACCATATCGTTGCCCTCGAACTCTCCTTGCAGGCTAGCATTTTCAGTCTGATGGGTCAATTCGGTCAAAAGCCAAACTACACCTTCCTCGTATTTTGCAATTTGAGAATCACTTAGCTTTTCTATTTGCGCGCCCGTTAAAACATACTGATCCGCGTTGGTAGGAGCAAACATAGCGAGGCTATTCATGTGATTAATAACATTTAGCAATAACTCTTCATCTGTTTTCATAATGGTAAATTTATAGATTAATTAAACAATTGCTCTTGCAATCCATGCGCAGGCTTCGGCATCGGCGAGAGCGTGGTGATGGTTGGTGAGGTCATAGCCGCAATAGTTGGCGACCGTGTGCAGTTGGTGGTTCAGGAGCGCGGAACCAAAATAATTGCGCGATGCTGCAAGGGTGTCCATAAACTCGTAGTTTGGCAAAGCCAAATCAAAGGTGGCAAATGCAGCACGCAGGCAACCTTCATCAAAGCGTGCGTTGTGCGCTATAAAGGGCACTTCTCCATCTTCGATGAACGGGAAATACTCGTGCACCTTTTTCTGCAAGCATGCCCACACTTCCGGAAAGAAGTCAGCATCATCTGTGTCGCAGTAGTCCAAACCGTGCACCTCTTGGCAGAACCATGCATAGTAGTTGGGCGTGGGCTTCACCAAAGAATAGAAGGAGTCAACGATTTCTCCGTTCTTCACGATGACCGCACCTACTGAGCAGATACTGGAGCGTTTGCCGTTAGCGGTCTCAAAGTCTATAGCTACAAAATCTTTCATACCCAGGATTCCATTTGTTTGTAAATACGATATAGACTTTCGGTATCTTCTCTAAATTCCGCACGAACCGATTCCGGAGATATCACTTCTACGTCAGAGCCGTACTTGCGGAGTTCCTGCAAGAACTCGTAAGATGGGAACGTATGAAAGCGGAAGATGGAATAGTCATCGTTGCGCTCAATCTCCTCTTGTGAGGAATGGAGCGGTAGTGTGCGCAGGTAGTTGGCTTGCATGGCATCGATACAGATCTCGATAACCTCCGGCTCCTCATCCATGCCGGTAACTCCGTACGTATTCTTAAAGTATTCTTCTGCATTGAAGCCATTCGGCAACTTATATTTCTGCTTGGTCGGTTCAATAGCGTGAACACGATCGAGAGAGTAAATCATCGCCTTATCAAGACCGGGAGAGTACGCAAGCATATACCAGCGTTGCTTGAACACCTTGAGACAATATGGTTCAACGATGAAAGTTGCCGGTTTTTGACGCGTGAAACTCTGGTACGTCATTTCAATAGCGGTTTTATCACGCATCGCTTCAATGATAGGTGTTAAGAACTTTTCTCCAGACGGTACAGGCTCAAATAAAATCTGGTCTGATAGTTCCTCGCTATCTTTAAGCAGATTATTAACAGACATAAGGTTCAGTGCGCGCATACGCAAGTCACTGCCGCGTAAGTCGGCTGCCTCCTCAATGTAATACTTGTTATAGGCATTACATTTGATATGGACATCAAAAAGCATTTCAACCGTGCTTTTCCACCGATGGAAATTACTCTCCGGGAGATAGTCCTGTTTGTACTCGTTTACGGACGAGTGTGCCCATTTTTCATCTATCGCTGCGCGTGAAATAGGTCCGCGTGCGATGGTGTTCAACAGCCAAATATAGCAGTTGAAAAGATAAGCAGTTGATGATTTAAGTTTTTTCTTCGTTTCCATGTGCGTTAAATTTTTCACGGTGCAAAATTACTGCTTCAAACTCTCATAAAGTGAATGAGTGAGAAAATTTATAGATTTTTTTTGATATATACAAGTATGTGGAGCGGGAGATAGAATATTATGATGGATTAGAGAAAGGGTGTGCTTGTTTGTATTCAAACAGCAAGGAATTGAATTTCCAAGCCTTGTGTATGAATTTTTTTTCTCATTACAAATATAATATTATTTTTAAAAAAACAAATAAAAACAAGTCTAAAATAGATAATTCCGTTAATTTTTAAGGTAGTCTTTTTTATTGTTTTTGTGTGATTATATTTCTATATTTGCGATGTAAATTAATAGTATTATGATAGGCGCAATTATTGGAGATACAGTAGGTAGTGTGTTTGAGTTTGTTAATTGTAAATCAACTCAATTTGACTTGTTTTGTCCGCAAAGCGAACCGACAGATGATTCTGTTATGAGTATGGCTGTGGCGGAATGGTTGTTGAAAGATGCAGATAGGTCTTCTTCTGTGTTAGAGGAGTGTATGGTGAAATGGGGTCATCGTTATCCCAATGCGGGTTATGGCGGTAGTTTTGCTAATTGGCTTTTTAATCCAGATTTTTTGGGTGGCTATCGTGACCGTACTACTGAGTATTCGTATTATTCGGGTAGGCATCCCTATAATTCATGGGGTAATGGTTCGGCAATGCGTTGTTCAGCCTGTGGTTGGGTGGCCGGTTCATTAAAAGAAGCAGAGTTGTTGGGAGCTAAATCAGCCGAGATTACTCATAATCATCCCGAAGGCATAAAAGGAGCACAAGCGACTTCAGCTGCAATATGGCTGGCACGTAATGGTGCGAGCAAGGAAGATATATGTTCTTACATCATTGGGCGTTTTGGTTATGATTTGTATCGTGATTGTGATGATATTCGTCCAAATTATTCTTTTGATGTATCATGTCAGGGTACAGTTCCAGAAGCTATTATAGCTTTTATGGATAGTTGGGATTTTGAGTCAGCTATTCGTTTGGCAGTTTCATTAGGGGGAGATAGTGATACGTTGGCATGTATTACCGGAGGTATAGCAGAAGCATTTTATAAGGAAATTCCTTGGTTTATTATGGATGAAATGCGTAATCGTCTTGATGCAGATTGGTGGGATATTATTGATCGTATAAGAAATTGATATTATAATTTTAATCTTGTATTTATATTATGGAAAATCGTATTTTTGATTGGGCAAAAGAGATGAATTGTGCCGTCACTGTGTGTGATAAGGAGGGAATAATTCTTTATATGAATGACAAGGCAAAAGAGACGTTTGCACGTCATGGTGACTTGGTGGGTAAGAGCCTGATGCCGTGTCATAGTGATCGGTCGAAGGAGATTATTGCTCGTCTGTTGGAGACGGGAGGTGTGAATGCTTACACGATAGACAAAGGTGGTGTAAAAAAGATGATTTATCAGACCGCTTGGAAGGAGAATGGTGTTGTGCAGGGTCTGTGTGAGATTTCGATGGTGTTGGGCGAGAGTGGGGTGGAATTGCCTCATTATGTTCGCTAATGAGAGCGTTTAGTGTGTGAAATTACATGTGAAGAGGGTGGGTCAATGTTTGTGTGTTGACTCACCCTCCGTTTTTTTTGTGATGACTTGTTTAATGGTTATTTGATGTCAATCGGCTTGTGTGATTTAGGTGCTTCTTCTTTTGCTTTCTTGGGGAGCTTGATTTCGAGTACACCATTTTTAACTTCTGCGCTGATGTCATCTTTGTCAACGTTTTCGGGCAGCATGATTGTTTGCATGAACTTGGAGTAGGTGAATTCGCGTCGGAGGTAGTGGTCGTTTTTTCGTTCTTCTTTGTTTTCGCTTTTCTTCTCCATGTTGATGAGCAGATTGTTGCTTTCGTCGATGTGGAGCGTGAAGTCTTCTTTTTTGAGTCCCGGTGCGGCGACTTCAATGCGATAGTTTTGTTCGTTTTCTACTACGTTGATGGCCGGTGCGGTTGCGTTTGTTTTGTTCATCCAGTTGGAGTCAAACAGGTCGTTGAAAATGTCGGGTAACCAGGTTTGGTTTCTTCTTGTGGGCATCATAGTTGTTTAGGTTTATAAGGTTTAACATGTGACATGTCAAGGGTGGCATGTCAATGATGTAACATTCCATCCTGTGTGATTGTTCACGATATGTGTGTTTGTGGGCCTTACTGCCTTTCGGATGTGGGAAGGCTGACTTTGTCGAGTATGCCTGTGAGCGCAGCAATGGCTATTCCGTAGTTTGTGATCGGTATGTTTTGTTGTTGCGTTTGGCTGATGCGATTGAGCACATGGGTGCGTGTGAACAAGCAAGCTCCGCAATGTATGACCAGGTTGTAGGGTGTGAGGTCGGCCGGGAAATCATTGCCGGCAACATGGTCTATGTGTAATTGGTCGCCTAACTTTTTTCTCAACATGGCGGGTAGTTTTACTCTTCCGATGTCTTCGTGTTGTGGTGTGTGAGAGCAAGCTTCAGCAATGAGTATGTGTGCGTTGGGTGGCAAACTGAGCAGTGTTTTAGCACCTTGAATGAAGGTTTTTACGTCGCCTTTTTGGCAAGCTTGCAGGATGGAGAATGAGGTGAGAGGTGTGTTGGCGGGCGTAAGGTTCTCCACTTGTGCAAAGACTTGTGAGTCGGTGATGATGAGTGTGGGAGGTGTGTTTAGGTTTTGCAGGCAGTGTGTAAGGTTTTGCGGTGTGGTGCAGATGGCATTACATCCTTTGTCCAACAGGTGGCGAATGGTTTGTACTTGTGGCATTATGAGGCGTCCTTGTGGTGCGGAAGCGTCTTGTGGCATTACTAAAACAACCGTGTCGCCAGGCTGTGTGAGTGTGCCGGTGAGATCGTTTTGTTCGGAAGTGTTCAGTTTTGTGCATGCTATGTTTTTGATGCTTTGTAGCAATGTGTCAATGCCTTCTTTTGTGTGGCAATTGATGTGTATGGGTTTTTCAGGAGTGTGTCCTGCGTTTTGTTGCAGATTAGTGGGTAGAGGTGTGTGATGGTTGATGATGTAGATGAATTTTACTTGTGTGCCAAATAATCCTGTCCATGCTTGAATGGATTGTTGTGTGTCGTTGTCTGCAATGAGGCATAGCGCAATGTCAGTTTTGGCTATGGCCTGCCGTGTGCTCATCATTCGTTGTTCTTGTAGCGGAGTGTTGTCGTTCCATCCGGGCGTATCCATGAGTGTGCATGGCCCGATTCCATTGATTTCAATGTTTTTGTACACCGTGTCAGTTGTGGTGCCATGTATGGGCGATGTGATGGCAACTTGCTGTCCGAGCAAGCAGTTCATCAGTGATGATTTTCCGGCGTTAGTAGCTCCGAATAGTCCGATGTGCAGTCGTTCTGAACGAGGTGTGTTGTGTTGCATAGTGAGTTAGAATCTGAAATCTCTTTTTCCCTGTTTAATTGCTTCTAAGAATCGTTTGGCTGTTTCTTGTGCTTTGGGGTTGGGTATGTTGTTTAATTCTTTTTTAATCATTGCTTCGCCGAGTGTGATGGTTTCAGGTGAAGCGTAGTCTTGCAGGTATTCTTGCAGGGTGATTAAGGCATTAGGATGGCAACAATTAGCAATTTGATTGTTTTTGACCAGGGTCATGAATCGGTCGCCTGTGCGTCCTTGTCGGTAGCATGCTGTGCAGAAACTCGGAATGTGTCCTAAGCGTAGTAACCACTGTACAATTTCGTCAAGTGTGCGTTGGTCGGTGACGTCAAATTGTGCAGAGTGTTGAGCCTCCTGACTTTCGACATATCCACCGACTGTGGTGCGAGAGCCTCCACTGATTTGTGATACGCCCAATTCGAGTACTTTTTCCCTGTTTTTTGCGCTTTCACGTGTGGATACAATCATTCCGGTGTAGGGCACTGCAATGCGTAAGACTGCTACAATTTTATGGAATATTTCGTCGGGTACAGCATTTTTGTAGTCGTTGATGTCGATGTCGTCAGCCATACAGATGCGCGGAACGCTGATGGTGTGAGGACCTACTCCAAATTTAGCTTCTAAATGTTCGGCATGCATGAGTAGTCCGATGAAGTCATATAAGTAGGTTTCGAGTCCAAACAGTACGCCAATTCCGACATCATCGATACCAGCCATCATGGCTCTGTCCATGGCTTCAGTGTGGTATGCGTAATTGCTTTTAGGGCCAGTAGGGTGTAGTGCTTCGTAGTTGGCTTTGTGATATGTTTCTTGAAATAGTATGTAGGTGCCGATGTTTGCATCGTGCAGACGTTTGTAGTTTTCTACTGTAGTCGCAGCAATGTTTACGTTTACTCTTCGTATTGCTCCATTTTTGTGTTTTATGTTGTAGATGGTGTCAATGCTTTCGAGAATGTATTCAATCGGATTGTTTCGAGGGTCTTCGCCGGCTTCAATTGCGAGTCGTTTGTGTCCCATGTCTTGCAGGGCCATCACTTCGTTGCGTATCTCTGTCTGTGTGAGTTTGCGTCGATGAATGGTTTTGTTCTTGAGGTGATAAGGACAATATACACATCCATTAATACAATAGTTAGAAAGATAGAGTGGTGCGAAAAGCACAATGCGATTTCCGTAGAATTTTTGTTTGATGGAGCGTGCCAGTTGATTTATTTGTTGGTTGATTTCTTGGTCGGTACACTCCAGGAGTAATGCTGCTTCTCTGTGATTGAGTCCTTTGCATTGTTCGGCCTTTCGCATGATGTCTTGCAGTAGCTTACGGTTGTTTTTGTTTTCCGCTACTTCTTGCAGGGTGCTTTGTATTTCTTCCTGTGCGATAAACTCTTCGGCACTATGTGAATCAGGTTTGTACATAATCTATGCGTTATAATCTCCCCGGCTCCAGTTGATGTGGTAGCCGATGTTGGTTAGTGATGTTTCTATTTGTTGTAGTTGTTGGACTGTTTCGCAGTCGTTTTGCTTGTTTTGATATATTTGATAGTTTTCCTTAGCTATTGCAGGTGATATGTTGGGCATCAGTACGTTGGCTCCACAGATGATGGCACGTGTGCGTAGTTGTTGACTTCTTGTGTTGAGTGCTGTTGTGGCAGGTAGAAGCACGTTGGGATGTCGGAGTCTGAGGAGTGATAAAAGCAGTAGTGTTAATTCGGTAGAGCCACTTGTATGTTGTTGAAATGGAGTGTTTGCTGCGGGTACGAATGGTCCTATTCCAATCATTTGTGGTTTTAGTTCGTCTAAGAAACGTAAGTCTTCCGTGATGTGTTCGATGGTTTGTCCCGGCGAACCAATCATCATTCCAGCACCCGTCTGGAATCCTAGTTCTTTGAGTTGATATAGGCACTCTAATCTGTGTGTGAGGCTCATGTTAGTCGGGTGTAAGTGGGAATAGTGTGCAGGGTTGTGTGTTTCGTGTCTGAGCAAATAGCGGTCGGCACCAGCTTCTTTGAGGAGTTTGTAGGAGTTGTGTGAGCGTTCTCCCAGTGAAAGAGTGATGGCATGTTGTGGGAATTGGCTCTTGATGTTGCGGATGAGTGTGCAGAGTCTTTCGTCAGTCAGGGTGGGGTCTTCTCCCCCTTGCAAAACAAAGGTTTGGAAACCAATTTCAGCTCCTTTTTTACAAGCATTGAGGATTTCCTCGTTGTTGAGTCTGTAACGTGTGATGGAATGGTTGTCGGCTCTAATACCACAATAGAAGCAGTTGTTTTTACAATAGTTGGTTATTTCGAGTAATCCTCTTAGGTACACTCCTTTGTTGAAGTGTTGTTCTGTGAGTTGTTGTGCGGTCAGCATAAGCATTTCTGTTTGCGTTTCACTGAGTTTGGACAGTAAGAATTGATAGTCCTTATTGTCTATGTATTCCTGTTGTTGCCATGCAGCAAGCAGTTGTGTGAATGCCGTATCAGAAATGTGTAGCTTCATTGTTTGCTATTTATGTGCAAATATATGAAGTTTACTTCAATATATTTTACATTGTGTGTAAATATGTTGTGAGGAAAATGAAAAATGATTTGTGTGGTTTTCTTGTTGTCGCAGTCTTTATTGTTTGTGTAGCATTATTCTTGCTGAATAGCCTACTAATAACCTACTAATATCTTAGTGCAGTTAGGAGTTTGGTGTTTTTTTAAAAAAAAAGAGGCTGACATTAATGATAGTCAGCCTCTTCGGTGTTATTTTATGGTTTGTCCTTATTCAGTAACAGGTTCGAGTTGAACTGTGAAGTGACGGAGAAGAGGAGCTTCCCAAGTGATACGATAACCGTGTTTGATTTCGTTGCGGCGATCGAATACATTTTTGAGTGCAACAGCGATAACGTCCATGTGGTTGTTAGTGTATGTACGACGAGCGATGCACAAACGGAGAAGATCGAGGCCACCGAAACGGTTTTCGCGAGTTACTGGGTCACGGTCAGCAAGGATGTAACCGATTTCGCAACCACGTACGCCTGCTTCTTTGTAAAGTTCGATAGCGAGTGTTTGAGCAGGGAATTCTTCTTTAGGCACGTTTGTAAGAACGAGTGAAGCGTCAATAAACAAAGCGTGTCCACCTACAGGACGTTGGTAAGGGATACCAAATTCGTCGAGGCGAGCAGCGAGGTATTGAACTTGTTTGATACGTGTTTCGATGGTGTCGAGTTCGGTGTTTTCGTCGAGACCAACAGCAAGAGCGTCCATGTCGCGTCCGTTCATACCACCATAGGTCAAGAATCCTTCGTATTGGATGCAATATCCTTTAGCACCTTCGTACCAGTCTTGGTGACGAGTAGCGATGAATCCACCCATGTTAACGAGACCGTCTTTTTTAGAAGACATAGTCATACCGTCAGCGAGGTCAAACATTTCGCGGCAGATTTCTTTGATAGTTTTGTTTGCGTATCCTTCTTCACGTGTTTTGATGAAGTAAGCATTTTCTACGAAGCGAGCAGAGTCGAAAAGCACACGTTTGCCATATTTGTCAGCGATAGCGCGTACTTCGCGAAGGTTTTGCATAGAAACCGGTTGTCCACCAGCTGTGTTGTTGGTGATAGTAACCACGATGAATGGTACTCTGTCACCGTATTCAGCTAATGCTTTTTCGAGTTTAACAGGGTCAACGTTTCCTTTGAAAGGTAATTCTAATTGTGTGTTTTTAGCTTCGTCGATAGTGCAATCGAGTGCAGTAGCTTTACGACCTTCGATGTGTCCTTTAGTGGTGTCGAAGTGAGAGTTTCCCGGTACTACAAGACCTTCTTTAACAAGGTATGAGAAAAGTACGTTTTCAGCTGCGCGACCTTGGTGGGTAGGGATGATCCATTCGAATCCGGTGATTTTAGTGATAGTTTCTTTGAGGTGGAAGAAAGAGCGTGCTCCAGCGTATGCTTCGTCTCCCATCATCATAGCTGACCATTGGCGGTCAGACATTGCACCTGTACCAGAGTCGGTAATACAGTCGATGTACACCATGTCTGATCTTAAACCAAACAAGTTGTAGTGTGCATCTTTAATCCATTGTTCACGTTCTTCGCGTGTAGATTTGCGAAGAGGTTCGACCATTTTAATTTTGTAGGCCTCTGCAAAAGGTAGTTCCATGGTTTTATTTTTTAATAAGTTAGTATATTGTTAATTCTTATTTCAGTTTCTTGCGGACAAATATACAACCTTTTTGTCAAATGTCAAGTCAAAAAGCGAGAAATGATTGTCTCTTTCCGTGATTTTTTGACCATTTGTTATTGTTGTGTGTTTTTTTTAGAGCGTGGCTTCCGCTTTTTCTATTTCTTTTTGTATTTTCTTAGGTAGATTGTTTACGCAATGGTGGCATCGCATTTCGAGTGTGTACATACGTCCGATGCAGTAGTTGGAGTGTTTGCATCCGCTACGATAGTTTTCATCTGCTTCTTTCATTTTGTTGACAAATTCGGGGTCGTGTACTAATACGCGTGCCATTTGTATGAGTTCGAATCCGCTGTCGAGAACAGTTTCGCAGTTGGCTCTGCTGACCACTCCGCCAACGTAGATGAGTGGTAGTTTTAGTTCAGCCCGGAATTTTTTAGCGTCTTCCAAGAAGTAGGTTTCCTGGAAAGGCACTGTTGGTATCATCATTCTTCCTACGAGCCCGAGTGCGGCTTTTAGCCACCAGAATTTCCATGGGTTCATGTAGTGTGCCAGTGTTTTGAGTGGCATAGCTCCTCTCATGACTGCCATTGGTGCTTTGCTTACGAATCCTGCGGATAGTACGATTGCGTGTACTCCGGCTTTTTCAATTTCTTTAGCGACTGTGATGCAGTCAGGAAGTTGCATGCCGCTCTTGAAGCCATCGTACATGTTGGTTTTGACCACTACAGCCATGTCGTCTTTTGCATGTTCCATTACTTCGGCAAGCACTTCTCTCATGAATCGCATTCGATTGTCTAATGATCCCCCGTATTCGTCTCGTCTGTGGTTGGTGTAGGGTGAGATGAATTGTGAGATGAGGTATCCGTGTCCGGCGTGTATTTCGACGCAGTCAAATCCTGCAGTTCGGCACATGTCAACAGCTTTTCCGAAATCTTTCACGAGGTTTTTGATTTCTTCAACTTTTAGTCCTCTAACCAGTGTTGGAGAATAAAGGTTGAATCCGCTCGATGCACCAACCGGCATACATCCACAAGTGTAGAAGTGTGTCATGTTGCCACAGTGTCCGAGTTGGATAGAAGCTTTTGCTCCTTGTGCATGAATGGCGTCTGTGAGACGTTTTAATTCGGGTAGTATTTCTTCGCGCATCCATAGTTGACCATCGAAAGAGACTCCGCTTTTGTTGACTGCCGCATAAGCGATGGTGGTCATTCCGATACCTCCTTTAGCTACAGAAGTGTGGTAGTTATACAGGTCTTCAGAAGGTCGGTTGTTGTAACACATGTTTTCAAAAGCAGCAGATCTGATTGTTCTGTTGCGCAGTGTGATAGGTCCCAACTGGAAGGGCGTAAATAATTTTGATTCCATTAATTTTTATGTGTTTTATCAAGAATGTTTAAACTAAAAAACGGACAAAGTTAGGTAATATCTCTGAAACAAGAGGTAAAAAAACGAAATAATGAGGTTAAGCATTGTTAATTTGTTCAGAATGTGCGTTTCATTATGTGTTGCAGTTAGGTTGATTTGGTAGTTTTAAGCCTTTTGAGTAATTTTGCACTACAAAGGGAAGTGTTTTTTGTGGCTATAGATTATTTATAAAATGATTTAAGTTATGAAACAAATTCAGGATGACAGCCGTTTATATCATTTTTTTCGTCCTTTGGTGTGTTGGATGTTTAGGCATTCGTATCGTCACTTAAAGTATGTAGGAGAAGAGAATATTCCAGCAGATGGTAGTATAATATTTGCACCAAATCACACTAATGCCTTGCAGGATGCTTTGGCGGTGCTGTCCATTAATTCAGAGCACAAAGTATTTGTAGCACGCGCAGACATATTCCGCCGTCCGATTTTTGCAAAGATTCTTAATTTCTTAAAGATTATGCCCATTCGTCGTAAGCGTGATGGTGCGGGCGAGGTGTTGCAAAATGATGAAACCGAAGAAAGAGCTATTGATGTGTTGCAAGATGGTGTACCATTTTGTATACTCCCTGAGGGCACACATCGTCCGAAACACTCTTTACTTCCCTTGGGTAAGGGAATATTTCGTATTGCTCTTCGTGCTAATGACCGTTTTGGTCATGTGAAGCCAGTGTATATTGTTCCTGTCGGATTGGAATATAGTGATTATTTTAATCTGTGGGATACCCTAATTGTCAATGTAGGGAAGCCCATAAATGTGACTCAGTTTGTGGCCGAACATTCAGAATTGGAGCGTCCACAGTTGATAATGGCCTTGCGTGAAGAATTGACAAAGCGCATGCGTGAACAGATTTTGTGGGTTCCGGATGATCAGAACTATGAAGAGAACTTGCGTAAGTTGCGTGAGAATCCCCCTAAACCATTTCATTTATTCCCTAAACACCGTGTGCCTGCTTGGTTGTTGTTTATAGTTTTGGTGCTGTTGTCTCCTTTATTTGTGATATCTGCAGTGTTTACCTTCCCACTTTGGTTGATGTGGATTATCATACGTTGGAGTGTTAAGGATCCCGCCTTTCATAATTCAGTTCAGTTTGTATGGCAGTTGATAGTGATTCCTTTGACGGGCTTTTTGACTTTGCCTTTCTGGATGTTTTTCCAAGAGTATATGTACTTGGTTCGTAAGTTTAAAAGTTGTGACGAACTACAATAATATAAACTCCTTTTTGATGTTTTGAATATGATAAAAGTTTATGTAATACTTGCCTGTTATCTCCTATTTCCAATATTGATAATAGAAGGCTTTAAGCGTTGGACAATTGTTAAAAAGATTGGTACAGTGGTGCTTGCGTATGCTGTTGGTATCATTGCGGCTCTGTGTGGTGTGTTTCACTTTGCAGACCCGTCAGTAGGAGCAACGTTTAGCAAACTACAATCAACCCTTATGAGTGTTGCTGTGCCTTTGGCCATTCCTTTGATGCTCTTTAATTGTGATTTTAAATTATGGACCAAAGCCTTGCCGAAGACTGCATGGGCATTAGTGACCGGTGTGGTAGCGGTGTTGGTGGCAGTGGTGTCAGGTTTCTTTATATTTCGTAATTATGTTCCAGACCCATCTAAGGTTTCTGCAATGATGACCGGTATTTATACGGGTGGTACGATGAACTTTAATGCCTTGGGAGCGTCGCTTAATGTGGATAAGTCAGTGATGGCTATTGTGTTGGCCTTTCAGATGGTGATTACTACTCCTTATATCTTCTTTTTATTGGGGGGAGGATATAAGATTTTCCGTAAGTTGTTACCATACAAGGATATTACCCATCGTGGTCGTATAGATGAGGATAATGTAGAGACGGCTGATGTGGAGAATTATCACGGTATGTTTGAGCGAAAGAACTTTGTCGGTATGCTGAAGGGATTTGGTCTGAGTATTTGCTTTTTGGCAGTAGGTGCGGGCTTAGCACTGCTCATCACCGGAACTTTGAACGAATTGGTGGTCATTCTCACCATTACGACACTCTCAATCATAGCCTCTTTCTTTAAGAAGGTTCGTGAGTTGCCTAAGACTTTTGAATTAGGTATGTTTTTCATTTTAATTTTTAGTGTGATCGTTGCATCCATGTTTAATATTAATAGTGTGAATGGAGGTTCTCTCTATGTGGGAGGTTTCGTGCTATGGATTATGGGTGTATCAGTAGCCTTACATTTGGTGCTTTGCCGTATAGCCAAAGTGAGTGGTGATTTATTCTGTGTGTGTCAGGTAGGTTTGTTGTGTTCACCTCCTTTTGTGCCACCCATTGCAGGCGCCATGAAGAATAAGAAAGTCCTCATCTCAGGTATAGTAGTAGGCTTGGTAGGTTATGCAATAGGTACTTACCTTGGTGCTTTGTTGGCCTGGATATTAGGTAGTTTATAACCCATAAAACCCGTTTATTAATATGATGAAACGTAGTATATCGTTATTGATAACAGTGATGTTGTTGAGTGTGTCAATACATGCTGTTAAGAAAGAGAAAGTTCAAGCTGTAGATTCTCTTGGTCGTAAAATAAAAACCGGTTGGAATTTCGGTGCATTACCTTCTGTGGCATTTGATGCTGACCTTGGTTTTCAGGGCGGAGCGTTGGCTAATGTGTATTACTATGGAGATGGGTCGCAATATCCGGAGTATATTCATTCTCTTTATGTAGAGGCAGCATATACCACAAAAAGATATGGTATATTTCGTGCGAATTATGATAGTAAGTACTTGATTCCTAACCATCGATTGACCTTGGATGCGACCTATCAACCCGATGCAATGTGTGACTTTTATGGCTTTAATGGCTATCAATCCATATACAATCAAGGATTTCATAAATGGAAGAAAGATCCTTCTAAGATGAATGTGGATGATTATCAGTCGCGTGCATTCTATAAATACAAACGTGACCTTTTCCGCTTTGCTGCTGACATTGAGGGTACTATCTGGAAGAATGTTAAATGGAATGCAGGTGTAGGTGTGTTGGGGTATATGATTGATGAATGTGACATCAAGATGCTCAATGGTAAGAAGAATGCTTATGAGGTGGATCCTGTGACAGGTGAACAGATGAATCCTAAGTCACTTAATCCTGCGATTGAAGGAATGTATGAGAAGTATGTGAAGTGGGGCATTATTAACCCGAATGAGAAGAATGGTGGTTGGCATCCTTATTTGCGTTTGGGCTTGACTTATGATAGTCGTGATCAACGCACTTGTCCTACCAAGGGTATTTATGCAGATGCTTTCTTTACTTATACAGCAGCGTTTGATGCACAGTATGGACAACAAGCAACTGCGGGGTATAATCACTTGCAATTCAATTTCAATTTCCGTCATTATGTGCCTATTTATCGTGACCGTGTGACATTGGCATATCGACTTGGTACACAAAATAACATAGCCGGCAAGTCGCCTTTCTATATGAATACTTATCTCAATACCTTGTTTATCCAACGTGTGATGTATGAGGGTTTAGGAGGAGCCAATTCGTTGCGTGGTATTATGCGTAATCGTATATTGGCGAATGGTTTTGCTTATGCTAACGTAGAGTTGCGTTGTAAGGTGGTGAATTTTGATATTGGTCGTCAACACTTCTATGTAGGTTTGGCACCCTTCTTTGATTTAGGGCTCATTACTCAACCGTATGAGTTAGATGAAGAGGCTATCAAGGCGGCTTATTCTGCAGATGTGGATGTTAATAAATTGCCTTTAAACAAATATTTTGCAATGGATGAACAAGGTGATTTTGATTATTCTCGTGTATATATGCCCCATATGGCAACCGGCTTAGGTTTGAAGGTTGCGATGAATGAGAACTTTGTTCTGTCTGTGGACTGGGCAATGGCTTTAGACAAACAAGATAATGCCAAGTGGGCTAACTTCTACATAAAGATGGGTTACTTGTTTTAATCGTTTGTATTACTCACCGGTATGAATTTCCCATTGGGTAATATCTATTTAGATACACATCTTCACCTCGTTACACGCGATGGAGATGTGTTGTGTTGTTGGAATAACCGATGTGTGGTTTAATGATGTGATTTGATGAGAAAACAATTATTTTTTGTGTTTTTACTTGTGAGTATTTCTGTGTATGCTCACAAAGATGTTTCCAGTGTGGATACTATTAGTGTGGATGGTGTAGGTGAGGAGCATGCAGCCGTTTTTCAGGGTTATAGTGGTGGTATGATGGTGCATGCCGGGTATTTGTTTGGCAAGAATCCGTTGGCTGTGTTGCCAACGGGAGAGGAGGTGAGTCCTCAAGGAGTGACTAATGGAATCGGTGGTTCTCTTCGCGTGAATTTATGGAAGTATTTACGTGTTGGTTGTGAGGGTTTTGTTTCTACTATGCGTAGTGATTTTACGGATATGTCAGGTGTGCTACAGTCCGGTAGTTATGTTCAGTCCGGTTGGGGTGGTGTGATAGCGGATGTGTGTTGGCGTATGGAAAAGGTGTGGCCTTATGTGGGTGCTTCTGTGGGTGGAGGTTCTATGCGCACGTTATCAGTAGTAGAGGGTAGTGAGGCGGATTGGCTTCCTGAGGATGTGGCTATGCTTACCAAGCAGTCATTTGGTTATGTAGATCCTTATGTGGGTGTGGATTGGTGTATGACTCAGCGTGTGCATCTGACTGTTCGTCTGGACTGGATGTTGGCTATTTCTCATGGTCAGTTGTTGAAGCCTACCGGTCCTCGTCTTTTTATTGGATTTATGTTTTGTCATTGATGTGTCGGTTCTGGTTGTAGGCTTTTTTCTTTTCTGTATAGAAAATAGTGATTTGTGTCTTTGTGGTTCGGAGTAAAACTTGTACATTTGTGTGTATTTTTGTGGGTAGTGTTTTGGGCATATAAGTTGTTTGAATTGTGTCCTTTACTTACCTTTTTGGAATCATAATAGATATAATAACTATTTCAACCATTTTCAATTCTATGCGTTTGAAACAAAGTCCTTGGTCTTGGATACCATCTTTGTATTTTGCCGAAGGTTTGCCTTATGTGATAGTGATGAGTGTGTCGGTGGTGATGTACAAACGTTTGGGTATATCTAATTCTGACATTGCTCTCTACACGAGTTGGCTTTACCTTCCTTGGGTGATTAAGCCATTCTGGAGTCCTGTGTTGGATGCACTTCGCACTAAGCGTTGGTGGATTCTGTTGATGCAGTGTTTGATGGGAGGTAGTTTTGCCGGCATAGCCTTTTTGTTGCCATTGCCTCATGCTTTTCAAACCAGTTTAGCCGTGTTTGCTTTGTTGGCTTTTTCATCTGCCACGCATGATATAGCTGCAGATGGCTTTTACATGTTGGCCCTTGATGAGCACGACCGTTCTTTTTTTGTGGGCATTCGCAGTACTTTTTATCGTTTGGCTACATTAGCCGGTCAGGGTTTGTTGATTATTCTTGCCGGTCAGTTGGAGCGATTGACTGACAATGTGGCTTATGCCTGGAGTTTGGTGTTTTATTTTGTAGCCGGACTTTTTTTGTTGCTTTGGCTCTATCATCGTTTTGTTTTGCCTCGTCCTGTTGCTGATGATACGCGTGGAGAAGATTTACGTCGTTTGCCAGCCATGTTTTGGGAAACATTTGTTTCTTTCTTCCGAAAGAAGGGTATTGGACTTGCTATTGCTTTTATGATGTTATATCGTTTAGGCGAGGCATTGTTGGTGAAGATGGCTTCACCTTTCTTGCTTGATAAGGTGGAGGTAGGCGGTCTTGGTCTTGATACAGCACAAGTAGGTTTTGTGTATGGCACGGTGGGTGTTGTTGCGCTAACGTTAGGTGGTATATTGGGTGGTGTTGTGGTGGCTCATGGTGGTTTGAAACGATGGCTCTGGCCTATGTTATTGGCGCTGTGTTTGCCTAATTTGTGTTATGTGTATTTGGCTTATGCTCCGGCTGTGAGTTATGCAGTTGTGAATGTGTGTGTGGCCATTGAGCAATTTGGTTATGGATTTGGTTTTACGGCTTATATGCTTTACCTGATGCATGTAGCGGAAGGACCAAATAAAACGGCACATTATGCACTATGTACGGGATTTATGGCTCTTGGTATGATGTTGCCCGGCATGGTGGCAGGTTGGTTGCAAGAGTGGTTGGGTTATGAATTGTTTTTTGTGGGTGTGATGGTGTGTTGTTTGCCGATATTTCTTTTGTTACCTTTTGTGCGTCGTAGTTTGTAATGTGAAAGAAGAATAAATGTATATATGGAACCATTAGCAGAGCGGTTACGTCCGCGTAAATTGGATGACTATGTAGGTCAGCGTCACTTGGTAGGTGAGGGTAAAGTGTTGCGTGTGATGATGGAGACGGGTAATGTATCTTCATTCATCCTGTGGGGTCCTCCGGGCGTGGGTAAGACCACACTTGCTCGTATTGTGGCTCATGAGGTGGGCAGGCCATTTTATACTTTGAGTGCTGTTACCTCAGGCGTTAAGGATGTGCGTGATGTGATAGACCGTGCATCAGGTGATCATTTCTTTGGTACGAATACGCCGATTTTATTTATTGATGAGATACATCGCTTTAGCAAGGCACAACAAGATAGTTTGCTTGGTGCTGTGGAAAATGGTAAGATTACATTGATAGGTGCCACGACAGAGAATCCTTCTTTTGAGGTGATACGTCCTTTGTTGTCAAGGTGTCAGGTATATACGCTTCAATCATTGGATAAGGCAGATTTGGAGTTTTTGTTAGAGCGTGCTTTGACCAAAGATCCTTTTTTGCGTGAACGTAATGTTGTGGTGAAGGAGACGGATGATTTGTTTCGTTATTCCGGTGGTGATGCGCGGAAGTTGTTGAATATCGTAGAATTGGTGTGTGGTTCCGATGCGACGGGTGAGATTGTAATAGACAATAAGGTAATTCGTGAGCGTTTGCAACAGAATCCGGTGGCTTATGATAAGGATGGAGAGATGCACTATGATATTATTTCAGCTTTTATCAAATCCATCCGTGGGAGTGCTCCTGATGCCGCTTTGTATTGGTTGGCGCGTATGGTGGAAGCTGGTGAAGATCCGAAGTTTATTGCCCGTCGTCTGTTGATTTCTGCGGCAGAGGATATTGGACTTGCCAATCCGAATGCTTTGTTGATAGCTAATGCATGTTTTGATGCAGTGAATAAGTTGGGTTGGCCTGAGGGTCGTATTCCATTGGCTGAAGCCACGGTGTATTTGGCAACCTCTCAGAAGAGTAATTCAGCTTATTTGGGTATCAATAATGCTCTTGAAACAGTGAAGCAGACGGGTAATCTTCCTGTACCTCTTCATTTGCGTAATGCTCCTACTAAGTTGATGCAAGAGTTGGGTTATGGTGCAGAATATAAGTATGCTCATGACTACAAGAATCACTTTGTGAAGCAACAATTTATGCCCGATGATTTAGAGGGTCGTCGTTTCTGGCAAGCACAGGGTAATCCATCGGAACGTAAGATGGCTGATTGGATGGACTTTTTGTGGGGAGAAGGTAAGGGTGAAAATTAGTATTGCTCAGGTGAGGCAGATTTTTTTGCTACAATGTTGTTGGTGATTGCCAATGCAATGTACCAAGCTATAATCCAAACAAATGCTCCTTTTGTAAATAGGACTAACAGTGGCACGCATCCTATGAGGAATAGGAAGCGTGTTTTGTTTTCTTTCCAGTGTAAGTTTTTGAATTTTAGAGAGAAGAACGGTAGTTCGGCTACCAATAAATAAGCCATTACGATGCATAATACCACCTGTAGGTAGGGGTGTGTTGTGATGAATTCTTTGTATGTAGCAGCGAGGCTTCCCCAGAAGAGCGCATTTGCCGGAGTAGCTAATCCGATAAAGCCGGTGGTTTGTCGTTCATCTACATTAAATTTGGCTAATCTAAGTGCGGAGAATAGTGTGATGATAAAGGCAAGATAGGGTAGTGCTTGGCAAGTGTCAGTTAAGGATGAGGCGTGTAAAAGTTGGAATGCCAGCATCCCGGGTAGAAATCCAAAGCTTACAACATCTGCCAGAGAATCAAGTTCTTTTCCTATGTTTGAGTAGGCTTTAAGGGCTCTTGCTGCCATTCCGTCACAGAAGTCGAATGCCGCCGAAAGCAACATGCATAGGAGTGCGTAATCAAATTGTTGGTGGAATGCCATTATTACTCCAATGCAACCTGAGAATAGGTTGAGCAAGGTGATGGAATTGGGGATATGTTTTTTCATTGTAGTTTTCTTTTTTTTGCAAATGTACATAGTTTATGTGGAAAAACCTAATTGAGGGTGTTAGAATTGAGTTGTTGGTGTTTCTTGTGTCATTGGTTTTGTGGGTTATTATTTATTTCGTTGCTTATACATGCTATTCTGTGAAATTTCGCCCCTACAGGGCTGTTTTGTGTTGTATCTTATCATCCCCGCGACCATCTCGGGACCACCTCGGGACCACTACGTAGGAATAAATTTCTTTTTTAACGGACAACAATAATTGTAGATGCAGATAAAAAAAGCGACTACACCTTTTGTGCAGTCGCTTTGGGTAATATGGGAGTAGGTGTGTTAGAAGGCTACTTTTACTGCTCCCTTGGCTGTGCGTACAATATATACACCTTGCAGGGTGCCGTTTTGATTTGTTACATCTCTACCGCTTATGTCATAAATGGTGTATGGTTCGTCACATACTACTGCACCATCTACTACACGAAGACTCGGAATAACTGCATCTTCAAGTGCTGTGAATCCTTCTGTGCTAAATTCACCCGTGTAAGAAGCAATCACTTGGTTTGCAGCATCCTTCGTGGTGAGATTGTAGGTGTAGTGTGAAGCACCGTCCAATCCTGTTACCGTGAACTGATAGCCTGCTCCCACAGAGGTGGCAGCTTTAGCCGGTGTGCTGCCATCCGGACGAGGCATAAAGGCAATACCCGTTAATTGTCCATTCGCATTGAAGGTCAATGTGCAGAATACCATTCCGTCTTTCTTTATTTCCAATGTGTAACTCTTTGCGCTACCCTCTGTTGGCCATGTAAAGACAGCATCATTCTTACCCGGAGCCACAGTCACTCCATCTGTCATCACCTCTTCAGCCCCAATACATTCAACATATTTGAAATTACCA
>JAGCLD010000029.1 GCA_017647145.1 Paludibacteraceae bacterium
TCTTTCCAAGCACCGAAGTGATATTCATCGAAGATTACCAAATCCCAATTAGTAGCGTGTATAAACTCATTCTTGGTTTTAATGCCGCCACTATCGTTTGTGCCGAGCAAATCTTGGAACGAACCGAACACAACTATGGGTTTAGATTTGTCGGCTCTGTGGAACTCTTGGTCTATGTTCAGGTTATTATTGCGGGCATCCTTGTTGGAGATATATTGCCACCCTTCAAAGTCGATATGTGAAACAAGGTCTTCACGCCAAGCCGATTCAACAGCAGGCTTGAAAGTAAGAATCAATATGCGAGATAATTCCATCTTCTTTGCCAACTGATAACTGGCAAAGGTTTTGCCGAAGCGCATTTTGGCATTCCATAGGAATTTCGGTATGCGGTTGGGCTCCTCTTTCAAGGCTTGTTCAAAGTAAGTCCTTGTTTGCTCTACGGCACGGAATTGTTCCGGACGCATCGTGAAATTCTGCGTTCGGTTTTCCACGTTATCAGAACCTGTCCGTAACGAAAGGATAGCAGCCTCTACATCGGCCTTGGTACATCTGAACCACTCGTCTGTCTTGTCGAGCGGATTCAGGCGAGAATATCCTTTCCGTTCCAGGATTTTATGGACATCCTTGTCCGTAAAGCAAGAACCGTCGTTGGTCATGGCTGACTCTACCAATACTATTTCATAAGCAATCTTACTGGTATGCAGTTGTTCCTCTATACGTTCTTTGGCTGTTCTGTCTGTATAGCCAACCTTTAAGTATCCTTTGTGCGAATCTACTCCCGGTAATCTATAGGCATAGATAGTAGGAGTAATGCTTGGGCGTTGGGGAAAGAAGTTTTGAATCATACTATTCTGACATTTCTTTTTCTTTTATTACATTCTCAATAAATAGCCTTTCGTTTTCCGATATATTATATTTCGAGTATAACATTTCATCTGTCCATGTCTTGTCAAAATTTTGCATAGGAATGAATTGAAATTTATCCTTTGACAAATTGATGGATGAAACAGCTTGTAATAATAAAAAACGAAAGAATTTAGTATGCATATACTTAACAAAATTCATTGCTTCTGTCTCTGTATCAGAATTAAAAGCAATTAAGTATGAATCAGTGCAAACCTCATATGGTCGCAACAATTTAATAGTTGACAAAACCGTAAACATACCATTTTTATCAGGTTCTCCTGCATGTTCACTCGTAACTTTACTAATCATAACCTTATATTTGTCTACAATAGTATGTCCTTGTGTTACATCGCTACGATTTATGTATCCAATACCACCACTAGAGTACAAAGTTATACTGTCTTTTTTATCCTTTCCTCTTGCAGATGATGGTAATCCAAAAGGATTTCTTGAGCCAACAAATTCAGAAACTTTTGCTTCATTAAAATGTAGAACCTTTTTAATGACAGAAATTGCTTCGTTATATCTCACAAAAACAGGGAATTCAGATAAATTCCTAATCATAGTGGATGCTTGACCATCATGAATATTTGTGTATTCACATAATTTAGGATTATCTCTATCCCATAAGAAATAACATACTCCTCCTCCCAAACTTATGCCTGCAAAGCAATCTTTAGCATTCACATAATCTACGATTTTCACAACCCTTAAATCACTTAGCATAGTTTCGCGGAAATCATCTAAACCCTTACCGCCTGCAAACCAACGAGAAGGAATAATCATTGTTAGATATTTGGGATTTAGTTTCTTTGCTCTTTCTACAAAATAATGATATAATGGTTTGGCACTTGCACCATTACCACCATCACTCATCTGATAAGGCGGATTCCCTATAATCACATCAAATTTCATATTGAATACTTTCTTTACATCTAAATTATGAATAAATTGATAAGCGTAAGTTTCGAGTTCAGAACCACGATCATACTCACTTTGCGAAGCACCACAATAAATACATTTCCCGTCTTTCCATGTGTGCTTGATACGCTGATAGATAATGTTTCCTTGCGGTTTGTCTTCGGGGAATTGGTATGCCGACCAAGGGCTGCTTGGAAACTTGCTACAATAGACACTACGGCGAGAAAGTAAACTGGTCAGTTCTGTAATTGCAATCCCATAAAGTTGACGGGAGAAGATATGCTCCAAACGTTTCTCAAGGTCAGGAATCTGTTGTTCCAATCCCTTTATCAATCGTTTGGCTATCTCACGGAGAAACACACCACTCTTACAACAAGGGTCGAGGAAAGTAGTATCGGGATTCTCAAACAACTCTTGTGGTAGCATATCAATTATCTTATTGGCCAACTCAGGTGGAGTAAACACTTCATCATTGCTCAAATTGGCTATACACGATAGTACGTCCGGATTATAGACGTTGTGAAATAAACTATTTTCCATAATCTTGTACTTTTTTATAGTGGGTAATGTATCTTCTGAGGAATATGCCGCCTTCTTCTTTCTGTTCTTCGGTGAGTGCAAAGAGGTTTCCCATGCCATCTTCTGTGCTTGTATCATTATAGGTCAGAAGGTCGGCCATGGTATAATCGGAGCGTTGCATCTGAGTTCCGTTGATAAGTGTCCATTCGGAAAATACGATAGGGGCTTTGGTGTCGTTGCCGTTGGAATCGACACACATCAAAGTCAAGGCATTACCATTGATGATATTACGTTCGATAATAAATTGGGCTGCTTCACGTGCTTCATCCGAAGCTTCGGATTTGCAATGATCGGTGTATTCGGTATCCCAAATGGAAAAAAGGCGTTCCCGACAAGCTTCTACATTGTCGTTCATGATGTCCACACCATAGAGGCTTCCGATAGCTACGATGGATAGTTTCTCGTAATCGCGAGGACTCTTCTTATATTTCCGTCTTAGTTCAGAAAGTTTACGTTTGAGTATGGCAGAGAGGAAATTCCCATCGCCACAAGCAGGTTCCAGGAATCGGGAGTCCGGACGCAAGCATTCATTGGCTACGAGGTCGAGCATAGCATTCACCTCCCGCTCGGCGGTGAAGACTTCGCCGCGTTCGGCAACACGCTCTTTAGACTTTATTTGAGAAGAATCTGGTTTTATTGCAGACATAGCCCTATGTTTAGGCGGCATAGGGCTACAAAACACCGCAGAATGACACATCCGTTAGTTGAAGACATAAAAAAAGCGTGAAGCCCTGCACTATGCTCGCTCCACACATCGAGGCCTTCGCATTGCCCTGCAAATCGAAACGAGCAACGCAGAAAGCCCCACGCCGATATGTACATAGCACCACCGCAACATATATACCCACCAGAGGTGTACAGGTACACCAAGGGCTATACAACATAGCGTGGTATGTATATAGCATACCTACGGGGCATTCACGCTGCTTTGTTTTTGACTTGCATTTGAAAGTTGCGAAGTTTCGATGTGTCAAAACCAAAGCGTAGTAAACGCCTTTCATTATGTCATGTGCACTTGTTATGCCCTAAGAGGAAGCACAAGTTCACGAGAGCAAAGATAACAGATATTTACAACAAATACAAATTCACCGACAGCGACTAACGCAATCTTTATTTTAGTGGGTTAAATTTCTTTTTTCAAATTCGATGCTCCTATTTGATGTTGCTTCGGGTGTCCGGACAATGGTGTAAAAGTAACGTTGTGCTTCGCCTGTAGGAGGTTAGCAGGTGAGGTGGAAGTGTTAGGCAGAGGGACTAGTTTCATAGTGGTTTTTAGGGGGGCTAACAGTTCCAGTGAAGAAATCTTGAGATGGGAATCTCAAGAGCAAGACAGATGGCCGGGGAATTGGTTATCAAATAGGTGGTTAGTTTTGCATGAGGAAAGACAGCTTAGTATGTTGTAATATCTAAACACACTAGTGTTCCAAGTTTACCAAGCGGTAAGATTTAAATATACCAAAAGTGCATGCCTGATTGGGCATGCACTTTTTCTTGTATTGTAAAAAGGGAGTGTTATTCTGCTTTTATTTCATCATTCTCCGGGAAGGGTTTAAAGCCTTCACCAAAGGTGTCGTAAGCGTCGGTCACCACAACGAAAGCACGCGGGTCAACGTCTTTAATTTTTTGTTGCACCAGATGAACCTCTTTGCGACTCACCACCAAGAATATCATCTCTTTATCTTGTTGTGTGTACATCCCTTTTGCCTTAATGTAAGTAGCACTACGATCAAGGTCTTCAATAATAAAACGACGAAGATCATCATGATGTTCTGTAATAATATATAGCAGTTTATCATAGGATGCACCATCTAAGATATAAGCCACAACTCTTGAGGTTGCATATATGCAAACCAAAGAATAGAGTGTAAGCGTCCATCCGCCTGCAGCTGCTTCGCCTGTTCCTAATCCAAAACCAATTACCAAAAGACCCGACAACACCACAAATCCATCAGCAATAAAAATTGCATTAGAGAACTTGATACCTAAATACTTTTGCATCAGCATTGCTACAATATCTGTACCTCCCGTAGTTGCTTGCTGTCTGACAACTAAGCCTTGCCCCACTCCAATGATAAGTGCGCCTATAAGAGATGTGAGCAACAAATCATCCGACATATCCAAACGTCCACCCAAAAGCAAAGCCGGGTCAAGTGATTCAACTGCAGCCTCATCGGGATATACCAAACGCGTAAGCACATTCATAAAACCGGGAGTGAAGAGCGCCGCCAAAACGGTTCGAACGCCAAATTTACCACCAAACACCAGCATGGCGATAATCATCAGTGGAATATCAAACATGTAGCCAAATGTACCCACTTGAATGGATGGGAAAATATTGTGTAACACAATACCGGCACCATAAACACCACCGGGAACAAAGTTATAGGGGTTTACAAAGAATACGAATCCGGAGCCCATAATGGCACATCCAAGAAAAATAAAAAACCATGAGCGCCACCATTCCCATGTAGCCATTGGTGCGAGGAGAGATGTTAGTTTTTGCATAATATATTACAGAATTAATTTAAGGTTATCTGGGGGGCAAAGATAATGAAAGGCGCGAGAAACAGCAAATCAAATGTAAGGTGAGCGCAAAAAAGTTCACTCATTTTTTCTACCATGCAGAAGTTTTGTGTGTAAAATCCAGCCTGCCTACCCTTTTTGAGTTTTCCGATTCGCAATGAAAGGCTTGAAATGTCCACTTATTTTGGCGTTCGCCAATAGAGCGCCATACCAATTAGGAGAAACACAAAATTAGGCATCCACACCGCCATAAATGGTGACATTGAGCCATTAACAGAAAAGCTGGTTGAAACAGTAGAGAAAAGAATGTATATTGCCGTAAGTGCTATACCAAGCCCCATGTGGAGTCCCATACCACCTCTCACTTTTCTAGAACTAAGCGAAACACCTATCAAGGTCATAATAAACGCGGCTATGGGCGATGCAAAACGCTTGTGAAACTCATTTTTAAATGCTTGAATATTACCCACACCGCGCTGCGCTTGTTTTTCTAAATAGTTTGTAAGTTCCGGATTGGTCATTTGCGTAGCTTCTTGCGATGTGATAAAAAACTCAGAGGGTTGCACCATTATTGTAGTGTCCATTTTAGCGCCCCTCACAAGATGTTCACGCATACCATCAAATTCACGCAAAACATACTTTTCGAGTTGCCAAACATAATCACTCACCCACTCTACACGTTCAGCCGTAAGCCTGGACACCAATGTTTTATCTTCAAACTTTTCCAACGAAAAACGATACCCCCTATTGGTGCGAATTTGATAACTTTCGATGTAAAGTATCACCCCCGGCTCCACCTCCATCTGAACATTTCGGGCATGTTCAGTCTTGAAACGTTTGACATATTTATTTTCAAAATCCAAAAGACCTTTACTTGCCGGTGGAATCACATAGCCCCCCATCAAGAAAGAGCCCACCCCCAATAAGAAGGCGGAGAAAAAATAAGGAAACATGATTCGCCTGAAACTCATTCCTCCGGCCAACATGGCTATAATTTCAGAATTGGTAGCCATCTTGGAAGTAAAGAATATCACCGATATAAATATGAACAAAGGAGCAAACATGTTCATATAATAAGGTATAAAGTTAAGGTAATATTCAAAAACTATTGCTCGCAATGGTGCATTTGAATCGAAAAAGTCGTCCAACTTTTCAGTCAAGTCAAAAACAATGGCTATGCTCAAGATGAGCACTATCGAGAAAAAGAAAGTTCCAAGAAATTTCTTTATAATGTACCAATCAATGCGAGAGAACAGTTTCATTACAACCGACGTCCTAAACGTTCTACCATTTCCGTTTTCCAAGCCGTGAAATCACCGGCAATAATATGTTTGCGAGCCTCACCCACAAGCCACAAGTAGAATGCCAGATTATGAATCGAAGCTATCTGCATAGCAAGCAATTCTTTAGCTATAAACAAGTGGCGCAAATAGGCCTTCGAATAAGCATGATCAACAAAAGACGTACCATTAGGATCAATGGGCGAAAAGTCATTTTTCCACTTTTCATTTTTCATATTCATCACCCCTTCGGAAGTAAAGAGCATACCATTGCGACCATTCCGTGTCGGCATCACGCAGTCAAACATGTCCACACCTCGCGCTATTCCCTCTAACAAGTTTTGCGGCGTGCCTACTCCCATCAGATAACGGGGTTTTTGCTCCGGCAATATCTCATTCACAACTTCAATCATCTCATACATTTTCTCCGTTGGTTCCCCCACAGCCAGTCCGCCAATGGCATTTCCCGGACAATCCTGCTCAGCAATAAAACGTGCTGACTCTCTTCGCAATTCCGGATAAACACATCCCTGCACTATTGGAAAATAATTCTGAGTGTAGTCATACAAAGGTTGCGTAGCATTAAAATGCTTCAACCCCCTTTCCAACCAACGATGGGTGCGCTCCATTGACTTACGCGCATATTCATAATCTGCCGTTCCGGGAGTACATTCATCAAAAGCCATCATAATGTCCGCCCCAATTGCACGCTGAACATCCACTGCACTCTCCGGAGTAAACACATGCTTACTACCATCGATATGCGAGCGAAAAGTCACACCTTCCTCCGTCATCTTGCGCATACCCGATAGCGAGAACACCTGAAATCCTCCACTATCCGTCAATATCGGCTTATCCCATCCATTAAAACGATGGAGCCCACCCGCTTGTTTCAACACCTCAATCCCAGGACGCAAGTACAAATGATAAGTATTACCCAAAATAATCTGCGCCTTTATATCATTTTTTAACTCAGGAATATGCACAGCCTTCACAGATGCCACAGTGCCCACCGGCATAAAAATCGGCGTTTCAATCATGCCATGATCCGTTTCAATCAACCCGGCACGCGCATTACTATTCACATCCGTATGCTGTAAAGTAAATTTCAATTTCATAAGACGTTTTTTGTAACAAAATAAAAAAGTCAAGGGCTATCCGCCACTATGGGTGCAAAGATACAATTTATTTTCCACAAGCCGATTTCACACCTTTTGTTTTGCACAAATAATTTTACTCCCCATTAACAACAAACAACACAGATGCTGTAAAACATTATAAACTATTTACCCTGACAGCACACGCAAACCACTTTTTTTCTTTATCTTCGCCCCGCAAAATGCACTTGGCATGATTTATGCCAAGAGCAAATAAAAAAGCAACAACCAACTAAACATATTTTTTATGAACAAAACATTACTAAAAAAAGTATTATTGGCATTATCAGTGATTTTCACAGCAAATGCTTTTGCACAAGAAATGCCACAACCACTACCCATCGACCCGAACGTGCGTTATGGGAAGTTGGACAACGGATTGACCTATTACATTCGCCACAACGAACAACCTAAAGAACGTTGTGAGTTTCACATCGCACAAGCTGTTGGAGCTGTTCTTGAAGAAGACCACCAAAACGGGTTGGCACACTTCCTTGAACACATGGCCTTCAACGGAACAACCCACTTTGCCGGAAAAGGCATTATCACCTACTTCGAATCTATTGGTGTAAACTTTGGTGGCGACATCAACGCCTACACATCACTCGACGAAACAGTATATCGCTTGAGCAACGTACCCACCTACCGTGAAGGCATCTTAGACTCAGCTTTATTAGTGCTTCATGACTGGTCGTGCGATCTCCTCCTCCTTCCAGAAGAAATTGACAACGAAAGAGGTGTTATTCGCGAAGAATGGCGTCAAGGCGCTAATGCTTCACGCCGTTTGTGGAGACGTTCAAGCCAACTGAAATACGCCGGAACACAATATGCAAAAAGAGACGTAATTGGCGACACAGCCGTAATCAACAACTTCTCTTATCAAGCATTGCGCGACTATTATGAAAAATGGTATGGCCCGGATTTACAAGCCATTGTTGTTGTTGGCGACATCGACGTTGACAAAATGGAAGCCAAAATCAAAGAATTATGGAAAGATGTTCCTGCACGTGCTAATCGTGGAGAACGTCCTATCTACCCATTAGGAAACAACGCTGAACCTATCATTGCTATTGTCACTGACAAAGAAGCTCAAAACACACGCATCGACTTGGAATACAAAAAAGCACCACTTCCTGAACAATTCAAAGGAACCATCGTGGACGCCATGCAACAATATGCCAGCCAACTCATCAGCAGCATCATGCGCTATCGCTTTGAAGAAATCACCACCAAGGCTGAAAGCCCAATCATGGCTTCTCTCGTAACCTATGGCGAATTAGTAAAAAGCACCGATGCTTTCCGAATGATTGGCATCGCCAAAGAAGGACAAGCACAAGCCGCACTCATGACCCTCTTCTTGGAAGGTGAAAAACTAAAACGTTTCGGTGTAACCGCAAGTGAATTGGAACGTGCAAAAGCTGAAATGCTAAAGCAATATGAAAATGCTTACAACGAACGAAACAACCAAAAGAACATTGACTTAACCGAGGAATATATCCATCACTACTTAGACGGCTCATTCATTCCAAGCATCGAAATGGAATATGAAATAGTAAAAGCCATATTGCCACAAATCGATGTAACCACATTGAACAGATTAGCTCAAACATACGTAACCGATGAAGACCTCATCGTGAGCATTCAAGCACCCGATAAAGAACTTGCCAACCTGCCAAATGCAGAAGCTGTTAACACAATGCTACAAGCTGTGAAAAACGCAGAAATGGAAGCTCCTAAGGAAGAACAAATCGACAAAAACCTCATTGACAAAAAACCTAAAAAAGGTAAAATCAAAAAGACTGCTCACAACGCTGAACTCAACACCACAGAATGGACTTTGAACAACGGAGTGAAAGTAATCATCAAACCTACAACATTCAAACAAGACGAAATCCTCTTATACGCACACAGCTGGGGTGGATTAAGCAAAGTTGTCACCCAAGACCTGCCTTCCGGTGATTTCGCAGTAAACATCGTTGAACAAAACGGATTAGGAAAATTCTCTGTCACAGACCTTCAAAAAGTATTGGCAGGCAAAAACATCGCTATCACACCACAAATCAGCGAACTCACAGAAGGATTCCAAGGCCAATCAAGCGTAGCTGACTTTGAAACACTCTTACAACTCATCTACCTTTACTTCACAGACGTAAGAACAGATGACGAAGCCTTCAAGTCACTGATCAGCATGTACCACTCAATGCTTGCCAACCAAGAAAGCAATCCAAAAGTAGCCTTCAGAGACAGCATCTCATTGACCATGTCAAGCCACAGCCCACGCACACTCTTATGGCATGCCGACCTCTTGGAAAAAGTAAACCAAGCCACAGCATTACGCATTTTCAGAGAACGCTTCAGCAATGCAGCCGACTTCACCTTCTTCTTCACCGGTAACATCGACCCAACCAACAAAGAAACACAAGCACTCATCTGCCAATGGTTGGGCGGACTGAAAACCAAGAAAAAAGCAACCGAAACTTACACCGACCACGGAGCACGCATACCAAAAGGCATCGTGAAAAACTACTTCGAACGTCCAATGGAAATCAAAGCAGCATCTAACCGTATCGTGTACAGCGCAGAAATGCCTTACAACCTTGAAAACAGACTCACCATGACCGTTATCTCCGAAATACTCAGCACACGCTACCTTGAAAGCATTCGCGAAAAAGAAGGCGGAAGCTACGGTGTAGGCGTAGGAGGATACATGGAAAAACGCCCTGTTGAACAAGCCGTATTGCTCATGCAATTTGACACAGACCCTGACAAGCAAGAAAAACTCATCGGAATCATTCACAAAGAAATCCAAGAAATCATTGCCAACGGTCCAAAAGAAGAAGACTTGACCAAAACAAAAGAAATTCTGCTCAAGAGCTTCAAAGAACAACTGGAAGAAAACGGCGCTTGGTCAAAAACCTACTTGCCACACTATTACACCAACAACTTAAACTACATCCGTGATTTCCAAAAAATCATTGAAAACATCACAGCCGAATCTATCGTAGCTACACTCAAAGCCATCGTAGAACAAGGCAATATAGTTGAAGTTGTAATGATGCCGGAAAAATAACAACACTTCCGACAACACACACCACACAAGCCCTCGACACAAGTCGGGGGCTTTCTTTTCTCGCTTACAACACAGCAAGAGTTAGTAGGTTATTAGTAGGTTATTAGTAGGATATTAGTAGGATATTAGTAGGATATTCAGATACCATAACACTACCCACACAACACAAAGCCACCATTGGACAACATCCCACAACACACTTTTCCCAATCACACACCCCACACACACAATTCAACACATTCAAATTTGCCATTATCAGATAACTTCCGTATTTTTGCAATATATTTTAACAATAATTCCACGCCGAAAGAGCAACAAAATGATAAAAATACACAAAACACTCATTATAGGAATCTTACTATTGTTTTCTCTTCACTCACACGCAGAAAACAACTACCAAATAGAAATCAAAAACGACACACTCTATATCTACGGCGACTCACTACAGTTGCCCCAAAACGTTGTGGTGGTCTACAACGACCAACCAAACATCTACCGCCGTATGTTCAACGACCCAACAGACGACCTGATGGAAAACCACCCGGCAGATGACATATACAAAAACATCTGGACACGCGAACGAATCAACCCCTACCAAATGCCCATCGACAGCATTGGCGACTCCGTACGCATCAATTGCTCAAAATATTGCATGCCAACCAAAGGACACATCACATCCAAATTCGGACCGCGACGCTACCGCTACCATTTCGGAACAGACATCAAAGTGTACACAGGAGACACAATATGGTGCCCATTCGACGGAATGGTACGCATCATTGACTACGAGCCCAACGGATACGGTCGCTACGTTGTAGTAAGACACGACAACGGCTTAGAAACCGTCTATGCCCACCTATCCAGAGTCCTCGTAGAAGAAAACCTACGAATCTATAGTGGAGAGCCCATCGGATTAGGAGGAAACACCGGACGCTCTACAGGTTCACACCTACACTTTGAAACACGCTACCTCGGCAATGCTATCAATCCGGAACTACTCTTCGACTTTGAAAACCACACAATCAAAGAAGAAGAATATCTCATTACAAAAAAGAACACATTCTACCATCAAAAAGAACTCAAAGAGATGGCTGCCGCAAAATATCACACAGTCAGAAGCGGCGACACACTGGGAGCATTAGCAAGAAGATACGGCACATCCGTATCCACACTATGCCGACTCAATGGAATCAAGTCCACATCCATCATACGCATCGGACAACGACTCAGAGTAAGATAACAACAAACAATAAATAATCACTCATTATAAACATAAACAACTATGCAACTTAAAAGATCTTCCAACAAAACAATCGCTGGCGTTTGCGCAGGCATTGCTGAACACTTCGGATGGGACATCACCATCACACGCGTTGTCTATACACTGGCAACAATTTTTTTGGCTGGATTCCCAGGCATTATTATCTATGCAATCTTGGCATTCATCATGCCTGAGAAATAACAGCAAAGTATAGAAAACATAGACATAGAAAGGAACATTCCACGGAGTGTTCCTTTCAGTGCCTCTATCCAAAAACACAAGGAATATGAAACGTATTGCAATTTTATCATTCGTAATAAGTCTGTTCTGCACATCCATCTACGCAGAAGCACCGGCCGGATATTATACCAATGCTAAAGGAAAAAGCAAAGAAGCGCTTAAAACAGCACTCAGCAATATCATATCCAGCAACTACAAACAATGGAGCTACGACAAGCTCTACACCATCTATGCCGAAAGCGACGTAACCGACGATGGAAAAGTATGGGACATGTACTCCACATGCACATGGACACCGGGACAAAAAAAATGCGGAAGCTACAAAAATGTATGCGATTGCTACAATCGTGAACACTCAATTCCGCAAAGCTGGTTCAAGGAGAAATCACCAATGAAGTCCGATGCCTTCCATGTCTATCCAACAGACGGAAAAGTAAACGGACAACGCAGTAACTATCCTTTCGGCGAATGCAGTGGAGGAACAAGCCTCGGAGGAAAAGCACTCGGACGATTGGGCAACTCCACCTTTAGCGGATACAGCGGCAAAGTATTCGAGCCGGACGACCAATACAAAGGCGACTTCGCACGCACCTACTTCTACTTTGTCACACGCTATCAGAGTCAGATGTCATCTATGAGCGGAGATTCATTTGCTCAAAACACCTATCCATCATTAAGCAAATGGAGCATAGACCTATTCCTTAAATGGCACCGTCAAGACCCCGTATCACAAAAAGAAATTGACAGAAATGATGCAGTCTATAGTTTCCAACAAAATCGCAACCCATTCATTGATCACCCCGAATTAGCTGAATACATATGGGGAAACAAAATGGGACAAGTGTGGAACGGAGGAACAGCACTCAACAACCAAACACTCCTAGATGAAGTGCTAATCAATTCCACCAACCAAAAAGGAACACTGTACATTCACACACAAGAGACAGCACAACTCCGCTACACCATCTACAGCATGACAGGTATTAAGATGCAAAGCGGACAAATAGAAGGAAGCGACAACTACATTCCTACCCGTTTCCCAAAAGGAATATACATTATCCAGTTCCAAGCAGGAGGACAAACAAAAGCATTAAAATTCATAGTACAATAATACAATAAAACCACCCTATCATCGATGACACTACAAGAAGAAATCGGAAGACGCAGAACATTTGCCATCATATCTCACCCCGACGCAGGTAAGACTACACTAACAGAAAAACTCTTACTCTTTGGGGGCGCAATACACATCGCTGGAGCAGTAAAATCCAACAAAATCAAGAAAACAGCCACATCTGACTGGATGGAAATCGAAAAACAACGTGGTATTTCTGTTGCCACCTCCGTGATGGGATTTGAATACAGGGGTTACAAAATCAACATCCTTGACACGCCCGGTCACCAAGATTTCGCAGAAGACACATTCCGTACACTCACCGCTGTAGATAGTGTTATCATTGTTATCGACTCAGCCAAGGGGGTGGAGATGCAAACCAGACGCCTGATGGAAGTATGTCGCATGAGAAAAACACCTGTCATGGTATTTATCAACAAGATGGACCGTGAAGGTAAAGATCCATTCGACCTATTAGACGAAGTAGAAGAAGAATTAGGCATACACGTACGCCCCCTATCATGGCCCATCAATATGGGGCTACGATTCAAAGGGGTATATAACATCTACCAGGACAAACTCAACCTATATACGCCCGACAAACAACGCGTATCCGAGACCATTGCTGTTGACCTGCAAAGCAAAGAACTCGACCAACACGTAGGAGAAGAGGACGCAGATAAACTTCGCCAAGACCTAGAACTCATCGAAGGTGTCTATGATCCATTCAACATTCAAGACTACCTAGCAGGAAATCTCGCACCCGTATTCTTCGGAAGTGCACTCAACACATTCGGAGTAAACGAACTCCTCGACTGTTTCGTAGAAATAGCACCATCACCACGTAGCATACAAGCCAATGAACGTATGGTAAATCCAACCGAAGAAAAGTTCAGTGGCTTCATATTCAAGATACACGCCAACATGGACCCCAACCACCGCAGTTGTATCGCCTTTGTAAAAGTATGCTCCGGTAAGTTTGAGAGAAACGTGTACTACCGACACATCCGACACGACAAACAAATGCGCTTCAGCAGCCCTACAGCCTTCATGGCGCAAAAGAAAGAAACAGTAGATGAAGCTTACGCAGGAGACATTGTCGGACTTCCTGACACCGGCAACTTCAAGATAGGCGACACACTCACTGAAGGCGAACTACTCCACTTCAAAGGACTACCAAGCTTCTCGCCCGAGATGTTTAAATACATTGAGAATGCCGACCCAATGAAGCAAAAGCAATTAGACAAAGGCATCAACCAACTCATGGACGAAGGAGTTGCCCAACTATTTGTCAACCAAAACACAGGAAGAAAAATCATCGGCACAGTAGGACAACTACAATTTGAAGTCATTCAATACCGCCTGCTACATGAATATGGAGCACAATGCAAATGGGAACCCATATCACTCTACAAAGCATGCTGGATAGAGAGCGACAACGAAGCCGAATTAGCCCTATTCAAGAAACGTAAAGCACAATACATGGCATACGACAAAGAAGGAAGAGACGTATTCTTAGCAGACTCAAACTACGTCTTACAAATGGCACAAAACGACTTTAAGAACATTCGATTCCATTTTACAAGCGAATTTTAGCAAAAACTATTGCACAATTAAAATAAAATACATACCTTTGCACCGCTTTTCCAAATAAGAAAAGCATGGAGAGATGGCAGAGTGGTCGATCGCGGCGGTCTTGAAAACCGTTGTACTGAGAGGTACCGGGGGTTCGAATCCCTCTCTCTCCGCAACACAAACAAAAGAAACGAGTCCAGTAGGGCTCGTTTTTTTCGTTTATGTTCAAGAGGGATGAGAACACCCGGGGTTCGTAATCGACTTTAGTCGCTTGCCCAAGCAAGAATCCCTCTCTCTCCGCAAAAAAGAATAGAAGCCTTTAGGTTTCTATTTTTTTGTACATAAGAGGGATGAGAACACCCGAGTGGGGGTTCGTAATCGACGAAGTCGCTTGCCTAAGCAAGAATCCCTCTCTCTCCGCAAAAAAAGAATAGAAGCCTTTAGGTTTCTATTTTTTTGTACATAAGGGGATGAGAACACCCGAGTGGGGGTTCGTAATCGACTTTAGTTGCTTGCCCAAGCAAGAATCCCTCTCTCTCCGCAAAAGAAAACCTACAAGGAATTATATTTCAACCTTGTAGTTTTTTTATGCCCCAAAAGATGCACCAAAAATACACCACCCCGTTTATAAGACTTACTCTTTTTTATTATTATTGCATAACAAATCACACCACACTATATTTACAACAAAAAGACCGACTCGCCGTCCATCAGACGAGCGAGTCGGTCTTATCATATCAAAGGAGAGCGTTTAAGACTACTCTACTTTTAGTATAAAGTCACCGCAACAACGATCGCATTATCATCACTTATGCAGAAAGCCTCTCTCTAAGTCTTGCGAGATATTAATCATGAAATCACCCATGTGTTCATATGTATTAACGATATCCATATAGTAAACTCCGGTTTGATAATTCTTACCATCGCTCTCTATATCCTCTATGATGGTATCACGCAGGTTATTTCTAAGGGTATTGATACGCTCTTCTGCATTATAAGCATTAGCCACATCCACTAATTCACCACTATGCGCAGCCTTTAAATTGGCAATCATCACATCATATGCTTCAAGCACGACATCTGACATAGCATTGAGATTTTTAATCGCTATCTCATCAAATTGTTTCTTATGTATATTCTTTCTTGATAGAATACGACTGATTGTCTCACCCGAGTCACCCAAAGACTCAAGTTCACCAATAATCTTATACATAGCCTTTATCTTCACAGAAGTGTTTTCACTAAGCTCCTCTGCCGAAACACCATTAAGAAAAGTAGCTATTTCATACTCAATACGGTCAGAAATCTCTTCATACTTAACAAGCTTACCTCTCAATTCTTCAAACTTGTCTGTATCTGCCTCTATAACAGCTTGACGTGCATACAGCGCTCCATTTTTAGAAATCTCAGCAAAGTGAATTATCTCATTAAAGGCTTGTTCTACTGACAATTCAGGAGTAGCCAATGGACCGGCTGATATATATTGAAGTCTGAAAACCTCCTTCTCTTGATTTTTCGGGGCAGGAATTATCCAACTCACAGCCTGTGCAATCCACTTAGTAAACCACACCAACAATAAAGTATTTATGGTATTAAAAAGAGTGTGAAGCATAGACAATCCATATAAAGCGGCTGTTCCTTCGGCAGAGGTTGCATCTGTAACAACAAAACCTTCCGCAGCCGGATTAGGCAATCCAAATATTGTGGCTGTTATTCCCCCTACAAGTCGTAAAAAAGGTTGAAACAAAATCAATGCCCATAGAACACCAAACACATTAAAAATAGTATGTGACATAGCAGCGCGTTTAGCCTGCGTGTTACCAATCGAAGCGGCTATATTAGCAGTAATAGTAGTACCGATATTTTCGCCCAATACCATTGCACATGCCATATTAAATGGAATCCATCCCATGCTCAGCATAATAAGAGTAATGGCCATAGTCGCAGAAGAAGACTGCAACACAAGCGTCAACACTGTACCAAAGGCAAGAAACAACAATACAGAACCAAAACCATGCGAAGCCCATGTACTCACAAACTCAAGTACTTGAGGAGTCTCACGCAAGTCTGGCACTGAATTTTTCATAAAAGATAGACCCAAAAACAAAAGGCTGAAACCCACAATGAGCTCACCTACATGCTTACGTTGATCCTTTTTAGAGTTAGAGAAGAGAAAACCAAACAACATTAAAGGTACGGCAAGAATAGAAATATCCGCCTTAAAACCAAGCCAAGACACCATCCATGCTGTCACAGTTGTACCAATGTTGGCACCCATAATCACCCCAATAGCTTGTACAAGCGTTAAAAGTCCAGCATTAACAAAACTCACCACCATCACTGTAGTTGCTGATGAAGACTGAATTACAGTGGTGATACCTAATCCGGTTAACACACCTTTAAAAGGGTTGGAAGTCATAGCCGATAAAAATCCTCTTAATCGTTCACCTGCCGCTTTTTGCAAACCTGAACTCATCAGATTCATTCCATAAAGGAACATTCCTAATGCTCCTAACAAAGTACAAATTTGTAGTATTCCCATAAAAAAATAAAGAAGTAAATTAATTAATTTTCAAGCACAAAATTAAAACAAAGATATTACAAAATTGTTTAATGGATATGAAACTTTTATTAAAACCTTCACAGCATCCTAATATTATCCTATATATAAACATTTATCAGATAAATTTAAACATCTAATACTCAACAAACTAAACTAATCAAACCATCCATTGGGAGCATAATATTAACTATAGAAAAATTACATCATAGAAGTTTTGGCACATTTTCTCCCTTTGTGCATTATTCAAGCATCATCTCAGGAATGATTTTAGGATATTCCAATTTGCATCTTTCACAGATATATCTTATTTTTGCTTCACTATCAGACTCTACTATTCAATCCACATCACAAGCGAACCACACTACCCAACGATTGGATTAGGTGTGTCAGTTTGCTCATGACAGAGACCAAATTATCATCACATGGAAAAGAAAGAATTACGCGCACAAGTTCGTCAAAAAAAATCAGCCTACACACCTGCTCAATTAGTAGAGATTAGTGTTTCTATCATTGAAAAATTGAAAGCCAATTCAAAGTTTCATGCCGCGCACACTATATGTCTTTATAGCTCATTGCCTGATGAAGTGGACACACATTCTTTAATTGAAGAACTCAAATCTGAGAAACGTATCCTATTGCCCTCTATAGAAGATGGCGACATAGTGTTACACAAATACACTTCCTCAGATGATTTGGCTCATGGGGAATACGGTATACAAGAATCACAAGGTGCCATTTTTACAGATTACAACCAAATAGACCTTGTTGTTGTACCAGGGATGGCATTTGACCCACAAGGCAACAGATTAGGTAGAGGGAAAGGATATTATGACCGTTTCCTATGTAAAACACATGCTCATAAGATAGGTATTTGTTTCCCATTTCAGTATTTTGATTTCATTCCGCACGACGAGCACGACATAAGGATGGACGAAGTGATACATTAGACTCCCAATGTACACAATAAGAATAGATTTACATAACACCCACATATAAACACAGCTTTTTTTTACATGCTCTATCACCTTTAGAGATTGTCAGAAATCAATAAACGACCATCCCATAACAACGTATAAGATTCAATCAAAAAAAAGGACATTCTTCAAATTAGTTTGAAGAACGTCCCTTTTCTTTACCGGTATAAGTATATTACTTATTTAATACTTTTCTGAACGCAGCAATACACTTGTCTAATTGTTCACGAGTGTGAGCTGCAGAAACTTGTACACGGATACGTGCTTGTCCTTGTGGCACTACAGGATAGAAGAATCCAGTAACATAGATACCTTCGTCAAGTAATTTAGCAGCTACTTCTTGTGCCAACTTAGCGTCATATAACATCACTGCACATATTGCAGATTGAGTAGGTTTGATGTCAAATCCAGCTTCAGTCATTTTGCTTACAAAGTAATCAGTGTTAGCATGCAAGCGATCTTGCAACTCATTGCTACTGGTGATTACATCAAACATTTTGATTGCAGCAGCAGCCACCATTGGAGGAATTGAGTTAGAGAACAAATAAGGACGAGAACGTTGGCGAAGCATCGCAATAATCTCTTTCTTACCGGTAGTAAAACCACCCACAGCACCACCAAAGGCCTTACCCAAAGTACCGGTGATAATCTCAATCTTTCCACGCAAGTCATACTGTTCGGTCACACCACGTCCGGTTGCGCCCACAACACCTGCACTATGAGATTCATCCACCATCACCATGGCGTTATACTTTTGAGCAAGTTCATATATCTTGTCCATAGGAGCCACATTACCATCCATAGAGAAGACACCATCCGTAACAATCAAGCGGAAGCGTTGAGCTTGTGCTTTCTTGAGTTGGTTTTCCAAGTCTTCCATGTCAGCGTTTGCATAACGATAGCGTTGTGCCTTACACAAGCGCACACCATCAATAATAGAAGCATGATTAAGCGCATCAGAAATAATAGCATCTTGCTCATTCAAGAGAGGTTCAAACACACCCCCATTCGCATCAAAACAAGCAGCATACAAGATAGTATCTTCCGTGCCGAAATAATCAGCAATAGCCTTTTCCAATTGCTTGTGCAAGTCTTGCGTACCACAAATAAAGCGCACAGATGACATACCATAACCATGACTATCCATAGCATCCTTAGCAGCCTGAATTAATGCCGAGCTATCAGCCAATCCGAGATAGTTGTTAGCACAGAAATTGAGTACTTCTTTTCCGGTGTTGAGTTTAATATCACTACTTTGAGGGCTGACAATGATACGTTCGTTTTTATACAAACCTGCAGCTTCGATCTTAGCCAATTCTTCGGCTAAATAAGTTTGAAAATCGTTATACATGATTGTTGTTTTTAAGATATTATTTAAAGTTGATTATTTTTCATTTAAGGATGTGATAACAATGATTTATACCCTATCAATCTATCATAACGTTGACCGAATGGACGATAATACAGATAGATAGAATACTCATTACGCGTCTGCCAATAGGAGCCCTCCGTGGAGAAAAGCGTTGCAGCCGTACGCCCTTTGGGCACAAACCAATACTGATAGTTGTATCCACCCTGCTTCAAAAGAGCAGAATACACATACCCCCTTTGGTCATTATCATACATGAGTTGATTAGATGCGTTCAACATATTATGAGTAAACTCTCCACCAACATACATCTTCCCATCAAAATAAGGTGCATCCTGCGACAAGAAGAAATGCACCCACACATAGTCAGCCTCCACATCATCATCCATCACACGTTCAGCATTAATAAGAAATTGTCCATGCACATCATCGTCTCCCGTATATGGTTGCACTCCTTTAAGTACACTTGGGGTAAGAAGAGCATGATAATACGTATGGTCATAATCAATCCTCTCCACACCGGGACCTAACAAATAAAGAGATGACAAGTCAAAACGACGATACTCATTCCCTCCCTCAAACACTAAAGCACGAGTATTAGAGTAAAGCAACTGATTCCCGCCAACATAAGTAGGCTTCACATCATGGGCCATATTATCAAGACGATTATTCTGTCTCACCACCAGTTTGGTTTCCGCAGCCAATTGACTCGAAGCCTGATTAACAGTCACATCCACATCCACTTGCTGATAACGCCCTTTGATTTCCAACATCGTGTTTGCATGAACACGAGCATTGATAGTAGCCATAGGCTCCACAACAGAAAAACAAGCCGTAGCCACCACACGGTCCTTGTCCCCATCTTCATACACCACAACAGCATAATTACCCGACAATTTCAGTTGCATATCATCATTAGGAATTTCAAAACGATAATGCGTATAAATCTGAGTCGTATTAACTGACTGTTGGAAATCTTGAACATCCAGGCTCGTAAAGCCTTGCAGATACTCTAACGATTGTAAGTCAGAAGGCGTCCAATCCGCATTACAATGCACAAGTGTATAAGAATAATAATGCGGGTCATGCGACAACTCGTCAAAAGAAATTTCTAATCTACCTTCATCCCCCAAAGTCAAGACAGGACGCATCAATGACGTACCATCTTCCACATCCACGATTCGAAGAGTTTTAATTTGAGGAGTTAAAGACTGCGTATAAAACTGATTCGTAGCCTGAGCACAAAATGTCCCTATCAAAAAGAGACTAAAAAGTAGTTTCCGGATTGGTGTCATGTTCACTTAATTTATCACACTGCAAACGTACAAAAAAAAAGTATAGTACGCTTTGTCTATTGATGTTTTTTTTCTAATTTTGCGGTGCTTTTAGAAAAAATAACGCCATTTTAGCTCAGTTGGTAGAGCAACGCATTCGTAATGCGTAGGTCTGGGGTTCGAGTCCCCAAAATGGCTCAACGATAGCCAAACAGCACTCTTTCAGCGATTTGGCTATCGTTATATAGTAAAGACTTAAAAAAATCGTGCCAGAAACGTGCCATTTTTTTTGGATGTTGCTCCGAGCAAGGTCTTAAAAAAAAATGCCTATAAGTCAACTTCCTGAAAATTTCAAGCGGTATATTCCAGCTTCGCTTCGCCACACGTCTGATGGATGGCACATAGAATATTTCGCCAGGCATCCTCAGTCACATATTTTGGAGCGTAAGCGGATTAAGCTAAACAGAGAGCGCAGGCGCTTTTCTCGTCTATGTGACTTTCGGATATATGCGAATGATATTGTGTGTCGTCTTAATGCTAAATTAGCGGGTGGATGGTCGCCTTTCATGGAAGAAGAGAATCTTCGTTATTACACTTCATTAAGTCAGGTAATCGAAGAATATTTATCGGAGAAAAGAAAGGAGTTGCGTCCTGCTACATTAGTTTCTTATCGTTCTTTTTGTAAGTTGTTCTAAACCCTTTATTCTTAAATGCGATGATAAGTTCTTTGACAGATTCAAAACTTGTACAAAAAGTATTGTCATAGTCCTGGACTACGGAAACAACATTCTTATCTAAACAACTGTGATTAGTTGTGATATAGATAAGCACAATTTGTGTCAAGCATGTACGCCCTTACATCAAATTAGGGTCGTAAACAGTAATCCATCCTTGTGTTTTCAAACTTGCTTCCCAAAGTTTGGAAAATCTTTTGGGCTGCTCTTGCGTTGTCTGTTCAGCAGTTTTTTTGACTACTTTTGTGGCTTTTTTTGTTGCCATAATGTTAGGTTTTTATAGAGTTACATTAAACTCTGTACAAAAGTACTTTTTTTTAGAAACAAATAAATTGATGATTGGTTTTATTTGAAATCTTAACAAAATATGTGCCTATGGCTTGTGTAATGGCATAAAAAGCTCCACAGAATACATCCATAGAGCTTTGTTGTTAGAATAGTGTTGTTTGTATGGTTTTTGGCGAGAAGGTGTGTCAGTCTTTTCTGATTGTTCTAATGAACATTGATTTTAATGGACGAAGATTAATATACTTGTTATAGTCTTTGACATTGTTAGTTATAAAATAATAACACTTGAATTTCTGGCTAATAACATACTGAATAGCTTCTTCTATATCACTATTGCTACTTTTCAATGCCTCTTCTATATCTGCTTTAGTACATGAAAGTACTGTAAATTTCTTTATGATATCATTTACTATACTTTTTATCTCTTTGTTGGTTTTCTTCTTTTGAAAGACCGATACTAATTGGCAATAGAAAGTGACGATGTATAGAGGCGTTTTCCTTTTAACGAATAAAGATATCTCAAACATTCCTTATCACTCTGCATATCACTAAATGCGCCTATAAGCACATTAGTGTCAACATATATATTATGATTCGCCATAAATGATATCTTTAAATTTTTTACGCTCTGCAGGAGTTAGAAGATCTAGGTTTGATGATATAAAATATGCCAAAGCTTCGTCTATTACAACTTTCTTTGGTATATTAGTTTTTTTTAATATCAAATCTAAGAGTTCTTTGTGTAAGGCTAGGGTTTCTTGTTTGGTCATAATTGAATCCTCCTATATTAATTGTTTTTCACTGAGCAAAATTAGTAATTTTTTTATTATGCAAATAGTGGTCATTCCCTGGATAACAAAACATTCATTCCGACCGTTTAGTTTTAAGTATTTATGTTAGAATAGTGTTGTTTGTATGGATTGTTTTCGTTTATTCCTTCCGGTTGCCTTGATGTTGGATGTTTTTCTTCTTGTTTTTTGCATATTTGTGTAATTGAACAATTTGTTGTAACTTTGCGGTCGGTTATAAGTCCGTAATATTGTGAAGAAATTCGCTTAGTGCACAAGTCCCCGCCCACGATGCTTCACTTCTATTTTAGAGTTAAAAACGATATTGCGCAAACTGGGGCAAATATTATGGTTTTCAGAGTTCGCAGCCGCTTTTGAGTGATCAAAAGTTTGTAGCAGGTGGCTTGGAAACTTTCAATATTATAGTTTTCGGAGTCCATAGCCGCTTTTGATTAATCAAAAGTTTGCAGCAGAATGGCGCGAAAACTTTCAATATTATAGCATTCAGAGTCCATAACCGTTCTTTAATATTAAAGATAGCAGCAGATGGCTTGAATGCTATTTTTTATTTATACCCCTCATTGCTATAAAACGACTTCAATATAGCTTCTTTCTTATTAGCAAACAATTTGATTACAATAAAATATACATTTCCTTTTCTGGTATATCTATAATGGCTTCACATGTTACTTTTTCATGATTTTCTGTTTCTTACATGAAACAGTCTTTTTCGCTTTTGTTGTTTTGAGTGTTTAGTTTTTAGTTTCCTTTTTTTGTTTTACTCGTTATGTCTGCTGCTTGTCCTGTGGTGCGTTGGCTATCATCTACTCCTCCTACGAGTCGATTTAGTTGCTTAGATCTGTAACCACTGTTAACCCAGACGGTGCTTCCAAATTCTTCTCTGGCCGGGTCAAGCACGTTATCAATAAGCGCTTGCAGGTTATCTGCTATCGCTGGCGCTGGAGAATTGTCTATGTAGTTTTTTATCTTATTCCAAAGGGTTTTCAGTCCGTTGTTATCCAGGAATTCCATAATATTTTGTTTATTTGTATTTTTTTTTTACTTTTGCACTCGAGAATCGTTGGTCAATGAAGTATGTTTGAGCGAGTAGTTGACTTTCGGTTCTTTTTTTATGGTTGATATTGTGTGATTGCGTATTCTATGCAATCATTATTAGTAGTATTTGTGTGTTTAAAATCTTTTATTTACCTTTGCAGTCGAAATAATGATTGACGGATAATGACACAATGGTAATCGAGTGCGCCTTCTGTTAGTCATTATTTTTTTTGTGATACAATAATGCACGATTCTCTTATTTTTCCTTTCTCCCACAACGATTTTTCTTATTTGTGATAAATCACTATAGCCTTTACCTCACGCCAACCGGCACATCTTTATATACAGCCATTGCACAAACGAAGATGGTTACATTCTTGAGTCGTTCTTTTGCCATGTTTTTATTTATGGAATGTTTTTTGTAGTTTTGCGTTTGAAGATGTTATTATATATGGATATTTTAACGTTTCTACATACTGAGTATGTGTGGCTCACTACCTGCATCTGATTACATTCCGTTCTTGTTGTTGTGATTTCAGAGGAAAGAGGTAAGGCATAACGGTTGTCTTATGTTAAGAGCGGGGATTATCACACACAAACTCATATCGTGACAGCCTTTTCCAATTTTCGGGATGGGCTGTCTTTATTATATATACTTTCTTTTGATTAATGTATTTTTCAGTAAATAATAATATTGTTCTCACTTCTAAGCAAAAAAAAAACTCAGGCTAAATGCCTGAGGGTAATAAAGAAATCGAAAAGCATCTATTTATTTCCATAGTGTCCATAAGCTGATATTACATATACAGTAACTATATCATCTTTTATTTTATAGATTAAACGGTGCTTTTTGTTTATGTGTCGACTCCAATAACCTGTTAAGTTACCCTTGAGTCTTTCTGGATTTCCTGTTCCTGTTTCCGGATGATCTTTTAATTCCTCTAATAAAGTTACAATATCTCTTTCTGCAGTTGGTGTAATTTCTAATATCATATACCTAAAAAAGCATGAATATCGCTTATCTCTCTTGTTGGTTCTTTTTCTGCTTCCCTAATTTTCTTTACAAATTTAGGATCATATTTTACCTCATCACACTCTATACCCATACTGTGTAAAAAATCTTTTACGGTAGTTTCACACTTTTGTAAATTTATTGTAACTATTTTTCCTTTTCCTGTGGCTGTTCGCTCTAATTTAATACCAGGATAATCTTTACCATCAATCTTTGCCATAGTCGTATTTGTCTTAAGTATCATCAATATGATTGCTAATATAATAGTTGTTGCTAATAATGCAAAGGTATAATTTTGAAAGCAATTCACAACCGATGATTAGTAATTTATTTCTCTTCATAATTTGTGTGTTTAAAATCTTTTATTTACCTTTGCAGTCGAAATAATGATTGACGGATAATGACACATTGGTAATCGAGTGCGCCTTCTGTTAGTCATTATTTTTTTTGTGTTATACAATAACGCACGATTTTCTTATTTTTCCTTTCTCCTACAACGATTTTTCTTATTTGTGATAAATCACTATAGCCTTTACCTCACGCCAACCGGCACATCTTTATATACAGCCATGGCACAAACGAAGATGGTTACATTCTTGAGTCGTTCTTTTGCCAGGATGTTTTTATTTATGGAATGTTTTTTGTAGTTTTGCGTTTGAAGATGTTATTATGTTTCAGCCACTTCTTTTGAAAAACCTGTGCATTATTTTTCAAAAGGGGCACAGAAGGAAAGGGAACAGGAAATCTTTTCGCTAATTTGAACAGGCAACTGTTAGTGGTCGTTAGCACATAATAATTCTTTTTGACACAGCTGCTTGGTTTTTACCGGGGTAGCTGTGTTTATTTTATACATTTCGACACCGTTAAAATTTATCTTAGGCAACTCAATTGCAGCCATATCTGAGGTATTGGTGCGTCGTACGACTAACTTATATGTATTACCTCTTCCTTTGTATATCTCATAGTCGTTGATTTTGTTATAATTAGAGCGAAATTTACTTATAACATGGTTTGTTACAAGTATTGGTAGATGTGGGAATGAATGTGGAAAATTAGCAGTGTATATTGTTGTTGTACAGCAAGTTATATTTTGTAACATTTGTAACGTATTTTTTGAGAATTTACAGAAATTTGAGTGTTTTTTTTTGGGGGGGAGATGGGTACAAAAATGCCCGGCCATTGTTTTGACCGGGCAGTGTTAGTAATGGTGAATTGGGACTGTGTTTATATGTTTTGATTATATATATCTATGGGGTTTATATCCCATTCATTGTTTCCCCAGCAGAGTCCCCATGGGGTAATGTAAAAAGTTTTGAATAGTTCGGGATCAAGGTACTTTCTGACATTGGGAAGGGCAACGTTTTGAAGGAATGTTTGTAGATCAAGCAGTCGTTCTACTCCATCATGGAATTTGACGAGTATTTTGTAGTCTTCTATGTAAATGGCTTCTTTTATCATTGTTTATATTTTCTTTTTGATAATTATTCATTGCACTGTGGTGCCATGGATAAAGACTTTTTGCTACACATAAACGAGTGCTTCTTTGTGGGTGGATATGAAATTTTTGAGTATTTTCATTTTTTCCCACCGGGAATTTTCCGTGTATTGAGTGATAGGTTGTTCGGTAAACGTGATTCTCTTTTCATTGTATCTTTGCATTATTAGCAACAACTGCAAGTTAGATTTTTCCTCCTCTTGCATTGTTGTGAATTGCTTTCAAAATTGTATCTTTGCATTATTAGCAACAACGCGTGAATCTTCCCATTGATGTCGATTTGCGTTGTGAATTGCTTTCAAAATTGTATCTTTGCATTATTAGCAACAACACGACGGCATTTTCATCAAATTGGACAATGGTTGTGAATTGCTTTCAAAATTGTATCTTTGCATTATTAGCAACAACTTGTTTGCAAAAGCGAAAGCGAAGATAATGTTGTGAATTGCTTTCAAAATTGTATCTTTGCATTATTAGCAACAACAGTGGTTGCAAGTGCAAGCAATTTTGCAAGGTTGTGAATTGCTTTCAAAATTGTATCTTTGCATTATTAGCAACAACCGGGGCAATAGTGGCAAGTAATAGCGTGCAGTTGTGAATTGCTTTCAAAATTGTATCTTTGCATTATTAGCAACAACGGCACAAAGGGCGATAAATACTAATATAGCGTTGTGAATTGCTTTCAAAATTGTATCTTTGCATTATTAGCAACAACTTTTGGTCTTTTACTTTTACCATAGTTACAGTTGTGAATTGCTTTCAAAATTGTATCTTTGCATTATTAGCAACAACA
>JAGCLD010000030.1 GCA_017647145.1 Paludibacteraceae bacterium
GGTCGGCATTCATTTGTTGTGGGTTGATCATGCGGGCACGTGCAGCAGCAGTGATCTGAGTCCAAGTCTCGCGCCATGCAGACTGACCAGCAGTAGGTGCGCTCTTCTTCATAGGATCGCGATAATTGGTGTAGCAAGGGTTAGCAATCATCTCTGGGTTGTTGGTTGGTGCCTTGCGCACATTGAGCACAGTGGAGTGCTTCTTTGAGAGTTTACCCGAAATGCTCTTAATCGGGTCGATGTAAGTTACTTTAGCCATAGTTTTGTGATTTTGCTCACAAAACAGATCGCTTGCGTTCTATGAAGAACGCTTCGCTGTTAGATGTTAGACCGTTCATTACATTCACTGTAAGATCGCTTCGCTGTTAGATCTCTTGGTCTAATATCCAACTTCTAACAGGGCTCTGCCCGGTCTAACAAAGCAATCTGCTTTGTGAAAAGTTCAAATTTAAAAGGTTAATAATTGCCTCGCTGTTTGACCTGGAAATCTAACAGCCCATAGGGCGGTCTAACAACGTAGTGGTCTGACAGCGTAGCGGTCTAACAGGCTTGCCGGTCTAGAAAATCGGCTTAATTGCCGATTTTCGCCATCTCTTTAGCAAGCATATAGCCTTGTAAAGTTTTGTACTTACCTGGATTGTTCTTGTAGGCGGCTTTGTAAGCAGCTACATCTTCGGTAGATAGTGCTTGTACATTGGCTTTTGCTTGACGGAAACGTTCTTTTTGCGCCACTTGAGCAGCGGATGGTTCGCCTGTGTAAGGGTTGCAGATCTGTGATGTAAACTGCGTGCCGTACATCTCTTTGAAGATGATGTCAGAGTGTTTGCAAATCTTCCCGCGGAATTGGCGGAAAGGTGCTTCTAGTTTGATTCTTGACATGGGTTTTATGAATTTTGATTCACAAAACAGACCGCTTGCGTTCTGTGAAGAACGCTTCGCTGTTAGATGTTAGACCGTTCGCTATGCTCACTGTTAGATCGCTTCGCTGTTAGATTTCTAGGTCTAATATCTAACTTCTAACAGGGCTTAAGCCCGGTCTAACAGCCGTAGGCGGTCTAACAACGCAGTGGTCTACTTTGTGAAAAGTTAATAATCGTTTTATATGCGCATAGTCGTTCGGTCTTGTCCCTTTTTGAACCATTGAAACTGAGGGCAAATTGATAGACGCTCCAGCGGTTCATTATCCTGTCTAACCGAAAGACGATGCAAAGGTACAACAAACCCACACAGCGTTGTGGGCTTGTGTGGGTTTGCGGTAAAATAAAGTAGAATAAAGTAGTTTCGGTGGGGATAGATGAAGATAAAAATGCCTAAAATGAGCAAAAATTACACTTTTTCGTAAAAATATTTTGTTATTTGGAAAAATAGCATTATCTTTGCAGATATACGCAACACATTTAACTCTGTGGATTCAGTGGGCAATCAGCACTATGTGTTTAATATCAAGGGCAATGATTTTCGATTGGTTGTAGTGATTAAATTCACACCGCAATTAGTATTTATTCGCTTTGTTGGCACGCATGCCGAATATGACAAAATAACTGATATTTCAACTTTATAACGATATGACAGCTATTAAGACACAAAAAGAATACGAAGCTATGCTTGCTCGTATTGAAGAATTACTTCCATTGACTTGGGGAGATAATGTTGCTGAAGATAGTCCTGAAAATATCGAATTGGCACTTATCTCTAACCTTGTAGCCGATTATGAGGACATACATTATCCTATCGGCAAACCTACATTGGTTGCTACCATCAAACTGCGCATGTACGAGATGGGCCTGACCCAAACCAAGGTGGCAGCCATGTTGGGTATTAGTGCGCCTCGTTTGAGCGAGATTATGCATGGTAAAGCAGAGCCAAGTCTCTCGCTTGCTCGAAAAATCAGCCAAACCCTAAACATCTCCCCCTCTATTGTATTAGGTGTGTGAGTGAATTGTTGGCTTCGTCCAATAAGGAAACTATATGATAAATGACAAACGACCGCTACATTGCGGTAGAATAAAGTAGAATAAAGTAGTTTCGGTGGGGATTAAAGAGCCGCAGGCGGCTCAACCTGCGGCTCGGTGGATTTAAGAAACGATATTATGAAAAGATCGTGAGCCTATTGTTTTAATATTGTTAGTGTAAAAAGTTTAGCTCATAATCACCAATTTTCCAAGAATGGGAATGAGCATAATAAATATCACGTAGGAACTGATCCATACTATCGGTTGGTATACTTGAATTTTTAAAATCAAGTACTTCTTTTTCATTACCGATTTGAATTATCATTTCCAAAGAACTTTTCTGAATAAAAACAGATTCAACAATCTCTAGTTTTCCATTGATAATGAGATGCGGAATATCTTCTTCGAACTCATAATTATACCCATAGAAAACCATCTCTTCGCCATTAAGAAGTTCAGCGAGAAGTTGAATTTGGCATTTATAGTTGTTCGATATCATTAAGCAATCTAATAATAGAGCGTCCTATAGCGGCAGCGAGATTTACAGGAACAGCATTACCAATTTGTTTGTATTGTGCATCCATTTTGCCGCAGAAGTGCCAATCGTCAGGGAAAGTTTGGATACGTGCGTATTCTCTTATATTTAATGGTCTTGTTTCAAGGGGATGGCACCTTTCCGTTTGTTTCATAGCTGGAGCACAAGTAAGGGTTAAAGAAGGCTCATTGAGGGATAATCGTCTGGCTATACCTGTTTTACCTCCTCCAAGACCAAAGCTACCTTTGAGGTATTCTTTCTGTATCTCAAGTGGTAGGTTATTCCAGTTTCCTCCCATAGGAACCATGTCCATAATTTCCTTTTTGCGTTGAGGATATTTTTGCCCAATTGACTCTGGTACATCTGTATTGTATAACACACCTTTATAAAAGGCATCACGCAGAGTTAGAATCTTGTGGTACGGAGTGGGCCAACGGAAAGTCACTTTATCTGCAATGTCATTTCTGATAGCAATAAGGATGAGTCGTTCGCGTTTTTGAGGAACTTGGTACATAATAGCTTTCAGCACTCTTGGTTCTATAAGTGTGTAACCCAAATCAGCTATCACATCTTTTATCACTTGAAGAGTTTGACCATTCTCATGGGTAAAAAGTCCTCTCACATTTTCCCCCATAAAGACTTTGGGTTGTATTTCCTTTACAGCTCTTGCTAATTCAAAGAAGAGTGTTCCTCGTGCATCTTCGAAGCCTCGTTTCTCTCCTGCGTAAGAGAAGGCTTGGCATGGGAATCCGCCCGAAAGGAAATCTACTTTTCCTCTATAAGGAGTAAAATCTACATTGTGGACATCTCCTTCTACTACATTCCATTCTGGACGGTTGGTTTTTAGTGTTTGGCAAGCCGAGTGGTCAAACTCATTGAGCATAACATGGTGAAATCCAGCTTTCTCCATTCCTAAAGCAAGTCCGCCTCCACCAGCAAATAGCTCAATAGAGGTATATTGGCGGAGCGGTTTGACGTTCAGTTCGTTTTCCCAATTAGAATTGACCATATCATCAATTTCAGGGATACCGATTAATTGTTTATATGAGAAGCCAGTACGTCCTTCATCGTCAGTTTCAACTGTATATTTACCAGAGTTGATCCAACTATCCACCGTTCGGAAGGACACACCCAAAATATCAGCAAGATTATTTGTTGTAAAGAATGTATTCATCATAATTGATCAAAGCCTTGATATGATTGGAATGCCAACAAGTACAAGCTCTTAAATGTATTTACAGACAACTGATTGAGTTCTTGTTGTACAGTATTCTCTATCGCTCCACACCCTGTTTCTGCGATGACATCATCTAAGATAATAGGCAGAGCTTTACACAGTTTCATAAATGCATATTTATCATTAAACGCCACTTCATAGAATTTGTCAATGGACAAACGATAGATTCTATCGTGTTTGAGCGTTTGCCCCTTGAATGTACCTTCCCAATTTATATGCTGTGATTTTTTTGCGATAACCTCTACGAGCATACAAGTAGCATTAGGGTCATTGCTTACTTTGTTAAGCATAGAGAGATAAGTATCACGAGCTGCTGCAGCATTCATTGTGTTATGTTTGCTTTTCATCTCTACATAAATGCCACGATTCTCATTCACAACATCAAATCCTGTTTTAGGCACACTCCATCCTCCCCCTATTATTTTGAAAATGTTTTGATGGAAATAGCCCAGGAGGTTGGAATTGGCTTTGTCAATTTGTCTAACACATTCGTCATCTACAACTTGTTCAATAGTTCGACCATAAACCTTCGCATCAAATGTAAGTTTAATAGGGTCAATGATATTGCTATTAAACTTTTTGAGGTTAATAAATGTGGAATACTGTACAACTGTTTCCTTTACATAGTTGTAGATAACTTCGTTTGAAACGAATCCAAGATTGTAATCATGAATAGCCATAAAACTTATCATTTTCTTTTTCCGTCTGCAAAAGTACTGCTTTTTTTTGAAATTTGCAAACAGAAGGGTTAATAATTGTAGTTAATTTTTGAAATCGGCTGCAAAGGTAGTACATCAAACTGCTAAAAGTTGTCAGTATGTCAAAAAAAATGCACTTTTTTTGCGCAGAAGTGCATTTTTTTGTTTAATGGACGCGGCAAGCCGCTACTGTTTAGGGTTTTAGAGATCGATGGCGTATTTCTCACACAAGTATTTCACCACTTTCGGTGGGAATAACTTTGTTGTGGAACGGATGCCGTTGGCTTCAAGAAAGGCGCGATCGCTTTTGAGCCAGCGGCGAAAGGTCTCAGGACTGACACCCGCCGCGCGGGAAAGTTCGGATTTAGTGCAAGAACGCATAGGATGTGTGATTTTTTAGGTTTTCAACTACTTACTTTTTACCTTTTCCTCCCGCAGGAACTCCGTGAAGAAGTGCCTTGAATGGCACTTCGAGTATTGCGTCCGAAGAGTCCCCACTCTGAGGATTAAACGCAATACATAGAATGGCGCGACCCTTGCGGTCACGCAGCCGAATGGCTA
>JAGCLD010000031.1 GCA_017647145.1 Paludibacteraceae bacterium
CCTCTACCTCATCTCCTTCTCGGTAAACGCAACACCCATCGAGGTCAGGAAGAACAGAACCGCTGTGCTCGACTTCTTCCGCCAACAGTCCGTAGGCGACACCAACGCCACCAAGATGCTGCAACAGGTGTTTGCCCTACTTGCCTCAGGGCACTACATGTCGGCCGACGTGCTGTGGTGTACCGACTTCCGCATCCCACTGAGCAGCTCATCACAACGCAAGGAACTGCTCAACTATCGTCGCCAAGGCACCAAGTTCTACGGCCTCAAGATAGGCCAGGCCTTCGACCTCGGATGGGCAGAATACTTCGATGAGATAGTGGAGGTAACGACTTGATTAGTATTACTCCATAGTATCTCTGTTGAATAAAGATGTGACGTAGACAACACATCAAACTTTAAAAACAAATGGGTCTGCCCCACAAGGAGCAGACCCTTTCTTATTTAGAGGTATCTTGTATCAGATTATGCCTCCTCAACTGCAGCCTGAGCCGCTGTTAATTAGGCTTGCTTTTCAGCGAGTTGTGAAATGTCGTACAACAATGTGTCAGCGAGGCTCGTAATGCTCCAATGTGGTCTCTCCGCTTGGGGTGTATTCATATCCAGATGAGCATCCACATTTCCCTAAAAGTATCAACACTCCAAACAGGATTACACACACTATTACTTTGTACCCTATTATAGCCCATTTATTGATGTTCTTGCCATTGGCAAAGCCCTCAACGAGAGCATCAGCTATAAAAGCGATTATCGCTAACGTAATGACAAGAGCAATCAACACACCCATTGCTATTCCATTCCTTTAACCATTGACACCAATTTGTTCATCACGTCATCTCTTTGCTGAAAGTTTGAAACAAGTGATTTGCATAGTTCTATTAGTTCTCGATTATCATCTATGATAGGCATACTCGCAGGAGTTTGTGTGTCTGTATTATTTGCGAGTACCCTTACTTCATCATCGAAGAATAAACGTATATCAACTCTCAACTTCAAGGCTATCTGCTCCAAGTCTGCTGCTTGAATTTTATTGTTATTCACGCAGCGATGCAAGTTAGCCTCGCTCATACCGATGTCAGAGGCTAATTGTCTCATCCCTCCGGTTCTTTTTTCGCACAAACTTCTAATAAGACCTAAATCCATAATAATCAATACGTTACAATTATAGACTAAAATAAAATACAGTCTTGCGCAAATTTTTAGGCTAAAATATTTGCGTGTGTCTGTATTATTTTATAGTTTTGCATCGTAAAGTTAAACATTAAACTTCAAATCACCGAAAAAATGGCAAAGAAAAAGACAATTACAGGCGAATTAGAGCCTATGAAGATTGGCGATAGCAAGGAGTTTCCTGCATCACTATGCACTACTGCAAGAAGTATGGCGAGTATGCTCGGTTTCAAATGGAACAGAACATACAAGACCGAGACAGACCGTGAAAGACGTGTCGTAATAGTAACCCGAACAGCGTAACTACTATGATTAGAAGAAAATCCACTCCAAAGGTTTCAAGGGAACGTGCTATTACAATAGCGATGAACCACAACTGTGTACCTCGTGGCATAGCAGAACGCTACACCGATAGCGAACTGAAAGAAGTATTAAGACAACTCAAATTAAAGGCAGATTTCTAATATGGATATTCTACATTGGAAGATAGGCAGGGTTGGTATAGATATACTCTGGGTGAACATTCAAAGTTTCTTCCTTTTACCAACTATCATAATTGGCAAAACGCCATTGGTTAGGTACACAGATGTACGTTTCCTGTATCTTCTAATCACGTTCTATTTCAAACATTCTAAATAAATCAATATGGATAAGTTTATGAGCCTCAGCCAACTTGCAATGTCAATCTTTATGCTAATTGGCACAATCGTGTGGGGAATTGCCCACCTCATCAAAGGAACAATCGGATTATTCGGCTTCTGTGTAGTTCTCCTGTTCGTCTATCTGATATGGATACTCGTTCGTGAGAGTTATCGTGAGTACCAAGAAGAGAAAAACAAGTAAGCAATGGCGCAGGAGGTAGGAATTGGTGCAGATGCGTTGGAGTTTGCCAAAGCAATAGCGAAAGCCGAGAAAGAATTGAAATTAGAGGAGTATGTACGCATTGTCTTCTATCGCAGGACTGAAAGCGGAGAAAGTATCGAGATATTCCGATATGAAATTCCAAAGCATTTCATCGACCGTTGGGGTTGGGTTATTCAATGGCGCAGAGCAAAACTGATATGCAAATATCCTCGTGGTCGTGTTTACGACACATTCAGCACCTACTACCTGCAAGACGGAAAGGATTGGGGCTTCACAGCAGACTTAAAGCAACTCGTAGCACTCAAAGGTAAAATAACCCTGCAAGAAAGGAATGTCGCCAAATATCTCGCCTCGAAGCAAGGAGAACTATTCTTCGATAAAGAGAATGACGCAATGTTGCAGAAGGTACTTGCAAAAGTTGAACGAGCAAAACAGAATGTAGCAGAAGCGGAACAGAGATTAGCAGATAAAGTAGAACAATATAAAAGAGAATTATTGTAATGAGAACACCCCCAATAAATAACAGAGGATTGAAAGAGGTAGCACAAAGGGTCTATGTGAGAACTCGTGAAAAAAGGGACAACGAAGGTTGCTTGGATATTCCTGCCGTTTCGTTCGATGAACTAAAACTGCCATTCCAGCACCCTCTCATTATGGATTTGAGAGATTTAGGCATCCTTGCCTTATCTTCAACAAAAGACGGTAAATGTGGGGTCGTTTTAAGAGAGCCTTATGCCTCACTTACTCGTGTGGAGTTCAATGATTTTCTTAAAAAACTATGTTGAAAAATAATGGGAACACCAAAAGGCAACGGACTTGTCGAGATTACAGGCGAGAACAAAGCAATGGATAAGGGTTGGTTTTGTATGGACTTGATGGGTTTTCTTCGTGGTGCGGATTGGGACACCTTTCATTCCGCCTTTCAGCAAGCCAAGTCCGGCAACTGTCCTTTCAGAGAAGAATGCAAGCGTTACGAACGCACAGTAAAGAAACGTGGTCATCAATTAAGCATATTCTAACTATGGCATCACATACCAATCCTATTTGCGCCAAGTGTGCAAAAGCCTATGAGCAGTTGAATGGTCGTTACTGCACCCTGCTCAAAAGAAATGTAGAGTACGACAAGACACCTGCGTGTCAAGGTCAAACCAATAAGAAGTAATACAATGCTCACACTCAATTTTTCAGATAAGACAGTCACCTATGACACATTCATCCACGATGTTGCAGCTTCGGTAGTGCGTATGCTCTCCGAAGTGCGCAACGACCCCGAGACCATCAGCCAACGACAGGCATACACGATGTTCGGACGTGGCAATGTCGATAGGTGGCGCAGAGAGGGCAAGATAGAGCCTTGCAAACGACCCGGCAAAGTCGAGTACCGCACGGCAGAGTTGAGAGCATTACAGAACGTAAAACAGGACTATTTCAAGATATAACAACAAGGCTGTATAGAGTAATGGGAACTACACTCCGGGTCGTATGCCACAATGGAGGGTTAGCGGTTCGAGTCCGCTTGCAGCCACAACAGACAACTGTATTTCAATAACTTTAATTTTCAACATTATGAGCAATGCATTATCATTAGCCCAAGAGTTGCAACAGACAAAAGCAACCGATGTGATACGCAATGAGCGTGTCCGTAGTCAATTCATCAACGTCTATAACTCCATTTGGAAAGAGGGCGGCGAACAGGTGTACGAGCGTGAAGCAATCTATTTCAACTCACAGTTGAGAGACAAGGCAAACCTCCGTGAGTGCTCTGGTACATCAATCTTCTACGCCTTTATCGACCTCGCTGTAAAAGGTCTTACCCTTGCACCGGGCGCACAGGCTCTCTGTTACCTCATTCCTCGCAATGTCAAGGTAGGCACAAACCAACAGGGCAACGACATTTGGGAGAAAGTATGTAACCTTACCATTTCGGGATATGGCGAATTGGTACTCCGTAAGAATGCCGGACAGATACGCCACGCCGACAACCCTGTTATCGTGTACGAGGGCGACACATTCCAATACGGCGAACAGAACGGACAAAAGATAGTGAACTATATGTCCGCTTTCCCTCGAAAGTCCAACAAGATTATCGCCTGTTTCTTGAAGATTACACGTGCCGATGGTACGATAGACTATTCTGTGATGACAGAACAGGATTGGATGCGCCTCAAAGGTTACAGCGATAAACAGAATTCATACTTTGACCGCAAGACTAACCAATGGGTAACCAACTCTAACGAACTCTACAACAAGAACGGTCAGATAGACACAGGCTTCCTTATGGCGAAGTGCGTGAAGCACGCATTCAAGACCTATCCGAAACTGAATATCGGTCGTGGTTCTTCTCTCGAAACAGAAATCATCGAGCAGCAACAGCCGACAGACATCGACCCATACGGCGGTGTTGGAGCCGAACAGCCTCAACAGCAGGAACAGCATTTCGCACCTGCACCCGATATGTCCGCAGGTGTAACAATCGACCCTGCACAGCAATCAAACAACGCAGACGACACTTTCTAACACCATACCACTATGTCACAGGAATTAGTAATCGTTAGACAGGAGAACATTCAGACCATAGTGTCTGCCACTCCTCAGTCATATCAAGACAACAAACTCTCTCGTGAGAAATGTATCGAAGCCGGGCAAGCAATCCTTGAAGCCATTCAAGCACAGGGAGGAATGACGGACGAACTCGACCAACAGGCGGCACAGTACATCGAGAAAGCACGTAAGACCGTGAAGAAGATGAACGAACGCCGTTCGCCTGTAACCAAACTCTTTGATGACATCCGCAAGGAGTTTACAGTAATGGAAAATGCTATCGACCCCACCAAAGCCGATACAATCCCATACAAGTTACAGCAGTTCCGCAATCAGTACGCCGCCAAGAAGCG
>JAGCLD010000032.1 GCA_017647145.1 Paludibacteraceae bacterium
ACCGTATAGATGTCCGTTCCCAAATCAAGCATAAGCACCGCAAAGGTATGACGTCCGCAGTGAAATGTGATATCTTTCTTAATCCCGGAACGAAGAACCCAACGCTTTATCGCTTCGTTGGTGCAGGAGGGGGAGTGAATGTCAGTAAACACTGGCTCATCATTGGCTCCACGTTCGCCCATCAATTCGGCTGCTTGGTCGTTGATGTCGAGATATTCCTGCCCTCCGGTCTTTTTCTGCTTGAAGATAATTCGGGTGTAGTCTCCTTGCTGATGAACCTCGCCCCACGTCAATTTGAGGATATCGCTTCGTCTCAATCCCGTTAAGCACGAGAACAGAAAAGCACGCTTGATGTTAGGGTATTCACATTCCGTCTGAACGAGCAGCTTTACTTCCTCCAGTGTGAGATACATTCGTGTTCCCTCTTCTGCCTTGAACCCATCTATACCTTGCATCGGGTTACGGCTGATGATACGGTCCTCAAATGCTTGGTTCAGACACGCACGAAGTTTGTTGAAGTAGGAGAGCTTCGAGTTACGGGAAAGTGGGTGATCCTTGATGCGTTCTCTGAAATCGCAACCCCACGCACACGCTTCCTTTTCCAAATAGTCCTTGAAGCCTTGCACCCATTTCGGGGTGATATCCGCAAAGGTGATGTCTTGATTGCTTTCGTATTTCTCCAAATGCTTCAAGCAGGACCGCCAGTTACCCCAGTTGCCCCGTGTGTCCTTGCCCAATCTTGCTTCACACATTGCACGATAGTAATCAAAGAACTTGGTTTCCTCTGCATAGTCATTCTTAAAACCATATTCTTTGTTCTGCAGCTCGACCGTTCTTTTCGCCTTGATAGCTTCGGCCAGCTTCAATGTCTCTCTGTTCTTCTCCTTGTCGGCTCTCGTCTTTTCTGGTATGAGATACAGCTTCAAGTATTCATACTCACGCTTTCCGTTTCGGTAGATGTCGAGATAGAGCGTAGTGTTGCCAGTTGGCAGCTTACGCTTTCGTAGCTTGATAGATTCCTTGTTGTTCATATTTGTTGCTTTTGTTGCTCATTTTGTTTCAAGCAACAAAGTAACAACAAAAAAATAACAAACGATGCAAAAGGAAAACAAAAATACCAGTATTTGGGTGTTTTTCCTAAATACTGGTATTCAATAGTATTTTTGTCATCGTTTTGCGTTCAGTTGGCATTGTTTGTTACTTGCCAAATCTGCCTTACTTTCCGATGCAGAAGTTGGCGAAGATGTTGCCGAGGATTTCGTTGGTGGTGATTTCGCCGGTGATATTGCCGATGTGGTGTAAGCATGTTCTGATGTCTTCTGCTATGATGTCTGATGGGAGTGAGTTGTTGAGGTTGTATTGTGCGAGTCTGATTGCTTGTAGTGCGGCTTGCATTGATTCGTAATGACGCATATTTGTAATGATTACGTCTTGTTCGGATAGATTAGGTATTTGTGCTGCTGCTACTAATTGTTGGCAGAGTGTGTCTGTGTTGTGTTTGTTTTTGGCTGATATGAATATTTTTTCTGCCGGATAGTTGTCAAATAGTTGTAGCAGTACGTTTTGTTCTTCTGTTGTTATTTTATCAAGTTTGTTGAATACAATGATGAGTTGTTTGTCTTGTGCTCTTTTGATAATTCTGTCGGCTAACCATTCTATGTGTTCTGATACTTCTGTGCAGTCGATGAGCCATAGTATGATTTGTGCTTGTTCTATTTTTTCGTATGTTCGTTGTATCCCGAGGTTTTCAATGGTGTCTGTTGTGTTTCTGATTCCTGCTGTGTCTATGATTCGGAATGTGATGCCTCCTATTGTGACGATGTCTTCTATGAAGTCGCGTGTTGTTCCGTGTATATCGGATACGAGTGCTCTTTCTTCGTTTACGAGTAGGTTGAGTAGTGTTGATTTTCCTACGTTTGTTTCTCCTACTATTGCTACGGGTATTCCGTTCTTGATGGCATTCCCTGTCGCGAATGAGTCTGTGAGATGTTCTAGTAGTTTTTGTATGTCTTGTGTGATGTTTTTTAGTTGTGTTCTGTCTGCGAATTCTACGTCTTCTTCGGAGAAGTCGAGTTCGAGTTCGAGTAGGGTAGTGAGGTGTAGTAGTTTTTCTCTTAGTTGTTTGAGTTTATGGCTGTATCCTCCTCTCATTTGGTTGATGGCTACTTGGTGTGCGGAAGCTGATTGTGCTGCTATAAGGTCGGCTATTGCTTCTGCTTGTGTGAGGTCGATTTTTCCATTGAGGAATGCTCTTTGTGTGAATTCTCCCGGTGTAGCTAATCGACATCCTGCGTGTATGAGTAGTCGTAGTGTTTCTTGTTGTATGTATAATGATCCGTGTGTGGATATTTCTACGCTGTTTTCTCCGGTGAAGGAGTGTGGTGTTCTGAAGACGGTGCAGATTACTTCATCGAGTGTAGTGTTGTCTTGTTTGAGTATTTTTCCGTATCGTGCGGTATATCCTGGTGTTTTTGTGAGTGTGTGCTCCGGGTTGATAGGTTGGAATATTTTATCGGTGATTTCTAATGCTTGTTTTCCGGATATGCGTATTACGGCTATTCCTCCTACTCCTGCTGGTGTGGATATTGCACAGATGTTCATAGTGAGTTGATTTTATTAATGTTTTTCACAAAGGTAGTAAAAGTCTTATTAAATGCCAAATGTTGTTGTCTTGTGTAGGTATATACAAAACGGAGAAAGCTTTTTTGCTTTCTCCGTTTCTTTTGTACCCAGAGCCGGGATCGAACCGGCATGGAAGTGAATCCACTGGTGTTTGAGACCAGCGCGTCTACCAATTCCGCCATCTGGGCATTGCGAGTGCAAAAGTAATGCATTTTTTTTTACTGTGCAAGTGGTTGGCGTCTTTTTTTTATTGTTTTTGCGTGAGTGTGTATTTTTCTTTACGGGTTTCGGGTAAAAGTATCTTCTTCCTATCTAGTTCCTATCTGTTTTTTATCTATCTCCTACGTAGTGGTCCCGAAGTGGTTGCGGGGATGATAGGTGTTTTGTGGGTGGGGTGTTGATGGGTGGGTGTAGAATAAAATAAGCCTTGAGGATTCAAGGCTTATGGGGGTGTTATTGTGTGTTGTTGAGTTGTTATGATTTTAGTTTGCTTTCGATTTCTTGTACTGTGAGTCGGAAGCTTTTGTCAATGTCCATTTGGTCGCTTACTACGTTGCATGCGTGCATTACGGTGGCGTGATCGCGTTGTCCGATAGTTTTTCCAATGGCTGCCAAGGAGTTGTTTGTTAATTGTTTTGACAGATACATTGCGATTTGTCTCGCTTGTACTATTTCTCTTTTTCTTGATTTTGTGTCTATTGCGCTAACAGGGAGTGCGAAGTGTTCGCAGACTACGTCTCGTATTTGTTTAATTGTTATGGTTTTTTCTTCTACTGTTGCGACGTTGCTTACTACTCGTTTGGCTAATTCTAAGTCAATTGGTGCGTTGGTGAGGGTGGAGTGTGCCATGATTGAGATGAGCACTCCTTCGAGGTCTCTAACGCTTTCTGTTATGTTTTGTGCGATATACTCTATGACGTCTTCGGGTATTGTGAGTCCGTCTCTGTAGATTTTACTTTTGAGTATGTCTTTTCTGAGTGTGTAGTCTGGTTTTGCTAATTCAGCCAAGAGTCCCCATTTGAATCGTGTGATGAGGCGTTCTTCCATTCCTTCGAGTTCCATTGGTGCACGGTCGGATGTTAGTACGAGTTGTTTTCCGGCTTGGTGCAGGTGGTTGAATATGTGGAAGAATGTGTTTTGTGTTGCTGTTCTTCCAATGTATTCTTGTATGTCATCTACGATTAGTACGTCAATGGTTTGGTAGAAGTTGAGAAAGTCGATTTGTCGATTGTTTCTAACTGCGTCTGTGTATTGTATTTGGAATGTGTGGGCCGGTACGTATAGTACTCTTGCGTTCGGATTGAGTTGTTTGGTCATTAATCCGATGGCATTTGCCAAGTGTGTTTTTCCCACTCCTGACTTTCCGTAAATGAACAATGGGTTGAAGGCTGTTTTACCCGGTGCTTTTGCTATTGTGAGCCCTGCGTTACGTGCGAGTTTGTTTCCGACTCCTTCTACTAATGCGTCAAAGCTATACGCGTTGTTAAGTTGTGAGTCTATTTGTGGCAGTTGTGGACGGTTGTTGAGTATTGTGTTTGTGTTGTTCACAACGTGTGTTTCGCCGGGTATTGTTGTTGTTGTGTTGCTTGTTTTGTCTATGATAGCCCTGTATTCTAATCGGGTGTCTCGTCCGATTACGCGTTGTATTGCTTTGCTGAGCAAGTCAATGTATCTATCTTCTAAGACTTCGGCAACGAACATGCTTGGTACTTGTAGTGTGAGTACCTTGTTTTCATAGCTTAATGGTGCAATGGGTGCGAACCAAGTTTCGTATTCCTTGGTGCTCACATTGTCTTTGAATATTTGCAGACATTGGTTCCAATATGTTTGCGTATCTACCATTAAATGCTTTTTTATTGTTTTTTATGTTGTGAACTTAGCGACAACAGCACAGCTACATTGTTTTTGTAGCTTTTGTATGTTAGATTCCTTTTCGGTTTCTGGTTGTGAATCAATTACTTGATTGCTGATTTTGGAATTTGTCAATTCCGCTAAGAATCACACTGCGAAGTTCTGTTTTTTTTTTGAAATACCCAAGTGATTTTCTTTGTGAAATTATTTGCTTTTGTTTTTTGTTGTGAGTATCAGTGTGTTAGTGCTTTTGTGATTGATTATGAGTGGTTTGTGTTGTTTTGTTTGTTTGTAAATGCTTGATATTCAGTGTTTGTTTGTTGTTTTGTTGTTGGTATGCTCGTGGAGTGTTATTTTGCCGTAACTTCTTAATCTTAATATGTTTTTAGTTTGTTTGTTTGGGTGTGTGAAAAATAGTATAATTTAGAATGATTAAAAATTGTTGCTTGTTCTTTGGGTTGTTCTTTTGTTTCTTTTTTTAGTTTGTGCTATCATTGCTACAATGAAATATTTTATTTGTTTAATGTTAAAGTTAATAGTGATATGGTAGTTAATTTTTTCTTATGTAAAGTGACATATGACAAAATGCAAGAGGATGGTACTCAAAAACCCGAGAAGGAAGTGTATCTTGTTCATGCTTTTTCTTTTACTGAAGCTGAGGGACGTATTATTGAGGAGGTGAAGCAATATATTCGTGGTGAGTTTGAGGTGACTAATATTCGTAAGATGAATGTGTGGGACTTGTATGATTTTGGGGATGGTGATCGTTGGTATCGTTGTAAGGTGTATTTGAAGGATTTTGATGAAGAAAAGCAGGTGGAGACGCGCAAGGCTGTTGCTATTTTGGCTCATGCGGGTAGTGTGCGTGAGGCTTATGATGTTGTGGTGAAGGGTATGTCGGGCACGCTTATTAGTAATTATGAGATTCATTCTGTGGTGGAAACTGACATCATGGATGTGTTAAAAGATGTGGCTCCTGTGGCTACCAAGACTGAAGCGTAATAGTTATGTCGATTGTTAGTAATCTTGAGTTGATACGTTCTACCTTGCCTGCGGGTGTGGGTTTGGTGTGTGTGTCAAAGTTTCATCCGGCGGCAATGATTCGTGAGGCGTATATGGCCGGCGAGCGTTTGTTTGGTGAGAGTCGTGTTCAGGAATTGTGTGCCAAGCACGAAGAGTTAGGTGATTTGACTGATTTGCGATGGCATTTTATTGGTCATCTTCAGACTAATAAGGTGAAGTATATAGTTCCATTTGTTGATTTGATTCACGGGGTGGATTCTCCTCGTTTGTTGCGTGAGATAAATAAGGAAGCAGTGAAGGTGGGTAGAGTGGTGAATTGCTTATTGCAGGTTCATGTTGCTCGTGAAGAGACTAAATTTGGTTTTTCTCCTGATGAATTGTTGGCGTATATGGAACAGGGTGAGTGGCGTGCTTGTTCGGGTGTGCGTATTTGCGGTGTGATGGGCATGGCGAGTAATACGGATGATGTGTCGTGTGTGCGTGATGATTTTCGTCGTATTCAGGAGGTGTATTTGCAGTTGAAGCATCTTTATTTTTCGGATGCCTCGTCTTTCTGTGAGTTGTCGATGGGTATGTCGGGAGATTATCAATATGCCTTGGAGTGTGGTGCTAGTTTGGTGCGTGTGGGCTCTTCTATTTTTGGTCATAGAGTGTATTGATATACATTATTCTTAATGCATCGTTTATTATCCATATTAAAGCAGTATTGGGGTTATGATTCATTTCGCCCTTTGCAGGGTGATATTATTCGTAGTGTCATGGAGGGTCATGATACTTTGGGGTTGATGCCTACGGGTGGTGGTAAGTCGCTTACTTTTCAGGTTCCTGCCTTGGCGATGGAGGGTGTGTGTGTTGTGGTGACTCCTTTGATTGCATTGATGAAAGATCAAGTGCAGCGACTGAATGCAATGGGTATAAAAGCTGTAGCGGTGTATTCGGGCATGTCTAATCGTGAGATAGAGCGCATGTTGGATAATTGCGTGTATGGTGACTATAAGTTTTTGTATCTATCTCCAGAGCGTCTTACAACAGATTTGTTTTTGTGGCGTTGGCGTGCGATGAATGTGTGTTTGATAGCTGTGGATGAGGCACATTGTATTTCGCAATGGGGTTATGATTTTCGTCCTCCTTATTTATCGATTGCGAAGATACGCGCTCAGAAGCCGACAGTGCCCATTCTGGCACTGACAGCCACTGCGACACCTCAGGTGGTGGATGATATTCAGGATAAGTTGGCGTTTAGAGAACCTTGTGTGTTTCGCAAGAGTTTTGCTCGTCCTAATTTGTCTTATATTGTTCGTCATGTGGAAGATAAGTTGGGTACTTTGGTGGATTTGTTAGGTCGCATTCCGGGTTCGTCGGTGGTGTACGTACGTAATCGCAAGAAGACACGAGAGGTGGCAGAATATTTACAGCAACAGCGCATTACTGCGGCATTCTATCATGCCGGGCTGACCAATCATGAGAAAGATGAGCGTCAGCGTGATTGGATGGTGGGTAAGACGCGTGTTATTGTTTCTACCAATGCTTTTGGTATGGGTATTGATAAGCCTGATGTTCGTAGTGTGATTCACCTTGATCTTCCGGATACTCCTGAGGCTTATTTTCAAGAGGCAGGTCGTTGTGGCCGTGATGGTGAGCCTGCTTATGCTTATTTGTTGTATAACCATTCAGACGCAACAAAGATGAAGCGTCGTGTGGAAGAGAATTATCCACCCAAAGACTTTATTCGCAAGGTGTATGATGATGTGTGTAATTACTATAATGTTCCTATTGATGAGGGGTATGAGTGTATATATCCGTTTGACTTGATGGCTTTTTGTTCTCAATATAAGTTGCCATCTTTGAGCACTTATAATGCACTAAAAATACTTCAGTTGGCGCGTGTGTTGGAGGTGACTGAAGAACAGGAGACTAAAGCTCGTGTGCTCTTTACTGTGACTCGTGATGCGCTTTATGATATTCCGTTTTCGCCTTTGGAGGATGCAGTGGTGATGGTGTTGTTGCGTTCTTACACGGGTTTGTTTTCGGATGTGGTCTATGTGGACGAAGATATGATTTGCAGTCGGGTGGGGTGTACGCATCGTCAGTTGTGTCAAGTGTTAATAGATTTGTCGCGTCATCATGTTATTCGTTATGTTCCGCGTCGTATTACTCCTTATATCTGTTTTACATCAGAGCGTTTGCGTACGGATTTGGTCAATTTGGGAAAAGAGGTGTATGATGACCGTAAGCAACGGTATGTTGAGCATGTGAAGTCGATGTTGCATTATGCTACTCAGCAAGAGCAATGTCGCAGTGTGTCTTTGTTGTCTTATTTTGGAGAGAAGGATTCTGCTGATTGTGGTCAGTGTGATGTGTGTCAGAAAAAGCAACGAGAGGTGTTTTCGCCGGAGAATGTACAGCGTCATATTCAGTTGGCTTTACGCGAAGGTGCTTTGACATTGTCAGAACTCTTGGTTCGCCTTCCGTTTGACCAGAAGCAGTCTTTAAGTGTGCTCCGTGTGTTGCTAGATGAGGGGTGGGTGAAGGAACGTGATGGTAAATATTCTTATCGCAAATAATACAGCAGCGGTGTGAGTGGATTGACTGACACCGCTGTTGTTGTTTTGGTTAGTTTTCAAATGTGAATTTGTTGTCTTTTCTGTCAATGCGTATAGGGCGTTGTGTGTTTACTTTTTGTCCTATAATCTGTTTGGACAGTTCGTTCATAATGTGTTGCTGTATTGCTCTTTTAACCGGTCTTGCTCCGAATTGCGGGTCATATCCCATTTCGGCAATTGCATGCATGGCACGTTGTGTGACTTCCAGTTTTACTCCATTGTGTTCCAGTTGTTGTTGAATGTGTGCCACTTGCAGGCTTACAATCTCTTCAATCTCTTGTTCGTTGAGGGGTGTGAACATGATGATTTCGTCAATTCTGTTCAGGAACTCCGGTCGAATGGTTTGTTTTAGGAGTTCCATGAGCTCTTCTTTTGTTTGTTCGATGGTGCGTTCTTTGTTGTCATCGTTGAGATTTTCGAAGCGTTCTCTAATCAACTGTGAACCCATGTTGGATGTCATGATGATAATGGTGTTTTTGAAATTGACCGTACGTCCTTTGTTGTCTGTGAGACGTCCGTCGTCCAGCACTTGTAGCAGTAGGTTGAATACGTCGGGATGTGCTTTTTCTATTTCGTCGAAGAGCACGACGCTGTATGGTTTTCGGCGTATTGCCTCTGTGAGTTGTCCGCCTTCATCATATCCGACATATCCCGGAGGTGCTCCGATGAGGCGTGTTGCGCTGAATTTTTCTTGATATTCGCTCATGTCTATGCGTGTCATCATGTTGTCGTCATCAAAGAGGTATTCTGCCAGGGCTTTAGCGAGTTCTGTTTTTCCTACTCCTGTAGTTCCGAGGAATATGAATGAGCCAATCGGGCGTTTGGGGTCTTGCAGTCCGGCTCTGCTTCGTCTGACCGCATCGGAGATGGCACGTATAGCCTCGTCTTGTCCGATGACTCGTTTGTGTAGTTCGCTCTCAAGGTTGAGTAGTTTGTCTTTTTCGCTTTGCATCATTTTGGTGGCAGGTATGCCGGTCCATCTGCTCACCACATCGGCTATGTCGTCGGCATCAACTTCTTCTTTGATCATGGCTTGTCCGTGTTGCATTTCGGTGAGTTTGTTTTTGTCGGCAATGATGCTTTGTTCGGCTTCCTTGATTTGTCCGTATCGGATTGTAGCTACTTTTTCGTAGTTGCCTTCCTGCTCGGCTCTGTCGGCTTCATGCTTGAGTTGCTCAATTTGTATTTTGGTTTGTTGTATGCGGTCAATGAGTTCTTTTTCGCTTTTCCATTGTGCATACATTTTGTTGCTTTCTTCCTTTAGGTTGGCGATTTCTTTGTTGAGAAGCTCAAGTTTATCTTTGTCGTTTTCGCGTTTGATGGCTTCTCGTTCGATTTCGCGTTGCTTGATGTTGCGGGTGATGTTGTCGAGTTCTTCCGGTACAGAGTCGGCTTCTAAACGCAATCTGGCAGCGGCTTCGTCCATCAGGTCGATGGCCTTGTCGGGCAAGAAACGGTCGGATATATATCTGTTGGAGAGTTCGACAGCGGCAATGATGGCGTCGTCTTTGATGCGCACTTTGTGATGGTTTTCGTATCGTTCTTTCAGTCCTCGGAGAATAGAAATGGTGCTTGCTTCGTCGGGTTCGCTTACTAATACAGTTTGGAATCGTCTTTCAAGCGCTTTGTCTTTCTCAAAGTATTTTTGATATTCGTCTAATGTTGTGGCTCCGATTGCTCTTAATTCACCTCTTGCGAGTGCCGGTTTGAGAATGTTTGCTGCATCCATGGCCCCGTCGGTTTTTCCGGCTCCTACTAATGTGTGTATTTCGTCGATAAACAAGATGTTTTCTCCTTCGGCTTTTATGACTTCGTTGATGACTGCTTTGAGGCGTTCTTCAAATTCACCTTTGTATTTGGCGCCTGCAATCAAGGCTCCCATGTCGAGGCTGTAGATTTGCTTGCTTTTTAGATTTTCGGGCACATCGCCTCTGACGATTCTGTGTGCCAGTCCTTCGGCGATGGCGGTTTTTCCTGTTCCGGGTTCGCCAATGAGAATCGGGTTGTTTTTTGTGCGACGACTCAGTATCTGTAGTACTCGTCTGATTTCTTCGTCACGTCCGATGACCGGGTCTAGTTTTCCGGTTCGTGCTTTTTCGTTTAGGTTGATGGCGTATTTATTGAGTGCCTGATAGGTTTCTTCTGCGGTTTGTTGTGTCACTTTGTTTCCTTTTCTGAGTTCGTTAATGGCGGCGCGCAGTTCTTTTTCGTTGAATCCGGCGTCTTTCAATGTTTGTGCCACTTGGTTGTGTGAACTGAGTAAACTTAATAGCAGGTATTCGACACTGACATACTCGTCTCCGTCTTTTTTAGATAATTCTTCTGCCTTTTGAATGACATTGTTGGTGTCACGACTGAGGTAGGGTTCTCCTCCGCTTACTTTGGGTAGAGATTGGAGGATGTTGTCTGTGATGGACAGGAGTAGGTTGTGGTTGACTCCTATTTTGTTGCCGATAAAGCGCATGAGGTCTTCGGCTGTTTGAAAGAGGCTTTTCAGCAGGTGTACCGGCTCAATGGCTTGGTTTTGGTTTTGTTGTGCCAAGTTGATAGCCCCTTGTAGGGTTTCTTGTGTTTTAATGGTGAGTGTGTTTATGTTCATAGTTTGATTGTTTAGTGATTTTGTAACATATTTATGCTTTGTTTTGTTTTATGTTGAGCAAAGTGTGAACCATAGTTGATTTTTGCGACAAAATGACATGTGGTGATGAAATTTATGCGCTTCGTTATGTCAAAATGACTGATAATGAGTTGTTTTGTTGTGTATGGTATGCTTAAGGTATGCTTAAGGTATGCTTAAGGTATGCATAAGGTATGCTGAATAACCTACTAATAACCTACTAATATCCTACGAAAGTTAGCATGGCTTGATGTGAGGGAAGGGTGTGAAAAGTGAAAAGTAAAAGTTTTTTTTTGCTTCTTCGCTCGCCTTTCACTATCTTTGTAAAATAAATGGAAATGTATGGAAATTATGGAAAGTAAGCGACAGAATTTGTTCCAACATGCCATGGCTTATGGTGTGGTGATGGGCGGGTTGTTTTCTGCTAATTTTATGTTGTCCACGATGGGTAGAGTGGGTAATATGCTTAGTTATTTTGTGATTGGGGCTATTGCTTATTGTACGTATTATTTTGCTTGCCTGTTTAGGGATCGTGAGTGTGAGGGCGTTTTGTCTTATGGCAAGGGTTTGAGCTACATCGTGATGCTCTACTTTTTTGCAGCTGTCATATCCTCTACGGTTAAGTTTGTGTTTTTTACATGGATTAGTCCTGATTTTCTTGCTAATCTTCTTAATCAGAGTATTTTGATTCTTGAGGAGATGAATCTTCCGTCAATGGATGAGTCGGTCACAATGCAGACTTTGGAGACTATGCTTTCGCCTATGGTGTATGTGTTTCAGTCGCTGTGGATGAATGTGTTTGTGGGTTTGTTTGTTGGGTTTGTGGTGGCTGCTTTTACGAAAAAGGAAAAAAACTTGTTTGAAGAATAAAATAAATTGAACGAAAAATGGATATTTCTGTTGTTGTTCCGTTGTATAACGAAGAAGAGTCTTTGCCGGCCTTGTATGAATGGATTCGTCGGGTGATGGATGAGCATGGCTATGCATGGGAGGTGGTTTTTATGGATGATGGAAGTACTGATGGTTCTTGGCGTGTGGTGCAAGGGCTGAAAGAGGCTGATGCTCAACATGTGAGAGGCATAAAATTCAGACATAATTATGGTAAGTCGCCTGCGTTGCATTGTGGTTTTCAGTTGGCACAAGGGGATGTTGTGATTACAATGGATGCTGACTTGCAGGATAGTCCGGATGAGATTCCTGCTCTTTATGAGATGATTGTGAAAGAGAAGTATGACTTGGTGTCGGGCTGGAAGAAAAAACGCTATGATGCTAAGTTGACCAAGAATCTGCCTTCTAAGTTGTATAATGCGACTGCGCGTTTTGTGACCGGGCTGAAGCTTCATGACATGAATTGTGGGCTGAAGGCTTATCGCCGTGAGGTGGTGAAGAATATAGAGGTGTTTGGAGAGATGCACCGTTATATACCTTATTTGGCTAAGAATGCGGGCTTTACACGCATTGGAGAGAAGGTGGTGATTCACAGGAAGAGAGAGTTTGGCGTGTCAAAGTTTGGTCTGAACCGCTTTGTGAATGGCTATTTGGACTTGATGACCTTGTGGTTTCTCTCCAAGTTTGGCAAAAAGCCTATGCACTTTTTCGGTTTGTGTGGCAGCTTGATGTTTGTGTTTGGGTTTGTGGCCATCTTGATTGTCGGCATTAACAAGTTGATGGCATTGGCACAGCACATTCCTGCTATTTTGGTGACGGATAGTCCGTATTTTTATTTAGCAATCTTGGCGATGATATTGGGCACACAGTTGTTTCTCACAGGGTTTGTGGCAGAACTGGTGTTGCGCAATTCCACCGAGCGTAATCATTATTTAATTGAAACTGAGTTATAATGGAAACATTTTTTGATATCTTAAAATACATTCTTCCATCGTTGGTGGTGTTGTTGACAGCTTATGTGGTGTTGCGCAAACAGTCGGCTACAGAGGCTGCTCGTCAGGTGTATGAACTGAAAAAGAGTCAGCTTGCCACTATTTCTCCTGTTCGTTTGAGGGGGTATGAGCGATTGGCTCTCTTGCTTGATCGCACTATTCCGGAGAATATTTTGCTCTCCATGGACCTGCCTCACATGACTGCGCTGGAGTTGCAAACCCAATTGTTGGAACGAATCCGGATGGAATTTGACCATAATGCTTCGCAACAAATCTATGTGAGCAATGAGTTGTGGCTCTTGATTAAGCTGACCAAAGAAAGTTTGTTGCAGTTGGTCAATACTTGTGCTGCCACGCTGGATCAAGGTGCGCCGGCATTAAAACTGGCTGAGGTGTTGATCTCTGCTTACAATTATACGCCCAATCCTCCCACAGAACAAGCCTTGACACGATTGAAAGAAGAAATCCAACAATTATTCTAAATGCGCATGACCACAGTCCGTACACTCATATTATGGATATGCTTGACAGGTCTTACAGCACTTGTCAGTTGCCAGCCGGACAATCAATGTCGCAAAGAGAATATTGTAGAGATGCAAGTTTCTTTCAGGAATAAAGCGATGAGTAAAGTCTCCTTGGACAGTGTGAGCATACATGGAGTGGGGAGTGACTCAGTGCTCTATGATAACAAAAAATCAGTGAACCAAGTGGCGCTTCCTCTGCACAAAACCAAGGAGGTGACGCAATTTGTGTTTAGTAATGGCACTAAGGCAGATACGCTCACCTTGGAGCATGTCAATACGGAAAATTTCATTTCGTTGGAGTGTGGATGTTTTGTCTATCACACCTTGCAAAATGCTTATTCGTGTGGCACTTGGATCGACTCGGTGGCCATCATCACAACAGAAATTACAACCATCAATGCAGCAGAACATATACAGGTGTTTTTTAATTAGTGTGTGTTTCCTGTTGGGGTTGGGATGTGCATACGGTGAAGAGACTTCAGCTAAGCCTGCCGAGGAAGAAGAAGTTGTGGAGATACCTCTGTATCAGGGAATGGGGGTGAAGTTAGACTTAGGCAACAGCATTTATGAAGCAGCCATCAGTGCCGGAAAGGGGATGTCGGTGGAAGCCATGGTGTATGCCAACCTGAAGCGAAAGTATTTGCCAACAGTAGAAGTGGGTTATGGGGCACTGAAGCGCACAGCCAATAATGATGCTACCTTTGAGGGAAAAGGCGCTTTTATGCGTTTGGGGTGTGACTTTAACATTATGAAGAACAAGAATATAGAGAATATGTTTCTTCTGGGAGTGAGATGGGGAGCCGCCGTGCAACAATGCACCATAGGCAACATCATCATCAGTGATCCTTATTGGGACATAACGCAGACACTACCTGCTCGTCAAATGGCGCGATTTGACTGCTGGGGAGAAGTGGTGGGAGGTGTGCAAGTGGATGTGTACAAGGGATTTATCATGGGATGGAATGTGCGCATAAAAGCACTCTTCACCACTGTGCAGGAGGGCAAGTACAGTCCTGCTTACATTCCCGGATTCGGACACAACAACAATACAACATTTAGTTTTAACTACTACATCGGATATAAATTTTAACAAAACTATAACCACCAAAAAGTCATTCACATGAACAGCAAACACATTTTAGATCGCGCAGCCGATAACATTCGTATCCTCGTGGCTGCAGCAGTAGAGAAAGCAAATTCAGGCCATCCCGGCGGAGCTATGGGTGGAGCCGATTTCATCAATGTGCTTTACTCTGAATTTTTAAACTATGACCCCGAAAACCCACTATGGGAAGGTAGAGACCGTTTGTTCTTAGACCCCGGACACATGTCTCCGATGCTTTATGGAGTGTTGGCGTGTGCAGGTAAATACACCATGGACGACCTAAAAATGTTTCGTCAATGGGGTAGCATCACTCCCGGACACCCTGAAGTGGACCCTATGCACGGAATAGAAAACACATCCGGACCATTAGGTCAAGGTCACACATACGCTGTTGGAGCTGCTATTGCGGCTAAATTCTTACAAAACAAATTCGGAAAAGAAGTGTTGCCACAAACCATCTATGCCTTCATTTCGGATGGTGGTGTGCAAGAAGAAATCTCACAAGGTGCAGGTAGATTGGCAGGTCACTTAGCACTGGACAACCTCATCATGTTCTACGACTCTAATCGTGTGCAGTTATCCACTAATACTGACGCTGTTACATCAGAAGACGTGCGTAAGAAATATGAAGCATGGGGATGGTATGTGTTGGAAATCGATGGAAACAATGCTGAAGAAATTCGTCAAGCACTCCGTCAGGCACAAGCCGAAACAGCACGCCCAACCCTCATTATTGGCAACACCATCATGGGTAAAGGTGTACGCACAGCCCAAGGCGAATTGTTTGAAGGTGAATGTTCCACTCACGGACAACCGCTCAGCAAGAGTGGCGCTTCATTTGAGAAAACAGTGGAAAATTTAGGAGGAGATCCTGAAAATCCATTCGTATTGTTTGAAGAAACAAAACAATTATACGCACAACGCAGAGAAGAATTGTTGAAATATGCTCAAAAACAACGTGAAATCAAGGCTCAATGGGAAAAACAAAATCCGGAATTGGCTGCTAAATTAAAACAATTCTTCAGCAACGAAACTCCACAAATCAACTGGGATGCTCTCTCTCAAAAGGCTGACCAAGCTACACGTGCGGCTTCTGCATCTGTGCTCTCGTTGTTGGCTCAAGAAGTAGAAAATATGATTGTGTCGAGTGCCGACCTCTCCAATTCTGATAAGACTGACGGATTCTTGAAGAAAACCCGCGAAATCACCAAAGACGACTTCGGAGGTGCATTCCTTCAAGCCGGAGTTTCTGAGTTGACCATGGCTTGTGTGTGCTTGGGTATGGCGCTTCACGGAGGTGTAATTCCGGCATGTGGAACATTCTTTGTGTTCTCTGACTACATGAAACCGGCTGTACGTATGGCGGCCCTCATGGAACTACCTGTGAAGTTTATCTGGACACACGACGCATTCCGTGTGGGTGAAGACGGACCTACTCATGAGCCTGTGGAACAAGAAGCACAAATACGCTTGATGGAAAAACTCAAAAATCACAAGGGAGAAAACTCCATGCTGGTGTTGCGCCCTGCAGATGTGGAAGAAACCACTGTGGCATGGAAGATGGCTATGGAAAATACTCATACGCCTACAGCCCTCATTCTCAGCCGTCAAAACATCAAGAATATTCCAACTGCTGACTACGAACAAGTGAGAAAAGGAGCCTACATCGTGTGTGAAGACGAAAACCCTGAAGTGGTGTTGTTGGCTTCCGGCTCTGAGGTTTCCACTCTCGTGGCAGGTGCTGAATTGTTACGTAGCGAAGGTGTGAAAACACGTATCGTTTCTGTGCCATCTGAAGGACTCTTCTGCAAGCAAACTAAGGAATATCAAGAAGCAATTCTGCCTAAAGGCTTGAAACGCTTTGGCTTGACAGCCGGACTTCCTGTTACATTAGAAGGTCTGGTGGGCGAAAATGGTACTGTTTGGGGATTAGATTCTTTCGGATTCTCTGCACCTTATCAAGTGTTAGACGAAAAATTAGGATTTAATGCCGAAAATGTGTGTCAACAAGTTAAGTGCTTACTGAATAAATAACACAACATGGACTTTCTCACCATTCTTTTGATTGCCGTAGGGCTCGCAGCCGATTGTTTTGCTGTGAGTGTGTGCAAGGGGATTGGTACATCGCGAATAGAAGTGGGTGATCTGACGGTCACCTCACTTCTTTTTGGATTATTTCAAGGCTTAATGCCGCTGTTTACTTTCTTGATTGGAGTGGAATTTATTCGCTACATCAGCCCCATCGACCATTGGATAGCATTTGCTCTTCTGGCTTTCATTGGTGCTAAGATGATACGCGAAAGCAAATCCGAGCAGGAAGAACAACACAACATCAGCACAAAAATCTCACACACATTCCTTTTGGCAGTAGCCACAAGCATCGATGCTCTTGCCACAGGAATTGTCTTTGTGCCCTATGCCTCTCAGATTTTCATCATCATCACCACCATCACCCTCGTGAGCATGGCAGCCTCCGTGGCCGGCTATCTGATGGGCTACTACGGCAAACAACATCTTCACATCAATGTAGAACTCATAGGGGGTGTCATCCTTATTCTTATGGGGGCTAAGATTCTCTTCGAACACTTATTCCTGCAATAAACATGGCAAAGATAAAGCGCGTATATGTATGTCAAAACTGTGGAGCAAAGGCTTCGCAAGAGTTAGGTCGCTGTCCCGCATGCGGAGAGTGGGGCACGTATGCTGAAGAAATCATCCAGAAAGACACTCCTAATCGATACATCAAGGCTGTGAGCAATCCTCAACAACCCGTGTTGATGAAGGATGTGATTTGTTCGGAAGAAATGCGCATCAACACCGGAAGCGTCGAACTCAACCGAGTGTTAGGAGGTGGGCTTGTGCCGGGTTCGTTAGTACTTGTAGGAGGCGAGCCGGGTATAGGTAAATCCACACTGATACTTCAAGTGGTGTTACACCTTCAGAATCTCAAGACGCTCTATGTCTCCGGAGAAGAAAGTGCCAAACAAATCAAGTTGAGAGCCGATCGTATCACCTCTGCTCCCAATCAATGTTATGTGGTGAGCGAGACATCTTTTGAGCGTATTCTTTCCCATATACAAGATGTGCAACCCGGACTCGTGGTGATCGACTCTATCCAGACCATCGCCAGTGAAGAGGTGGATGCTTCGCCCGGAAGTCTGTCGCAAGTGAGGGAATGTGCCACACGTCTGCTCAAATTTGCCAAAGAAACCAACATTCCTTTCTTCATCATCGGTCACATCAACAAGGAGGGCAGCATAGCAGGTCCGAAGATACTGGAACATATTGTAGATACGGTGTTGCAGTTTGAAGGCGATCAAAATCACATGTATCGCATTTTACGCTCCATTAAAAATCGCTTTGGAAGCACTTCAGAATTAGGTATATTTGAAATGCAACAAGACGGACTCAGAGAGGTGCACAATCCCTCTGAATTGTTGCTCTCACAAAACAATTCGCAGATGAGCGGAGTCTCCATCGCATCGACTATTGAGGGTGTTCGTCCGTTTTTGATTGAAGTACAAGCCTTGGTGAGTACAGCCGCTTACGGCGTGCCTCAACGCTCCGGAACAGGATTTGACCAACGTAGGCTTAACATGTTGCTCGCTGTTTTGGAAAAGAGAGCCGGCTTCAAGCTCGGACAGAAAGATGTCTTCCTCAATATTGCCGGCGGACTGCGCATCAATGACCCGGCCATCGATTTGGCTGTCATTTGTGCTGTGCTCTCATCCAGCCTGGATGTCACCATCGATTCTGACATCTGCATGACAGGAGAAGTAGGGCTTTCTGGCGAAATTCGTTCTGTCAATCGCATAGAACAACGCATAGCTGAGGCAGGTAAGCTTGGGTTTAAACGAATTATCATTCCTCATTATGCGTCTGACAAAAAAATCATTCATCCGAACACAATACAAGTGATACCCGTTAAAAAGGTAGAAGAAGCATTTAGGGTGCTGTTTAAGAAATAACACACTCCCTTCAACACAAAAAAAGACAGGCATCCCATCCGAGGGTGTCTGTTTTGTTTTGTATGTGCAAAGTGAAAGGTTAAAGGAGGCCAAACAAACAAGCATAGCTCTCTCATATACAATCGGTAACCGCACTGTCGCCCTTTAGGGGGACGAGGTGGCTTGCCACCGGAGGGTGTAACATTAGTGAGGGTTTTGGGTGAACACGGCGTGCCGTGGTCGAGAGTAGTTGTGTAACTGCTTAAAATGTATTAACTTCGCAGGTATATTCAGACAAAATAAATTGGAAGATAAGATGAAAGTATTAAAATTTGGTGGTAGTAGTGTAGGTAGTGTTGATGGATTGATGCGTGTCAGAGAGATTGTGTTGAGTCAGAAGGAGGATTGTGTGGTGGTTGTTTCCGCTTTTTCGGGGGTCACCGATCAGCTCTATGCCATGGCTCGTATGGCGGCAGCAAAGGATGAGGAAGCTTATTGGCAGATGTTTAACGGCTTGTGTGAACGACACTTCCACATGGTTCATGCCTTAGTGGACGAAGCAAAATCAGGTGAGCTGATAAACAGCTTGCAAGCTCTATTTTCTGATTTGTCAAACATCCTCAGAGGTGTTTATCTTATAGGCGATGCTTCGGGAAAAATTGTGGATACTATTGTTAGTTATGGTGAACGATGTTCTTCTTTGATAGTGGCTTATGCCATAGAGGGTGCGGTGCATTATGATGCACGTGACTTTATGCGCACACAGTGGCACTATGGTAAGCACATAGTGGATTTTGAGCAGACCAACACCTTGATAAAGCACTATTTCGCTTCTCCACAACCCCGGCTTGCTGTGGTGGGAGGTTTTATCTCAAAAGATAGCTCTACGGGCAATGTGACTAATCTTGGCAGAGGAGGCAGTGATTACACGGCTTCTGTCATAGCAGCTGCTCTTGATGCATCATGCCTTGAAATCTGGACCGACGTTGATGGATTTATGACTGCCGACCCACGCATTGTGGACACAGCCTACACCATTCCTCACCTAAGTTTCAAGGAAGCAATGGAGCTTTGTAACTTCGGAGCGAAAGTCATTTATCCTCCTACGATATTCCCCGTTTATCATAAAAACATAGCTATTCACATCAAAAATACCTTTAATCAAGAGGCCACAGGCACCTATATCACAACAGAGGTCAATCCTGACCCTGAGCGACCCATCAGAGGCATCTCGAGCATTGATGACATGGCACTGCTCACCGTGCAAGGACTCGGAATGGTGGGCATCATAGGTGTGAATTATCGCATATTCCGTGCCCTTGCCAAAGATGGTATCAGTGTGTTTCTTGTCTCACAAGCTTCATCAGAAAACAACACCTCCATAGGGCTCGACCCGCAAGACGCCGACCGTGCCGTGGAAGTGCTCACGCAGGAGTTTGCCAACGAGATAGCCCTTGGAGAAATCAGTGATATATTTGCTCAGCAAGGACTTGCCACGGTGGCTGTAGTGGGCGCTCAAATGCAACATACACCCGGAATAGCCGGAAAACTCTTTGGCACCCTCGGACGCAATGGTATCAATGTAGTGGCATGCGCTCAAGGAGCACAAGAAATCAATATATCCTTTGTGGTGAAAAAACAACACTTGCGCAAGGCACTCAATGTCATACACGACTCCTTCTTCCTCTCTGAATATCAGGTGTTGAACCTCTTTGTCATAGGAGTGGGCACAGTGGGCAGCAGCCTGATTAACCAGCTGCACCATCAGCAACAAGGCCTGATGACCTCCAAACGACTCAAAATAAATGTAGTGGGAGTGGCATCATCACAATATATGCTCACCAACACTGAAGGACTCGACCTGCAAACATGCCTACAAGATCTGCGCACCAAAGCCCTGCCTTCATCTCCCACACGACTGGCGGATGAAATTGTAGGAATGAACATATTTAACTCTGTGGTGGTGGACTGTACAGCCAATCCTGAAATAGCAAGCCTGTACAGAATCTTCCTCTCACACAACATCTCGGTAGTGGCAGCCAATAAAATAGCAGCCTCATCCGACTACCGACATTATGCCCAACTCAAAGAATTAGCACGACAGAACGGAGTCAAGTTCCTCTTTGAAACCAATGTGGGAGCAGGACTGCCCATCATCAACACCATTAACAACCTCATCAACTCAGGCGATGTGATAGAGAAAATCGAAGCAGTGCTCTCAGGTACGCTCAACTACATCTTCAACACCATCAGCGAGCAAGTATCCCTGAGCCAAGCCATACGCATGGCCAAAGAAGCAGGATTCTCCGAACCTGACCCGAGAGTAGATTTGAGCGGAAAAGACGTCATACGTAAATTAGTGATTCTGGCACGAGAAGCTGGCTACAAAGTGGAACAATCAGATGTTGAGGCAGAACTATTTGTCCCCGAAGAAATCCTGCAAGGCACTCAAGAAGAATTCTGGCAAAAACTACCACAACTCGACCAAACATTTGAACAAAAACGCAAAACACTCGCAGCCAAAAACGCCTGCTGGCGATTTGTAGCCACCATGGAACACGGACGCTGCACGGTAGGACTCAGAGAAATAGATGCATCACACCCTTTTGCCGACCTGCAAGGAAGCAACAACATCATCCTGATGAACACAGAACGCTACAAAGAATACCCCATGATCATCAAAGGTTATGGAGCCGGAGCATCAGTGACAGCAGCAGGAGTGTTTGCCGACATCATCAGTATTGCTAATGTAAGATAAGAAGAATATGAAAAACAAAGTAAAACTGAGCACCTGCGTATGGGCGGCATGCCTCTGTGTGATGAGCATGGGATGTGGTAGAACACGTCCGCAAGCACCTGCCAATCGACCCATCACCGACAGTATCACGCTCGGCTTGATAGAACTCAACCAACGCTATGCACAACAAGCCGCCACAGAACTCGCATTTCATGCCAATAAACTCGAAGAGGACTATGTGTTGGACGAAATAGGCTGTTGGTATCGCATTGTAGAACAAACAAGCCAAGAGAGCGTGATGAGCCGAGAGCAAGTAGGGATACACCGCAGAGAATATGCGTTGGCTGACTCATCTGTGCTCTACAGAGATGAAGTAATCAGCGTGAAGCCCGGCAAAAAAGAAGTAATGGAAGCCATTGACGGACTTTTTCAGTATTTACATCCGGGCGATTCCGTGTCTATCCTTGCCCCTTGGTTTTTGGCCTACGGGCCGAAGGGAGACGGAGGTGATGTGTTGCCCTATGCTTCGCTGAGAATCGAACTGAGGGTGCTGAACGAATAAGGCATGATAATTGTTACACAAAATGTTAATTTTTACCCTTTCAAAGCATATGAATAAAACAAAGAAATTAGTTGGATTTACACTCTTGGCTTTCTTGCTGTTGTGGGGAGTGTCGTGTAATGAACAGACCACTTACGCAGAAGAACTTAAAGCCGAACAAAGACTCATAGACGCTTTCTTGGAGCGTAACGGAATACATGTGTTGCAGTCATGGCCACAAGATTCTGTGTTTATGGACAATGAATATGTCTTGCTGGACAATGGAATCTATTTCCAACTCACCGACAAAGGCAGCGGCACCGACACAGCACGTTATGGCAAAGATTTGATCCTTGTGCGCTACCTGAGATATTCGCTCAATGAATATGCCGACACCACCAACTATATGCAACTGGATTATCCCGTCTCATTCAAGTTTGGCGACTACAACGACGAGTCAGCATGTGCAGCCTTTCATGAGGCAGTCTATTACATGAAGCGCACAGACGCTCAAGCGCGTATGATAGTGCCCTCTAAGATGGGATTCTCATCCGACATGCGTCCTGCCACACCTTATGGATATGATTTGAAAATACGAATAAAACGCTAATAATATGTCACTTATAAAATCAATTTCAGGAATCAGAGGAACTATTGGCGGCAGAGTAGGCTCAGGTCTTAGTCCGCTGGATGTAGTGCGCTTCACAGCGGCTTATGCCGCATTTATTGCCCAAAGACAAGCCACGGGAGCCAAGAAGATAGTAGTAGGACGAGATGCCCGAATATCAGGTGCCATGGTAGATCAATTAGTGTGTGGCACACTAATGGGAATGGGCTTTGACGTAGTGAATATAGGACTTGCCTCCACACCTACCACAGAAATGGCTGTAGTGTCAGAACACGCAGCAGGAGGCATCATCCTCACAGCAAGTCACAACCCCAAACAATGGAATGCACTTAAATTGCTGAATGAGAAAGGAGAGTTTCTCAACGATGCAGAAGGCAAACAAGTGTTGGCCATTGCCGAGGCGGATGACTTTGTCTTTGCCGATGTAGATGCACTGGGCAGACTGAGTGTAAGCAATGACGCTACAACTCGTCACATTGAGGCAGTATTGGCCTTAGCTCTGGTGGATGTAGAGGCTATACGCAAAGCCGGTTTTCGGGTGGTGATTGATTGTGTGAATTCAGTGGGAGGCATTGCCCTCCCGGAACTCTTAAAAGCATTAGGCGTAGAGCAAGTGATAAAACTGAATTGTACACCCGACGGACATTTTCCACATAATCCGGAACCTCTGCCTGAACATCTCACCGAGATTTCAGATTATCTGAAGAAGGGTGGAGCAGATGTAGGTTTTGTGGTGGACCCCGATGTAGATAGATTAGCCATTGTGTGTGAAAACGGTGAAATGTTTGGAGAAGAATACACCCTCGTCGCTGTGGCAGACTATGTGCTCTCACACACCCCGGGCAACACAGTGAGCAATATGAGTTCTACACGTGCTCTGCGCGATGTGACCCTGCAACATGGAGCCGCTTACACAGCGTCAGCCGTAGGAGAAGTGAACGTAGTGACAGCCATGAAAGACACCAATGCCGTGATAGGAGGAGAAGGCAACGGAGGTGTGATTTATCCCGCTTTACACTACGGACGTGATGCCCTGGTAGGCATAGCGCTCTTTCTGACACACCTTGCACACAAGGGCGTGAAAGTGTCGGAACTCCGTAAAGAATATCCTGCCTATTACATCTCAAAGAATCGTATTGACCTCACTCCGGAGATAGATGTTGACAGTCTGCTCACGGCCATGAAAGGTCTCTACAAGCACTATGAAGTGAATGATAAAGATGGTGTGAAGATAGACTTTCCTCAAGGATGGGTACACCTTCGCAAGTCGAACACAGAACCTATCATTCGCATCTACTCAGAAGCGCCGACCAAAGAGCAAGCAGATGCATTTGCCAAAGCCACTATGGCTGAAATAGCACGTCTGGCAGGCTTGAAATAAGAAGTACACACACAACACAAAAAAAAGAGTGGATACATCCTGTGTGTCCACTCTTTTTTTGTGTGTATCTGAGCCTGAGAAAGCCTACATACGCCCTACATTTTTTACTCCCTTAACGGATTGTATTTTTTTGATGAGTGCTTCCAGATCGCGGGTGTCATTGACAAGCACCGTGAGGTGTCCTTGGAATAGTCCGTCATTAGAGTCAATGGAAATAGCGCGAAGTGTGATATTTTTTTCTTTGTTGATGACGGATGTTATGTTGGTGATAATACCGATGTCGTCATTACCCACCACGTGCAGTGTGATGGGGTATTGTGTGCCCACAACTTTGCCCGACCAGCGTGCTTTGACGATTCTATAGCCGAAGCGCTCAATCATCTGTGGAGCATTGGGGCAGTCGCAACGATGAATCTTGATACCTCCGTTAATAGATACGAATCCGAATATAGCGTCACCATAGATGGGGTTACAACAACGAGCCAGTGTGTAATCAAGTCCTTTAAGGTCTTTGTCGATGATCAGTGTGTCTGCCTTGTTAATGTCGTGGGTGTCGGTGATTACATTGACAAACTCTTCTGCGCTGTGATGTTCGGCTTCGGTCATGTTTTCACGACGTTGCAAGTCCAGGTAAGCATCTTTGATGGCGAGTAGTTCAATCTTGTTTTGTGCGATGTCTTGGTAGAAGTCACTGATGGTCTTGTAACCTTGTTTTTTAGCCAGTCTTGAAATGTAGCCTTCTTCCGGTTCAATCTTCCAGTTTTTGAGTCGTCTCAAGAGTATCTCACGTCCATTCTCAGCATCTTTATACTCAATTTCTTTCAGAGCTTGACGGATCTTGTTGCGTGCCTTCGTGGTGGTAACTATTTGTAGCCATGCCGCATTAGGCTTTTGAGTGGGCATGGCCATGATTTCTACTTGGTCGCCGTTTTGCAAGACATATTTAATAGGCATATTGCGTCCGTTCACACGTGCTCCAACACATTTTGTGCCTAAATTAGTGTGAATGGCAAATGCAAAGTCTAAAGCAGTGGCTCCTTTGGGTAACTTATGTAGGTCGCCATTGGGTGTGAAAACAAAGACTTCCTTGTCATACAAGTTGAGTTTGAATTCATCCATGAAGTTGACCGCATTAAGTTCGGGATTCTCCAGAATCTCACGTATGTTGCGCAAGAACTCATCCATGCCGCTTTCGCTCTTGATGCCCTTGTATCTCCAGTGAGCAGCCAGCCCTTTTTCAGCTATTTCATCCATGCGGCTTGTTCTGATTTGTACTTCTACCCATTTGTTTTCCGGTCCGAGTACGGTGGTGTGTAGGCTTTCATATCCGTTAGATTTAGGTATGGTGAGCCAGTCTCTCAGTCGTTTAGGATTGGGTTGATACATATCTGCCACAATAGAATAGACTTGCCAACACTCCGCTTTTTCTTTTTCCGGCTTGCTGTCTAATATGATTCTGATGGCAAATAAGTCATATATACCTTCAAAAGCTGTGTTTTGTTTCTTCATCTTGTTGTAGATGGAGTGTATGGACTTCGTGCGTCCTTTCATCTCAAATTGGAAACCTGCAGCCTCGAGTTTTTCTTTTAGAGGTTTGATAAATGCGCTGATATAGGCATCTCGATTTTGCTTTGTTTCATTGAGTTTAGCAGCAATTTCTTTGTATATTTCTCGGTTGGTGTATTTCAGCGAAAGGTCTTCGAGTTCCGTTTTTACTCCATATAGGCCCAAACGATGAGCAAGTGGGGCATATAGATAGGCAGTTTCCCGTGCTATACTTTGCCTTTGTTCTTCTTCGTATTCTTCCAGATGACGCATGGTGTGTAGTCGTTCGGCAAGCATGATGAGAATCACGCGTACGTCCTCAGCAAAACTCAACAATAGTTTACGGAAGTTTTCAGTTTCCATGGATGTGTTGCGCTTGTATAGACCTTCAACTCGTTTTAGTCCATGAATAACAGTGGCAATGGCAGTGTCGAATGTATTGGCAATAGTGTCTTTGCTAAGGTTGTGTTGTGCCACTTCATTGCTCAAAAGAATACTTATCACAGATGTGCGGCCAAGTCCGATTTCTTTTAGCACTATGTTGATGATATGTAGCTTTTCGGTGAGCGTGTTTCTGTTCAGATGTGGAGCCAACTTCTTAAGTTTTTCCTTGTCTTCTTTTTTTAATAATTGAGGATAGGAAGTGAGAAGATGTTTATATATGTGGATAAATTCTTTCATAATGTAATTATTTCTTTTCCTATGCAAAGATACTATAAAGAGCGCAATAAAACAATTGTCGGTCTGTAGTGTGTGTTGTATTTTCCGATGTGTTGTCAGGAAAATGCAAAGGGACGTGTTGTTGCACGTCCCTTTGTGATGTTTTAAATATTGTAGTCAAAAAGCAGAAATCAGTAGTTAATTAGTGCTTTTGTAATTGTTCTCTAACAGCCTTTAGGATAGGTTGTACGCTCATTGGACTTCCTACAGCACCACGCATCCATGCATCGGGGGTGAGGCGTCCTTGTTGGTAAATTCGTGTGTATGCCTTGGCAAAAGCTTCGGGTGTAGGGCATTTTGCAAGGTGTTCTTCCAACTGGTATTGTACGATTTGTCCGATAGGGTAACCAGGAAGATAAAGTGCGTAGCCCACCATGTGTGAGTAGATGGCAAGCAGTGGGCTATCTTTTTCACCCAAGACAGGTTCGTAGTATTGATTCCATACTTCTGCTGCTATTTTGATTACAGCATCTCTGAGTTGTGCAGCTGTGGCTTGTGGGTGTTGATATAGCCATTGCCACATGCGCATATCAACAAGGCTCACGCCCATTATTTCATACATTCCCCATATCATGTCGAGCGATGTGTTGTTGGCTTCAGCGCCGGCAGAGTCATATCCCAGCAACTTCATGTCGCGTTGTTGGAAAAGGAATGCACTTGCCTCCGTGAATCCGGTGTTGGGTATTCCTGCCAGTGTGTAATAGTCGATGTCATATAACGAGATGACTTCCTCTACATTGTGACCAAACTCGTGTACAGCAATGTTGTAGCCCTTGTAGTCCATTCCTTTGTTGCTGATGCGAGTGCGCAAGCGTGCAGGTTGTTGTCTTCCTACACATGGTCGGGCATGTCCTGAACCTCTTGCCGGTTCTACCACGATGTGAGAGGCTATTTCATTAGCCTTTTCAGGTATAAAGCCCAAATCCATCAACATACGGTTCATGTCTTTTTCAAAATCTTTGGCTGTAGGGTAGCGTTGTTGCGTTTGAGCTGTGAGGATGTCTTCCGAAATGCTGCTGCGGCTCTTGAATCCGTCGTACCAAATGTCATAAGGACGTAATTCTCTTCCTAAACGTTCGCGTATGAGTTGTCCCACCTGTTTGATTTCATCCGATTCTATGAGGGTGATAAAGAGAGCTTCAAGTTCTTCGATTGGTATTTCCAAATCTTCATTGAATGTGCGCAACAGATGAGAAGGAGCGTCTGTTCGGTATTGGTCGATGCGTTGTAGCGCATGAAAGATGTTAATGATTTGTTGGTAGCGTGTGTCAGATTCACGTTCAGCATTTATAACTTTGTCGGCTTGACTCACCGTGTTGGAGTATGGGCTCCATGTGTAGTCTTCACAGTTGATGATACAAGCGGGAATTTCTTGTCGAATGATGCGCAACATGACTTGATAAATCATTTCTTGCTTATCGTGTGCATTGGGAGTTGCAGCATAGTTGGATTTTATTTCGTCACGCAGATTCCAATGCGAGAGCAGCGCCATGGGTTCACTCCATAATGCTTCGCCTGTTTCTGTGCGGAGTGTGTGCATCATGATGTTGTAGCCGGCTATGTAGTTTTCTGTTTGGCTGAGTGTTTGTGAGTAGGCAGAAGTTACATCACCCGGCATGCGTGTGTGGAATGCGTCACCTAAGCGTGCGTATGCCCATTCTTGGCGAGTCCATTGAGTGCCCATTGTGTTTTTCTCATGCAGTGAGTAATGGGGAAAGTTGAGTATGCAGATATGTGCCAATTTGTTAGCAAACATATCTTCTGCAAAATGTGCCATGGGGTCGTATCCACTGATGATCCAGTCCACGCTAATAGGTTCACCTTTGTCAACCAAAGTGGTGGGGTCTTGCAGGGTGTTGTTAAGCATGTCGGCACTTTGGCTGCATTGTTCGAGGATATATGCCAAACGATAGTATAGGAGTAGTTTGTCGGCCTCTGTACCGGCATAAGATGTGCTTACTAATTCAATGAAATCGTCTTTGCTTCCATCGTTTTCAGTCCATAACTGTGCAACTTGTTTCACTCCGCGTTCAACGAGAGCAGCGTCAGCATCAGGATAGGCTGTAAGAATGGCATTCACGCCGGCTTGGATGTCAGATGAGGTAATCATGTTTTGTGTGTTTTGCTTTGTTTGGCATGCGCTCAACAGGGAGGCTATACCCAGCAGAATGAGAAATCTTTTCATGGTGTGTTGAGAATGTGGATTATAGTGTTTAGTGTTTGTGTTTACGCAAGTATTTGTATTCAAACTGCAAGACTACGAATAAATCGTTAAATATGCAAGAGAATTATTAACTTTCCGGCGTTTTATCCAAGTAATGCTTTGAGCGAACAGTAATCATGTAGTTTTGCTTGCTTTTATGATGAATATGCAGTATTTTTTATAAAAGAGCTTGGAAAAAACATCTAAACGTGTTGTAGAAGTGGAATATTTCAGAAAAAAAAGTGGCGGAATTACAAATAAAAGATATACATTTGCACGGATGATTGATGTCATCCGTGTTTTTTTAATCTATGAGCCATGAAACCAGAACACTTATCTCAAAAGGATTTTGACCAAGAAATCAAGTATCTGCAACTGTTGAGTAATAAATTTCCCTCCATAGCAGCCGCAAGTACAGAAGTTATTAACTTGGAGGCAATCTTAAATCTGCCGAAAGGAACAGAGCATTTCTTGAGTGATATTCATGGGGAGTATGAGGCATTTCAGCATGTGTTGAAGAATGCTTCCGGAGATGTGAAACGAAAAGTGAATGAAATATTCGGTAATACACTGCGTGAAGCCGATAAAAAGGAATTGTGTACGCTGATCTATTATCCACGTGAGAAATTAGAATTAGTGAAAAGTTCAGAAACAGACCTTGAAGACTGGTATGTCATTACACTGAATCATCTGATAAAAGTGTGTCAGAATGTGTCTTCTAAATATACCCGCTCTAAAGTGAGAAAAGCACTTCCGGAAGAGTTTTCATACATTATACAAGAGTTATTGCATGAGACATTGGCCGAACCTAATAAGCATGACTATGTGAATGTGATTATTCAAACCATCATTTCTACTTATCGAGCTGACGCATTTATTATAGCTATCTGTAATTTGATACAACGTTTGGTGATTGACTCTTTGCATATCATAGGTGATGTGTTTGATCGTGGTCCGGGAGCTCACCTCATCATGGATATATTGTGTGATTATCATAATTTTGATATTCAGTGGGGTAATCATGACATTTTGTGGATGGGTGCAGCAGCGGGTAATGATTGTTGCATGGCCAATGTGCTCAGATTGTCTATGCGCTATGCCAATCTGGATACGCTGGAAGATGGATATGGAATCAATCTGCTGCCATTGGCTACTTTTGCAATGGATACGTATGCTAAAGACCCATGTACACGTTTTTATCCTAAAATAGAGGATTGCGACTCAAATCATAATGAACGTACGCGTAAACTGATAGCGCAAATGCATAAAGCAATATGTGTGATTCAGTTTAAATTGGAAGCACAAATGATTAAGCGACGTCCGGAGTTTCAAATGGATGATAGAATATTGTTGGATAGAGTGGATTTTGTCAAAGGTGTTTTCCGTTGCGAAGGCAAGGAATATGAAATGTATGACACCTATTTTCCTACCATTGACCCGAATGACCCAACTAAACTGAGTGAGGGAGAGGAGGAAATAGTGAACAAGATGAGGCGTTCATTCCGTCAGAGCGAAAAACTAAGGAAGCATATTCAGTGTGTCTATACACATGGAAGCCTTTATTTGGTGACTAACTCTAATCTGCTTTTTCATGCATCTGTGCCATTAAATGAAAACGGAACTTTGAAGGAAATTACTATTTTGGGTAAGAAATATAAAGGAAAATCCTTCTTTGATAAAGTGGAGAGCCTTGTGCGTATGGCGTATGGAGATGATGTCATGTCAGAAGAAAAACTCTTTGCCTTGGATTATATGTGGTATCTATGGTGTGGAAAGGATTCTCCGTTGTTTGACAAAGCAAAGATGACTACTTTTGAGCGTTATTTTATTCCGGATAAGTCCTTGCATGTGGAAGAAAAAGGAGCTGCTTATGCTTTGCGTGATGATGAAAAAATGTGTGATATGCTCTTGGATGAATTTGGGGTGGGAGGTACTCATCGACACATCATCTGTGGACATGTGCCCGTAAAAACCAAAAAAGGAGAGACACCAATCAAAGCCAATGGTAAATTGTTGGTGATTGATGGAGGATTCTCCAAAGCTTATCATGCAGAAACAGGAATAGCCGGATACACTTTAGTCTATCACTCTCGAGGATTGCAGATGGTGCAACACGAATTGTTTACATCAACTAATGAGGCAATTCTTTATGGAAGAGACATTATATCCTCTACTCAGTTGGTGGAACTGAGTAAACAGCGCGTAATGGTGAGAGATACAGACAAAGGCAAGGAACTACAACAACAAATAGATGACCTCTTGTTGTTGTTAAGGGCCTATCGAAAAGGCATTATAAAGGAAAGATAAGTGTGCCTACTACTGCGAAAATGTGTAAAAGCTGACGGAAGATGTGCAATTTTGCAAACTCTATATTGCAAATTGGAAAAATAAGCAGTATCTTTGCACATGAAAATGCTGTGAATGCGTTAGTGACTGTTTTGGATATAGTATGAGCATTATATGGCAACTGTAGATTCGAAAACTTATTGGTGAGAGTAATGAATGTTCTCTCGTTCTTTAATAAAGGTATAAAAAATTAACAACTACTAATTAATAACTAACATGGCAAAAGAAAAGAAATTCTTAACATGTGATGGTAATCAAGCTGCAGCGCATATCTCGTATATGTTCTCTGAAGTAGCTGCGATTTATCCTATCACGCCTTCATCTACCATGGCTGAATATGTAGACGAATGGGCTGCACAAGGTCGTAAGAACCTTTTTGGTGAAACTGTATTAGTGCAAGAAATGCAATCAGAAGCAGGTGCAGCAGGTGCTGTGCATGGCTCTTTGCAAGCAGGTGCTTTGACTACCACCTATACAGCATCACAGGGATTGTTGTTGATGATTCCAAACATGTATAAAATAGCAGGTGAATTGCTTCCTTGCGTATTCCACGTATCCGCTCGTACATTGGCTTCACATGCATTGTGTATCTTTGGTGACCACCAAGACGTGATGTCTTGCCGTCAAACAGGTTTTGCAATGTTGTGCGAAGGTTCTGTGCAAGAAGTAATGGACTTGGCTGCTGTAGCTCATTTGGCTACTATCAAGAGTCGCGTTCCTTTCTTAAACTTCTTCGACGGATTCCGTACTTCACATGAAATTCAAAAGATCGAAGCACTCGAAAACGAAGACTTGGCTCACTTGGTAGATCAAGAAGCTTTGGCTGAATTCCGTCAACGTGCTTTGAATCCAAATAATCCTGTGGCACGCGGTATGGCTGAAAACCCTGACCATTTCTTCCAACACCGTGAAAGTTGTAATCCTTACTACGAAGCTGTGCCTGCTATCGTAGAAGAATATATGGCTGAATTGTCTAAAATCACAGGACGTCAATATGGCTTGTTTGACTACTATGGTGCAGCTGATGCTGACCGTGTAATCATTGCAATGGGTTCTGTTACAGAAGCTATTCGTGAAACAATAGACCACCTCACAGCTCAAGGCGAAAAAGTGGGTATGGTGGCTGTTCACCTCTATCGTCCTTTCTCAGCAAAACACTTCTTGGCTGCACTTCCAAAAACAGCTAAACGTATTGCTGTGCTTGATCGTACAAAAGAACCGGGAGCTACAGGCGAACCTTTGTATTTAGATGTAAAAGATGTGCTCTATGGCGCTGAAAATGCTCCACTCGTTGTAGGTGGACGCTATGGATTGGGCTCTAAAGACACTACGCCTGCTCAAATACTTGCTGTGTATGAAAACTTGGCTTTGCCACAACCTAAAAACCTCTTTACAATTGGTATTGAAGATGATGTAACCTTCACTTCACTTCCAAAGAAAGAAGAAATTGCTTTGGGTGGAGCAAGTATATTTGAAGCTAAATTCTATGGTTTGGGAGCTGATGGTACAGTGGGTGCTAACAAGAACTCTGTGAAAATCATTGGTGACAACACCAACAAATACTGCCAAGCTTATTTCTCTTATGACTCTAAAAAATCAGGTGGATTCACATGTTCACACTTGCGTTTTGGCGATGAACCAATCCGTTCTACCTATTTAGTAAATACGCCTAACTTTGTGGCTTGTCACGTACAAGCATACTTGCAAATGTATGACGTGACTCGTGGTTTGCGTAAGAATGGTACTTTCTTGTTGAACACTATCTGGACGGGTGAAGAGTTGGCGAAGCACCTGCCTAACCGTGTGAAGAAATACTTCGCAGAAAACAATATTTCAGTTTACTATATCAACGCAACTCAAATTGCACAAGAAATTGGTTTGGGCAATCGCACCAACACCATTCTTCAATCTGCATTCTTCCGTATCACAGAAGTTATTCCTGTAGATTTGGCTATCGAACAAATGAAGAAATTCATCGTTAAGTCTTATGGAAAGAAGGGTGAAGACGTAGTAAACAAAAACTATGCAGCTGTTGATCGTGGTGGTGAATATCAACAACTCACAATTGACCCGGCATGGGCTAACTTGGAAGTAGAAGCACCTGCAGCTAACAACGATCCTGCTTTCATTAACGAAATTGTACGTCCTATTAACGCACAAGATGGTGACTTATTGAAAGTGTCTGCGTTCAAGGGAATTGAAGACGGAACTTGGTATCAAGGTACATCTAAATATGAAAAACGTGGAGTAGGAGCCTTTGTTCCAACATGGACTGCAGACAACTGTATCCAATGTAACAAATGTGCTTATGTATGTCCTCATGCTGCAATCCGTCCGTTTGTGATGGACAATACAGAAGTGGCAGGAATCAAGGGCGCTACCATTGAAATGAAAGCACCTGCTGCTATGAAGGGTATGCATTTCCGCATGCAAGTGGACGTTATGGACTGCTTGGGTTGCGGCAACTGTGTGGATGTATGTCCGGGCAATCCAAAAGCAGGTGGACCTGCATTGAAGATGGTGCCATTGGAACAAGAACTTGAAGAAGCAGCTAATTGGGACTACTGCGTTGCTAACGTCAAGACCAAACAACACTTGATTGACACAGCTTCTAATGTGAAGAATTCACAATTTGCAACTCCGCTCTTTGAGTTCTCAGGAGCGTGCTCCGGCTGTGGTGAAACTCCATATGTGAAATTAATTTCTCAATTGTTTGGCGACCGTCAAATGGTGGCAAACGCTACCGGATGTTCTTCTATTTACTCTGGTTCAGTTCCATCTACTCCTTATACTACTAACGAAAAAGGACAAGGACCAGCATGGGCTAACTCACTCTTTGAAGACTTCTGCGAATTTGGTTTGGGTATGGAGCTCGCAAATGAAAAAATGCGCGCACGCCTCACTCAACTAATGACGGATGCACAGACCTGCTCTTGCTGCTCTGAAGAGTTGAAAGGATGGTTCCGTGAATGGATTGAATTCCAAAATGATGCTGCTAAAACAAAAGAATTAGCAGAGAAAATCATTCCGGCAGTGTCAAGCTGTGGATGCGACATTTGCAAGAAAATCAACGAATTGAGCGGATATATCATCAAACGTAGCCAATGGATTATTGGTGGTGACGGAGCTTCTTATGACATCGGTTATGGTGGTCTTGACCATGTAATCGCAAGCGGTAAAGATGTAAACATCCTCGTGTTGGATACAGAAGTTTACTCTAACACCGGTGGACAAGCTTCTAAATCTACTCCTATTGGTGCGATTGCTAAATTTGCTGCTGCCGGCAAACGCGTTCGCAAGAAAGACTTGGGTATGATTGCCACAACCTACGGATACGTATATGTGGCTCAAATTGCAATGGGTGCTGACCAAGCACAATGCTTGAAAGCTATTCGTGAAGCAGAAGCATATCCAGGACCATCATTGGTAATTGCCTACGCACCATGTATCAACCATGGATTGAAGAAAGGTATGGGTAAAGCGCAAGCAGAAGAGGCTGCTGCTGTAGAATGTGGCTACTGGCACTTGTGGCGCTATAACCCGGCATTAGAAACAGAAGGTAAGAATCCATTCACCCTCGATAGCAAAGAACCTGACTACAGCAAGTTCCAAGACTTCCTCAAAGGTGAAGTGCGCTATGCATCAGTCTTGAAGCAATATCCTGCAGAAGCAGCAGAACTCTTTGCTGCAGCTGAAGAAAATGCTAAATGGCGTTATAAGAGCTATCAACGCATGGAGAAAATGGAATACTAATCAACATTCCATAAACAACACAGATAAAGTCCTTACCCTCGCAGGGTAGGGACTTTATTTTTACATCCAGAAAGGAGACAAATGTTTGCCCTTTACATATATTTTTTCTAACTTTGCCAACCGAAAGAAAATATACACATTTAAACTTAACAATCTCTTCACACTAAACTAAATAAACTATACAATGGGTAGAGCGTTTGAATATAGAAAAGCAAGAAAAATGAAACGTTGGGGCAACATGGCCCGTGTGTTCACCAAGTTAGGAAAAGAAATTACCATCGCTACTAAAGCGGGTGGACCTGATCCTGACACAAATCCTCGTTTACGCGTGTTGATGCAACAAGCAAAAAAAGAAAACATGCCGAAAGACAACGTGGAGAGAGCTATCAAAAAAGCAACTTCAAAAGACTTCACTGACTATAAAGAAATGAACTATGAAGGATACGGACCTAACGGTATTGCTATCTTCGTAGAAACTGCTACTGACAACACCACACGTACTGTAGCCAACATTCGCAGTTATTTCTCCAAACATGGTGGATCACTTGGTACGTCTGGTAGCTTGGAATTCCTGTTTGACCACAAATGCGTCTTCAAGATTGCACCAAAAGAAGGGGTAGATGTAGAAGAACTCGAACTCGAACTCATTGACTACGGAGTAGATGAAGTAGTCTATGACGAAGGAGATGAAGAAACAGGTGCTTCTGTATTGCTCTATGGAGACTTCCAATCATATTCTGCCATCCAAAAATACTTGGAAGAAAACGGATTTGAAATCTTCAGTGCAGAATTTGAACGCATTCCTAACGACGTAAAAGAACTCAATGAAGAGCAAAAAGCGGCAGTACAAAAACTCTTGGATAAAATAGAAGAAGACGAAGACGTACAAAACGTATTCCACAACATGGCGGAATAAACTTCACTATCTTCTAATAACACACCCGAAGCCACCTCACCACAAGTGTAGGTGGCTTCTTTCATTCTATCAAATCACTACCAATCCAACATCTTTGCAACATATCTATCAAACATTCTAACCATCACTACCTATCTTCTAACACACAAAAAACAGCAATCCCTATCGGGACCATCTCGGGACCACCTCGGGACCACTACATAGGAATAAGATAGAATGCAATTACAAAACCTCTTATCTTTTGATAAGATAGGCTTCGGTTCGGAAATGCTCAAATAAATTTGGCATTTCTCTCACCTTGTACTATCTTTGTAATTGATTTGAACTTTTTGGGTAGGTGAAGTGTTATACTGATAAATAAGCAATAAGAATATTAACTGTTAAATATAAAGCGATATGATTAGCGATAAATTACAACAAGCAATCAACGACCAAATCACTGCTGAATTGTGGTCATCTAACCTCTATCTCTCAATGTCTTTCTATCTCAAGGCTAAAGGACTTAACGGAATGGCACATTGGTTGAAAAAACAATCTGAAGAAGAAAACGAACACGCATGTGAAATGGCAGACTTCTTAATCAAAAGAGGCGGAATTGCTAAGGTTGATAAAATTGATGTTGTACCACAAGGCTGGGGAACAGTAGTTGAACTTTTTGAACACATCTACAAGCACGAATGCCATGTGTCAAAACTCATTGACAATCTTGTAGCAATTGCAGCGGAAGAAAAAGACAATGCTACACAAGACTTCCTCTGGGGATTTGTACGTGAACAAGTTGAAGAAGAAGAATCAGCACAAGAAATCGTTGATAAACTTCATCTCGCAGGAGACGCAGGCTTACTCTTCTTGGATGAAAAATTAGGACAACGTTAATACTACCGCGGTATTAGAAAACCTACACAAGGGGATGTGTCAAACTGACCATGGCACATCCTTTTTCATACCCTCCCCAAATAATAATTTCCTATCATTACAGAGAAAAACACTCACATGGACAACACCAAGAAAATACTGACACACAATGGACGTACCATGGTTGATATTGGTACGTCAGTTTATTGGGCTGAAATCAATTTAGAGGCCATCCATCCACAAGATACAGGGCGATACTATGCATTTAGCGAAATCAAAGAAGACCCTGTTAGAGCTGCATGGGGAGGAAAGTGGCGTATGCCAACCATAGAAGAATTACGTCAATTAGAAGGATGTAATTATTTCCGAAGAATGCAGCTAAACGGTGTACAAGGATTTTATATCGCACATTTTGCGAAGGATGAAGGCGTGTTCTTTCCGGCTGCCGGCGCAATCTATGCTAAGGATAATCTGAATAGTAATCCGGAGGTAGAATATTTTGGTGTGACCGGATATTACTGGGCAGCAATTGAGCAGAACACTGATAACATCATGAAGTTGGCTATGGATGACACCACGTCGGGTGAAAACATCTATCCCTGCACCATGGTAGTCTCAGCCTTTGACAATGAATTATTACCGATTCGCCCGGTGTGTCCCAAAGATTAGTCACAACTCTGACCATCCCTACTTGTCTCATCACAATACACTTCCATCAGCCCACTTGTTAGATTGGAGAAAATCATGTACATTTGTATCTGCTCCTAAAAACAAGCCGACATGAAGAAATTATTCATTATACTTATAGCTGCCTTAGGCATTTCAACACTATCTGCTCAACACATAAATCAACACATAGCCTATACGCAGATTTATGACTTTATCAATGAATTAGCCACAGATGGCTACATCCAGGTCAATTCGGCTGTAAGGCCATACACGCGTGATTTCATAGCACAAAAGTTGGAAGAAGCCTTGACACAACAAGATAAAATGTCAAAGCGACAACGCAAAGACCTTACCTTCTATCTGAACGACTATGCAGTAGAACGAGACACGTTGCCTAAGGCTTATGTTCACTGGACAGACAAAAAGCATTTTGACTTAGGACTTGTACAACCGGCATTTCAATACACCAATAATCTCTTCAAGTGTCGCATACTCCCCATATTAGGTATGGACATTATTGCCAATCAAAAAGGAGCTATAGCAAAACGGTGGTACGGAGCCGACCTGCAAATGGACATAGCCAACCATGTTTCTGTATATGCTAATTTACGTGACAATTCATTCAATGGAAAGTGGATGTTGCGTGATAAGTATTTCCCCACCGATAATAGTAAGATGTATGGAGCACGCATTGCCATGCCCGACTATCTCAACAATCTCCCGGGATGTGAATATAAAGAAGCAAGCTATGGAGGCGACTATAGTGATATGAGAGGCGGAATCGTTGCCTATTGCAAGTGGGGAAGTATTGGATTAGTGAAAGACAATATAGTGTGGGGAGATAGCTATAAATCATCTAATATCTTTTCCGGAAGAGCGCCCTCTTTCCCTATGATTACACTGAACCTAAAGCCTGTGAAGTGGTTTGAATTGAATTATATACATGCTTGGCTGGTAAGTAATGTACTTGACACTACAAACTATTACATCGAAAATGAAGGAACAGCACAAGAAAAACTTCACTATCGCCCACACAATAAGTTCATGGCGGCCAATATGCTCACTTTCACACCTATTGCCAAATTGAACCTATCCGTAGGAAATGCCATTGTATATGCCGAAAACAATGTGCAAGCGGCTTATTTTATACCCATTGCTTTCTATAAGTCGATCGACCATTTTATGACTAAAGGACTCAGGGTAGAAAACCAAAACTCACAACTATTCATCAACCTCAGTTCGCGTAACATCCCACATCTACACTTATTTGCGTCTTTCTATGTAGATGAAATCAAGTTCTCACGCTTTAAACCATCTAACCCTCAAACTAATCCTATCTCTTATAAGGCAGGATTTAATCTGACCAACTGGCCGGTTAGGAACCTATCCCTTATAGGGGAATATACACGCAACCAAATTATCTGTTACAAACACTCAATAGAAACATTGTCGTGGAAATCTAATGGATATGTACTAGGACATTATTTAGGCGATAATTCACAAGAAATATATGTCTCTTTGCGCTATAAACCTATCAGGGGCTTATACTTTGATCTCTCCTACACAAATGCTATCAAAGGAAACGACTATGACTATTTGCGCACCGACATATTGAACATCATAAGTCAAAAAGCCCTCAAAGATATTATTTGGAGAGAAGACAGAGTGGAATTAAACGCAGTTTATGAAGTGTTTAATAATTGTTATGCACGCGTCAATCTCACCTATAATGATACACGTTCTTCTGAGCCTAAAACAGAACCCATAGTAGGAGAAAACCACATGACGGCACAGCAAGCACTGAATAAGTTCACACCATTATTTTATCAAGGTCAGAACTTCACTATAACATGTGGACTGAACTTTAGTTTCTAACAAAGAATAAGCTCTCACACGCACGTATATGAAGAATAAAAGTTATGTAGTAGGTGTTACAGGTGGAATAGGAGCCGGAAAATCTTATGTGTGTAACATGATTGCAGGTGAAGGATACCCTGTGTATGACTCCGATAAAGAGGCTCGTAATATAACCAATCATAATCCAGAAGTCAGAGAGAAATTGATGATGTTATTGGGTGAAGATATATATACAGATGCGGGCTTAGACAGAAAATGTGTGGCACAGAGAGTGTTTTCAGACCCGGTGTTGCTACAAGAGATGAACCAAATTGTTCATCCTGCTGTCATGTCACACTTCACAGAGTGGGTAGATCGACAAGAAGCATCCTTGGTGTTTATAGAATCCGCCATATTGGTGTCCAGTGGCTTTGATTCGGTGTGTGATGCTATCGTGTATGTAACAGCTCCGGAACAAGTGCGTATAAAACGTGTAATTGCCAGAGATGGTATGAATGTTGAGGAAATAAAAAAGCGTATTGCTAACCAGAATGAGCAATTATCAACATTAGATATACCAAGTGTTGTGATAAATAATGATAACGAAATTCCCTTGCAAGGTGTAGTTAAAGACACTATTCTACAACTGAATGAATATCGCGATAACAGATAGCAAACTATGAACTTTCTTAGACTCATAAAAAGATTTATACCACCCTATAAGAAAGAAGTCACTCTAAATATCTTCTTTCATCTGTTGAGTACATTGTTAAGCCTGGTTTCCTTTGCTGCAATTATACCCATATTACAAATCCTTTTCGGAGTAAATACAGATGTGCTGACATATCAGACAGTGGATTGGAACGCAAGTGTAGGAGTGATAACAAGTACATTGAAGAATAATCTTTTTTATTGGATACAACAGCAGACGACGACACAAGGGGCAGGGTGGGTGTTATTTGCCTTAGGAGTATTTCTGATTGTTACTACATTTCTGAAGACTGCAACATCTTATTTAGGCTCATACTTCATGATACCTATCCGTACAGGCGTATTGCGTGATTTAAGGTCAAGCCTATATAGTAAAATAATCCATCTTCCGATAGGATTTTTCACAGAAGAACGCAAAGGAGATGTTATGTCACGTATGACTTCTGATGTGGCAGAAGTGGAAGCATCCATCATGGCTTCCCTTGACATGATGTTTAAGAACCCCATAATGATTATCATCTATCTCACTACCATGTTGCTCTTGAGTTGGCATCTCACCCTGTTTGTCTTCCTATTGTTGCCCGTGAGTGGATATCTGATTGGTAGAATAGGGAAGTCCTTGAAAACAAAATCCATGCGAGGACAAGAACAAACCGGTGAGTTACTAAATCAAATAGAAGAAACATTAGGTGGATTGCGAGTGGTAAAGGCTTTTAATGCAGAGAAGAAGTTAATCAGTCGCTTTCAGACACAGAATGACAACACGCGTCACACATTTAATCGAATTAACCGACGCTATGCCATGGCACATCCCGTCAGTGAGTTTTTAGGAACAGCTGTGATTGCCGCATTACTATGGTATGGAGGAGCATTGATTCTCAGCAATAACAGTCCGATAACAGCGCCCGAGTTTATTTACTATTTGGTCATATTCTATAGCATTATTAATCCCGCCAAAGAACTATCCAAGGCATCCTACAGCATACGCAAAGGATTGGCTTCGCTGGAACGAATTGACAAAATTCTTAACACCGATCTCACCATCCATGAACCAGCTGCTCCCTCTGCCATCACCGACCTGCAGAAAGAGATAACTTTTAAGCATGTTTCCTTTGCTTACCCATCAGGCAGGCAGGTATTGCATGACATCAATCTTGTGATTCCTAAAGGGAAGACAGTGGCCCTTGTAGGTCAGAGCGGCTCAGGGAAAACAACAATGCTTGATCTGCTTCCTCGCTTCTATGATGTATGCGAAGGCGAGATACTCATTGATGGAGTGAACATTCAGGGCTTCCTCACCCATGATTTACGTGCCTTGATGGGAAATGTCAATCAAGAAGCAATCTTGTTTAACGACTCCTTCTACAACAATATCACCTTTGGAGTAGAACATGCCACCATGGAGCAAGTACAAGCAGCAGCACGCATTGCCAATGCACACGACTTTATTATGGCTACCCCTGATGGTTATCACACCACGATTGGAGATCGTGGCTCACGTCTTTCAGGCGGACAACGTCAACGTATCAGCATTGCTCGTGCCATCCTAAAAAATCCTCCTATCTTAATATTAGATGAAGCAACTTCAGCACTCGATACAGCCTCAGAAAAACAAGTGCAAGAAGCTCTGGATAATTTGATGAAAAACCGTACCACCTTAGTAGTGGCACATCGTCTTTCCACAATTAAAAATGCCGATCTGATTTGTGTGATGCAAGACGGACACATCGTAGAACAAGGCACTCATGACGAGCTCTATGCCCTCAATGGCTATTACACCAAGCTTTGGCAAATGCAGAAATAACACAGACTTAACGACAACGACGTCTGAACTCAGCACAGATAATGGCTGTAGCCGTCGATACATTCAGTGATTCAGAAGTAGGTTCTCCCTCAGGATAATTCGGAATTAACAATTTGTGGCTTACACACGCCCTCACCTCCGGAGAAATGCCATGCCCTTCGCTCCCCATGACGATTATACCATCATGCGTCAAAGCACTCTCATACACGTTTTCTCCATCCAAGAAAGTGCCATACACCGGGCAATCCTGTTGTTTTAGCCAGTCAACCAAATCAACATAATGTACGCTCACGCGTGCTATGGCGCCCATTGTGGCTTGTATCGTTTTAGGAGCATACACATCAGCACATTGTCTCGAACACCACACATCTTTAATCCCAAACCAATCAGCCAATCGGATGATAGTACCCATATTTCCCGGGTCCTGCACTCCATCCAGCGCCAAGCTCAATCTGCCCTTGCTGTGTGTAGGATAGGAATTTCCCTCTTCCGGCAGTACAAATAGAGCCAATACATGTTGTGGAGTACGCAAAAAAGAAGCCGATGATAATTCTTGCGGTGTCACTTTCACTACACTATCCGCAGAAATTTCCGGGTGAGCACCCAACCACTCATCCGTAGCCACCAACAGACGACAACGGTAGTAAGCAAGCAGGTCTTCCACTAGTTTATCACCCTCAGCCACAAACAAACCATGTTGTTTACGAAATTTCTTTTGTTCCAACGAACGAATTAATTTTAGCGTGTTTTTTGATAACATATCCTCGAATAGTCATAATGTATTTGCTTGCAAAGGTAGTGCAAACCGAAAGCAGAACAAAATAAAATGGATTTTATTTTTTTATGCTGAGGTGCAGCCTATCTTATTCAAAGATAGCGCAAACGAGCGAGAAATATCAAGTTTGCTTGAATATTTTTCACAGCGAGTGCGGTTTATCTTATCTAAAGATAGTGCAAAATTACCTATCACACCCACAAAGTAGTAGCTGGTAGGTTTTTGAATTTAGGGGACGGTCAGAGACCTATACCTCGCTTCGCCCCTTAATGAGGGACAGTGTGGTTAGTGCTTGTTTGTGTGTGAAAAGTGAAAGGTAAAAAAAAGCCCGACATGTGTTTGTCGAGCTTTTTCGTGCTTGTTTTTGTTATAGTTTATTTGATGATTTTCAGGGTGTTGTTGCTTGTTTGTATGAGGTAGATTCCTTGTGGGAAGCTGCTCATGTTGATGTCTGTGTTAGAGGCTGCTACTCTCACTCCGCTCACATTGTAGAGGTAAATCATTTGAGCGGCGGGGTTGTAGATGGTGTGTCCGTCAAAGTAGATTTCTTCTGTTTGTGAGTTTTCCAAGTCGGTCGGTGTGGTGATGCTGACGCGATAGGTGCGTGTTTGAATCATATCGCTGACAATGTATTCCACAGGACGTCTGTAGGAATTGGAGAAATCAACGGTTTCGCCATTGGCAGGGGTGACTTCTACTCCTGTGCCTGCGAGTGTGAGCACGGGCGTGAGTGCGCTTGTGTCAGCGTCTTTTTCGTTGAGCACGAGGGTAATGGTGTTGCTGTTTTGGTTGATAGTGGCAGCTTTTCCGTTGACTGTGAATGTTCTGATTTCCAATGATGGGGCTGCAAATTGTTGTTCTGCCTGATTGGTGAGGTAGGCTAATGCGTTGTCGATGAGCTTGTGGGTTGTGGTGTTGAAATACGCATAGCTTTGTGAGGAAATTGGCAACAGGATGTAGCGACTGTTAAATCCTGCTTTGCGTAGTTTTCCGGGCACATCGTGTATTGCTGTTGCCATCATGTCGTCAGAGCGTTTTGGTGCCATTGCCACGCAGATAGAGCCTTGCAGATATACGTCGGCGGGCTGAATGCTACGTCCGCCTGCAGCGCTCAGGATGCTTAGCACGTCATTTTCTTTGAGGTTCATGCCTTTGAAAATGGGGTGTGATGCTTGTTTGACCGTGATGTCTGTGTTTCCTTCTGCTCCGTTGTCGGGTAGTCCCCAGTTGAGTCGGCTCTTGGAGTAGGTGAAGGATTTGAAGCTGAGCACGGGTATGTCGATGTTTTGGATGATGTCGATCACTTCGGGGTTGGTGGCATCTACTGTTTCGGAGATGATTACTGCCGAATATTCTTTGTAGAGTTTTGGATCGAGTGTGTTGTTTTCAGCCTGACGTGCTGTGAGTGAGTAGTAGTCGCCCACGTGTTTTTCGATGGCATCGGGGTCGGTTGGTTTTGTTTTGTATAGGTAGAGCACCAGCTTGGCGTTGGGGTCGAGCACAATGATTTTTCCAGTCATCGTGTTGTTGAGTTTTGCGTCGTAGGCTGATGTGGATGTGAGTGTGTAGGTATATTCCTTGGGGTAGGATGTTTGTGTGGCGGGTGTTCCTGAGATGGTGAACAGGGTGTCTTTGAATGTTCCTGTGACGCCTTGTGGGAGTCCGCTCACTGTGACATTGCTTGCAAATTTCACTGTCCATACTATTTCCGGATAGATGGCTGTGCCTGCTTTCACTCTTACGACTGATTGTTTGGAGTCGATGGTGTAGGATGGGGCAGGGATGTTTACGATGAGTACGCCATGGATGGTGTTGCCTCCTTTGACTGTGATGGTAAATTCGTATTTTCCTGCTACTGTGGGTGTTCCTTCAATCAGTAACAAATGGGCAGTGTTGTCGGTGGATGTGCGTATGCCTGCGGGTGCGGCTCCAGCTTTCCATGTGAGTGTGACGTCGTTCAGGTCGTTGGCATAGCAGTAGTAGGCTACTGTTCGCATGGCGTCGTCGATGTCCACGTTGATGGTGTCGGGTCCTACCACTTGTGTTGTGATGGTGAATGTTCCTGTGAGGCTGTGTGTTGGGTTGCCTTGTGGGTTGAGAGCGGTGATTTTGTAGGTGTATTTTCCGCTTGGTGCGTTGGCTGTTCCGCTGAGTGTGACGGTGTCGCCTGTGGCATTAGGGCTGAGGGTGATGCCTGTTGCTTCGGCTCCTTCCCATGTGAGGGCGAGGCTTCCTTGGTTGCGCAGTGCATAGCGTACGGGTGCGATTTTTTGGGTTTGATACACCACTTGTGTAGAGTCGTTTCCGTCTAAATGTTTCACACGTGCTTCGTTGGACAATCGGAGTGAGAAAGCTGCTACAGCACAGTTACTTCCGCCTACTGCCTCTACGCGAATAAGGTGTTCGCCTGTTGTAATATTGAATGTTCGCACTGTAAATTCAGTGGATAATGTCATGGGTTGTTTTTCTCCATCGATGTACACAATCAGGTGTTTTCCTTTTGATTCGGTGGCGTTGTTGTCATCACCCATCACGCGGAATTGGTCGTAGCCTTGGATGTGCATTTCGATGTAGTTGTTGTTTTTCATTTTCACAAATCCGGGCATGGCTGCAAATTCTTCTGTTGCCGGAACTTCGGCTTCGAGCGCTCCGTCGTCGCCTCCTGTTGAGCCTGAGTGTACGCCCTTGAGCCATCCGTCTAATGCTTCAAAGTTGACATCTGCTCCGCTGATGTTAGGGTCGGTGATTACGTATCCATTGCCATTGTTGGTCACGCCAATACCTGCGATGGTGGAACTTGCGGGTTTGTAGCGTAGCATGTAGTAAGTTTCGTATTCGCGTCCGTTGTAGTGGGTGAGTTCTGATCCCCATCCGCCTAATGGTTTTGGTGTTTCATAAATTTCGGGCTCATGAATGGTGAGCTTTGTGGCGGGCACATCTCCTCCGGCTGGTGGAGTGTCGGGTGTGGTAGGAGTTTTGGCTGTGAGTGTGACGGTGTAGGTCACGTTTTGAGTGCCTTTAGTGACGGTGTAGGTGACAGGGTTGGTGAAGTTTTGCGCTCCTTGTGGGGTGTAACTGTCTGCATTGCTGATGCTTACAGTGGGAGTCAATGATGTGAGATTAGTGCCTTCTGCCAGTGTGGCAGTGATGGTTTTGTCTGCTTGGTTGATTGTGGCTTTCACTCCATTGACTGTGAAGGCTGTAATTGCGGGTTCGGTGGTGGAAGGAGGTGTTACTTCTCCTCCGCCTTCTCCGTCAATGGTCACTGTGATTCCTGCAAGGCGTATTGTTTTTCCGCTTCCGTAGTTGCTTCCGCTTCCGAGCACACCGTTGTCAGCCACTTTTTTTAGTTGTCGATAGAGGCGTACGGTTCTGGTTCCGGCAGGGGGTGCGATGTTGGTGTGGTTGCTGCTGCAGTCGCTGTCATATCCTACGAATGGCGCTAATTCTTTGTTGTCATAGGATGTGGTGCTCATCGGGCCGTTCCAGTAGATGATAGCGGCGTTTTGTGCGCTTCCGCTTGAGTTGTAACTTCCTCGGAAAGAGATGGCTTTCATGTCTACTGATGCCTTGATTTCTACATAATTCAGGTCGGCTGTTGTGGGGGTGTTTTTTATTTCCACAATGTCTTCTTTAGCATTTTTGTCGTAACAAATTTGTTGACCGGCCTTGATGGCAAAGTCGGTGGACACTGTGATGCCGTCTTTGGTAGTGCCGGCTACAATTTCTGCAGGTGTGAATGTGACGTCTTTTGCAAATGTAAAGAGTGAACACGCACAGAGTGTGCAAAGCAGAACAAAAATCTTACCTTTGTGTTTCATTGTACGATTATTTTTTGAGTTAATATTTGTTGCGTATACATTTTGACAAGCAAAGATACCATATCTGAATTTGTGTGATGGGGGCGTATTGCCACAATAGGTGTAATAATTGCCACTTGTGGTAGTGTGTGGGGTGTTTGGCGTGTGTTTTTTGCCATTGGTCGGGCAGGGTGCTATTTGTGTATCTCGCAATTTTGTGTTACTTTTACATTTATAAATTTTATAAACGTATGAAACATAATGTTAGTTTTTTGTTGATGGCTGTGTGTGTGATGGGGTTTTCTTCGTGTTACATGCAGAAAAGTGTGATTCCTTCGGGCGGTCAGTTAGTGGCACGTGCGAATGTGGTGAAAGAGAGTGTGAAGCAAGACACTGTGAAGGCTGCTGTGGTGACTAAACCGGCTGTGGTGGTGAGTGAACTTGTAAAACCGGAAGTACAACCTGAAGTGAAGCAGGAAGTAAAACAAGAGGTAAAAACGGAGGTGAAAACGGAAGTGAAGCCTGAAACGACTGTGTCAAAGCCTGTGGTTCAGCCTGCTGAGAGCACTATGGAGATGAAGGTGCGTCGTGAGAGCTTTACAGCTGTGGATAAGGTGGATGAAGTGGTGGCTCGTAAGGATTATCATGTTGTGGTGGGTAGCTTTGGCAAGCAGGAAAATGCTGTTCGCTTGCGCTCCTTGTTGGTGAGTAAGGGTCATGCGGCGATTGTGGTGGTGAATCAGGCGGGGATGTATCGTGTGATTGTCACTTCTTGTGAGACCTATGAGTTGGCTCGTCGTGCTGCAGATGCGGTGCGTGCTGACTATCCTGATGCTTGGATATTGGCTCAGAAGTAGTGTGTACCGGTTGTGCCGAAGCATTTTTCAGGATATGTAGTGAAAAGAAAAAAGGATGTACCCCATAGCAGAGTGCATCCTTTCTTATTTGTGTGTGGGAGGCTATCCCAAATAGCTTTTCAGCAAGCTTTTCTTAGAGTTTCGTTGCAATTGTTTGATTGCGTTTTCTTTGATTTGTCTCACGCGTTCTCTCGTGAGTCCCAGCTCGTGACCGATTTCTTCAAGTGTCATTTCGGGTCGTCCGAGTCCGAAGAATTTTTTGATGATGTCTCTTTCTCTTTCATTGAGAATAGAGAGTGCTCTGTCGATTTCCAATGAGAGTGATTCGTGCATGAGCGTGTGGTCGGTGTGAGGCGCGTCTTCAGATGTCATCACGTCAATCATGCTGCTGCCTTCGTCATCACTGAGTGGAGCGTCCACAGAGAGTGTGCGATTGGATATCTTCAGTGTTTCTGCAATTTTTTCTACCGGGACGTCCAGTTTTTCTGCAATTTCTTCCACAGAAGGTTTCCGCTCGTTTTCTTGCTCCAATTGGGCAATCGCCTTGTTGATTTTGTTTTGCAACCCTGTTTGATTCAGCGGTAGGCGCACCATGCGCGACTGTTCGGCTAATGCTTGAAGGATGGATTGTCTGATCCACCATACGGCATAGGAGATGAATTTAAATCCGCGTGTTTCATCAAACTTTTGTGCAGCTTTGATCAATCCCAAGTTTCCCTCGTTGATAAGGTCGGGCAGGCTTAGTCCTTGACTTTGATACTGTTTTGCCACAGAAACCACGAAACGCAGATTGGCTCTTGTGAGTTTTTCCAGTGCGGCTTTGTCTCCGTTTCGGATGCGTTGTGCCAACTCGATTTCTTCTTCTACTGTGATCAAGTCTTCACGTCCGATTTCCTGCAAATACTTTTCGAGTGATTCGCTTTCGCGGTTGGTGATGGATTTGGTAATTTTTAGCTGTCTCATTATGTTTATTTAGAGTTCTTTTTTTTGCTCTTTTCTAATACCTTATTTATGTTACGCAAATCTTTCCGATCAATGATTTTTTCATTGTCGGAAAGTGTTGTTTTGAGGCTGTGTTGCCATCTTTATTGTGTATTACATTCTTATAAACGTGAGAATGTGCTGTTTTGTTGTGCAAAGTTACAATAAAGGTTTGAATTTTCCAAAGATAAGTTTTGTATATTTTGTTTTGCGTGTGTGTGATTAGTGTTGGGTGGGATTGTCTTTGGTGAGTATTTCTGTTGTTCCTTGTCTGTTTTGTAGTGTTACAGGGAGTGTGATGGAGGTGTTGTTGCGCAGCAGGGTGATGGTGATTTCATCGCCGGGTCTGTGTCGTCCGATTTGTTCTTGGAGTTCTGCCACTGTTTTGATGGGTGAGTTGTTGACGTGAGTGATGATGTCGCCTTCTGTGATTCCTGCCATGTGGGCTGCGCTGAGTTCCATCACGCTGTTTACGTAGGCTCCTGCCAGGGTGTGGATGTTTCTGTCTTTTGCCAGTCGGTCGGTGATGTCAGCGATTTGCACTCCGAGTATGGCTCTTTGCACGGTGCCGTGTTGTTTGAGGTCTTCTACTACTTTTTGTACAATGCTGGTGGGCACTGCAAATGCATATCCTGCATAAGAACCTGTTTCGGAAGCGATGGCTGTGTTGATTCCTACCAATCGGCCTTGTGTGTTGACGAGTGCGCCTCCGCTGTTACCCGGATTGACAGCCGCATCGGTCTGTATGAAGGATTCGATCTTCATGGCTGCATTGAGGATGTTGATGTTTCGGGCTTTAGCACTTACAATTCCGGCGGTGACGGTGGAAGTGAGGTTGAAGGGATTGCCCACAGCCAGTACCCATTCGCCCACTTTGAGCATGTCGGAGTCGCCAAAGGTGATGGTGGGCAGTGAGTCGGCTTCGATTTTCAGCAGTGCAATGTCAGTGGTAGGGTCTGTACCGACGAGTTGTGCCGTGTAGGTGCGTTTGTCGTTGAGCACTACTTGTATCATGTCGGCTCTGTCGATGACGTGGTTGTTGGTGACGATATATCCGTCGTTGGAGATGATTACTCCCGAGCCGAATCCCTGTTGTTGGGGTTGTGGGCGTTCTTGGTAGTGGGGTAGTCCGAAGAAAAATTCAAGGAAAGGGTCAATGACGGAGGACTGTTTTTTAGCTGTGTAGGTGGTCTTGACGTGTACTACGGCGTTTACCGACAGTTGGGCAGCTGTGGTGAAGTCGGTGTCAGCCATACGAGGGGTGTTGACAGCCGGCCTGACATAATCCGGTTGGGTGTTGTCAGGAGTGTCGGTAGTGGGTTGGAGTGAGTAGTAGTGTGTGACTCCCCATGCACATGCTGTGCTGATGATTGCTGCTCCTATCCATGTGAGCATTGTGTGTGTGAAGTTTGTTTTCATAAGTGTTTTTGGGTTTAGGGCACTATAAAATTGTGCAGCCGGTTAGTTTTATCCTTAAGAAGCGTTTCAAAAGTCGTGCCAAGCCGATAGGGTGTTACCTTTTTAATAAATTGCTCACGCTCAGCATAGTGAAAATAAGTTTACTCTCGGACACGGCGTGCCGTGTCCCTACCGGCATTGCTTTCATAAAAGCTGGCGTAATGGTTACCCCCTCCGTTCCGCTCCGTAAACTACACTACACTCGTCCACCTTAAAGGGCGACAGTGCTTTTTTGGTTAGCTTTGTGTGAGGTGGTTTTCCTTTGGGGCTTTGGGCGGACACTGCACGCCGTGTCCCTACTTTCCACTACAGCCCCAGCCCACTACAGGCGAAACCGTCCCACAGTGAGTGTAACGAACGTCCTGTAGCGCAGCGTCCTCTAAACTCTAACCTTTCACTTTTCACTTTTTAATAAAGTGCTTAGGGTTACTCTATGAATCCGTTCTCCATCTCCTTAAAGGCTTTGTGTGTGGATAGTGCATGTGGATGAGGATGAGGATGGAGTTATAGAGAATAACCTTTTGCCAAACCTCCTTCTCCTGTTTCTTTGTAGAGGGATGGAATGTCTTTACCGGTTTCTTTCATCACTTGTACAACTCTGTCGTAAGACACTCGGTGGTGTCCGTCTGTGAATGAGGCATACAGGTTGGAGTCGAGTGCTCTTGCTGCTGCGTATGCATTGCGTTCGATGCAGGGTATTTGTACGATTCCGCATACGGGGTCACAGGTCATTCCGAGGTGGTGTTCTAAGGCCATTTCAGCGGCATATTCTATTTGTGCCGGGCTTCCTCCGAAGAGTTGATTGGCAGCCGCCGCAGCCATTGCGCATGCCACTCCCACTTCTCCCTGGCATCCTACTTCGGCTCCGGAGATGGATGCGTTTGCTTTGGCGATGTTGCCTATGAGTCCGGCTGTGGCGAGCGCTCTGATGATTTGTTTATCGCTGAATTCTCTGCTTTCTTGCAGGTGGTGTAACACGGCAGGCACTACTCCGGATGAGCCACATGTGGGGGCAGTGACGATGCGTCCTCCTGATGCATTTTCTTCGCTCACAGCCAATGCGTAGGCGAATACGAGTCCGCGTGATTGTAGTGATGCTCTGTATCCTTTGGCTTTGACGTAGTATGTGCTTGCTTTTCTTCTGAGGTTGAGTGGTCCGGGTAGTACGCCTTCGTTTTCTAATCCTCTTTTTATGGATTCTTTCATAACTGTCCATACTTCCATCAGGTAGTCCCAGATGTCAGTTTGTTCGCATCCGTTGACATATTCCCAATAGCTTCTTCCTGTTTGTTCACACCAGTGTAGAATTTCTGTGAGTTGTTGCATGGGGTAGAGCTGTGTGGGGTGTTCTTCTCTGGAGTGTCCGTCTGAAATGGTGCCTCCTCCCACGCTGTAAACTGTCCATGTGTCTATGCTTTGTGCTCCTGTTCCTATGGCCTCAAATTTCATTGCGTTGGGGTGGTAGGGCAGGAATATTTTGGGTTGCCAATCAATGGTTACTTGTGTGTCGGGCGAGAATGCTGACAGTATGGCCGTGTCAGTGAGGTGGCCTTTTCCTGTGGCAGCAAGGCTTCCGTAGAGCGTGACTTTGAATTGTCGGCAGTCGGGGTGTTTATCTCTAAATGTGGTTGCCGCTTTGTGTGGACCCATTGTGTGACTGCTGGATGGTCCGAATCCGATTTTGAATATTTCTTTGATTGATTCCATTTCTTATTGCTTATCTTGTTTTCTTTTTTGCCATAATTGCCAACTGTTGAATAGGTTTTGCCATATTACGTATGCTCCCGGTGCGATGGCAGCAACGGGATTGAGGTAGGCATGTGTCATCCAGATGGCGAGTATGGTGTTTTTTTGTCCTAATGCTTGTCCTCCGCTGATTCGGTTGTTGTAGGTGGCTCCAATTCGTTTTCCGATGTAGAATTGTAGTAGGCATGCGATGAGTGCGATGAGTGCTGTGATAATCGCTATGTCAGCATATTGTGTTTGGTTGATGAGTGATTGTAGTGTTTGTGCTGTTACGATTGTGAGTGATATTGCCCAGATGTAGAATCCGGCTCCATAGCATTTTGTGACGTGTTTGTGCAGGCTTGGAATGAGTGTTTTTATGATTTGTGCAGCAATGCATGGTCCGAGTAGTAGTGGGAATACTCTTTTCAGGATGATGAAGCATCCTGTGAGGAAGTTGGGGTGTTGTCCGCTTTCAATGAGTGGGAAGCAGATGGGTGCTACTATTGCTACGGATAGGTTGGAAATCAGTGTGAATGTGGTGAGGGTGGCTATGTTTCCTCCAAGTTTTCCTGTGATGACAGGTGAAGCAGTGGCTGTGGGCGCCAGTACGCATATCATTGCTCCTTGTGCTATGATAGGGTGTATGGGTCTTAGCAGGAAGTAGAGTAGGAGTCCTCCACCAATTTGCACCAATAGGATCCACAGATGCATGGGTTCTATTTTGAGCTCTTTGATGGATAGTTTGCTGAATGTGAGGAATAGCATTGCAACTATGAGCCATGGTGTTAAGTGTCCTAATTGTGCAAGTGGTTTGTAGGCTATAGCACCGATGAGCATTGCTATGGGTAGTGTCCAGTCTTTTATAATGTGTAGGATTGCTTTCATGTTGCAAAGTTACTGAATTTCCATTGATTGGTGTATTGTTGCTTTGTTAGTTTTGTTGTTTTGAGGCTGTTTGTATAAAAAAAGTGTGTCTTGTCATTGAGACAGACACACTGTTTTTTTTGCATTCATCTACTGATTATCCTTTGCTGATAGCAGAAGAAGGACAAACGTCAGCGCAAGTACCGCATTCGGTGCAAGCTTCTGGATCAATAGAATAGATGTCGCCTTCAGAGATAGCTCCTACTGGGCATTCGTCGATACATGTGCCGCATGCAACACAATCATCAGAAATTACGTAAGCCATTGTTTAATTCTTTATAATGTTAATACTAATTAGTGGTGCAAATGTACAGCCTTTTTCCGTATTAACAAAATAAAAGATGGTTATTGTGTGATGAATTTTATCGTGTTTGTGTATTTGTGTGTAGAAGTGTAGATGTAATTGGTTGATTTTATGTGTGGAATATGCTTGTTTTACTAGCTCTAAATAAGCATAGGCAGAAGTACACTTTTGCCGTACAGGAATAAAAAACATTTGATTTGTTTTATTCTCCACGCACTTTTACTATCTTTGTGCCGTCATACCAAAATTATATCATGAAAACACTTAAAATGAAGAATAACGTTTGTGTTATTGTATGCTTGTTTGCGCTCTTATACATTGCTCCTCTGCATGCGCAACAAGGTTATGAGAGGGATAATCAGATTTTTCGTCTTGGCTTGGAGTCTCGCTTTGACTACGTGAATGAAGCGCTTGAAGGAGAACCTCTTCATGAGAATTCCGGTCTTAAAGTGTCTTACTTCAACCTTCGCATTGATGGACAGATTACATCGAAGTTTTCTTACTCATGGCGTCAGCGTTTTAATAAAGTAAACTCAGCTTCTGACTTTGTGCATAACACCGACTGGATGTTTCTGACCTTCCGCCCTACTCAGAACTGGGCTATTGCTGCGGGTAAGCAAGTGGTGATGATTGGAGGATGGGAGTATGATCGTGCTCCTATTGACACTTATTTTGCTTCTGAATATTGGAATAATGTTAATTGCTATCAGTTAGGTGCAAGCGTGGCTTATACTACTCCTAAGGGTAATGACACTTTTACCTTTCAGGTGTGTCAGAGCTTGTATCACACGGGTATTAATAACTTTCAGGATATTTTTGACCAGAATGGTACTGTAACGGGTAGAAAGAAACAAGCTGACTTATATGCTTATAATCTTTTCTGGATGGGAACGCATGGATGTTACACTGCACTCCATTCTATCAACTTCTCTGAATATCAGCGTGGCAAATTTGATGCCTATGTAGTGTTGGGTAATCAGTTTAAGTTTGGAGATGCGACAATTCAGATAGACCTTATGAACCGTGGAGTTACAGCCAAGGAACTGCTTTTCCAAAACTTTTCTATCATGGGCGAAGTGTCTTACTTGATTGCTAAACGTGTGAATGTGGTGGCGAAGGCTACGTATGATAAAGTGGGTAGTGCTTATCCCGCAGGTTTATGTGTTTACCCCGGTACAGAATTGATGCGTGTAGGTGGTGGGGTGGAATACTATCCCTTGGGGGCTAAAAACAATAAAGACATTCGTCTTCATGCCATGTATGCCTACAACATGGGGGATAACACCAACCCGGCAGGTACATCGCTGAATAAGGGTTCTTACCTTGCTGTGGGATTAACCTGGAAGATTGATGTGATGGAGGCTGCCAAGAAGATGATTGACTCACACCAAAAGAAACAAGAAGATAAAAATAATTAATCGTAATACTATAAGATATGAAGAAAGATAACAGATTTAAGAAATATCAGGCAGGATTGTTCTGTCTGCTTATTGTGATAGCTATCTTTGGATCGGTGGGCTATGTGATGGGATTGCCTAATATGCTCAACACCATCATGAAAACCGCACATGACTTGTTGCTCAATACTGTGTTCTACTTGATGGCAATATGTGTGATTACAGGCGCATTGGGTGCTATCTTTGTGGAGTTTGGCGTAGTGAAATTATTGGAACGTATGTTGCGTCCTTTGATGCGTCCTTTGTTTAATTTGCCGGGTGTTGCCTCTTTAGGTGCTGTCATGACTTTCTTGTCTGACAATCCTGCTATTATTTCTTTGACAAAGGATAAGCGTTTTAGTACGTATTTCAAGAAGTATCAATTTATTTCTTTAACTAATTTCGGTACTGCCTTTGGCATGGGGCTATTGGTGATTGTCTTTATGATTTCGCAGGGCTTTTTTGTAGAGCCGTTTATTGGTTTCTTTGGGGCTTTTGTGGGTTGTATAGTATATACACGCTTGATGCAACGTTTCATCTTGAAGAGTCATCCATCCTTTAAGGATGAGCCAGCAGCTGAACTCAGTGAGGCAGATATGCAAGAGCAGGATGCAGTGAAAGAAAGTTCTATGTTTACTCGCATACTGAATGCGTTGCTTGATGGTGGAAAGAGTGGGGTAGATGTGGGTATTTCTATTATCCCGGGTGTGTTGATTATCTCTACATTTGTGATGATTCTTACTTTCACTACCGGTGGTAATGGTGTGTATGATGGTGCAGCTTATGAGGGTGTTGGTTTTTTGCCTTGGTTCTTTGGTAAGATTAATTTTATATTTGAATGGCTATTTGGTTTTGAAGAACCAGCATTGATGGCTTTCCCTATTACTGCTTTGGGTGCTGTGGGAGCTGCTTTGGGCTTGATACCCGGATTTATTCAAGAAGGTTGGGTGGATGGTAATGCCATCGCTGTGTTTACTGCTATTGGGATGTGTTGGAGTGGTTATCTCAGTACACACACTGCTATGCTTGATGCGCTTGGTTATAGAAAACTCACGTCTAAGGCTATTCTTGCTCATACAGTGGGAGGACTGGTAGCTGCCATGGTTGCACACTGGACATTTGTTCTTTATAGTCTGGTGTTTGGTACTCCTGTTACTTTTCAGGGTGGTGCTGATAGATATAGCACAGTGAGTAATGCCCCGGTGGTGATTGAGTTTGTCAGTGATAACCAAGTAAAGGTTGGCGATAGAATATTCACGGATGAAGCAGGTCACACTCCTGATGCAGAAGGTTCGTTGGCACATGTGATTGAAGTGATTCTTTTCAACAATCATGAAACTGTTACTGTGGAAGATGGCGTGAAGGTAGATGCAGCCGGATTTATAGCAGCTGAGAAGTTGCCTGAATCTACTCGTGAAAGTTTAATGAATGAGGTGCAAGCGGGTTTTGATATGTATTGTGACAGGATTGCAATGCAGATGTATGGCAAGCCACTAGGTGAGTTGTCGGACGAAGAGCGTACTGCTGTGATGGATGCGATTCCTTTCCGCTTCGACCGTCAGGAAGTGGTTGACGTAGAGCTTGTGTCAGAAGAAGGTGCGGAGATGGAAGAGGAATAAGCCTCACATCTTTTGCTACACTATAACTGAAGAGAGAAGACTGATTTAGCGGGTCTTCTCTCTTTTATTTATGCTTGTTTGTTTTTTATTGATGTGTGATTTGTGTGTACACTTGTTGCATTTTGTTGTTGATTTGTTGGGTGCAGAGGTTTCCTATGCTTCCTTGGTGTGTGTGGTGTACTTGTCGTGTGGGTTTATAGGTTTTGTTTTGTACTTGCATTCCGATGGTTTTGTATGCGTCTCTGAATGGCATTCCGTTGATTACTAATTGATTGACGTCTTCTACTGTGAAGAGATAATCGTATTTTTCATCGGACAGGATGTTTTTGTTGATTTGTATGTTGCTCACCATGAATGTGGTCATATCGATACAGTTTTTTAGTTCGACTATTGCCGGGAAGATGATGTCTTTGAGTAGTTGCAGGTCTCGTTGATATCCTAAGGGCAGGTTGGTTGTGAGCAGTGACACTTCATTGGGGATGGCTTGTAGTCTGTTGCATTTTCCTCTGATGATTTCGAATACGTCGGGATTTTTCTTGTGAGGCATAATGCTGGAGCCTGTGGTGAGTTCGTCGGGCAATGAAATGAATGCGTAGTTTTGTGACATGAACAGACATGCATCCATTGCGAATTTTCCGATTGTGGATGCTACGGATGCGATTGCGTATGCCAGACTCCGTTCTGTTTTTCCTCTGCTCATTTGTGCTGCCACTACGTTGTAGTGCATGTGTTGAAAGTTAAGTAGTTCGGTGGTCATTTGTCGGTTGATGGGGAAGGATGATCCATATCCGGCAGCCGAGCCGAGTGGGTTTTGGTTGGCTATGTTGTGGGCAGCGAGGAGCATTTGCATGTCGTCAATGAGTGTTTCGGCATAGGCTCCAAACCATAGTCCAAAGGAGGATGGCATCGCTATTTGCATGTGTGTGTAGCCCGGCATGAGGATGTCTTTGTTTGCGTCGCTTGTGGCTTGTAGTGTGTTGAAGAGTGTCATTACTTTTTCGGCAATGAATTTTATTTCTTCTCTCATGAACAGTTTCAGGTCCACCAATACTTGGTCGTTACGTGAACGTCCTGAATGTATTTTTTTTCCGATGTCGCCTAATTTTTTGGTTAGCAGGTATTCAACTTCGGAGTGTACATCTTCAATTCCATCTTCAATCGTGAATTTTCCGTTGTTGATGTCAGTGAGGATTTCTTTAAGTGCATTGTGTAGTGTGGTGAGTTCTGTAGGTGTTATGAGTCCAATAGATTCCAGCATTGTGATGTGTGCAATTGAGCCTTGCACGTCATATTTTGCGAGTGAGAGATCGAGTAGTCGGTCATTGCCGACAGTAAATTCATCTACTCGTTGGTTTTCTTCATATCCTTTATCCCAGAGTTTCATAAATTATTTGCTAAAGTTTGAATGTATTTGTTGTAATAGTTAATTGCGTGTTCAATTTCGTGGAGTTCTATATATTCGTTTTTGCTGTGTGAGCGCTCTGATTTGCCCGGTCCAACTTTGATGGAAGGGAAGGGCATTAGTGCCATGTCGGATGTGGTGGGTGAGACAAAAAGCGTGCTTCCCATTTGTTGTGCAGCTATGATTAGTGGATGATTGTGGCTGATGGAAGATGCGCGGATGTGTGTGGAGCGTGGTGTGAGTTTTGAGGAGAGTTTTTCTTGTAGCATGCTCACGAGTTCTTCGTTGGTGTAGGCATCTGTTGTGCGGATGTCTATCACGAAATGGCATTGATCGGGCACGACGTTGTGTTGAAAACCAGCTTGTATTTGTGTGACATTGATGGTGATGGGACCTAATAGTTTTGACTGTTTGTCAAAATGAAGGTGTTGCAGTGTTTGTATGTCTGTGAGTGCTTTGTAGATTGCGTTTTCACCTTCATTGCGTGCGGCATGTCCTCTGATGCCTTGTGCATGTGCATCAATGACTACTAATCCTCTTTCTCCGATAGCAATGTTCATTCCTGTGGGCTCTCCCACTATTGCCATATCAATGTTTATGCCTTGTTGTTGCCACAATGGCAGCATGGACCGAATACCTTTACTTCCGGATATTTCTTCTTCGGCACTGAGGAGCAGGATGAGATTAAAGGGCAGGGGGGTGGAGTGGTAGTGGCAGAAGGTGGTGAGGAGGCTGACTACTGATGCACCTGCATCATTGCTGCCTAATCCATAGAGTCTGTTGTCATTGCGAATAGGTGTGAATGGAGGATAAATAGCATCTTCTGATGATTTTGCTTCATCTTCTATATTCCATGGTTTGACGGTGTCGTGGTGAGAGTTTAAAAGGAGGGTTGGCTTACGCGCGTCGTAATGGCCTGCACATGCCCACACATTGTTGTAGTGTCGATGGGGAGTGATTCCTTGTTTTTGTAGGAAATCAACTAATAAATCGGCTGTCGCATCTTCTTCTCGTGAGAGGGATGGCGTAGATATGAGTTGTTCTAAGAGTAGGGCGGCTTCTATGTGTGTGAGTGGTGCCATGTGTGTGAGTGCTTATAATTGTATGGTGGTGCCGGATGGTTGATCAACCTTGTCGGCATGTGTGATTATTACTCGCTTTACACCTTTTTTGAGGGCAGCAAATGCGTTTTCTATTTTTGGAATCATGCCTTTTGCCACAATTCCTGTTGAGCGTAGATGTTGGTAGGACCGTTCGTCGAGCAATGGAATAACAGAGTCGGGACGAGTGATGTCTTCCATAACGCCTGCTAATTCAAAACAAAATATAAGATTAACCTCTGTTTTTGCTGCCATGGACACTGCTATGGCAGATGCAATGCTGTCGGCATTACTATTGAGCATGCTGCCTTGTTGGTCGTGTGTGAGGGCACAAAATACGGGAGTGAGTCCGGCGTTTAATAATGTGGAAATAATCTCAGTGTTTACTTCGCTTGCGTTGATGTCGCCCACGTATCCGTAGTCAATAGGAGTGGCTGATCGGCGTTGTGCAGGGATAATATTTGCATCGGCTCCGGAGAGTCCGATGGCGTTGCATCCTGCAGCTTGTAGTTGGGCAACAATGGATTTGTTGATTAAGCCTCCATAGACCATGCATACCACCTCCAATGTGTGTTTGTCTGTGATGCGACGTCCGTCAATCATTTGCGTTGGAAATCCCAATTTAGTAGTTATTTCAGTGGCTATTTTACCACCTCCATGAATCAGTATTTTAGGAGATGGTATGTTAGCGAATTTCTGTATAAAGTCTTTTAGGACAATGGGATTGTCAATGACGTTTCCCCCAATTTTTACAACGGATAGTTTCATGTTTTCTTGCTACATAGATTCTAAAAGACGCTTGATGACTACTTGGGCTGATATTTCGCGATTAGCAGCTTCTTGGATTACTAAACTGTTAGGTGATTCGATGACTGCATCCGTTACAATAACATTGCGTCGCACCGGCAGACAATGCATGAAGAATCCGTTGTTGGTGAGTGCCATTTTTTCTTCTGTAATGGTCCATGACGGGTCGTTGCAGAGGATTTTTCCGTAGTTAGGATCGGCATAAGGTGCCCAGTTTTTGGCATACACAAAATCAGCATTTTCCAAAGCTTTGTTCTGATTGTATTCAATCAGTGCTTTTCTGGCAAACTGAGGTGCCAATTCATAGCCCTTGGGATGGGTGATGACAAAATCATAGTCAGTGGCATTCATCCATTGGGCAAATGAGTTGGGCACAGCCTGTGGCAGGGCTTTGGGGTGGGGAGCCCATGTGAGCACTACTTTTGGGCGTTCAGTGCGCTTGTGTTCTTCAATGGTAATGAGGTCGGCAAATGCTTGCAATGGATGTACTGTGGCCGACTCCATGCTGAACACCGGTTTTCCTGAATAACGAATGAATTGTTGCAGGATTTTTTCAGAATAATCATCCTCCTTATTTTCGTATTTGGCAAATGAGCGTACACCGATTATGTCACAAAATGAGCCCATTACCGGGATGGCTTCCAATAAGTGTTCGCTTTTGTCACCGTCCATCACAACTCCCCGTTCGGTTTCTAATTTCCATGCCCCTTGATTAACATCCAAAACCATTACATTCATGCCTAAGTTCATTGCGGCTTTTTGGGTGCTGAGACGTGTGCGTAAACTATTGTTGAAGAAAATCATCAATAATGTTTTGTTTTTGCCGAGGTGTTGATAGTTATAACGATTTTGTTTTACCTCTAATGCTTCGCGAATGGCATCTTGTAGGTTGCCGATATCTTGTACTCTCAAAAATTGTTTCATTGTAGGATGGTAATAAATAGAAAAAAATAGTTACAACATACTTTTTAATGTTGTTATAAATACATTGGCTTGTTCGTGGGTTATGGATAGGGCAGGAAGTAGTCGTATGGTATTGTTGCCGGCTCCTCCTGTAAATATATGCTTTTCGAAGACTAATCGCTTTCGTAGTTCGCTTGCATTGCCTTCTATGTCTATTCCAATCATGAGTCCTTTGCCTCGTATCTCTTTGAGTTGAGGTATTTTGGATAATTCGGACAATAGATATTCTCCGACCATTCGTGCGTTCTCGATGAGTTGTTCTTGTTCTATTACGTCAAGCACCGCAATTGCAGCCACACATGCTAAATGATTGCCTCCAAATGTAGTGCCGAGCATTCCCGCTTTTGCTTCAAAGTGAGGTGCAATCAATACTCCTCCAATAGGGAAACCATTAGCCATCCCTTTGGCGCATGTAATCAAGTCGGGACGAATGTTGGCGTGTTGGTGTGCGAAGAATTTACCGGTTCTTCCATAGCCGGATTGAATCTCATCTAAAATGAGCACAACACCCTTTTCTTCCGTCAATTGACGCAGCTCTTGAAGAAATTGAGGGGTGGGACAATGGATGCCTGCCACACCTTGTATGCCTTCGATGATAACAGCTGCATACTTGCCGGTTTCTAATTGTGTTCTGACCGCTTGAATGTCATTGAGTGCTACAAAATCCACCTTATCTGTTGTGTTGAACGGGGCTTGGATTTTAGGATTGTCAGTAGCGGCTACAGCACCGGATGTGCGTCCATGAAAAGCTTTGTTGAAGGCAAGTATCTTTTCTTTTCCTGTGTGAAAAGAGGCTAATTTGAGCGCATTTTCGTTGGCTTCGGCACCTGAGTTGCACAAAAACAACTTATAATCTTCATAACCTGACAGCTTACCTAATTTCTCAGCTAAGGTGTGTTGCAGCGAATTTTGCACTGAATTGGAATAAAATCCAATTTTGTTGAGTTGTTCGGTCAAACTTTTCACATAGTGAGGATGGCAATGCCCGATAGAAATAACGGCATGTCCGCCATATAGGTCTAAATAGGGCGTATTGTCTGTGTCATAAACATAGCTGCCGGCACCTCTAACGGGTTCTACATCATATAATGCGTAAACTTCAAATAAATCCATGGGTATTCATGTGTTTAGAATGCACTGGCTTTGAGGTGTAATCCACTCTTTTCGTCCAATGCAAAGATTAGGTTCATATTTTCTATTGCTTGTCCACTCGCTCCTTTGAGCAGGTTGTCGATGGCTGATGTGATGTGTAACATGTTGTTGTGTTTTTCTACATGTAGCAATGCCTTGTTGGTGTTAATCACTTGTTTTAAGTCGATACTCTTGTCAGCCACAAATGTAAACATCGCGTCAGCGTAGTAGTTTTTATACAATTCCACTGCTTCTTGCTCGGAAAGTGTGGTTTGGGTATATACGGAAGCAAATATGCCACGCGTGAAATCACCGCGCATAGGCACAAAGTGTATGTCGTGTGCGTAAGTAGGTTGCAAGCAATGGAGTGTGCGATTGATTTCAATCAGATGTTGGTGCTGAAAAGCCTTGTACACAGATATGTTGTCGTTTCTCCAAGAGAAATGGGTTGTAGCTCCGGGCTTCACTCCTGCTCCGGTAGAGCCGGTGATGGCTGTGACGTGGATGTCATCTTGGAGTAGGCCTTGGGCAGCCAATGGAAGGAGTGCCAATTGGATGGCTGTGGCAAAACAGCCGGGATTAGCCACATATTTGCAACAACGTATGCGTTGGCGTTGCCACTCAGGCAGACCATAGACATAGCCATGGGACTCATCACGATAATCTTGTGCCAAATCAATTATTCTGAGATGCTCAGGTGCAGTGTGGCTTTGCCAAAATTCGCTGCTCTTGCCATGACCTGAACAGAGAAAGAGGACATCAATGTTTTGCAAATCAATCTCCTGAGTGAAACATAATTCAGTCTCTCCATATAGCCCGCAATGTACGGATGACAAGGTGTTTCCGGCATTGCTTTCGGAATGTACAAACAGAATCTCAGCGTGGGGATGGTGTAGGAGCAGGCGTAGCAATTCACCTGCAGTGTAACCGGCTCCTCCTATAATACCTACTTTTATCTTCATGTTACAAAATTCTTGGTTCGTCGGGGTGAATGCCATAATACATGCGAAGAGGTGTGCTGGTCACTTTAATAAAACCTTTAGCTTCATCTGAAGTCCAGCCACGTTGCATTTCGCCATATTCTCCTAATTTGCTCTTGGTTAAGTCGTCCGGACTATCTACACCTACGGTTTGAAAACTGTATGGACGTAGTTGTAATATGGCTGTGCCATTTACATTGCGTTGTGAACTGGTGAGCATAGCTTCCATGTCGGGCATCACAGGCTCCAGATACTGACTCTCATGTAAGAATGCACCATACCAGTTGGCTATCTGATCTTTCCAGTATTGTTGCCACTTGCTGAGTGTGCTTTTTTCGAGCAAACGATGTGCTTCAATAATCAATTTGGGCGCTGCGGCCTCAAAGGCCACACGGCCTTTAATGCCAATGATGGTGTCGCCCACATTGCAGTCGCGTCCAATGGCGTATGCGGAGCCTATTTCCTCTATCTTTTGGATAGCCTTAATTTTATCTTCAAATACTTCGCCATTTACAGCATAAATCTCTCCTTGTTTAAACTCAATGCGCAGTTCAGATGGTTCTTCTGCAGTGGCATGTTTTAGGTAGGCTTCTTCAGGAAGACCTTGTGTGGGGTCAAGCAATTCGCCCCCGCAAATGCTGGTGCCCCAAATGCCTACATTATAAGAGTATTTTAATTTAGTAAAATCGGCATGAAATCCGTTAGCGTTGAGATAATCAACTTCTTCCTGACGACTCAATGCTTTGTCGCGTGTGAGTGTGATGATTTCTACTCCAGGTGCCATCACTAAGAAGGTCATATCAAAACGTATCTGATCATTTCCCGCTCCTGTACTACCGTGAGCAATAGCATCAGCCCCAATCTCATTGGCATAACGAGCAATGGCCATGGCTTGAAAGATGCGTTCGGAAGAAACAGAGATGGGGTAGCAATTATTACGCAAAACATTACCAAATATCATGTATTTGAGGCTCTTTTCGTAATACTCCTGTGTCACATCAAGCGTCACATATTTTGTGGCCCCTAATTTATACGCATTCTCTTCATTTTGCTTAAGTTGTTCCGGAGAAAATCCTCCGGTGTTAGCACACGCTGCATATACTTCATATCCTTTTTCTTTGGCTAAATACATCACAGTGTAAGATGTATCCAAGCCGCCGCTGTAAGCGACTACTACTTTTTTACTCATAATCAATAATACTTTACCTAAGAAATACTAAAAGAAAATCTATTTCCCGACATTGTCCGGGTCTGATGGGTCAAACAACATGCCGGTGCAAATGCATCTCACCTTGTTGTTGCGCAACAAAACATCGTAGTTGCAACATCCCTCACAGCCTTTCCAAAACTCCTCATCATCGGTCAATTCAGAAAATGTAACAGGCTTATAACCAATCTTTGTGTTCATTTTCATAACCGGAAGGGAGGTGGTGATGCTGAATATTTTTGCGGTTGGAAATCGTCGTCGGGCAAGTTCAAAAGTCTTTTCTTTAATACGACTGGCAAGACCTTGACCACGATAATCAGGATCTACAATCAAGCCTGATGTGGCGACAAAATCGTCATGTCCCCAACTTTCAATGTAACTGAATCCAACTAATTTCTCACCCTCTAAAGCTACAACAGCTTTGCCATTGCACATTTTTTCTGTAATGTAGAGAGGAGAACGTTTAGCTATGCCTGTTCCGCGCTTCAAGGCAGACTCATAGATGAGCTGGCACACCAATTCAGAATACTTTGTATGCTCTTCTGTGGCATACATCACTTCAATTTCCATACTCTAATACCTAATTATATAAATAAATGTTAACAACACATAAATCTTTTACAAAAGTAGTGAAAAGTAAGGAAAAAGACAAATAAAGTTACTTTTTTTCTCTATTTTATTCGTTTGTAGGGCTATCTGATAAATAGTAACTCCCTATATTTGGGTAAAGACCACATCTCATCGTCAACAATTAGTTCTAAATGGTCGGCGTGATAACGAATAATCTCAAAATAGGGCAAGACAGTATCGTGATAGCACACTGCTTTATCATATGCATTCTCGAGGCGATTAGCTACTTTACGTGCCTCTACCATCTCATCTACATTACGCTTTAAGGCGATCACATGACCGGTGATCTCTTCCACCAGTGCGCCATCCATGAGCGATAACTCGCTTGATTTTTCTTCGGAATATATCTGTTTGATTTTGTAAAGATTATCTAATAATAACGACTGATAACGCGTAGCAACGGGAATAACATGACTCAACACCAAGTCACCCAATACACGAGCCTCGATTTGAAGTTTTTTAGTGTAAATCTCCCACTTTACCTCATTGCGGGCCTTCAACTCAGTTTTGCTCATCACACCCATGTCCTTGAAAATCTTCACACTCTCTGCTGAGGTATATGACTTGAATATCTTGGGAACGCTATCTTCGCAATCCAAACCACGCCTCATCGCCTCTTCCTTCCATTCATCACTATAACCATTACCCTCAAAGCGAATGGGCTTGGATGTCTTAATGTAACACTTAAGCACTTCAAAAATAGCTTGATTAACACTCTTCCCACAATCAATCTTAAAGTCAACTTCTGTCTTAAAATCAGTAAGTTGAGCAGCCATAGCGGTGTTTAAGACAATCATAGCGCTAGAACAATTAGCACTCGAACCCAAGGCTCTGAATTCAAAACGATTACCCGTAAAGGCAAAAGGAGAAGTGCGGTTACGGTCTGTATTGTCTAATAACACCGCCGGTATGTGAGCAATGCCAAGGCTTAACCTCTTTTTCTCGTCAAGTAAAATAGCCTCCTCTTCGGTGCTGTTTTCTAATTTGTCAAGAACATCACTAATCTGCTTGCCAAGAAATGCTGAAATAATAGCAGGAGGTGCTTCATTTGCACCTAAACGATGTGCATTAGTTGCCGAACTGATAGATGCTTTAAGCAGACCATTGTGCTTATACACAGCCATCAAAGCGTTTACCAAGAAAATGATAAAAACTAGGTTTTCTTCTGGAGTTTTACCGGGAGTGAATAGCCCAACTCCGGTGTCTGTACCAAGTGACCAGTTATTGTGTTTGCCTGAACCATTCACGCCAGCAAAAGGCTTCTCATGGAGCAATACACGGAAACTATGTCGACGAGCAACACGCTTCATCAACCACATAATGAGCAAATTCTGATCAACAGACAAATTAGTCTCACCATATATCGGAGCCAACTCAAATTGATTGGGAGCTACTTCATTATGACGAGTTTTCAGAGGTATGCCATATCTATATGCCTCATACTCCAAATCCTGCATAAACGCCGTCACACGACTTGGGATAGAACCAAAATAATGATCTTCTAATTGTTGATTTTTAGCTGATTCATGCCCCAACAATGTACGACCGGTCATCAGCAAGTCTGGACGTGTGGCATACAAACTCTCATCTACCAAAAAATACTCTTGTTCCCAACCTAAATAAGAAAAAACCTTCTTAACATTTGTGTCAAAATACTGACACACTGCTGTGGCTGCTTTGTTGACAGCAGAAATTGAACGTAAAAGTGGTGCCTTGAAATCAAGAGAATCACCTGTGTAGGATATAAAGATTGTGGGAATGCACAGTGTGTCATCTATCACAAAAGCAGGGGAGGATGGGTCCCATGCTGTGTAGCCACGAGCCTCAAATGTACTGCGAATACCTCCATTAGGAAAAGAAGATGCATCAGACTCTTGTTGAACCAATAACTTACCAGAAAAATTTTCAATGATATTCTCGCCAGGCATTCCAACATACTCAATGAATGAATCATGCTTTTGAGCTGTTCCGTCAGTCAATGGCTGAAACCAATGCGTGTAATGAGTGGCACCCAACTCGCAGGCCCATCGCTTCATGCCTGCTGCAACATCATCTGCTATCGAACTATCCAAAGTCACTCCACGTTCCACAGCATTCTGAATGCTATCCATCACTTCTGCCGACAAATAGCGTGACATGGTAGAAACACTAAACACATACTTTCCATAATAATCCGACACATTCTTGGCGGGAGCTACAACAGGAATTGCTTTGCGCTTAAAAGCGGCCTCAACAGCATTAAAACGTAAATGACTCATTTCAACACAAACTTTATAAAAAATCTTTACAATCAATAAAACAAACATCCACTGCTGAAAACAGCTCAATAAGCTTCATGCAGTGGATGTCTTTACTTCTTAAAAATATAAATGCGTATTACCTTAAAAAAACATTACCTCTGCAAATTTACACTCTTTAGTTGGATTGTGCAACAAAACTAAACAAAAAACTTATTTTTTTTAATGTTTGTTGCAAATATTCTAATAAATACTCACAATGATGTGCATTTATCTTGCAGGGGAATGGCTGGTCTCTATTTTTCTTTCATCACTTGTCCCATAATGGTGTAGGTCTTGCCATCGCGGAGAATGAGAAGTTGACCATTACGGATAATCTTTTTGCAGTTGGTGGATGGCGATTGAATATCGGATACACCTGATTGCATATTACTCTTGGTGGTAAATTCGCCGGAATAGGTAGCAATGGTATTGTTAGCCGCATCTTTGGTGGTGATGTTGTAAGCATATTGTGTAGCTTCGGTCAAACCAGTAACGGTAAAGCGATAGCCATTAACCGCTTGCTCGGCGTATTGTACTGGGTGATTGCCATCACGACCTGGAGCAAAAGCGATGTTGAGCAACTGACCGTCAGCATTGAAAGTCAGCGTGCAGAATGGCTCGCCATCTTTGTTGATCACCAGTGAGTAGCAATCCGCCTTCTCATCGGTTGGCCAAGTGATAGTAACATCGTTGAAGCCAGGATCCACAGTAACATTACCATCGGTAGTAGCATCTTCGGAGTCGATACATTCGATATATCTAAATGAACCGAACACTCTGTCATACTTGTAGTTATCAAGGTAATTGCAAGGAACGTATAAATTGACATTGTAATTAGCAAAAGAACTTTCATATGCCATAGGAGGTTCTGGAGCATAGCAATAAATGTGATATAACTTGTTACATCCATTAAAAGCCTCTTCTCCAATTTCTTTGACTTTATCTCCTAAGATAACCGTTCCTAACTTTTCACAATCCATGAAAGCTCCATCTCCAATGCTCGTGACGCTGTTAGGGATAGTGATAGAAGTCAAAGAAGAGCAACTTGAGAAAGCCCATCCTCCAATGCTTGTCACGCTATTTGGGATAGTGATAGAGGTCAAAGAAGTGCAATCAGAGAAAGCTTCATCTCCAATGCTTGTCACGCTTTCACCGATAGTCACAGAGGTTAAACCAGAGCAACCAGAGAAAGCCATATTTCCAATGCTTGTTACGCTGTTAGGGATAGTCACAGAGGTCAATTTAGAGCAATCCATGAAAGCTCCATCTCCAATGGTTGTCACGCTTTCACCGATAGTCACAGAGGTCAATTTAGAGCAATCCATGAAAGCACCTTCTCCAATACTCGTTACGCTGTTAGGGATAGTTACAGAGGTTAAAGAAGAGCAATTATAGAAAGCTTCTTCTCCAATGCTCGTTACGCTGTTGGGGATGGTGATAGAGGTGAGGGAAGAGCAATCTTCAAATGCATAATCTTCAATAGTTGTGACACTATTGGGTATTTCAATCTCTCCATAAGCACGGTAAGAGCATTTGAGTATATGATTTTTAGAAGCATCACTATATAGCAACCAACCTTCGACGTAGGCGTTATGATATTGAGCTCCCCATGGGGCTCCTTCTGCCGTACCATGATATACAATGTTAGGAATATATAAGAAAGCTCCGTATCCAATGCTCGTTACGCTATTAGGAATAGTAATAGTGAATATGGAGGAGCATTCAAAGAAAGCATAATCTCCAATGCTCGTTACGCTGTTAGGGATGGTAATAGATGTCAAAGAAGAGCAATATGAGAAAGCCTCATCTCCAATGCTCGTTACGGTATTGGGGAGGTTTATTTCATCGGTCGCTGCACTGGAGCAGGCTAATAATTGAGATTTGGATGCGTCTTTATAGACCAACCATCCTTCGATGTATCCATTAACACTTCGTGCTCCCCATGGATAACCTTCTGCCATCCCCGAATACATAACATTGGGTACATCGCGAAATGCAGACTCATAAATAGTTGTTACGCTATTAGGAATTGTAATGGTAGTTAAACCAGTACAATCCGCAAAAGCCAATCCTTCTATACTGACAATGCTATTAGGTATTGTTATATCAACAAGACTACAGCAATTATAAAAAGCTCCAGAGGTATGAGTACCAGAGGTATTTTCGTTAGATCCAATTGTTTTAACGCCATCGGGTATATTTATTGACTTCAAATTTATACAATCTGAAAATGCTCCGTTATGAATAGTTGTGATTGAATTAGGAAGTGTTGCAGATATAAGCGATTTACATTCACGAAACGCATTTTCTCCAATACTAGTCACATTGTAAATATTGCTATTGTATGTAACTGTAGCAGGAATTATAACGACATCAATATTCCAGTCTTCATTCCATCTCGGTAAACCTTTATCAACGCGTGATTTATATGTTACCTTTGCGGTATTTTCGCTAGTGATGTTGTAATAAATACCATCAACCTCAAAAGCATAAGCCCAAAGATTTGTAGTAGCGAGGAGTACTACGAAAAGTGTAAAGATTTTTGTTTTCATACTAAATATTTTTAAAAGATATACTGAATTAAATTTAACATGTTAGCTTTAGTAAAGACCCAGGCAGAAGTACCTGCTGCAGTTGCAAATCCTTCTATAAACTTGTCAATCATTTTTGTTGCAACATCTGAAAATTTGAATTTTTGAGATGTTATTTCCTCGCATTTACGAAGAATTTCATCTTGTTCATCTTTGGGGATTAAACAATTTGTAAGCAAGTGCACCAAGTCCTCTTTGCTGATTTGCATTATTTCATTATTATGAGAACGATCAGAAAATCTACCCTCCTTTTTTAGAATGTTGTCCACATAAAGATATAGTCCTTTATCTTCCATTGAAAATTGGATAACATCAGAATTTGGAGATTTTATTTTAGCTTTTTGCAATAACTGTAGAAATGTTTGGCTGTATTCTTCTGCTGTTTTTTGTTGGTAAACTAAGGTGGCTTCATATCGAAGTCGTTTGACTTTGGTCTGAGGGATGCGCAGTTCGATACTAAAATCATAATCCGAATAATTTTGTTTGTTCGGATCTTGAAGCAATTGGTTGAATACCCAGACTTCCAAATCGTTTTTGTTCATTGAACCAAAACCTCGTCTGAGATAAGTTTCTAAAAAATCCATGATTAGTTTATCTAATGTTTTCCCTACTCATTTATGGCATTTCGGGCTCCTCCGTTGATTACTTGATATATAGACACACAAAAAAAGCGCAGACCTCGAGTTGCTTATTCACAAAACGAGGCCTTCGCATTGCCGGATAAGTAAAATAAACAACAGGAAACCTACGCTGATATGACAACACACTACGCCTTGAATACAAGCGTAGTATGGATATAGTCATACCCATAGGCATTCATTGTTACTTTGATTTTGACTTATCCAAATGAAAAGTTGCGAAGTTTTCGTTTTGTCAAACGCAAAGCGTCAATAAACGCTATTTAATATGTCTGCTACCCTCCGCCGCTGATGTCAGACATCCCTCAGCGCAGGTTCGCGATGCAAGATTACAACAATAATTTGATTTCTGCAAATTATTGCTGTAATTTTTGCGAAAAGTATTTTATCGGAGTTCTTGCAGTTCCATGATGCCTAATAGTGTATAGTTGATTCCATCCAGATGGGTTCCTTTTTTATTTGTGTTTGTATGAGGGATGGTAGCTGAATAACCTACTAATAACCTACTAATAACCTACTAATAACCTACTAATAACCTACTAATAACCTAGTAGAGGTAGGACGCTCCCAAGTGAGCTACAGGACGGTCGGGGACCTACAGGAGGATGGGGCTATGAGGCTATGAGGCTATGAGTGTGATTTGCTGATTTAGGTTGTCACTTTTTTGTCTTACAACTGAAGTGAGTTGACGGGTTAATAAATTAGAAAGGTGTGTGATACGAAGCTGTGCTATCATTACCGTTACCATACCGTTACCATTAGATAGGAATAAGGTACTTTGCCATAATAAAAAACACCTTCACTTGTAATCTTAAAAAAAATCACTAACTTTGCAACTCAATTGTGGAAAGATTTGGACTGCTTGCAACCACGGAAAAAAATGCTAAAATGCTAAACACATTTCCTGTTATAGAAAAAGTCCCAATACTTCCCTTTTTGTTTAATTGTTTAACTTTCTTAATAATTTTAAAACAAGATGGGTTATTTATTTACATCAGAGTCCGTATCTGAAGGACATCCGGACAAAGTCGCCGATCAAATCTCCGACGCATTATTAGACAACTTTCTTGCACAAGATGCACAATCTAAAGTAGCATGCGAAACACTCGTCACAACTGGGCAAGTCGTTTTGGCAGGGGAAGTAAAGACTGATGCATACGTTGATGTGCAGTCTGTTGCAAGAAGGGTAATCAATCGCATCGGATACACCAAAGGCGAATATATGTTCGACGGAAATTCATGCGGAGTATTCTCTGCCATTCACGAACAATCAAAAGACATCAATAGAGGAGTCGAAAGGGTAGAACCAATGGACCAAGGGGCTGGTGACCAAGGAATGATGTTCGGATACGCATGTAACGAGACGAAAAACCTTATGCCGGTATCACTAGACCTATCACACGCATTGGTTGAAGAATTGGCAAACATCCGTAGAGAAGGAAAATACATGACATATCTTCGTCCTGATTCTAAATCGCAAGTAACCATAGAATATGATGAAGATGGAAAACCACTCAAAGTAAAGGCTATTGTGGTTTCTACACAACACGACGAGTTTATTCTTCCGGGAGATGGACTAACACAAGAAGAAGCAGACAGAAAAATGTTGGACATTATATACAATGATGTCAAAAACATCCTTATACCACGTGTGTTAGCTAAAGACATTAACTACAGCCGACTCTTCACCGATGAATACACCCTCTATGTGAACCCGACAGGAAAGTTTGTGATCGGTGGACCGCACGGAGATACCGGACTGACCGGCAGAAAGATCATTGTGGATACATACGGAGGAAAGGGTGCACACGGAGGTGGGGCTTTCTCGGGTAAAGACCCATCGAAAGTGGACCGCTCTGCTGCTTACGCTGCACGTCACATTGCGAAAAACATGGTGGCTGCTGGAGTGGCTGATGAAGTATTGGTGCAAGTGGCATATGCCATCGGAGTGGCAAAACCAATGAACCTATATGTCAATACTTATGGCACTTCCAAAGTAAATATCACTGATGCAGAATTAGCAGAAAAAATGCTGCAAGTGTTTGATATGCGTCCAAAAGCTATTGAAGAAAGACTCAAACTGCGTCAACCTATCTATGAAGAAACAGCATCTTATGGACACATGGGAAGAACACCAAGAACTGTCACAAAGCAATTCATGGATGGAAACGGTAAAGCGTTTGAAACCACAGTTGAATTATTCACCTGGGAAAAAACAGATAAGCTTGAAGATGTAAAAAAAGCATTAGGATTATAATAACAAAAGATTACTTCTGCCTGATTAAGCGAAAAATAATCAGGCAGAAGTAACATTAAAGAAATACATCATGTGGGGCATCATAATTAACCCTCGTTCAGGGAAAAAAGCACTGAGAATGCAGCGTAAATATCTGTTCAAAACATTAAGAACGGAAAAAATACCTTTCATCTATCAAGTGACAGCCTATGCCGGACATGCCACAGAAATCGCATACGACTATATAAAGCACGACATCAAGCACATTCTGATTTTAGGAGGGGATGGCACGATTAGTGAAGTGGTGAATGGGATATTTCAAGCAACATCTGATGCTTCGGACATCACAATTGCAATCATACCAAGAGGTACCGGAAATGATTGGGGAAGATATTGGGGACTCACAAAAGACTACAAAGCTAGTATTGATGCTTTCCTAAAAGGTAAATGTCAACAAATTGACATAGGAAGAATTACATACCAAAGAAACAAGATAAACCACACGCACTTCTTTATTAATTCTGTGGGAATAGGACTGGATTGTAAAGTGGTAACACTCACACACACGCTCAAATACTACTTCGGAAGTCATGCACTACTTTATTTTGTGTCGCTCATTGCTGCTGTCTGTACTTTTAAATCTAAAAGAATAAAACTAATAGCAGACAACCAAGATATATGCAACGACAAAATACTCACCATGAACATCGGAAACGGTTGTTATAGTGGGGGAGGAATGAAGCAAAATCCTGACGCAAAACCAACAGATGGAATCTTTCATGGAATGTATGTTGGAAAAATCACATTCATGGATGTTATGCATGCAATACCCAGACTGTTCAATGGAGGATTATCTGCATTGCCTTTTGTACACAATATTGAAGCAAAAAAGATACAAATAGAGACTGCTAAATACATTCCATTTGAGGCAGATGGAATAGTGATTGATGCTTGTGGACCATACACAATAGATGTACTCCACAATGCATTGAAGATGCTGATACCTTAGCAAAATTCCAACTCTGTTAATACACGAACAACACACTGTGATAAATGTGTCATAGTGTGTTCTTTTTGCATGGAAAGCTTATGAGGAAAACCTTGTGGATGAATTCCATAAGCACCAAGAAGACCATAATCTTGAGCATGAAAATCATCTGCTACTTGACCGGCAAATGCTAACACGGGAATATCCTTAGAACTACTGTGATCTACAATCTTTTGTAGTACTTTACCCATAAAGGATTGTTGGTCAATACGTCCTTCGCCGGTAATCACAAGGTCGCAATCTTCTAATAATGAGAAAAAACCGGTAGCATTTAACACATACTCAATGCCGGAAACAACATCTGCCTGCAGCAAACCAATACATCCCCCGGCGACACCTCCGGCTGCACCACTACCGGAAATTCTCTGAACATCTACACCACTATGGCTCATCAGAACACGAGCATAATTTTGCAGACCTTCATCTAATAGAACGACTTCTTGCATGGTGGCACCCTTTTGAGGGGCATACACATAAGCTGCTCCTTTTTTACCATAAAAACAATTCACTACATCATTCAACAGAAGAAATCTCACTTCTCGTAGAGAGGGAATAACATGGTCGTCTTTAATATCTCGCACCAAAATTAGCGAATCACCGCATGGAGGAAGCTCATCTCCTTTGTGGTCAAGAAAACGATATCCAAGTGCATGCAAGACGCCCATTCCGCCGTCGTTTGTAGCGCTACCACCCAAACATAGGAGTATTTCTTTATTACCGGCCTCTATGGCTTCTCTGATCACTTCTCCACAGCCAAAACTACTGGTAATGAGTGGATTTCGCTCGTCCAGGTTCAGCAAAGCAAGTCCGCATGTGTCAGCCAATTCCACTACCGCACGTGCGTCAGCCAATTGACCATAAAAAGCACTACACGGACGCATGAGTGCATCATGTGCCCGTGTAGTTATGAGTGTTCCGTTATGTGCCTTAGTTATGATACGTCCACTTCCTTCTCCGCCATCACCTATAGCAATTACTTCTATATGACAACTTGGATTTATCTCGCGAATACTATCAGCAACGCATTTTCCTGCCTCTTCTGATGATATAGAACCCTTAAATGAGTCTATGGCTACAATAACCTTGCGGAGATGTGGCATATGAAGGCTAATAGATAAACGGAATCATGCGTTTTACTTTACGAGAAGTAAATTCCTCGCCAAACATTTCTGCGTATTTTTTGTTGATTGAGTTAGCGCGAGGAGCAAGGTTGGCAAATGTCCATACTGCAAATACTACACCACTCCATGACCAAGTGAGAAGGGCAAAACCAACCCACTCAACAAACTCACCGAAATAGTTGGCTGAAGATACATAGTTGTACATACCCCCTGTTGGCATATAATGTTTAGTGTCGCCAGGTTTACGCAGATTGCGGATGCGACGGTCAGAGTCAATGTTGATATACATACCAATGAAGAAGATAATGGTTCCGCAAATAAATTGAGGAGTCATCAGCCAATCAGCACTATACATGCTGGCCGGTGAGAAATAGAACAACCAGCCTCCTTGCATTAAAGCATTCAGAATATTAAAGAATACACCCATAAACATTACGCTTAAGGGCATTTTGCTGTTACCCTTCAATAGGAAGGGGAATATAAATGAACGTTGGAAGTAATGTGTTTCAAAAATGAGTAAACAACATAGAGTGGTGATGGTCTTATGATCTGTTGGAGCAAAAGCCCATAGAATCAACATCACCAAAAAAACTGGAGACTCCATCAAGCACCATGCTATTTTATTGTTGATGGCAAGACCCCAACTCTTAGTTGTAAACAGACCGTAACCTGCCTTCACAAAAAACAATGCAACAAACACCACTACGGCAATTGCTGCCATCACTATCAAATAAGTATAAAAAGGATTCATCGTAATTATTTATTAAATTATTATTGTTCCATTCCGGCAAAGATTTCCTCGCCGTAAACATCGTTTTCATCTTTATCATGTAAAGGATACCACACTTGTGCAAAGAAGGGATTTCCCTTGGCTATTTCACCATAGCGCCATGGAGTAGGTAAACATTCAGGACACCAATGTCCTCCCAGTAAGATTAAAGCTGGGGAAGCCTTAAACTTATGTCCAAATTGGCATTCCCATTCAAGTGGTGTGCTCAAATCTCCCTTCACCATAGACTCCGACAGACATTTGCCGCCTCTGAATGTTGCTGCTTGACGCATATCTTCTATGTCGAGTTCGCTTTCAGGCTTGCTTTCATCATAACCATGGTTCAGGATAATAGCTTCTTCACTTGGGTGAGAGGTGTCAAAATGATCCCAGTCAGGAATCTGTTGGTATTTCTCCATGCTACCATAAAAAGCAGCTATGCGTGCTTTATTTTGTGTCTTAATCCAGTTTTGCGTACCAAGTCCTTTTTTGTAGGCCATTGGACGCATTGCAAGTTTCAAGATAGGAGCAGGTACCAACTTAGCTAAACTGAAAAACCAAGGTAATTGTTTGCTCATACCATCAAAGTATTCATCTACGGGTACATTCGCACGAAAATGCAAGTAATCTTCTAGTTTGTCTGAGTCTACATACCATTGTCCATGAAAATTACGTGTTACAAACCAATTGGCATTAAAGATCTTTTCGGGTGGAGGACATGAAATGGCTTTTAATAACTTGCACTCAAATTCATAGTTGCTCAGGCGATACTCTTTACCACTTCCGATATTGTAGAAATGACGCCAAAAATGTTCTGGTAAATCAAAAGTACATAGGTTCGATAGTAGTCGTCCGGAGTCTTCTACTGTTGCCCATTCTAACACACCTCGTATAGGAACATGAAACATAATTGGGTCATAGTTTTTCAATATGGCGGGGTAGAGTATACCTGATTGACGAAGACACACCCAGTTCTTTATTCCTGATTCTACAATAATACGTTCGGCTGTAGTCTTGGAAATAGCGTAATGATCGTAAACACTGATGCAGATAGGATCACCTGTACGCCCCCAATGAATTGGTTCATTCCGATCGCTGGTTTGTGCAACAGAGCCAATATAGGCTACCTTAATCTCATCAGCATTTGGCTGAGCTAATACTGCACGAGCTACATTTTCTGCAGCGCGTTGGTTTACGTAACGTGTTTTGTTAGGATAGTAATCGGCTGCCGGAGAAACCATTCCGCCTACATGTAGAACATAATCAGCACCACGAACACCACGTTCTACATCTTCATATTTTGTCAAATCTCCCCATACAATGTGAATTTTGTCTGCTAATGGGGCTAATTTCTTTTGATTGGCTTTGCTCGGACGTGCTAATACGGTAATTTCTACTTTATCAGGATGCTTTAGCAATTCTTGCATTCCTGCCCAACCCATTGTACCGGTAGCACCGGTAAGAAATACTTTTCGTTTTTGCATGTTTGTTAATGTAGTTTTGGCTTTAACCTTGCAAAGGTAATATAAGAACTGCGAATAAGCAAATATAAGTTGTTTTCATGAGCAAGATAGAGGCAATGCATTTTGTATATCTTGCACGTTTGTTGTAACTTTGCAGAACGAATATGTAGAGTGCATGAAATTACCAAAATTCTTACATAGAGCCATTCAAATTGTATTCCACTCCAAGCAAGAGTGGAATAATATTGCTCAAGAATATTTCTCAAGCAGAGATTTATTTATGCAATATGTATTGCCATGGATTATTTTGTGTACTTCGCTTAGTGCTTTGTGTAGTGGAATCTATTCAAACCATTTCTGGGCACATTTCTTTTTAACATTGTTGCTGGGTGGGATATCGTATATTGGAGGGTATTTTCTTGCCTGTTATTTGGGATTCTATCTGCTCAATAAATTATTTCCTAAGGCATTTAATAAACAAGACACAATAACCATTATTTCCTATGCATTTACAATTTATTGGGCGTTGGAATGTGTGGTTGCCATAGTGCCGGAATTTCTCTTTCTGCGTGTACTAAATTTTTACATCCTTTATGTGTTATGGGAAGCTGACGGTGTTCTTATGGAAATTCCTAAACAAAAACAAGGGGTGGTTGTTCTACCTTTAGCAGTGCTCATTGTTGTGGCAGTGCCTATAATACGGGCTCTTTCCACTATTTTATTACCCAATGTACATCTATGATAAGAAACGCAAATGTTAATATAAAGAATAAAAGAGCTACATTCGATTATGAAATCACAGATCGATATGTGGCTGGTTTGCAGTTATATGGTACTGAAATCAAGTCTATCCGTGATGGAAAAGCAGGACTTGTTGATACCTATTGTCTTTTTGAAAGGGGAGAATTGTGGGTGAGAAACATGCATATAGCAACTTATTTCTTCGGAACCTACAATAATCATGAGGTAAAACGAGACAGAAAACTGCTGCTGAATAAAAAAGAACTGAGCAAACTACAAAGAGCTACCAAGGAAACGGGCTACACAATCATCCCGTTAAGACTATTTATTAATGAAAAAGGTTTGGCAAAGTTGGAAATTGGACTAGCACGTGGTAAGAAAAACTATGACAAAAGACAATCTTTGAGAGAAAAAGATGACAAGCGTGATATAGATCGTGCCATGAAAGACGCAAGATAAACAGAATTGACAATAAAGAATATTTAGAATTTAAGATAGTATGAAAAAGAAAGCTTTGTTAATGATTTTAGATGGTTGGGGTATCGGAAAACACAACCACGCAGACGTAATTTACAACACTCCAACACCTTATTGGGATAGCCTCATACAAAACTATCCACATTCACAATTACAGGCATCGGGTGAAAATGTAGGATTGCCTGATGGACAAATGGGAAACTCTGAAGTGGGTCACCTTAATATTGGTGCCGGACGAGTAGTATATCAAGATTTGGTGAAAATTAATCGTGCTTGTGCAGACAACTCTATTCTTGAAAATAAAGAAATTAAAAACGCATTCTCTTATGCTAAAGAACACGGAGTGAAAATTCACTTCATGGGTTTAGTGTCAGATGGTGGGGTGCATAGTTCACTCGATCACTTGTTTAAACTATGTGACATAGCTAAAGAATATGGTATTGATAATGCTTACGTACATTGCTTCATGGATGGACGTGACACTGACCCTAAAAGTGGTAAAGGATTTATTGAGGCCTTGCAAAATCATTGCCAACAATCAGCCGGACACATTGCTACCATCGTAGGACGCTACTATGCAATGGACCGTGATAAACGTTGGGAACGCGTAAAAGAAGCCTATGACTTGATGGTTAATGGAGTAGGTAATGCGACTACAAATCCTGTAGAAGCCATGCAGGCATCTTACGAAGAGGGAGTGACAGATGAGTTTATCAAGCCAATCGTGGTGGTAGATGCTAATGGACAACCACTTGCTAAGATTGAAGCAGATGATGTGGTGGTTTTCTTCAACTATCGTAACGACCGTGCGAAAGAACTCACCGTAGTGCTTACTCAACAAGATATGCCGGAAGCAGGCATGCACACATTGCCACTTCATTACTACTGCATGACTCCCTATGATGCTTCATTCTCCGGAGTACACATTCTCTTTGATAAGGAAAATGTAGAAAATACTCTTGGTGAATTTGTTGCTGCACAAGGACTCAAACAATTACACATCGCAGAAACAGAAAAATATGCACACGTTACTTTCTTCTTCAACGGGGGTAGAGAGACTCCTTATGAAAATGAAGAACGCATCCTTGTGCCTTCTCCTAAAGTGGCAACATACGATTTGAAACCGGAAATGAGTGCCTACGAAGTAAAAGACAAATTAGTAGAAGCGATACGTACGGAGACCTATGATTTTATAGTAGTTAACTATGCGAATGGTGATATGGTAGGACACACAGGTGTCTATGCTGCTATTGAAAAGGCTGTCACAACTATTGATGATTGTGTACGTGACACAGTTGAAGCGGCTAAACAAGCAGGATATGAAGTCATCATCATTGCCGACCATGGTAATGCTGATAATGCAGAAAATGCAGACGGAACACCTAATACTGCTCATTCTCTTAATCCTGTACCATTTGTGTATATCAGCGAAAATAAAGATGCACAGGTTGAAGATGGTATTCTTGCTGACGTTGCACCAAGTATCTGTCATATCTTAGGCCTAACACAACCTAAAGAAATGACCGGTAAGTCGCTTTTGAAGTAATAAGATTATACAATAAGAAAAGAAGCTGTCTCAACACTTAGGGACAGCTTCTTTTTTTATTGGTGACTCCACACCCAACTATTCGTTTCGGAAATTAGCTAACATGCGTGCTTTTCTTAATTCTTGATGTTCATCATCTGCATAGTTGGCAAATGGATAAATCGATATTCCACCACGCGGGGTGAATATACCAATGACTTCTAAATAACGAGGATTCATTAACTTTACAAGATCTTTCATGATAATATTGATACAATCTTCATGAAAGTCACCATGATTACGAAAACTAAACAGATATAATTTCAGCGATTTACTCTCCACCATCTTATGACGGGGTATGTAGTTGATGATGATCTTTGCAAAATCAGGTTGTCCGGTCTTAGGACAAAGACTGGTAAACTCCGGACAATTAAACGTCACTAAATACTCATTATCTGTATGCTTGTTGTCAAATGTTTCCAATACGGAAGGACAATATGTAGATGGGTATTCAGTGGATGATTGGCCTAATAAGTTTACACCCATTAATTCTTCTTCTGTACGCATGTCACCTTTTGTTTAATAGTTGGTATGGCTATTTTTGTGAATAATGTCTTTCTAAAAGGCTACTGTAGGTGCTAGTTCTGCTCCTTCATTCGCTTGGAAGTAGGCTTTCTTTTCGAATCCAAACATACTTGCTATGATGTTGTTGGGAAAACGACGGATATAAGCATTAAAGGCTTGGGCAGATGCATTAAATGTGTTGCGTGCCACTGTAATGCGGTTTTCTGTGCCTTCTAATTGGCTTTGTAGTTCTAAGAAGTTTTGGTTGGCTTTTAGGTCGGGATAGTTTTCTGTAATGGCCAATAATCTTCCTAAAGTCATGCTTAAATCGCCTTGACGTTGTTGAAAATCTGCTAATTGTTCTTCTGTTAGATTGTTGGCATCAAGGGTGAGGCTGGTAGCATTTGCACGTGCAGCAACAACAGCATCCAAGGTGCTTTGCTCATGTGCTGCATAGCCCTTTACAGTGGCAACAAGATTAGGAATGAGGTCAGCACGACGTTGATATTGGTTCTCTACTTGTGCCCAATCTTTGTTTACTTGTTCATCGGCTACTACCATGTGATTGTAGCCTTTCACTATCCATAATGCAATAATGGCTACGACTGCCACTATGCTTAAAAGAATAACAGATGTTTTTTTCATTTGTTTGATGATTTTATTTTATATGGTTTTTTATAGTTTTATAGACTGATCTAACTTAAAAATGTCCTCCGGCACCGCCACCACTAAATCCACCGCCGCCCCAACTTCCACCGCTGAAACCACCACCACTTCTACTTCCTCCTGTAACTACTACCACCGGAAGTTTCGGAATGACATATTGATTAACAAATTGCTTGCCACAATGCTGACAGATATATGTGCGCTCACCCAATCCATTATAAAATTGGGTAGCTTGTGTTAATATAACATCGGCATGAAGACTTGAGGCTATGGCATGACAGTACTTACATTCTGAATAGGGAGTTTTCTGAGCGTGATAGGGGAGAATGATGTGATTGTAGCAATGCTTACACTCCCATACGTCATAATTGACAGAGCGTAATTGTTCTTCTTTTTGTTGCTTCTTGCTCAGGTGTACATCCTCTTCTGTCTCTGAGAGCAATGTCATGGAATGTCGACATTCCGGGCAGATAACCGGAGTGAGACGTATCTGCTTGTGTTTATACCCGATATACAGTGCCCAAAAGAGTAGGGGAATAGGGAATAATATACCCATGCCCCAACACCAATAAACATATTTCTGACTCCGTGCATAGCGTACATTGTTGGCTGCGTTAGGATAAGCATTCATCACGCGCAATCCCCACCATGCCACAACGATTAACACCAAGAATGCAAACATGAAATAATAACTGAGAATATCTATCCATATTCTGCGAGAAGCATATTCGCGGTCTAGAAGTAGTTCTGCTTTCGCTGTATCTTGTGTTAATCTGTGATGTATATACTTCACTCCATGCAGAAATCCCTTATTATAGTCTCCTTCTTTAAAGTATGGAAAAATTTCTTCTTGCAAAATGCGTTCACAAACACCATCAGGAAGTAGCCCTTCAAGGCCATTGCCTACTTCTATACGCACTGCACGTTGGTCTAATACCAGTAAAAGCAGTAGCCCGGTGCTCTTGTCTTTATCTCCAATACCCCATGTGCCTGCTAATGTATAGGCAAACTCAGTGTAATCGGCATCGCCAATAGAATTAAGTGCAACAACAGCCATCTGAACTTCAGTTTGTCTCTCAAGGTCCGACAATAGTTGGTTCAGGGCTTCCACACTCTTTGGGGAGATGATTTGGTCCGGATTGGCAACATAGCCGTTTTGTACACGTGGATTAGGTACAGTATAAGGGGTATAGGTTGCCATCAGAACGAGGCTGATTGAGGCTAATATACTAGTTGTTATAGTGCGTTTCATGCTTGTTATGATTAACCCGTAAGTTATTTTTTATTTTTTAAACTTATTTCTACCTCTTCTATTTTAGCATCACCCAATGACCAAGAGTTCGCACTTTTGTCTCTCTGATAAGAAGGTGTCAAAATAATGGTGTCATTTTCATATTCACCGTTTTCTGATCCATCCACATCATTGACTACCAAATAAATAGAATCTGGTCTAAAACGATGTCTTCCCTCTAGTTGGAAATTCCCCTTATCATTACTTCGGGTAGAAACATTTGATTCTATCACGTTTATTTCTATTCCTTTCACAGCTTGGCCTTTCGTATTTTCCACTCTACCACTAATTTTATAGGTGCTATAGGGCACTCCATACATGGCAATCGTTCGTGGAACTCTTCCGACTTCTGATTGGACTGTGTTTTGTCCGGAACACGACATACCTAATAGGGGGAGTAGTAGGCTAATGAGATAATTCACAATGTGAAGCGATGTTTGTTTTACTTTCTTCATAATTCATCAAAATGATTGTATGTTAATAAACATATCCATGCCGTATATATAGGACAAAGTTAATGATTTTAATTGATATACATGTGGTGTTGTAGTGCTATTTTCTTTGTTATGTAAGGAATCTTATCTTCATCCTTGCTGAATAACCTACTAATAGCCTACTAATAGCCTACTAACGTTAGAACGGCTTCGTCTGTAGGAGGGTTATTTCATTTGTTGTAGTGAGGAGGCTCATGTTGTGAGTTGTGGCAGGGGTAATGGCTGGAATTTATTTATCTGACATGCATAAAACAAACAGAGTGTATCCAGTGATTAGACACACTCTGTTTTTGAGAATTTATCTTTTTATTGTGAGTAGTTCTGCAGATTACATCATGCCGCCCATTCCGCCACCCATAGGAGGCATTGGAGCAGGATGTTCTTCTTTCTTGTCAACAATAACACATTCTGTGGTGAGGAACATACCGGCAATTGATGCGGCATTTTCCAATGCAACTCGTGTTACCTTAGCTGGGTCAACTACGCCGGCTGCCATCATGTTTTCATACTTGTCTGTGCGAGCGTTATATCCGAAATCGTGTTCTCCTTCTCTGACTTTTTGTACAATCACAGCGCCTTCTTTTCCTGCGTTTGTAACAATTTGGCGTAATGGTTCTTCAATTGCACGGCGAATGATTTCAATACCGGTTTGTTCGTCATCGTTCTCGCCCTTGAGTCCGTCTAAAGTGGCTTGTGCACGAATGTATGCTACACCTCCTCCGGCAACGATACCTTCTTCTATTGCAGCACGTGTTGCGCTGAGTGCATCATCTACGCGGTCTTTCTTTTCTTTCATTTCCACTTCAGAAGCAGCTCCTACATACAATACGGCAACTCCACCGGCCAATTTAGCCAATCTTTCTTGGAGTTTTTCTCTGTCATAATCGCTTGTGGTTGCAGCAATTTGTGCTTTGATTTGCGCTGTGCGTTGTGCAATGGCATCTTTGTTGCCTGCTCCATTAACGATGGTGGTGTTGTCTTTGCTTACGCTGATTTTTTCGGCTGTACCAAGCATTTGCAGCGTAGCGCTCTCCAATTTGATACCTTTTTCTTCAGAAATCACAATACCTCCTGTGAGGATAGCAATGTCTTCTAACATTTCTTTTCTGCGATCTCCAAAGCCCGGTGCTTTTACTGCACAAATCTTCAATTGTGCGCGAAGGCGGTTTACTACCAATGTAGTCAAGGCTTCGCTATCAACATCTTCAGCAATGATTAATAATGGACGACCGGATTGCACTGCTGGTTCTAATACCGGAAGAAGCTCTTTAAGATTGGAGATTTTCTTGTCATGGATGAGGATGAATGGTTTTTCCATCTCAACTTCCATCTTTTCAGTATTGGTAACAAAGTAAGGAGAAATGTATCCACGATCGAATTGCATTCCTTCTACCACTTCAATAGTAGTGTCGGTTCCTTTGGCTTCTTCGATGGTGATTACTCCGTCTTTAGACACTTTGCGCATTGCGTCTGCAATAAGTTTTCCAATCACAGCGTCATTGTTGGCTGATACGGTTGCCACTTGTTCAATCTTATCATAGTCATCTCCAACAACTTCTGATTGACTTTTAATGCTTTCAACTACCTTAGCCACAGCCTTGTCGATACCGCGTTTGAGGTCCATAGGGTTAGCACCGGCAGTCACGTTTTTGAGTCCAACGCTTACAATAGCTTGGGTCAACACTGTCGCTGTGGTTGTACCATCACCGGCTGTGTCGCCTGTCTTGGATGCAACTTCTTTCACTAATTGTGCGCCAAGATTTTGCATTGCATCTTCTAATTCAATTTCCTTTGCCACAGTCACACCGTCTTTTGTGATGTGAGGTGCTCCAAATTTCTTTTCGATGATTACATTGCGTCCTTTTGGACCTAATGTTACTTTTACTGCATTTGCCAATTCGTCAACTCCTTTTTTGAGTTGGTCGCGTGCGTCGATATTAAATGATATTTCTTTTGCCATAATAATTCTGTTGTTTAGATAATTGCTAATACGTCACTTTGGCGCATGATTAAATATTTTTCACCTTCTAATTCTAACTCTGTGCCGGCATATTTACCATACAACACTACGTCACCTGCTTTAAGAATCATCTCTTCGTCTTTGGTGCCGTTGCCCACAGCTAAAACTTCTCCCTTGAGGGGCTTTTCTTTGGCTGAATCGGGAATGATGATACCTCCAATAGTCTTTTCTTCGGCAGCCGCTGGTTTAATCAAAACTCTGTCTGCTAATGGTTTTATGTTCATAGTTTTATTGTTAATTATTTTGTTTGTAAACTTAATAAAGCATTTCCTTGATCATCCGTAAGGTTTATTCCTTCGGGAGTTTGAGTCATGCGAGTCACTTGTGCAAAAGCTGCAAGAAACGCATCTTCTGTTGTCATGTCAGGACAAGCCATGCGTGTACATCCCGCTTCTGTAAAACTGATGGCACCACATGATTTTGCAGTAAAACGTGCAAAATGATTATTGCAACTTGTGCTTCCACTCACTTGTTGTTCTGTCCAACTAAAATGCATGGTAGGTCTTTCCTCTGCCGGCATTTCAAGAGCGTTGCCGTTAATGTGACTCACCACATATTCCTTGTTGAGTAAAGATTCAATGTCCAACTTCTCAACGGTGGCAGAGCAGCACGATAATTTGCATGTATCCGCACATCCGTTGGTTTGAGCACATGCCACATGTTGTTCACATTGTGCTTTACAACATTCTTTTTTACATCCTTCTTGCTTTTTGCCACATGATGTGACCGTTATAAGGGCGCATAAGCCAATGATTAGGTTAAATAGTTTTGTTTTCATATCGCGTATTTTATTTGTTTCTAACAAAAAAAACTATGGCACAAAACGTGCCATTAGCTTTCTTTCTGTCATAATGGCAGAACTATCTTCTTATTTTTGTTCCTTGCGCAGAAGGGTCAGAACAGTGTCACCTTCTTCGTTTTGAAGGTTCAATCCTTCCTTTGTAGCTTCGTAAGTACGCACAGAGGCAATAGCACGCAGAAATGCTAACTCCATATCCATGTTAGGACATGCCATCATAGTGGCTCCTGGCTCAGTAAATATAATACCTCGTTCATCACTAAGTTTGTAATTGCAAAAATAGTGATTACATCCGGCATAACCGGCAACACGACTTGCTACAGAATCAAAATCAAGGGTAGGGCATTCGTTAGGGGTTAGCGCTATTTCCACACCTGAAATATGACTCACATAATATTCGCAGGAAAACAAATCCGCACCATGTTGGAGCGTTAATTCCTCATTCACTACCAATTCAAGCTTGGCTGTTTGTGGCTTTGTTGATGCGCACGACATCATTACTAATGCACTGAAAATTGCAATAATCCAATAATTTTTTTTCATATGTTTGTTGTAAACTTGTTTGACTAATGTTCTATATGCACATAATGTGCCATTCTCTTTATTATTTTGCAAAGGTAGTTTATTTTTGTGGAATTTATTAGTTTAGAAATCACATTTGCGATAAGCATGTTATTGCCTGATAGTTGTAAGTGTGTGTATATTAGGTGTATTAATACACTTCTCGCGGCTCGATGAAAACAACCGATACCGCGAGAAAGAGCAATATTGTCATTCTATTTACCCCATTTTGCCTGTCAAGTAGGCTTTGGTTCGTTCGTCTGATGGTTTAGAGAACATTGTTTCGGTATCACCGTATTCAACCAATTCACCTAAGTACATAAACATTGATTTGGAGGATATACGTTTTGCCTGCCCCATATTGTGGGTAACAATAAGGATGGTAACCTCTTTTTGCAACTCCAATAGCAACTCCTCGATATGTTTGGTGGCAATCGGGTCGAGTGCCGAGGTGGGTTCATCCATCAGAAGCACATCGGGTTTCATCGCCAGAGCACGGGCAATACACAATCGCTGCTGCTGACCGCCTGAGAGAAATGTGCCTTTCTTGTTGAGCACATCCTTTACTTCCTCCCAAAGGGCTACACTGCGTAGGCAATGCTCTACGGTGCTGTCTTTCTCCGCCTTGGAGAGTTTAATTCCGTTTAATGCGAAGCCGGAAAGTACGTTGTCGTAGATGCTCATTGTAGGGAAGGGTGTAGGGCGCTGGAATACCATACCCACACGGCGACGGACGTCGATAGGTTCCATCGATAGGATGTTCTCATTGTTCAACAGAATCTCACCACCAACGCGGATGTTCGGATAAAGGTCGTGCATTAGGTTTACGGCACGAAGTAGTGTGGATTTACCACAACCCGAAGGTCCCATTATTGCAGTGATTGTATTTCGTTCAATGGCTGCCGATACATATTTCACAGCCATTGTTTGCTTGGTATAGGATACGCAAGTCTTCTTAAATTCTAATATTGGTGTTACTGATTCCATTTTTTTGCAAGATATTTAGCGGTAAGATTTAATGTGAGAACAAATAATAACAGGAAGAGGGATGCACCCCAAATGAGTTCCTGCAGGTTGGGGTCGTTGAAAAACTCCCATATAAGCAGAGGAACGGCTGAAATTGGCTTGTCGATGGAGAAGCGTATGAGCGAACATCCAAGTGCTGTAAACATCAGGGGTGCTGTCTCGCCAATCACACGAGATATAGCGAGCAAAATACCTGTAAAAATACCACCGAAGGCGGCGGGCAACTGCACTTTCATCATCACTCGCGCCTTGTTGCCTCCAAGAGCAAGCCCTGCCTCCTTGAGCGATGCAGGAAGGATTTTCAGGGTCTCCTCGGTTGAGCGGATAATAAGCGGAAGCATCATGATACAGAGTGCCACACTGCCGGCTATTGCAGAATAACCTTTCATGGGAACAACCACCCAGATGTAGGTGATGATACCGATAATGACCGATGGAGTGCCCTGCAGAAGGTCGGTCAGGTAACTTACTACCTGTGCAAAGCGACTTTTGCTGTTCTCCGCCAAATATGCGCCACACAGGATTCCCAACGGAACGGCAACTACAACCGCCATACCCAGCATAATCAACGTTCCTACAATTCCATTGGCAATACCACCCGGTATGGGTTCTCCGGCTTCGATAGCCTTCATAGCTTTATATGCCGTTGGGGTAGGTTCTGTAAAGAACGACCACGAGAGCTGGTCATAACCGCGCAGCAACACTTCCCCTAAGATGGCAAGCAATGGCACAGCTGTCAGTGCGGCGAACAGACATACACCCCACAACATCAGGCGGTCTTTCACCAAACGATTTTTAAGTCTTAAACTATTCATATTACACTATTCTTGCACGTTTAATCATAATCTTACCTATCATATTGATAAGGGCAGTTATCAGAAACAGGATAAGCCCTATCGCAATCAGAGAGGAGAGGCGCAAACCGTCTGCCTCACCAAATTGGTTGGCAATAATGGATGCCATCGAGTTTCCGGTAGAGGTAATCGAATCGGGGATGTTATTCGTATTGCCGATAAGCATGGTTACTGTCATTGTTTCACCCAATGCACGACCAATCGCCAAAATATAGGATGAGAAGATTCCGGACCCTGCAACTGGGAATACCACCTTACGTATCACCTCGGCACGTGTTGCTCCAAGACTATATGCACCCTCTTTCAGGTCGTTTGGCACCATTTTGATAAACTCGGCACTGAGTGATGCTGCATAGGGAATAATCATAATCGCTAATACCAATGAGGCGGTCAGGATGCCCGAACCTTGCGCTGAGATGTTGAGAGCCATAATCAGCGGACGGAGCGTGTAGAAACCCCACAAGCCGTAGATGATGGAGGGAATACCCGCCAGCAAATCGGTAATGGTGCTAAGCACTGCTGCTACTCGTGTTCCCTTGAAATACTCGCCCACAAACAATGCCACAGGCAGGGAGAAAGGAATACAGAAAATAAGCGCCAAGAGGGTAGTCATCAGCGTGCCTGTAATGAAAGGCAAAGCGCCATACTGCTCTGCTCCTTCGGTATAGTTCCACTCCGAAGAGGTTAAGAAATTAAAGAATCCGAAGTATTCGAACGCCTCATAGGCGTCAGTGACGAGGGCGTAAACAACACCCCCGCACACTATCGGCATTATCAATGCAGCTATGAATAATATAACTTTATATATCTTGTCGTTCATAGATTTCGGTTATTGCAATATAGCTACACCATCAAAAGTAACAGTCTTCAAATTTGTCATGCTCAGTTCCTTTGCCTTGGCTGGAAGTGGTGCATAGTGTACCTCTGAACTGATGTTTTGTGCCTCGTCAGAAAGGATGTATTTCAAGAGCTCAAGTGTTGCCATCGCCTGCTCTTTACTGCGGTCAGAGTAGTTCTGTTCCTTGTAGATAATCATCCAAGTGAAGGTTGAGATAGGATATGCCCCTGCAGCGTCTGCATTGGTAATCGAGCAACGTGTGTCGGCAGGAATCTCACCCGAAGCTGCCGCCGAGATGCTTGCTGATGAAGGAAGTACAAATTCACTTCTTGCATTTTGGATTCTCGCATACGGAATCTTCTGAGCAAAGGCATATTCCGAACCTACATAACCGATGGAGTTCTTGGTCTGCTTGATGACACCGGCAACACCGGGATTACCTTTTGCTGCCTGGCCCGAAGGGAAGTTTACAGACTTGCCTGCGCCGTAATTGGATGCCCACATCGGACTTACCTTTGTCAGATAGTCAGTGAACACGAATGTTGTACCCGAACCGTCTGAACGGAATACCGGGATAATAGCTTCTGCTGGAAGGGTTACATCGGGGTTAAGTGCCACCAGACGTTCGTCGTTCCACATCTTGATATTACCGGCAAAGATATCGGCAATCACTTCACCCGAGAGCTTTAGTTCGCTTACACCGTCAAGGTTATATGCCAGAACCACAGCACCCATACAGGTAGGAATGTGGATTACAGGATTCATTTCTGTCATCTCCTTGTCGGATAAGAAAGCGTCGCTACCGGCAAAATCCACAATCTTATCACGCAAGTTACGCACACCGCCACCGGAACCAATGCCACCGTAAGCAACAACATCGCCATTTACTTGTGAAAAATTCTCAAACACTACATTGTAGAACGGAAGAGGGAATGTTGCACCTGCTCCCGAAAGTTCCTGAGCCTTACGGCCACCATCGTTTGAATTACCGCCACAAGCTGTCATAGCAAGGGCAACTGTCAATGTCATAATTGACGAAAAAATCTTTTTCATAACATTTAAGTATTAAATGATTGTATTGTTAAAAGCCGAAATAACAATTAATATATGCAGAGTACCCATTATCCGCTCCATTAGCCTTTGGCATACTCATTCTGAAATTAGGTGCAATCTTTACATACTTGCCGAGTTTGAACTGTGCACCGAGTATTGCAGCACGCTCATCCTTAGTGATGTTCCAATCATCTTTGGAATACAAGTCGTCAAATCGTGCGTACAGAGAGATATCTTTGGGCAAATTAACAGAAGCAAAAACCGAATAACCGCTTTGGTCACAATCTGCCTTGTACGATGCGTTCATCATATAGTTATACTCTGCGCCGATAGTGAATTTATCGTGTTTATATCCGGCAAATGCTGTCATATTAACAATTCCTTCTGTATTCTCTATACCACTGTCGTTATAACTACCATATAGGCGTATTTGAAAGCCTTTAACGGGAGTCAAAGTCAATCCTAAACCATAATTGAAACCATTGTTTACTTGTATCTTTTTGTAACCCTCACCATTTACAATAATGGCATCTGCCGAAACCCAATCTGCAAATTTATAGGCTACTGAAATACCTAAATCTGCGCTGTTACCGAACTTATATTCATCTTGAAATGACTTCATAATGTAGCGATATCCCCAAAATTTTTCTTGGAAGTTAAATTGTGTGCTTGAAATAAGACCTCCATTCAATGTCAATCTGCCTTTCTTCCAACTGACCATTGCATTCTTAATATAAGCAATGCGTTGATAGTCGCTTACATCTGATGACTTACCGATGTCCATCACACCTTTAACAGAGAGCCCATTACCCAAATTATACTCATAGCCCAAGTAACTGCGATCCAACTGAAAGCCTACACTGTAAGCATCTGCGTCAATATCAGCATGAATATTACCAAACACTTGCACAATGGCTTTGCCTTTTGGCTCCTCCTTCTGGGTATCTTGTGCCATACCGGTGATACCGATGCAGGCTAAAAAACCTGCCATGATTACTCTTGTTTTCATTTTACTTTGTTTTGTTAAATTTGACACTGCAAAAGTATCGGGACTACATTTCATAAATATTTCAAAATAATTAGGTTTTAGTGAAATGTTGTCAAGAAGCAAAATGTTACATTTTTATTAAATCTTGTATCATGGGATAATAGAATGGGTGATTATGTGTAATTTTGCATCACAATTATTTGTATAGTATATGGCAGTAGAACGAATCTTGGTTGTAGATGATGAAGAGACTCTGTGTGAAGTCCTAAAACTCAATCTTGAAAATGAGGGCTATGATGTCGATATAGCTTTTAGTGCAGAACAGGCTTTAACGCTTGATATTACACAATATTCGCTTATTCTTCTTGATATAATGATGGGTGACATTAGCGGCGTCAAGATGGCCAAAATGCTCAAGGCTGATGTTAATACAGCAGATATACCGATTATTTTCTGTACCGCTCGTGATACGGAAGATGATATGGTCATGGGACTCAATATTGGTGCCGACGACTATATTATGAAACCCTACACAATACGCAATGTTATAGCTCGCGTGAAGAGTGTCTTGCGCCGAACAAGAAATCACAAGATGTGTGATACTCCTGCTGAAAAACAAAATACGCTTCAAGTAGAGGGCTTAAAGCTGGACTTGGAGTTTAAACGTTGCACAGTTGATGGGGTAGAAGTTAAATTGGCAAGAAAAGAGTTTGAACTCTTGACCTACCTGATTTCCCATCGTGGCAAAATCTTGTCACGCGAACAGATTCTCAGTAAAGTCTGGAAAGAGGAAGTGGTTGTTTTAGATAGAACCATTGATGTGAACATTACGCGTGTTCGCTCAAAGATTGGAACATACGGCTCATATATTGTTACACGCTCTGGTTTTGGTTATGGATTCCGCGACTAAAATATCATATCACAAGCACCTCTTTTTGCAGATCATTCTCTTCTCGTGGGCGATGGTGCTGTGCTTTATAGGCTTTCAGTACATCAGAGAAAAGGAGTACAAGTCGGAGTTTTTGAATGCACAACTTCAGCAATACAATCAACATCTGCTCTCATTGGTTGAGGAAGGTGAGCCTTTTGAGGATTACATCACCACACACGAAAAACCTTTTGAGCAGTTAAGAATATCCATTATCACGCTTTCGGGAGCCGTTGTTTACGACAACACCATATCGCTCGACTCGCTTGATAATCACCGAGAACGACCGGAAATAGCCGATGCCTTGAGCAATGGGAAAGGCTATAACATCAGTAGGCAATCCACAAGCGACGGACGCGAATATTTCTACTCCGCCACTCGAGGTGAACGAGCAATCGTACGTACAGCAATTCCCTATTCTGGCACTTTGCACGACTTGCTCGAAGCCGATTGGTCATTTCTGGTTGTGATGATTTCAATAACGCTGATAATGAGCATTGTGGCATATTTTATCACGCGTAAACTGGGTAAGGATATTGAACGTGTCAATCAATACGAAGCCGAGCAAGAACGAAACCGCCTCAAACGACAACTCACGAATAATATTAACCACGAACTGAAAACCCCCGTCGCATCTATTCAAGTTTGTCTCGAAACATTGCTTTCGGGCATTAAACTCAGCGATGAGAAGCGACAAGAGTTGATTGGTAGATGTTATACTCACAACGAGCGACTTCGTCGATTGCTTGATGATGTCTCGCTCATCACGCGAATGGAGGATGGAAGTGCCCTGATTAGCAGGGAGAGAGTGGTGATTAATGACATAATTAATGAGGTGATGGATGAATTAGAGATGATGCCCGACGACCACCGCCTAACGCTACATGCGGATTTCAAGGGGGAGGTCATGATAGAAGGAAATCCATCCTTGATTGGATCTATCTTCCGTAACCTGACGGAGAATGCAATTGCCTACTCAGAAGGCAAGAACATCTACATATCCTTACTGGAAAACAGCGACAAACAATGTCGCATACGCTTTGAGGATGATGGAAAAGGGGTTCAGACCGACCAATTACCACACCTCTTCGAACGGTTTTATCGAGTGGATAAAGGTCGATCACGACAAAAAGGTGGCACCGGACTCGGATTAGCCATTGTCAAACATGCAGTCCAGTTCCACGGTGGTACAATCTCAGTTACAAATCGACCCAATGGGGGATTACGATTTGATTTTTCACTAAGTAAACATTTCATGAAACCATAAAGAGAGGCTATTCTCACGTTTTATATCCATAACAAACAATCATCTTCAATGCACTCAATACAAAACAACAAGAAATAGGATAGGGTATTACAGAATTTACAGCTCCTTTGCAAAACTAAAAACTTCACTTCAAAAGTGAATTTATACACATTTTAACACATAAAAGTTACCGTATTGTTAAAAAATCTCCCCTTATTAAGCTCTAAATACTGACCTAAACCTGCTTTTTTATGAAAAATACCTATTTTAATTGCTTGTTACATAGTGATATAAATAAAAAATAGAACTTTATTTGGTTGATTGGTAAATTATTTTGTATCTTTGCAAAAAATAACAATTGAACCTGCTGTACTTAAAAACTGACGGGGTTTAGTTATTAAACTTTAAAATACACTAACTGTATAATCATACTCTTCCATATGAATTGGGTTGGTTATGGAAGATAGAGAGGATGTTTCTTGAGGAGGGGACATCCTCTTGCCTTTTTTATACATCACTGCCGATCTTTATCCGACTCGTTTCATAACTTTAACCCCCTTGTTTCACAGTTTTACACCCCTTATTGCATAACTCTGCATCCCTCGTTTAATGCCTCAATATCCCTTGTGTTAAGGTTTTACACCCATCGTTTCATGACTTTATGTCCCTTGTTTCACTACATTATACCTAATATAGCGCAACTCAACATCCTTTGTTTCATGGTTTTACAACCCTCGTTTCGTGACTCTTCTCGGCATATCACCCATCTATCCTCATCTATCCTCATCAATACCATTACTTCAGCCACCAAATCCGGAGTACACATTCACGATACACACACGTAAGATACACGTAAGATACACGTAGGATACACGTAGGATACACGTAGGATACACGTAGGATACACGAAGGATAAAGATACGATTGTTGTGTGATTCACATTATACCCTAAAGAACACTCAACTATGAAACTTAAAAACTCATTTGTTTCTCCGCTTAGTTTTTATTATCTTTGCCAATAATTTGTCTATTAGAATCGAACTTATGTATAGAACAAGAACATGCGGAGAACTTCGCATAGAACATGTAAATGAAACGGTTACCTTATCTGGATGGGTACAAAGAGTACGTAAAATGGGCGGAATGGCCTTTATTGATTTGCGCGACCGTTATGGAGTCACACAGTTGGCTTTTAACCAAGAAGTAAACGCAACACTATGTGAACAAGCCAACCATTTAGGGCGTGAATATGTAATTCAAGTAGTGGGAAAAGTGGCTGAACGCTACAGTAAGAACGCTAATATCCCTACTGGTGATATAGAAATTATTGTAGAACAACTCATAGTGCTCAACCGCTCTGAAGTACCACCGTTCACCATTGAAGACGAAACTGACGGAGGAGACGACTTGCGCATGAAATATCGTTATCTGGACTTGCGTCGTCCCGTTGTGAGAAAAAACCTGGAATTAAGGCACAACATGACAATGGAAGTGCGTCGTTACTTAGACAGCAAAGGGTTCCTTGAAGTAGAAACACCAATGCTCATCGGATCAACACCGGAAGGAGCACGTGACTTTGTAGTGCCTTCACGCATGAACCCAGGACAATTCTATGCCTTACCACAATCACCGCAAACATTAAAGCAACTATTAATGGTGAGTGGATTTGACAGATATTTCCAAATTGTTAAGTGTTTCCGTGACGAAGATTTACGTGCAGACAGACAACCGGAATTTACACAAATTGACTGTGAAATGTCATTCGTTGAACAAGAAGACGTAATATCACTCTTTGAAGGAATGGCAAAACACCTGTTTGCTACGCTCAGAGGAGTGGAAATAAAAGAAAACTTCCAGAGAATGACATGGGCAGATGCAATGAAGTATTACGGTAGTGACAAGCCGGATATCCGATTTGATATGAAGTTCGTTGAACTCATGGATATACTCAAAGGATACGGATTTGCTGTATTTGATAATGCAGCATATATTGGAGCTATATGTGCCAAAGGTGCAGCATCCTACACGCGTAAACAGCTGGATCAATTAACTGACTTTGTAAAACGTCCGCAGATTGGAGCAAAAGGAATGGTATATGCAAGAGTGGAAGCTGACGGACAAGTCAAATCAAGCGTAGATAAATTCTACACACAGGATGTGCTGCAACAAATGAAGAATGCATGCCAGGCACAACCAGGTGACTTGATTCTCATTCTCAGCGGAGACGATGTGAACAAAACACGAAAACAACTCTGTGAACTTCGCTTGGAAATGGGTAATCAATTAGGATTGCGTGACAAAAATACATTTGCATGCCTTTGGGTAATTGACTTCCCAATGTTCGAATGGAGCGAAGAAGAAGGACGACTCATGGCAATGCACCACCCATTCACACACCCCAAAGAAGAAGATATACCACTCTTGGATACAAATCCGGCAGCTGTCAGAGCAGATGCTTATGATATGGTAATCAATGGAGTTGAAGTAGGAGGTGGCTCAATACGTATTCACGATGCGGCGCTACAAGCAAAAATGTTTGAAATATTAGGGTTTACACCTGAAAAAGCGCAAGAACAATTTGGCTTTCTAATGAACGCATTCAAATTTGGAGCACCACCTCATGGTGGATTAGCATACGGATTGGATAGATGGGTAAGTCTGTTCGCGGGATTAGACAGCATTCGTGATTGTATCGCATTCCCGAAAAACAATTCAGGACGTGATGTGATGCTCGAAGCGCCTGCGGCCTTAGACCAAAGACAACTTGATGAGTTGCAAATAAAACTCGATTTGAGAAACGTTTAAAAAATACACAGATATGAAGGTATGTCGTGCATGTGACGATATACCTTCATTTGCTAATTATCTATAATATTCATCCATTTAATTGTTGATGTATGGAAAAAAACGAAAAACAAGGTTTTAAGAAAACTCTTCGCCCTATAGATGTATGGGGATTAGCATTAGGAGCCATAATTGGTTGGGGGTGCTTTGTACTCCCGGGTAATGCATTTCTACCTAAAGCAGGACCTGGCGGTATGGCCCTAGGAATGTTGATGGGAGGATTGTTAATTTTGGTCATAAGCATAAGTTATGGATACTTGATTAGAAGATTCCCGGTTTCTGGAGGAGAGTTTGTTTATGCTGGAACTGCATTCGGTAAAACACACGCATTCCTGTGTGGATGGTTCTTGGTGTTGGCATATTGGTCACTCGTACCTCTCAATGGAACTGCATTAGCACTCATTAGTCGTTTCCTCTTTCCGGGTATTATTCAAGTAGGAAAACTCTATGAAGTAGCAGGATGGGAAGTTTACATGGGAGAAGTATTGGTTGCCTCATTCTTTTTAATTCTTTTGGCAATACTCAATATCAGAGGTGTTAAAAGCGCAGGATGGACCCAAACTACCATTGCATTAGGATTAGTATCCACAATCCTATTGCTAACAGCACTGATTCTAATGGGTGGTGTTAATTGGGCTAATCTGAATCCACTCTTCCAAAGTGGTCAGCCTTGGTACACCAGCGTCCTTGCCATCGTAGCAATGGCACCATGGGCATTTATTGGTTTTGACTGTGTGCCACAAGCTGCTGAAGAATACAACTTCTCTCACAACAAATCACGTAACTTGATGATTGCTGCTATTGCTGCTGGTGCGGTTCTGTATATCTGTGTTAATACGATTACAGCAGTAGGACTCAAACCATGGCAAGAATTACTCAATGACAAACCTTTCTGGGCAACAGGACTAGTGGTAGAAGAAAGATTAGGTGCGATAGGACTCATCATATTGGGACTATCTATGTTTTGCGCTGTTGTATCAGGAATTAATGCATTCTTCATTTCAACATCTCGTTTGATGTATGCAATGGCACAAGAAAAAGCCCTACCGGCAATCTTTGGAAAACTACACAAGAAATATGCTACCCCTGTTCCTGCTATTATCTTTGTATTACTCTTAGCGTTAGTAGCACCATGGTTTGGACGTGAAGTACTTGGATGGATTGTAGATATGACATCTGTAGGAGGAGCTATCGGATTCCTCTACACATGCGCCTCTGCAGCAGTGATTTCTTATCGTAAAAAAGAACATTCATACACTGTTGCTGGAGTTATAGGAGCTATTATATCATTCTGCTTCTTATTATTATTATTTATCCCTGGAAGCCCGGGATTCCTTTACAAACAAGCATTCTATTGCTTAGGAGTATGGGTGTTGTTAGGCATTGTTTTTTATATAGTTATTTATCCTAAATACATAAAAGAAAAGTAATTATGAAAGAATTGATTCAACCAATTGCACCGGAAGTACTAATGAGTGAGTTAACTCCGGAAAGACTTTTACGTAAAACAAATAAGGCTGATAATGAATTGTACGTTGTAACAGCTGCTCAAGCCCCTAATGTTATGAAAGAAATCGGTCGTTTACGTGAATATACTTTCAGACTTGCTGGTGCGGGAACTGGAAAAGATTGTGATGTTGACCGTTTCGATATGGAAGATCCTGCATGTCATCAACTCTTAGTGTGGAATCCTGAAGCACAAGAAATCATTGGAGGATATCGCTTTACGTATGGTAATATGGTCTCTTTCTATCCGAATGGACAACCTAATATCAATAGTGAACACTTATTTGACTTCTCTGAAAAGTTCTGCAAGGAATATCTGCCATACACAATTGAAATGGCACGTGCATGGGTACAACCTAAATACCAATCAGCACAAATGGGAAGAAAGAGTTTGTTCGCTTTGGATAATCTGTGGGATGGTATTGGAGCTATTGTAGCGAAAAATCCTAATATACGTTATTTGGCAGGTAAAGTGTCTGTCTATTCAACTACACCACAACTACAGCGTAATGCAATTCTATATTTCCTTCACAAATCATTTGGAGATAGAGAAAACCTTATCACTGGTAAATGGGCATTGGAATACACACCGGAAGAAGTAGAATTCTATGAAAATCTCTTCACAGGTGCTACATACCAAGAAAACTATAAGATATTGAATAATTTTGTGAAAGAAAAAGGGGAACATATCCCACCACTCATTCACTCGTATATCGAATTGTCTTCATCAATGAAAACATTTGGTTCATGTTTTGATGCTGATTTTGGTGATGTGTATGACACAGCGATGATTATCACAGTGGATGATATTTATCCGGCAAAGAAAGAAAGATACATCGGGTCATATTTTAAGCAACAACAAGCTTAAGTAAATGAAACGTTTACAACAATTAAAAGACAAATTACCAACTATCCCCCGACAACTAAGGTGGGGGATAGTTGCTTGTAGCTTAATTGTATATATTGCTTTCTTTGATGAACATAGTTTGCTAAACCGTTTCCAATATAAGCGAAAATTAAACAGACTGGAAAAAGAATTGGAATATTATCAAAAAGAATTGGAGTCAGATATCCGAAAACTCAACGAGTTGAAGTCCAATGATAGCAATCTAATAAAATTTGCTCGCGAGGAATATTACATGAAACGCTCCAATGAAGATATATATTTGATAGAAGAAGAATGAAAAAACAAAGTTCGCTTGTAATTATTTTACTCTATTATGGTTTACTCCTAATCGGTGCTACGCTCGCTATATTTTCAATACAGATCGCACCTTATCTATTTGCAGCAGGAACATCACTTGTGCTGTTAGAAACCATACTGCAAATTCGCAGCACATCAAATATGTCTGTGAGACAAAAACGCCTAATACGTTTACGTTTCGTAAACATACTAATGTTGGGCTTTGCCGTTTATTACATGTTTATTGCTAACAATTCATGGGTCGTATTTCTACTTATTTATGCACTGACAACCATCTTCCTGTCATATAGAAACCCTGAAAAGTAACAGAAATAATTAAACTTAAATCCTTACCCATTCCTCAAAAGAATAGGGATATTCATGCTTCTCATCAGGATGATGATCTTCGTGAGCTATTTTCTTCCATTCAATAGGGGAGAGTTCAGGGAAGAAAGTGTCAGCATCTTCCCATATATGATGAATGCGCGTAAGATATACCTTATCCGCCAAAGGTAGAAAAGTTGAATAGACAGAGCCACCACCAATGATAAAATTCTCTGCATTATTATCAAGCATTGAAAACACTTCTTCAATAGAATGTACTATTTCAACACCTTCTTCACATTCCCAAGTCTGACGGGATAATACAATGTTACGACGTTTAGGCAATGGACGTTTAGGAAGAGACAAATAGGTTTGTCTTCCCATTACAATTGTATGTCCTTCTGTTATTTGCTTGAAGTGTTTCAAGTCATTGGGAAGATAACACAATAACTGATTATTGCGTCCAATACCATAGTGAGTGTCAATGGCAACAATGATAGATAGCATAGTCGTTATACAGAAACTATTCCCTTAATATGAGGGTGTGGATCATAATTGATTAGTTGGAAATCATCATATTGGAAGTCAAATATATTGTTGACTTCGGGATTGATGAGCATTTTAGGTAGCGGGCGAGGATCACGAGTAAGTTGTAGTTTTACTTGCTCCATATGATTGCTATAAATGTGTGCATCACCCAATGTGTGTACAAATTCTCCGGCTTTAAGACCTGTGACTTGTGCCATCATTTGTAGCAACAGAGCATAGGAAGCAATGTTAAATGGAACACCTAAAAATATGTCTGCACTACGTTGATAGAGTTGAAGACTCAGTCGACCATCAGCAACATAGAATTGAAAAAATGCATGACAAGGAGGCAAGTTCATCTTGTCTAAATCTGCCACATTCCAAGCACTAACAATTATGCGACGAGAATCCGGGTTATTCTTTATAGTATGCACTGCTTCGCTAATTTGGTCTATACTCCCACCATTATAATCAGGCCAAGAACGCCATTGATAACCATATATATGACCAAGATTACCTTCATCATCTGCCCACTCATTCCATATCCTAACACCATTGTCTTGTAGATATTTCACATTAGTATCTCCTTGAAGAAACCATAGTAATTCATGAATGATGGATTTGAGGTGAAGCTTCTTTGTGGTAAGACAAGGAAAGCCTTCATCAAGGTTAAAACGCATTTGATGACCAAAAACACTAATCGTGCCTGTGCCTGTGCGATCTTCTTTATAGACGCCCTCTGCGAGTACACGTTCCAAAAGGTTGAGATATTGTTTCATCTAAGAAGAATTAATAGAGATTATAGGTAGTCTTTAACACCTTAAATTCTGTTCGACGATTAATTTGATTAGCTATTTCTTGTTGCTCTTCGGTAAGAGTAGTTACAAATTCTTCGGTGAGCACTTGACCGATAGGAATAAAAGGATATTTATTATGGGTAATCTTATCTGCTGTGATAGGTTGGTCTTCTCCATATCCTACGGCAGTGACACGTGCCGATTCAATGCCGCTATTGAGTAAGTAGGCTATGACTGATTGAGCACGCTTCTCAGAAAGTTCTTTATTGAATGTGTCATTGCCTACATAGTCTGTATGTGCACTGACTTCTATGGTGATATTAGGATTATCATTAAGAAGTTTAACCAACGCATTTAGTCCTTCTTCTGATTCTGGAGTAAGAGTCCATTTACCAAATTCATAGAAGATATTGTCCATGGTAACAGGTTTGCTGATAGGTGCTAATGTGAAATTAGTGGTGAAGGTCTTGCTGTCTTTCACCCCTTGTGTGTTCACTTCTTGTTTCTGATTGAGGTAACCTCTGTTGGAGGCCATCATGACATATTGTACATCTTGATCCATCTTTAGACGATAAGTACCGTCTTTCTTAACCTTCATTTTTACATTGGTTCCATTATCACCGATAATGCGAACATATGCATCGGACAGAGGTTCTCCGTTATTATCGGTAACGCACCCTTCTAAAAGATAGATAAGTTCCGGTAGAACAAAATGGTAGATTTTGTCAAAACTTTTCTTGTCGTTCCTATTAGATGAAAAATAACCTTCTTCTGTAGTGGAAGAGAAGCAAATACCAAAATCATCGGCTGATGAGTTAAAAGGAATCCCCATATTAACAATACTCCAAGTATCATCATGATTGATGTTTGCTTTATATAAATCCAAACCACCGAATCCTAGATGTCCATTAGAGGCAAAATAAAGTGTTCCATTCTGGTGACAGAAAGGAAACATCTCGTCTTCTGGAGTATTAATAGTATTACCTAAGTTATGGACGTTTTTCCATTCACCATTTACTAATTCCGCCATCCATATATCTTTACCTCCATATCCATTGGGTGCATCTGATACAAAATAGAGGGTGTCACCGGTGTAATTTATAGCAGGGTGGGCTACGGTGATGGTACTGTCATCAAAGAGTCTGATGGGTTGAGGATCTCCCCAATCACCACCTGAACGATTGGATACGTATATCTCTGCCCCGCGATCATTGCCATTAATGGATTGTGCTCGGGTGAAGTAGATTGTTTTACCATCAGAGGTGACAGAACACACTCCCTCATCATATTCCGTGCAGAGAGTTTCTATCTGTTCTGCTTCTTCCCATTTGCCTGATGCGTTTTTCCGCATGGAATATATGTCATTATTGGGCTGGCCTGTAATAGCGCTATTTTTGGCTAAAGCCTTTTTATTAAGAGAACGGGTAGAGCAAAAAATAATAGCATCGTTAGAGTCTCCTATAAAAGATGGAGAAAAAGTGCTCGAACGCTTACTGTTAAATTCAACGGCTTCTTTTATCTTATAACGGGTATGAGTGTTTTTCCACTCAGAAATAAGACTACAAGATTCTAAGCCTTTTTGAGCAATAGGATGGTTAGGGTAGGTCTCTAAATACTTTGTATATTGATTAGATGCATCTTTATACTTACCATCACGTTGCAATACTTGTGCATATCGCAACGTGATGGTTGTATCTTCAGAATTGTTTTTCAATGCATTTCTGTAAGTCATTGCAGCGCGCGAATTATTGGTGAGACGATAACATTCACCTTGATAAAACGCTACATGTGCCTTAGTTTTTTTATCTTTTTTGGGAATACGTGCATAAACCGAACGATACATCTCTCCGGCAGCGTGGTACTCACCGATTTGATAACGCTTGTCTGCTTTCTTGATACGTGCTTTTACACCACATGATGTCCAACTCAACATGCATAAGGCTAAGAGCACTAAACTAAAACACTTTTTACTTGACATTAATGATTGATTTCAATATAATCTCTATACCAATTCGTGGATGATAAGTCCTGAACGTAATTTTGGTTCAAACCAAGTGGTCTTAGGAGGCATGATATTACCGCTATCTGCAATATCCATCAATTGTTTCATAGATACTGGATAAAGCGCTAATGCTACCTTCATTTCGCCACTATCAACTCGTTTTTGCAATTCACCTAATCCGCGAATACCGCCAACAAAGTCAATACGTTTGTCTGTACGCAAGTCTTTAATGCCAAGAATTTCATCAAGAATCAAATTAGATGAGATGGTAACATCTAATACACCGATAGGATCGTTGTCATTATATGTTCCTTCTTTTGCAGTTAATGAATACCATTTGCCACTTAAATAGAGAGCAAAGTTGTGCAATTTGCTTGGTTTGTATATGTCTGCACCTTTTTCTTCTACAACGAAGTGTTCACTTACTTTTTGAAGGAATTCTTCATCTGACAAGCCGTTTAAATCTTTTACTACGCGGTTGTAGTCAATGATATTCAATTGGTTGTCAGGGAAACAAACAGCTAAGAAATAGTTGTATTCTTCATCACCTTTGTGATTTGGATTTTGCAATTTCTTTTCATGACCTACTAAAGCAGCTGCTGCACTTCTGTGGTGACCATCTGCAATGTACATGTAAGGAATTTGTGCAAAGATTTCTGTGATACGTTGAATAGTTTCTTCGTTATCAATTACCCAGAATGTATGTCCAAAACCGTCTAAGTCGGCAACAAAGTCATATTCTGGCTCTTTAGCAGTAGCGTCAGCAATAATTTGATCTAAATCATCTCTGTGTGGATATGCGAAGAACACTGGTTCTACATTGGCATTATTTACGCGCACATGTTTCATACGGTCTTCTTCTTTATCTTTGCGAGTTAATTCGTGTTTCTTAATGCGACCTTCCATGTAGTCTTCCACAGCTGCACATACTACCAAACCATATTGTGTTCTGCCATCCATTGTTTGTGCATACACATAATAGTTTTCTTTTGCATCTTGTTGCAACCAGCCTTGTTTTCTGAAGTTAGTAAAGTTTTCTAAAGCTTTGGCATATACACATTCATCGTGTTCATCTGTACCAATAGGAAAGTCAATTTCAGGTTTGATGATGTGATAAAGTGACATCTCGTTGCCTTCTGCTTCATTGCGTGCTTCTTCTGAATTAAGCACATCGTAAGGACGAGAAGAAACTTGTTTAGCCAATGCTTTTGGAGGGCGAATACCCTTGAATGGTTTAATTGTTGCCATGTTCTTTTGTGTTTAATATGATTATTAGAATGGTTTAATTATTGTTCTATTTAGTCTTGGATGGAGTTGTGTTTGTTTTCTTGGTCATAACACATGTTCCATTAAATGCTGCATTTGGCTCTATAATCAATGTACCAATATTGATTTCACCAGTAACAACTGCAGTTTGACGTAAAGTTAATGTTTCACTAACAGTCATTTTACCCTCAATAGTACCATATATTTCAGCATTCATGCAATCAATGGTTCCTTTGATAAAACCTTTTTGTCCTACTACGACTTTACCCTTGCAAGTTATATCACCTTCTACATGTCCATCAATTCTAAAATCGCTGTCAGCGGTGATGGTTCCCACAACTTTACTGCCTGCTGTCAATGCATTGTGAAAAGATGCACCATTATTATTGTTGTTGTCTTTTGCCATATTTTCGTGTATTTATTTTCGTTGCCAAAGTTAGTCTTTTCTTTTGATTGTTGCAATAGCAAATTTATGGTGATTATCGACCGAATAGATTGTCTTTTTGTGAAACTTGAGTTGGAACGCCGGCTTTGCCTCCGATATGGATGTTTTCTAAACTAACAGATTCTGTATGGTCAAAACTAATAGCATTCGGAGCGCTTTCTATTTCAATATTCTTGAATATAACATTTCTAATAGGCTCTTTTATAGTGCCTTGTAGGACTAATGCGGCTTTGTTTACACGTTGGCAACTTATCCCATCTAAATAAATGTTTTCCACTTTGGTAAAATAGTGGTTCTCTAATCCTTCGCCGGCATACATACTTGTTGCATAGAAGAGATCTTCTACTTCCCCAAATTGGCAGTTCTTGACAAATATATTGCGAATGAAACCTCCTCTGTCTGGGTTGGTTTTGATATATATACCTCTTTTACAGTACCCCGCATAGTCACAATCTTCCACAAATATATTTTGAACACCACCTGACATTTCACTTCCAATAACGACGGCATGTAACCCTTTGAAATGACAACGACGAATTATAATGTTTTCAGACGGCATGGCTAAACTTCTTCCGTCGTGGTCTCTGCCGCTTTTAATGGCTATATTGTCATCTCCATTGTTAAAATGAATGTCTTCTATGAGAATGTTTCGTGAACTTTCAGGGTCAATGCCGTCATTGTTGACTAACTTGGCATCATAGCGCAATGAGCGACAGATGATATTTTCACTTTGAAGTAGATGAATACACCAAAAAGGGGAGTTGGTGATAAACACATCTTCTAATGTAATGTCTTTACATTGGTAGAATTGTATCAATTGTGGACGTAAATAATGACCCTCTCCATAGATTCTGCTTTCTATTGCAGTTTCTTCATGATTCATATTTCTGCTACTCTGCAAGTCTGGTCGTTGCTTATCTCTCCATGTGGCAAAAGTACTCATGGCATTCCCGTCAATATTACCTTTGCCGATGATGGCTATGTTAGACGCATTGAAAGCATAAATGAAAGGACTATAGTTATACAGACGTGTACCTTCCCAACTAGTATTTACTATGGGGTAGTATGTAGGATCCGGACTAAATTTTAATGTTGCTCCTTCTTGTATTTCCAAACATATATTGCTTTGTAGGTGAATAGGACCGCATAGATAGTAAGTGCCGGCAGGTACAAGGATACGGGCACCTCCTTGTCTTGTTGCTTTCTTTATCGCTTTGTCAAATGCTGGTTTACAATTGTGTTTCCCATCTCCAATAGCTCCGTATTGTTGTACATTAATAACTTGCGTGCTGATGGTTGCTCCGGATATCTCACTGAGAATACTATCGCGCATATGAGTGTCATACTCAAGTGCATGGGTTGGAAATATCACTACATTCATCACTAAGGCTATCAATAAAGTAATTTTGATAATTTGTTTCATAAGTCGTTTTTGTTTTATTTATAAGATAGTACAACGTTTGTTTCAGTAATACATAGGTTTACAGAACTGTTGAGTAATAAAGGAAGGTTATAGTCAACATGACCTGCAGGAAAATTAAAACATACAGGATAATCGTAATCTCTCACTACATAGGCGATACGTTCTGCAATGCTACCCATCATTAAAGGATCTTCTGTGCAGTCTGAAAATTGACCGACAATTAGACCTTTTAAACGTTTCAACACTCCGCTTAATCGTAGATTACTCATCATCCTGTCAATGTGATATGGACGTTCGGCTATATCTTCTATAAAAAGGATAGTTTCCTCCTCTTCCGGGATATCAAAGGGAGTGTTTCGCAAACCATATAACACAGAAAGATTACCTCCTCGTAATATTCCATTGCTTTCGCCCAGATGGTTGAGTGGATGTGAAGATGTGCAAACAGGGGAGGGTAGTGCTGACGGGTTGTTGAGTATATTAATTAATCTGTTCAAAGACTCGTCTTCCTCTGAAACTGTTGCTATATGCTTAGTCATGATTGCATGAAGCGATGGTATTTGGTGATGGGCTAATGCATTGTGTAACACAGTGATGTCACTAAAACCAATCAGTAATTTAGGTGATTTGATAAGAGGAGTAAAGTCTATTTTATCAATGATTTGAACCAGCCCATATCCACCTCTACTACAGAGTATAGCCTCAATACTATCATCATTAATCGCATTTTGTAAATCCAAGATTCGTTCTTCTTCTGTCCCGGAAAAACGACCATATTTCCCCTTTGCATGATTACCAATGCTCACAGTGTGTCTATAATTCTCCAGACGTCTGGCCGCTTGGTCAATGTATTCGGAAGCAATATATCCGGAGGGAGATAATATGTGTATATGCATAGCAAGTTGTTTTTTTTCACCCTACAAAGATAGTATAAATGCACTAATAAAACAACTGGGAAGCCACCGGTCTTGCCGATGGCTTCTGTTCAAAGGAAATATATAGTGTGGGTTGAAAAGCGCACTAACACTCCTCAACCTCGGTGTCTGCGGTGAGATATTTTTTTACTATACAGTGTAAACGTCTTACATTGAGCGAGAGCACGATGAGTGAGATTCCGCCGATAATGAAGCTCACACCACTAAGGATAATCACCATGTTGATTCCTATGGCAAACGGACGTATTATGATTATGATAGAAAGAATCAATAGCAGGAGTCCGAGTGCGAAGAGCCAATTTCCTATAGGAATATCCATGTTCGAAAAATCGCGACTTAATGATAGTAGCATCAAACTACGCATAAACACCCAACCACCTATGAGAAAGGGTAATAGAATGATGTTAATGGTAGGATTGGCACAAAGGAAGATGCCGAGCAATATATTGATGATGATGCCAATGATGTTCCATGGACGTGTTAGAAACCAATTACGAGAACTCAATGCCATGACAATTTCCATAAAACTGGTAATTAAGATGACAATGCCTAAAGTGATGGCTAATAATAAGTAACTTTCAAGAGGGTAAACAAAGATAAATACGCCACAGGCAATGCATAATACACCGGCAACAATCGGTAAATACCAATGTTTTACAATGCGCATTCCTAGCTGTTTGACAGTTGTAAGTGATGTTTTCATAGTTGTAATAGTTTTAGGTTAATCTTTACTATTACAACAGATGAACGCCAAAAATGTTTTTACGTAAAATCTCCTACTTAATGAAATGAATGGATTAGCGTCCAATTAGTGTAACATCTCCCTTAAGTCTATACTTCACCCCGTCTGAGCCCTCAGCTTGAATGACATAAAAATAGACTCCGGGACTGGCTGGCTGACCATTAATCGTGCCGTCCCATCCTTTTTGAGGATCAGTCCATGCAAATACTTTTCTGCCCCAACGATTGTAGAGATGGCCGCTAAAGGTTAATAACGATCGATATGCCACTCTAAATTCATCATTCTTGCCATCTCCATTTGGTGTAAACACATTGGGAACACGCAGAGACGAGATGGATACTTCAATGCGGAATGAGGCCGTGTCACTACAGCCGGCAGTGTTGGTCACGTTAAGTGTCACGTCATATATACCTGCATCTTCAAAAGTATATCGATGTTCTTTTTCTGAACGTTGCACCAATAGGTCACTGCCTCGCTTCACTTTCCAATCATAATATTCTGCTACTGGTTCGTTGGCATTTGCCAAAAACTGTATTACTAATGGTGCTGAACCTTTAATAGAAGTAGCCTCTGATGGACGGTCAATTTCGTTTTTTGCTGTTCGTATCTCAGTGATGGAAATGGGATGAATGTCAATCGCTATGGCTTGATAGACATCTGACTCTATGCTGATTGTATCTACTATTCCGAGTTCTTCTATATAAGTAATGTCTGTTAATTTGAATGTTGTGGCTGTGAGAGGGGCTTTTACATCCCAACGATTAGCAGGACTGACGAGGGTATCTATCGTGGTTTCTGTCCATCCTTCTCCACTCCAGGTAAGTGTGTTGTAGCTGAGCTTATAAGTTTGTGGTAATGCTCGGCTTAAATTAGAAGGGGTGTGGTAGGACATCGAGCGAAGATTTGCCTCAAGTATCAAACGGGTTTCTTCGCATAGGTTCACATACGCTTCATCAACAAACAGAGAGTTGAATGTGGGTTGATATTCTTTATAATCAAGCACATAGAACGTAATGGTGTCGCTAGTCGTTCCACTGCCGGCAATCACACGATACCCACTGTTATTTTCGGGCATTAAGAATTGATCGGAATTGCTCAATAAAAGAGTTCCGTTATAATCATACCAGTTTACTGGACTCTTACTACCCGTATAATGAATAGCACTCTGTGAGTCTATCTGTCTGAAAAGCACTACATGGTCTATCTCGTCCAAACCTTGGGAGAGAACATAATAATCTCCTGTTGGTTGGATGCTTGTTTGGGCAAATACGGAGGCAACAATGCCACAATAAGCGATGAGGTGGAAAATTCTATACATATGTTTCATGTTGCAAAAATACTCAAAACATAGGTGAATGCAAAATACAATCACTGATTTTTGTGAATTCATCTTTTCCTTACACTGATCAGTTTATACTTTTGTGTGATTGATGAAGAGTTTTTATATTTGCAATGATTATAATAGTCAATTGTTTTTAATGTATAAGTAGAAAATTTACTCACTCCTAAAAAACGGATTTATGAAACAATTTATTAAGTACACACTAGCCACTTTAGTAGGACTGTTTTTGTTCTTCTTTGTGGGGCTTTTCTTCTTTTTTGCTGTAATAGGATCATTAGCGGCTGTAGGTTCACAACAAACTACAGTCTTGAAGCCAAATTCTGTATATGAAATTGAGTTAGAGGGAATCTTGGAAGAACGTAGTCAAGAAGATGAAGTTTTTAACATGGCACTTTCTAAGGCGATGGGTAGCCCTGAAATAACTGTGCAGGGATTGGATGATCTCTTGAAGAATATTCAACGAGCTGCCACTGAGCCTTCCATACAAGGTATCTATTTGAAAGGTGGCAATCTTTCTGCATCTTATGCTTCTTTGACAGAATTGCGAAATGCTCTTTTGCGCTTCAAAGAATCGGGTAAATGGATTGTAGCTTATGCTGATATATATACACAATCCAACTATTATTTAGCTTCCGTAGCTGATAAAATGATGCTTAATAAGGAGGGAATGTTGAGTTGGAGTGGTTTATACTCAGAAACAATGTTTTATAAGAATCTGTTAGATAAGATAGGAGTGCAAATGCAGGTTGTAAAGGTTGGAACGTTTAAATCTGCTGTAGAACCTTTTATTGCAACGGAAATGAGCGAACCAAATCGTATGCAGGTAAGTAAGATGATTACAGACATATGGAAGGAAATTATTTCTCAGGTGGCTGAATCGCGCCAACTCTCTGTCACTGACCTTCAAAATGCTGCTGATAGAAATATGCTCTATGCTCCAACGCAAGATTATGTGACTTCTGGATTGATTGATACATTGGTTTATGAGCAAGATGTTGATGATGTGTTGTGTACATGGCTAGAAACAAAGGAAGTAAAAACCGTTTCAAATAAGGAAATGAAAGCATTGCCGGAGTTGAATGTTGAGGCAAGAAATCCAAAACTTGCTATCATCTATGCAGTAGGCGACATTACGGATGATGCAGGAGAAGGTATAGTGGGAAAAGAAATGGTGAAAATTATTAATAAAGTGAAGAATGACAGCACCATTAAGAGTGTTGTACTACGTGTCAATTCTCCGGGTGGAAGTGCCTTCGCAAGTGAACAAATTTGGTATGCCCTTACACAGTTACAGAAGGATAAACCTCTCGTAGTCTCTATGTGTGACTATGCTGCCTCTGGTGGTTATTACATTGCGTGTATGGCCGATGCGATAGTTGCGCAGCCTACCACATTGACGGGGTCTATTGGTATCTTCGGAATGGTGCCTGATCTCAGTGGAATGATGGGAAAAATAGGACTGAATTATGATGGAGTTGGCACTAATAAGCGTAGCGCGATGGAGGCATCTATGCTAATGGGCATGAATGAGGAAACGCGTGAATTAATACAAGCGCATGTCAATCGTGGGTACGAGCTGTTTGTAAAGCGTTGTGCAGACGGACGCGCTGTTGGTGTAGATGATATCAAAAACATTGCTGAAGGTAGAGTATGGACAGGTGTCGCGGCTATAGAAAATGGCTTGGTCGATACCTTGGGAGGAATTCAAGATGCAATCAATATTGCTGCTGAAATGGCTGGATTAGATAAATATAGAGTGGTTGAATACCCAAAGAAAAAGGATGCATTGACTATCCTAATGGAAGAATTATCTGCATCAGTGAATGCTGGTTCACAAACCCATTTCTCGCACATGTGGAGACGCTTCAATGAAATAAAACAAAGACCATATTCTTTGGAGGCGATAATGCCAATGGAAATTAATATCCGATGAAAGTCATTACCTACATCTTGTCAATCCTATATGCTTTAGTTATAAAAATCAGAAATGAATTGTATAACAAAGGCTGTTTCAAACAGTGGATTCCTCCACTGAAGACAATTTGTGTGGGTAATTTGGCTGTGGGTGGAACAGGAAAGACACCACATGCTATATTTCTGCTACAATCCTTGCACGAAGAATTTTCTGTCGCATTCTTGAGTAGGGGATACAAACGGAAAACGAAAGGATACATTAAACTTACACTTGACAATCAAACGCAACAAGTTGGTGACGAACCATTGTTGGTCAAACGTCGCTTCCCAAACATCCCAGTCGCTGTGTGTGAAAAAAGAAAAACAGGCATCACAACACTCATAAAGCAACATCCTGAGATTGACTGTATTGTGATGGATGATGCCATGCAACACAGAGCAGTGAAACCCGGAAAAACACTATTACTCACCACCTATGACCTGCTATACATAGATGACACATATCTGCCTCATGGCTATTTGCGTGATAGTATCACTGAAGCTAAAAGGGCTGATTGGATTATGGTAACAAAATGTCCTCCTCATCTCACACAACAAGAACAAACAAAAATCAAAGAAAGGTTGGACATTTCATCCCATCAAAAAGTTTTCTTCTCATCCGTTGTCTATGGTACCCCCATGCCAATGGAGGGTGACCATCAAGTGACATGGAACAACATCCACTCCGTTTGCTTAGTTACAGGCATTGCGCGTCCTCAATACATAGAAGATCACGTGAAGTCTCATGTCCCGAATTTGAAAAGCATGCATTTCCCTGATCACCATGACTTTACTATCTCTGATTTTCACTCCATGCAACAATGCATGGCAACAATGCCACAAGACACCATTTTGCTGACTACAGAAAAAGACGCAATGCGTATGATAAACAATCCCCATTTACCACATTCCTTGCGTTCTTACATACACTATTTGCCTATTGAAACAAAACTCATTAACGAACAAGATACATTCATTAAAATACTAAAAGATTATGTTAGAGAAAATTAATCAGACAGCTGCTTACGTCCGCGAGAGAATGACAACAAATCCGCACGTAGGAATTATTTTAGGTACAGGATTAGGCAATTTAGCCACACGTATCACTGATAAAATAGAAATTCCCTACAACGAAATTCCACACTTTCCAATATCAACTGTAGAAGGACACTCAGGAAAGCTGATAATTGGTAAATTGGGTGGATGCGACGTATTGGCCATGCAGGGACGTTTTCACTACTACGAAGGATACAATATGCAAGAAGTCACATTCCCTGTACGCGTTATGAAAGCATTAGGTATTGACACTCTGTTTGTATCTAATGCATCTGGAGGCGTAAATCCGGACTTCGAAATTGGTGACCTCATGATTATCACCGACCATATTAACGTTTTCCCCGAACACCCTTTACGTGGAAAAAACTACAACGACCTCGGACCACGTTTCCCGGATATGAGCGAACCATATAGCAGAGAATTAATCGAGAAGGCACGCGCAGTAGCAGAAAGAAATAATATACGCACAGTAGAAGGGGTATATGTTGGAACGCAAGGACCTACATTCGAAACACCTGCTGAATATCGCTATTTCCGTGCTATTGGCGGTGACGCAGTAGGTATGAGCACAGTGCCTGAAGTGATTGTAGCCAATCATGCAGGAATGCGTGTTTTCGGTATGAGTATCATCACAGACTTGGGCGTTCCTGGAAAAATCGTAGAAGTTACACATGATGAAGTGCAAGAAATTGGCAATAAAGCACAACCACTCATGACTACCATCATGACGCAATTATTGGCTGAACTATAAATCCTATAACTGCCATTAATCGGTCTAATACCACACACAAGTATATGCCATTAGAAGAGAGGCTGTGTCAGAAACAATCTTTGACACGGTCTCTCAATATTTATCTGACTATGAGAAAATATAACTTCAGATATACACTAATCTATAGTGAATCACCCATTACGCAGGCGAATCCGTCCTAACATTAGTAGGTTATTAGTAGGCTATTAGTAGGCTATTCGGCAACAATCACCTTGCTTGTTTGCAAAAAAACAACGCAAATCAAGAAAGCACAAAGAAAGTACCAACATGAGTATAACTATTTACACCTAATTACTTGTATATTGCAAAGAAAATGAGTATTTTCGCACACGTTTACACACAACGAAAATTACATTTTTATTATGGACAAACAAACAATAATCACATTACTGCGAAAAGATATAGCAGAGTTAATGCAATTAACGGAGGGATTTGATCAAATTGCACAATGCCCACCGGTTTTAATCCATTTGGCATTACAAAAAACAAACTCTGTACAACAAATACTTAATGAACTGTTGGTATTACCAAATACAGCAGAAAAAGTTGAAAAAATCGTTGAAAATGAAGAACTTCAAGTGATAAAATCAGTTGAAGAACCCGTTGCAGTACAAAAGATACAGATAATCACAGAGCAAGTCGAAACAAAAGACGAAACTGAACAACCGCTTATTGAACATCCACTCACAGTAGAAATGCAGCCGGACGAAGTGGATGAAGTAGAAGTAGAAATCGAAGAAGAGAAACTGCTAGAAAATGAAGACGAAACTGAATGTATTGAAGAAGAACTCGAAGAATTATCAGAAGAAGTTGAAGAAGAAATAGAAGAGAAGGTAGAAGAA